>JAVZMA010000001.1:0-149200 GCA_038883475.1 Bathyarchaeia archaeon
ATCCTTTTGGGTAAATGAATACACTGCGAGAAACGGCGCTGGAGAGGTCGCATTTGTTTCTGCGCCAATAGGCGACATTGAAAAACTGGAAGTCAAGCCAAATCAAGGTTATGTCATACAGAAAGCCGCTTATGTAGCTTCAACGGAAAACGTGGATTTAGACGTTAAATGGGAAGGCTTCACAAGAGGCTTGTTTGGGCAAGGTTTGTTCATGATAAAGGTTACAGGCGACGGAATGCTGTTCATAAACACTTTTGGAGCCATAGACAAGCATGTCTTACAGCCTGGCCAATCAATGATTGTTGACAATTTTCACTTGGTAGCTTTCAGTAGCACATGCAACTACAAAGTCACAAAGTTCGGCGGATTAAAAGAAACAATCCTCGGCGGAGAAGGCTTGGTGGTAAATATAGAGGGTCCAGGAGAAGTCTATATTCAGACGAAAAATCTGGGAGAGTTTGTTGAGTGGCTTTGGACTTTGCTTGAGCCTAGGGTGAGAGCGAGAGCACGCTAAAACAAGGTATACATGAAAGTTGAATCTAGATAGAGAATTCATAAATGCCATATTTGCTGAGATTAGAAAATTTCGCTTATGCAGTCCAAGACAGATGATTTTCTGGCTGAACTCGAAGCATATGATATCGAAGAGCGCTATCCAAGAAGCTTTGAATTATACGAGGGAATATAGCCATAAACCTATCGCGGATACCATTAGAGAAAGCAGAGAAAACTTTGAAAAAGCCACATCTACGACCAAAAGACAATTACTTGATGAAGTTGAAAGAGAAATCAAAAACTTTCGCAGTTGGCTGGAAGAAACCAAAAACCTTGACTCTACGATCGCTTATTACATTGCAGTTAGCCTTAAAGGCTTGCTTTTCGGGCTTCCAGCAGGCGTGCAAATAGCACAGTTGTTTGACACCATACTGGATAAACAAATTAAAAAGTAACGCATACCAATTTCCGTTAGGAAAAGTTTCGCAGTGCGAAAACCAGAGAAAAATGATTTCTTTTTTTCTTTTGTGCATTTCTGTGATTTTGGCTTTTAATTTTAGTTATGATTTAAAGTTAGCTGGAATTATGATGGATTGTTTAGACTGGTTATATGGAATTTGTAGGCGTAAAAGATTTTAAAATCTGCTATAGTAATAAACACGATAACGTTAAGGGAGTGAAAAAATGTCAAGAACTAGACTACAACCTCTAACCGCAATAACCATCATCCTCGCCTCAACAATGCTTGGACTTTGCGGAACCCCTCTTTCAAACGCGGCCGAACCTACCGTTAATGCTAATCCAAGAATAATTTATTGGCCTGCTCCTCAAATATGGCAAACAGCAGATGGACATATCATGTGGAGTTCCGGAGGTATCGACGCAATAAGTCTCTCATGGTCTCCTTCTGGAAAACTACTATTGATATCTTGTTCTGACCGTTTTGCAGTATTTAACACAAGCACTTGGTCGCCAATTCATGAGTTTTGGAATCAGTGGGGCTATATTGGTAATCTTGTTATTTCGCCGGACGACTCAAAAATATTCTATGTTAACGTCAGTGGTGCAGTTGCTCCTTCTTCCTTAATATATTCAATGAGCTTGAATGGCTCCAATCCAACCCTTATAACCTACGTTAATAGCAGCTCCTCATGCGTCCCAACATTCATTGACTTGTCAAGCGATGGCACAACATTAATCTGCACAGAATTCGCAGAGAACTATTCTTCGTATCCCTACACCCATTTTAGTCGCATCTGGAAAGTCGACCTAGAAACAAGCGAGAGATCACTGTTTCTGGAGCTTGAGGGATCAGACAACCAGATTTTCAGCGTTAGATTTTCGCCATCAAACGACAAAATAGCCTTCACAACATATGATGGTGTTTGGATCGTTAACTCTGACGGAACCAACCTAACCAAGATAGCCGATATTTCAGAAAATAGCGTTGCAATGTATCTAAATTGGATGTCGAATGGAACAATGCTAACATATACGGAAGTTAATTACACAGAAAGGTATACTTATAACCCGTATATAAACGACCAAAACTGGGTTAACAGTAGCGTAATAGCCGTAAATGTTGATGGAAGCAACAAGCACACGATTTTTTATGGAGCCAAATGTTGGACATGGTCACCTCTCAACGACTCCATAGCCGCCTTCATTAAACCGCTGAGCAGGGACGTTCCATACCTTATAGACTTAAGCCTTCCAATATCCCCCAACCCAGACAGCGACGGAGACGGCATATCTGACCATGAAGAAATATTCTGTGGATACTTTAACCCGCTGGACCCTACAGACCTCTACAAAGACTATGACAATGACGGGTTGACCAACTTGGAAGAGTACGAGTTTAACATAAACCGGACTGGTGTTGGAACCTACCCGTTAAATCTATTAAATCCAGATACTGATGGAGATGGACTCAGCGACGGCGTTGAAATCAAAGTTTTCCGAACAGATCCAACAATTAAGGATACGGATGGCGACGGCATAAGCGACGGTATTGAGGCTGCAGCAACAGGATTAAATGCATTCATTTCTGTTTTGCCTGAAGGTTGGATTCGCATGACGCTTCAATGGTCAAACAAGACAATGTATGTTTCAACAAACTCCTCCGTGCTTGGCGTCGTTTTCAACTCTACGAACATGGCTTTAAGCATCTCTGTAGGCGGCCCAGACGGCACTGCGGGCATAGCCAACATAACCATACCCATAGATATGATAAGTTCTCTTTCAAACGTCCAAGTCACATTGGACAATCAGCCCATAGACTTCCAAATAACGCAAGTCGGCAGCAACGCTCAAATCTACGTGGAATATCACCACAGCTTCCACGAGTTAACAGCGCATCTGCAAGGCGGTGGTGGCGGTGGCATCGGCGGCGTGGACTTAACGGGCTTCATGAGTTACTGGTGGATAATACTGTCAGTTGCCATCGTAGCAGTTGCATCTGTGATAGCGGCAATAATTGTGAGACGAGGATAATGGAGGCAACATCATGAAGAAAACAGCTGCTCTGGGAACAATTATCATCCTTTTTCTGCTCTGTTTAGGTTCAGTTTACGCTACTGCGCAGTTAGGCGTTAAAGCAGGCGACTGGATAAAATGCGACTATGTTTCGGGCAATAATTTGCCAAGCGATTTTATCCAATGGGTTAAAGTGGAGTGCCTATCAGTAGTGGGAACAACTGCAACATTACGCGTGACAACGCACTTCAGCAATGGCGCAGAACAGACTGAAACCATGACCTGGGATGTTGCAAGCGGCACTGGAAACCTTACTTTCCAAGCGCTTATACCAGCAAACTCGAAGAACGGCGATACCATTCCAGCGGTGGAAGGAAGCAGCGTAACCATTGCTGGCGAAAGAACAGGAACCTATGCCGGAGCAAGCAGAACAGTTGTCTATGCAAGCTTAACACAAGGAGATATGCAGTTCAGCTACTGCTGGGACAAGGAAACAGGAATCATCGTGGAAGTAACCTTAACCCAAGGCTCTATGTCAGCTACTTTCAAAGCAACAAGCACAAACATTTGGCAAGCATCATCGTCAAACCCGCTGCCAATGCCAAGCCTACCAATAGAAATGCTCTCCATCAGCGTATCAGTAATAGTGGCAATAGCCATAGTGGCAACAGCATTAATCTACACTAAGCACAAAAGAAGCTAACAGACATTGGCTGGTTATTCTTTCCAGTCTAGAAGCCTTTTTTCTCCTTCAATTTTTTTGATGTCTGTTATGTCTTGGGTTACTTCAAGGGTTCCTAAATATTTCCCGTTTTTGTCTCTCACCGCAAAGTATCTGATGTGGACTAGGCTATTGCCCATTTGAATCCAGAATTCTGCCACGTCTTTCTCGCCTTTTTTGAACGCTTCGAGGATTCTGTTAACTATGTGGACGCTCTTCTGCGGGTGGCACAACTGCACTTTTCTTCCAATAACCGCTTTTGTTCTCACGAAAATTCTCTTTTCAGCCTTGTTAAAGTATTTGACAGTGTCATTTGCGTCTACAAATGTTATGTCTACTGGAAGCGTGTCCAATAGGGCTTCAATTTCCTCTTTTGAAAGAGTTCCAGTTTCAAACTGCAATACGCCTTCTGGCATAAGCGCAACCTCAACCTCTTCTTTTGCTTTTGATGTAGCTATTAGATGTTGCGGTGTAAAACAACAATATCCAATTTCGTCAAAGTCTTTCTGGGCGTCCCGCCACTCTTGTTCTGTGAATACTCGGAGAGCTGTTGGAAAGAGTATGTTGTTCTCCTTGAAAATGTGGCTTGAAAGAACCGCAATAATGGATTTGGATGTTTCTCCAAGCTGCTTTTTGAAATTCTGAAAGTTCAAGGCGGCATAATTTTCAACAGTTTCACGAAGTTTCTTCTTTTTCTCCCTAAGCTGGTTGTGTTCCATCCACATAATTACCGGAGGCTCTGTTATTCCATGCTTCTCCAAAAGCGGAAAAAGCACGTTTTCTTCACGCAAGTAATGTTTTTCCGCGTCTAAAAGTTCCGTCGCTATTTCCTTAAGCTGCGATATTTCGTTGCTTATGCTGTTTGCATCTTCTGCTTTAACAACCTTATCCACAACTTGACCAAGTTTTTCTAAAACCTTTTGAAGAATTTTATGTTCTTCCAAAAGAATGTTAATTGGCGTTTCCTGCTTAGCAACTGGTCTTTGCTTTTCCAACTCTTCCTTGAAAACGGCTAAGTGAACATCGCATAAACGTTGAATTTCTTCTCGGGGCAATCCTTCTCTAACGAGTTCTTGTTCGATGCGGGCAATTTCCTCCGCGCTAACGCTTTCCAAAAACTGCTTAAACCTATCTTTAACTTCTTGCGGCGAAACCCCAGAATGCAACTGCGAAAGGATTTCACGCAAAACTCTCTTTCTGTTCTCGTCTATTCCACTCATCATTTTTCCTCTTTAATCTTCTTGGCAAGGGCTTTACCCAACTCAATTATTTGCGTTACATCCTTATCCATTGGCGGACCATTTATTTCCAAAGCTCCAACAACTTCAATCTTCGTCTGTCCAAGTATTTCTTGAACATGTTTTATGGCGCCTCCACCCCAGCCATAAGAGCTTAAGACTGCTCCAAATTTCAGCGGCGGTTTCAAAGCCTTAACTAGGTAGGTTGCGTATACGGCTAGTGGGTGTGCGCCGCCCAACACTGTTGGTGCGCCCAAAACAATGGCTTTAGAATCCACCAGGTCTTTTGCTATGTCGCCAACGTCGGCTAAAACAAGATTGTAAAGTGCCACTTCTATGCCTTCTGAAGCTAGGGTTTCCACCATTGGCTGTATCATCTTCTCTGTGCTGTTCCACATCGTCACATAAACTATTGTTGCCTTCCTTTTAGTTTCTCCATTCGCCCACTTGCGATAGGCTGTGAGGATGCGCTCTGGGTTTCTGTGAATTGGACCGTGGCTCGGAGCTATTAAACTGATTTTTAAGTCTTTTGTTTTTTCTAGGGCTTTTTGAGCCATAACCCTAAAAGGCATCATTATTTCGCCCCAATAGCGTTGGGCGTGGACAAGCAAATCATCCACCTCATCATCATACAGCGCCTTCGCCAAATGTGACCCGAAAAAGTCGCATGGAAACAGTATCCCGTCTTCTCTTAAATAGGTGAACATTGTCTCTGGCCAATGGAGCATTGGGGCTTCGATAAACTGGAGAGTTTTGTCTCCTAGGCTTATGGTTTCTTGGTCTTTAACAGCGATTATCCGTTCCTCTGGCACTTTGTAGAATGTTTGAGCCATCCGCGCGCCTTTGCTTGTAGCTACAAGCTTTGCTTTCTTATTCATAGCCATTATGTATGGTATGGCTCCAGCGTGATCTGGCTCCGCGTGGTTCATCACTACATAGTCAATTTCGCTTGGGTCAACAAGCTTACGTATTTTTTCCTCTAACTCTTTTTCAAAGCCTGGGTTAACAGTGTCAATTAACGCCTTTTTGTCCTTGCCAATTATTAGGTAAGCATTGTAGCTTGTTCCTTTCGGTAACGGGATTAATGCGTCAAAAATTCTTCGGTTCCAGTCTCTGGCGCCGACCCAGTAAACGTTTTCCGAGATTTTTTCAATGTTTCTCCAACTCATGTTTATACCTCAATTTAATATTACTATTGTAATAAAGTATATTTATGCCTTTCTACACAATATACCTTCGGAGAACAACAAAATGTCACTACCATGCGAAATAGCAGTAAAATGCCTACTCCCACCAGTCAGAGCCCTCCTAGCTAAGGAACTAACCGTCAAACACAACTTGAAACAGTCAGAAGCAGCAAAACTACTAGGCGTAAGTCAACCAGCCATAAGCCTGTACCAAAGAAGAATTCGCGGAAAAGCAATTGACCTAGAAAAAGACCAAGAAATTATGGAGCAAATAGAAAACCTAGCAAACGCCCTAGCAAAAGAAAATCTAGCCTACAAAGACTTTATCAAAACGTTCTGCGAAATCTGCAGAAAGATAAGAGCTAAAGGGCTTTTATGTAAGATGCACAAAGCCATGGACCCATTTGTCGACACGGAAAAATGTGGATTATGTTTAGATACAAGTTCAATAAAATGCGTCTAGTAACGTCTTTATAATGCTGAACCCTAACCATTATTAAACTGGTGGCTATTGAAATGGGGTATTCAGCCGTCTGGAAAGTTCTCGAAGAAATGATTACCGACTTTCGAAAAAAGGGGCTAACAGTTCCAACAGAAATTATAGATGATTTAAAATCTGCGAAAACGCTAATTAAAATCTTGAAGGCTGACCCGACGCACGGAGAAACGGTTCAAAAAATAGAAGAGTATCTCGGAAACGTTGAGTCTTACCTAATCTCTGAAGGAACGAAGAACTTTGGAGACAAATACATTAGTGAGTGGCTTAAGCGGCTTGATGAAGCTGGAAAAGCGCTTTTCGCTGAAGAAGAGGAAGAGGTAAGGTTTGTTCCGGGGCTTCCGCGGGAGCAAAAGTGGATTCGCGTTAAGCCTTCCGCTGAACTATCCATCGAAAGACTGAAGTCTCTTGCAGAAGAGTTAAACCTCTCATGTAATGTTCAAAGTGATGGTTATTTGCTTGTTTACGGTGAAGAAAATCGCATAAAAGAATTTGTTAAGAAAGTAGCTATAAAATAGGAGATTAAGGCTCAAAATAGCGTCGAAAGTTTACATAACCGTTAAAATCTTCCTCCAGACAATAATTTTATTAAAAATTAGAGAAGATAATGTAAGTTAATATAGTTGCAATGTTCCAGGAAAGGGTGAGGGCGCAAACCGAATGCCCTACATTAAAAAAATTGAGGTTAAAGGCTTCAAATCCTTTGGTCCGCAAACCGTTAAAGTAGTCTTGGATAAGGGCTTCACAGCCATTACTGGACCAAACGGAAGCGGGAAAACAAACATTGTTGACGCGGTTTTGTTCGCTCTTGGCGAGTTAAGCACGAGAAGGCTTCGTGCAGAAAACGCTGCTAAACTCATTTTTCACGGTTCTGAGAAGGCTGGTTTAGAAAAGGCGAAGATGGCTAAGGTCATAATTCAGTTTGACAACTCTGATGGCAGGATGCCCGTTGACACAAGCACAGTCACAGTCTCGCGAGAGGTTTACAGAAACGGTCAAAGCGTTTATAGGCTTAATGGTAGACGAATTTCCAGGGCATACATTTTAGAAATTCTGTCTATGGCGGGTATAAGCAGCACAAGCCAAAACATTATCCCGCAAGGCACGATAACCCGCCTAACCGATATAACTCCTCCAGAGCGTAGGAAAATAATTGAAGACTTAATTGGGATCGCCCAGTATGACGCTGAAAAGGCTGAGGCTGAGGAAAAACTTCGGATGGCAGACATATCCATCCGCACGGCTATGGGCAGAATAGACGAAGTTCAGAAAAGGCTAGATGATTTAGAGAGGGAGCGCAACGAGCTTTTAAGGTTCAATTTTATACACAATGAAATAAAAAAGTTTGAATCCATAAAAATTTCGCATGAAATGGCGCAGATACAGAGAAAGTTGGAGGAAAACTCCTCACAAGCAGACAAAATTAAAATGAAAGTTGAAAAATTAAGGCAGTTACGCGAGGAACATCGGTCAAAGAGAAGGGCGATTGAAGGCGAATGGCGGAAGCTAAGCTCAGAGATAGTTGAAGAGGGCGGTTCCCAAGTTTTAAAGGTTCAAATTAGAATCGGCGAGTTGAAATCCAAACTTACAGAGTTGACAACGAAAATAAGTTCTGGTAAAGCAAGCCTCGAAGGCTTAAAACGTGTTAGAGAAAACAACTTCCAACAATATCAGTCTATAAGAAAGGAAATCAGTGAAAACCGCCTAAAAATAAGGAAGTTGAAAAAAGAGTTCGAGGCGATTGTAAACCAGATAAACCAAAAACAGTCCGAACATGATGCTCTTGCACGAGAAACAGCTTTACTCTGGGAAAATATTGGAGAAAACAGCAAGAAAATCCGTGAGATGGAACTTCAACTTGAAAACAACTATAGGCGGCTCGCGATATTAAGGTCTGAACAGGCAAAAAGCCAAACAGCTATTAAACTTCGTGCAAGAAGGCTCAAAGACTTAAATGATAGGAAAGAAAGGTTCGCATCAACGCTTTCGGAGCTGGAAAAGTCATTTATTGAGTTAGAAAAGGTTCAGAAGGAGCAGAAATCTCAGCTTAAAAGTCTTGAGAGACTTCTCGAAAGGAGAATAGCTCAGAAAGAAGCCATCGAAAAAGAGATAGCCCAAGCAGGTAAGATAGCTGATTCCGCTCGGGAAGCAGTTATCGAATTTGAAACACAAAGAGAACTCGCGGAAACCGTGGCTTCCGAAGAAAAGGCTCTAAGAAGCATAGAGGAACTAGGCGAGTTGGGTGTAATTCCAGGAGTTTACGGAAGACTACGCAACCTAGTCAAGATGGATAAAGCTTATGAAAGAGCTATGGAAGTGGCTGCGGCTGGATGGCTCGACGCCATCGTAGTCAAGGATTTTGACGCTGCCTTCGCTTGTGTAGAAACTTTACGAAGAATGAAGCTTGGAAGAATAAAGATAATACCGCTTCAAGGAACGCCCACCGCCAAACCATTAAAAATTCCCTCAATAGAAGGCGTCAGCGGAGCAGCTTCCGCCTTCGTCAAATGCGAGAAATCTTACGAGCCAGCTGTTCAATTCGTATTTGGCGACACAGTAATAGTTTCAGACGACAAAACCGCATTCACATTGTCGAATGAGGGTTACCGTGTAGTTACCGTGAACGGAGACTTGTACGAGGCAGGCGGAGCCTTCGAAAGTGGCTATTATCGGGCTCCAATAGATTTCTCCGCAATTATACCAAGCGAGGCAGCTATCAAAAGCCTCGACGAAGCGGTCAGAGCCCTTCAGCAGCACCTTACCCAAAGGGACATGGACTTGGCAACTTTTGAGGAGGAAATAGACAGAACTCGCGTGGAAATTACTCGTCTCTCAGAAGCCATAACCACATTGGACAGAGAAATAGCGAGGGTTAAGAGGAGTATTAAGAGGACTAAAGCGAACTTAAAGCGAGTAGACAATTACATTAAACGTTTTCAGAGCGAAATAGAAAATGAAAAAGCGCAGATGTGGCTTCGAAGGGCAGAAGGCAGCTCAATCCAAAAGGAGACACGAAAACTCCGAAGCGAACTTATCAGCTTAAGACGAAAGGCAGATCCAGGACACATTCAGGAATTGGAGGCGAAAAGGGAGAAGCTTGCAGAAGAAATAATCACTTTAAGACAGAAACTTGGCGCTGTCCAAACAGAGATTTCAACGCTTCAATCCCAGTTTGACAACGTTTTAAGAGTTGGATATAAGAATGCGAAGATTCAGCTTTCAAAGGTTGAACAGCAGCTGAAGCATGTGGAGAAGGAAGTTGAGGATGCACTTAAAGAAAGAGAGTCACTGAAACAGGAAATTTCTGAACTGGAAAAAAGCCGTGTTGAACTTTCAAAAACAGTTTTTTCTGCGAAAGAAGAGGCGAAAAAGTTTACAAGTCAAATAGACGAAATAGATAAGGAACTCCGCAAACTCGATGCGGAATACGAGCAGGCTGACCGCTTATTCAATCAGCTTCAACTCAGCATACAAACGTCGCTTCTGCAGCTTGAACAGTGCCGAAGTAGGCTTAGGCAGCTTGGTTATGAACAGCCCCTAGAAGTAACGACGAAACAGGTTGAGGAAGCTGAAACTTCCATTAAAATGATGCAGTTTGAACTTGAAAGGATTGGGGCGGTGAACCAGCTTGCCCTTTCCCATTATGCGGAGCAAATTTCACGGTATAAGGAACTTTCCATGCGGCTAAACGAGCTTGAAAGAGAAAAACAAGCCATAGTTAATTTTATGGAGGAAATTGAACGAAAAAAGCGCAAGGTTTTTACAGAAGCCTTCGAAAAAATCAATCAAAACCTTGGAAAATACTTTTCAAAACTTACGGGAGGCGGAAATGCAACCATGAAACTTGAAAACCCAGATGAACCCTTCCAAGGCGGAATTGAAATGATTGTTCAGTTCCCAAACAAGCCTTCCATAGTTGTGAGCGGAGCCAGTGGAGGGGAACGTTCAGTTGCTGCGGTAGCCTTCATCTTCGCCATTAAAGACTTCAGCCCAGCATCCTTCTATATTCTAGACGAAATAGACGCTCACCTAGATGCTTTTCACGTTTCAAAACTTGCCGATCTCTTGCTTGAAGAATCGGAGAAAAACCAGTTCATAGTCATAACTTTAAAACCTGAAATCGTAAACAAGGCGCAGAAAGTTTATGGGGTTTATGAACGGAACGGCGTCTCCAACATAATTTCAGCAAAGTTCTTGGAGGTGCCTCAAAGCTGACGGTTTCCTCAACAATCACTAAGAAACCTTTTTACCTGCGTCCACCGTGGAACATTCTCTTTGATTTTCATAGGCTTGAGCGGCTTACTCCATGGAACATTAACATTGCCTATTTACTGGCGTCGTTTTTAGACGAGATGGAACGGATGGGACAAATTGATTTTAGGGCTTCCGGCATAGCTTTGGATTCCTCAGCCCTTATATACCTAATGAAGTCAAAGCTTCTGCTCAAACTCGAGGAACCACCGCCACCGCCGAAGCCTCCTAAAGAATTTCTGCCGCCGCCTCTTTTTCTTCCGTTACGACACGAATTGACATCAACCACTATAAGGCAGCTGCTAGAAGTCCTGGACGACGTTTTGAAGGGAGAAAAGCTGTCGCGCCTCGAAAGGGCTGTTTCAGAACCCATACTGCCTGCTCCCTCAGAGGTTCTTCCGCAATTCGAATTGTATTTGATGGAAATTGAACTGCAGATGGAGAAGCTCTACAACTCTCTCGTGGAGAGGGTGAAGGGTACTGGGATAATAGAGTTCTCAACATTGATAAAGGGAATGGAGCGGCTGGAAGCCATCCGCACCTTCATCCTCCTATTGTTTTTGGCGCAAGACTTGAAAGTGAACTTGTGGCAAAATGAAGAAACAGAAGAAATATACATAACAGTCGGGGATTTTAGCCTTGCAAGAAGTGGAAAAGCAGACACCTAACCCTGACGAGGGGCTCCAGCACGATTTGGTTCTGTTGGAAGCCGCCTTATACGTTGCAGGTCGCCCACTAAACATAAACGAGTTATGCTCTGTTTTGAAGACGCGCTCTAAAAATAAGGTTAAGAAGCTTGTAAAAACGCTTATGCGCGAGTACGCAAGCAGAAAAACGGCTCTCGAAATTTTAGAGTTAAAAGACGAAAGATATGTTTTGCAGTTGAAAGCCGAGTTTACACCTCATGTGAGGAAACTCGTCAACAGACCGTTGCTTTCAATAGGTCCGCTTAAAACATTGTCTTACATAGCCTATAGACAGCCAGTTTCCCAAAAACGGGTTATTGAAGTGCGGGGTCACCACGCTTATGGGCATATTAAACTGTTGAAGGAGATGGGACTTGTTGCCAGCGAAAGAGGTGGACGGTCAACGGTTCTTCGAACAACCGAATATTTCGCAGACTACTTCGGTTTAAGCCACGACATTGCCACAATGAAGAAAGAATTGAAAAATGTCTTCGAAGACTTTGCGAAGAAGGAAAACTTTCAATCCTGAAACGGAGATATGTTTATATGCCAAATAACTGTGATAGTGAACACCAATATAGCATGTTGAAAGTGAAATAGAAATGTCAGTTTGGCACGGAGACCTGCATAAGAAAAAGCCTTCAGGAGGCAGAAAAAGACCCTACAGAGGAAAAAGAAAATTTGAAGAAGGCTCATTCCCAGTTGAAACAACATTAGGCGAGACAAAAAGGAAAGCGGAAAAAACCAGAGGCGGAAACGTGAAAATCAAAATTTTAAGCGACAAATACGCGTGCGTAACAGACCCTAAAAGTGGAAAAACAGTCAAAACCGAAATCTTAAGGATTGTTAAAAACCCAGCCAACATCGACTATGACCGCAGAGGCGTAATAACCAAAGGCGCAGAGATAGAAACTTCTTTGGGTTTGGCTAGAGTTACATCCCGTCCTGGACAGAACGGGGTTATAAACGCAGTTTTGATAAGCAAGGAAGAAAGGGATTAGTCTTCATTTAATGGTCGCTGTGCTTCGGATTATTTTAAGAGTTTTCGCAATTTTTTTGATGGTTTTGTCTTTCGACTCGCTTTTCCTTACGAGAAGCATTCCAGTTTTCAGCCAAGGCGTCTTCGGATAGCCAACATCCAAAACGACTTCACACTCTAAACCAAGCTTCTCAGCAGCATCCCTAATCTCCGTGATTTTTGGAGATGGCACAGCCAAACTTTTTGGAATGCGCCTGCCCTCCCCTCTAGTTTTTGCCGAATCAAAGTAGGCTGGCCACATAATTATTTTCTCTTGCTTGCGCATTTTCTCACGACTTTTTCCATTATTTATGAGCGTAGTATGCTATTAATTTCCCGTTAACTTTATCAATTCTGGCGAAGCCGAATCTTTCAAACTGTATTACGGTGTTTGGCTTTAATTTTTTGCAAGCGTTTTCAGCTATCCCTTCGGCTGTTGTGGCATCTGGCATCACAACTTGACACGGCATGTCTTCCCCAACTGGTACCCAATGGATTAGCTTCGCTTTGGCTTTCTTCGCATCCTCGTAGGCTTCACTAACAAATTGTGCTTCGGCGGAATATGAGCTTACATTTACTATTTTTACGTTAAAAAGCTCCATGAGACGCACCAACTCTTCAGTTTTCGCGTCGGCAGCATCTCTCCTCGTAATCCAGAACTTCATAGAGCCATCTTCTTTGGACTTTATGAAGTATTCTCTGAAACCCCTCTCTGGATGTTCCGGATGCAAATTCAGCTTTATATTAAACGGCTTTGGAACACCCTTAACAGTCAACTCTATTGGGTCTTGCACAAAGAAGTATCTGTCAACTGCTGGATCGAGGATTTTACGGTTGTAAGCGTACAGGTTCTCCCAGCTTAAAACAACATCTGAGGTTTTAGGTCCAACATCAATTATCATTCTTTTGATAGCGTCAGGAGTTATCCCCCTCCTCCTCAAAGCCGCGAACGTCGCTAGTCTGGGGTCCTCCCAATCCTTGTATATTCCGTCTCTAATCCCTTGAACAATTTTTGACTTGCTTAGGGACGCACCTGTAATTTTTAATCTACCGTAGTGTATAGCTTCTGGATACTTCCAACCAAAATGTTTGTACATGTACTCTTGTCTGATCATGTTTGTGAGGTGTTCTTTTCCTCGTATTATGTGAGTTATGCCCATGAGATGGTCGTCTATGCCGCAAGCGAAATTGTATAGGGGCCATACGTGGTATTTGCTTCCAACTCGTGGATGTGGATACTTTTCGCTGTCTATTACTCTTAGGGCTGGCCAGTCTCTGACCGCTGGGTTCGGATGTTTCAAATCAGTTTTTACCCGAAGGACAGCCTCGCCTTCTTTATAGTCGCCTTTAAGCATGCGTTGCCATCTTGCAAGGTGTTCTTCTGATGATAAATTACGACATTTACAAGGTTGATTAGCTAGGATTTTCTTTCTGAAAAGCTCTGGTTTGCATGTGCATACGTAGGCGTTTCCGTCTTTCAACAGTTTTTCCGCGTGCTCATAGTATATGTGGATCCTGTCGCTTTGAATAAATTCCTCATCTGGCTTACATCCAAGCCACGCTAAATCCTCTCTAATACGGTCGTAAAACTCCAAAACAGGTCTCTTCAATTTTGGATCTGTATCTTCAAAGCGAAGAATAAACTTGCCCTTGTACATGCTTGCGTACTCGTGGCATAATATTATGGCTCTTGCTGAGCCCAGATGCAGAACGCAGTCTGGATTGGGCGAGAAGCGCGTTACAACTTTGTCATACCTTTCAACGTTTGGAAGGGGTGGAAGACGCTTTTCCTCTTCGGTTTTCTCCTCTTTTGTTAAGGTTTCAGGCCACTTTTCCTCGATGATTTTCCTCTGTTCGTTTAGCGTTAACTTGTTGACTTCTTCAACTATTTTGTTGATGAGGGCTGACAGTTCCCTGACCTTTGTTTTAAGCTCTGGTTTTTCCGCTAAAATTTTTCCGACAACCGGGCCTGCTTGGGCTTTGCCATCATGCCTAACAGCGTTTAGTAAAGCGTTTTTTCGAATAATTTCTTTGAGTTCAACATCTTCTTCGAATGGCAAGTGCTTACACTCTTAAGGGTGTTTAAATTTTCCTTTTAATCAAGAACTCTGCGAAGGCTTTTAGTTTTTCCTTTGCTTCGGAGGCTGGCAAAATTTTTTCAACTTCTCTCCAGCTTTCCTCTACAATTCTGGCTGCAAAACGCCTCGCATATTCAATGGAGCCATACTTCTCCATTATTGCTATGGCTTCCTCCCGCAGCCTTTGGTCGGAAGTGTGCATGTTAAGTATCTCTATAAGCCTTTTCCTGTCCTTGGAATCTGCAACTTTTAGCGTGTGAATAACTATTAGGGTTCTTTTTCCCTCAGTTATGTCTTTTCCACGCCCGCCCTTTTTTTCCGCAAACTCTTCCCCCGTCAAGTCAAGGATGTCGTCTTGCATTTGAAAGGCTACTCCTATGCTTTCGGCGAAATGACCAATTTTCTCTACTTGTTCCATTGCGGCGTCAGCTAAAACAGCAGCCATTTTAGCAGCCATTCTGGCTAAAGTTCCAGTTTTGTAAGCGCACATCTGCAAATAATCTTCCTCGCTTACTTCATCCGCATTTGCTAAGCCCCTATGCCAAGTTATATCCATCGCTTGTCCAAGACTCAAGTTAATCATTTCTTGCACGTAAATCTCGTAGATTTTGCACAGTTTTTGTGGCGGAACTTTATCCTTGTTTTTTATTAGTGGCAGAAGCGGTAGATAGTACATGGCATTTCCAGCATTTATGGCTGTGTCTAAACCGTATATTTTGTATGTGCAAGGTTTTCCTCTGCGGTAGTCTGAAGAGTCTTCTATGTCGTCTATGATTAATGTTCCATTGTGGATTACTTCTGGAATTATGGCAAAGTCCAAGAAGTCATCTGGGTTTTTGCCGAATGCCTCGCAGACCAGTAGAAATAGGGATGGGCGCCACCTTTTTCCGCCTCTGTCGAGGAACTCCCAGATGGGCTCTGCTACGGCTTTGTTCAACGTTTCCAAGTTGTAGGCGTATCTCGGCGGGTTAAGTTTGAAAAGAATTGCTTCTTTGGAAATTTTTCTAGGAATATACTTTTCAATGATTTTGTCAATTAAAGAGGCTTTTTCTTCGAGGAGTTTTTCAATATCCAAAGCTAGCATCTCCTTCTTTTGGCGTAATCTTCTATGTTAAAGCCTCTAACCCGCAGCCACTCTGCGGTTTTGCCAGTTATCACAACTGGGGCTTTCTGTAAATCCTTAACAGATTTTGCGCCTATAAGAAACATAGTGTTTCTTAGTTCCTCAATTAATAATGAAAGCATGTTTTCAGTTTCTTCGGCTCCTTTAACTGCAGCTTTCAGTGTAGGGTGGGAAAGGCTTGTTAAGCTTGCACCCAAGGCTAAAGCTTTCGCCATGTCTATGCCGCTGCGTAATCCACCAGACGCGATAACAGGTATCTTTACTGTTTGAGAAACCTCAACAACGCTTATGGCTGTGGGGATGCCCCAATCCCAGAAAGCCTCGCCGAGTATGCTTTGAAACTTGTTTTCTTTATCTTTTGCTCTGTGGTGTTCCACAGCAGCGAAGCTTGTACCTCCGCTTCCACTCACATCTATCGCCTTCACTCCAGCATCCTCAAGCCTTTTTGCCTCTTCAGCAGCTATTCCAGCACCCGTTTCTTTCACAATTATTGGAACATCCAACTTTTCGGCTAGTCCGCTGATTTTTTCCAGCACTCCTTTAAAGTTTGTTTGTCCCTCAGGCTGTATAGCTTCCTGCAACGGGTTTAAATGCACTGCCAAAGCATCTGCATCAATCATTTCTATTGCTCTTTCGATTTCCTTTGTTTCATAGCTTCTGGCGAGCTGTACACCTCCAATGTTTGCGATTAGGAAGGCTGTCGGCGCCTTTTTTCTGGCTATCGCAAATGTTTCATCAAGCCTCTTATCCTCTATTGCCGCGCGTTGACTTCCAACTCCCATCCCAAGCCCCAAGTTTTCAACAGCTTCGGCTATTGCAGCGTTTATTTTTGTCGCCTCTTTTGTTCCTCCTGTTATTGCTCCCACTATGATGGGCGCGGAGAATTTGTGACCAAGCACTGTTGTTGATAAGTCTATTTCTTGTTTGTCTATTTCGGGCAGAGCTTTGTGGATTAGATGAACTTCCTCAAACCCTGTTGTAGCCTTTTTTGCTTGAACATTTCGGTTTAAGGAAATGCGAATATGCTCTTCCTTGCGTCTTTCTGTTTCTTTAGCCAAAATTACTCCTTCTCTATAAGTGTGCCTTCAACTTCTTCTTTTTTAAGAGCTTTATAAATGTAGTTTGGCTTAGAGGCGTTGACGATTGACACTGGAATTCCGTTTTCTATTGCTGGCATAAGCTCAGCTATTTTACCAAACATTCCGCCGGTAACGTCACAAGCAGTTGACTTGCCTATTTTGTTTTGAAGCCTCTTAAGCTCTTCTAACGTTAAGTGACTGAACATTTTAGTGTCTTTTCTAACTTTTGGGTCATCGTCATATAATCCGTCTACGTCAACGCCGATTATAATACGTTCCGCATTTAGTCTTGTAGCAATGGTTGAAATTTGCTGGTCGCCGGAAAGAATTGTGAAGCCCAACTTTGTATCTAAGACTGCATCGCCATATAGAACTGGAAGAAAGCCCATGTCTAGCAACATTCTTAACGGCGCGTCCTCAAAACATTTTATTCTTCCACCTTCCGTCAACATGCATGATGAAGGCGTTATGCTCACCGCTGGAATTCCTTGCCAAACCAAAGCGTCCATAAATAAACCGTTAAGAACAGTCATTATGTGGTGCGTTTCCGCAAATCCTATACGCTGTGCACTCTCTTTGAAACCGTCCTTTATGGCGTATTTTTGGGCTACTGGATGACCGAAGCTTCCGCCGCCATGCACTATTATCAAGTTTTGAACATTTGCCTTCTTTATCTCTATGGCTATTCTGTTCATTACTTCTGTTCTTGCCTTCATCTCTTCGTTTTTGTCCGTTATTACGGAGCCGCCGATTTTCAAAATTGTTGGTTTAAGCGGTTTCAACTCTAACACCTTCATCAGTTTTCCTAGCTATAAATGGTCTTCCTCCAGCTCTCTGAATGGCTTCCACAACTTTTTCAATGTCCTCGCTTCTCGTTAATGCAATCATACATCCGCCTCCTCCAGCCCCCGTCAATTTCGCGCCTAAAGCCCCAGCCTTTCGGGCTGCGCTTATAAGCCATTCTAACGACTCGTCTGAGACGCCTAGCCCATAAAGCAACGCGTGATTGATGTTCATCAATTCCCCAAGAGTTTCCAAATCGTTGTCTTTTAGGGCGTCGATGGCTCTGAGAACAAGCTCTCTCGCAGCGTGCATCATAGGCTCTATAACGTGAGGATACTTATCCCTAATACCTCGCACTTTTTCAACTTGAATGCGTGTTGACCTTTCCACACCAGTGTAGCCTATGACCAATGGGATGTCAGCCTCAACTTCAAGGGGTTTAAAACCAGTATCCATCTGAAACAAAAGCGTTCCGCCAAAGGTTGAAATAGCTGGGTCTATTCCTGAGGGGGAGCCATGTACTATTTTTTCAGATTGAAAAGTTATGCGGAAAACTTCCTCTTTCGACAGTTCTACGCCTAAAAAGACACTGACAGCCTTGATGACCGCTGCTACAACAGCCGCGGAAGACCCTAAACCGGCGGCAACGGGAACTGTTGAGTTAATTTCAATGTTTAAGCCTGTCTTTTCTCCACATTTTTCTATGACTTTTTCTACTGCTAGCTTGATTGGTTCAAACTTCATTATGGCTTCTTTGAAGTCGCCATGTTCAACTTTGAAGTTGCCGTTGTCAAAGTATCCAGACAAGTTAAGGTTTGTTGAGCGTAGGTAAAGCTTTTTGTCGCTGCGGTTTTCAACTGTTGCGTAGGCTCTTCTGTCTATGGCGATCACTATAGCTGGTTCGCCGTATACAACGAAGTGTTCTCCGAAAAGTATCACTTTTGCTGGGGCTGAGGCAATGACACCCATCATCCACCACTATTTTTTGAAGCAGACAGCGGCATACCCAACAACACTTGAGTAATCGCCAATTATATCTCCGCTTGTCTTATAACATAACACTTTTGCCTCTTTTGCCCCCAAAAGTTTTGCAGCAGTAATTAAAGCAGCTATTGGACCGTAGCCGCAAGCAGTAATGCGTTGCGTTTCAATTGTTGAGTAGAATTTGTCTTCATCCATTTCTTCAACCGCTTCCAAAGCCGCTCTGTCTTTCCTCTCCGCACTTTTCTGCGGCTCATAATGCGTCATGTCAGAAGAGGCTATAACCACCGCGTTCTTACCGGCTAAAACTTTAGCCACAGCTTTCCCAACTTCCTTAGCTGAAGACAAATCTTGCATCAAAAAACAGATCGGCACTATTTTGATTTCTGAACCATAAAGGTACTGGAGAAACGGAAGTTGAACCTCAATTGAGTGTTCAAAACGGTGGGCAGAATCATCAACATCAACAATACGCGATTCACGAACAATGTGGTTGGCTGTTTCACCGTCAACTTCCACATCGCCCAAAGGAGTACGCCAAAAACCCTCATTCATAACCGCCAAAGCACTGCCGTAACCAGTGTGGTTTGGACCAAAAATGACGGCGACATCCGGCCTGCCGTCGCAAGCAAGTGAGTAATAGGCGTGGGCTGCCACTGGACCAGAAAACATGTAACCAGCATGTGGACAAACTAAACCAGTAACCTTCTTCAGACCAGTTTTAGCGACTGTTGGGATTTTTCCAGGTCCAAACTCGTGGAGAAAACAGTTTTCAATTTGCCTTTTTAAGGACTCAGCGTTTCCCTCGTAGAAGGCTCCGGCTTGTGTGGGACGCCGAACCTTCGCCATTTTGTTAGGTTTCCTCCTCCTTTGAGATTTTAGCTTCAAAGTCCTCTATGGTTAAGGGTAAATCCTTGTCTGGAGGCAGTTCGCCCCTCTCCCTCAAAATCTGTCTCGCCAGCAACCAGTAAATTACAGCTAAGGCGCGTCTGCCCTTATTGTTTGTCGGAATAACTAGGTCAACACCTGAAAACTCGTTGTCTGTACTGCATAATGCAACTACTGGTATGCCAGCCGCCGAAGCTTCCTTAACAGCTTGGGAATCAGCCCTCGGGTCAGAAACTATTAAAACTTCGGGTTCAATGCGGTTTGGATAAAGCGGATTTGTCAAAAGACCCGGGATGAACCGTCCGATTACAGGGGTTGCCCCTGTTACTTCACAGAATTTTTTAACTGGTTCTTGCGCGTATAGTCTGGCGGCAGCTGCGGCAATTTTCGCTGGTTCAAATCTAGCTAGAAACTTTGCAGCTACCCGTATGCGCTCATCGGTCTTTTTAACGTCCAAGACGAAGAGGCCATCTGGTCTAACGCGGTAAATGAAGTTTTCCATGTCTCCTGTTTTCATGCGTGTTCCAATGTGTATGCCCGCGGATAATAGGGCGTCTCGCTGCATTAACAGCTCTTCTTCTGCAATCGCTGCGGTTTCCTCTTCAGAGTCACTTCCGCCTTCCATCTCTTTTGGTTCTTTATCCTCAGACATTTTATCTCCCCAGAATCTTTCTAAGATCAGCCATCTTAGCTCTATCTTCCAGAAATTCTTCTATCCTTATTAACTCGTTTATCTTCGCAATCCTTGCCCCTTCAGCAATTCCCGTTTTTATTATTGGGCATTTGAAGGCTACAGCCAAATGGGCTATGTGCCAGTCGCATGTGTCGCCTGAACGGTGAGACATTGTAGGCACGTACCCATTTCTTTTAGCTAGTTCCACGGTTTCTAAAGCATCTGTGATTGTGCCCACTTGGTTCACTTTTATTATGATGGCGTTGGCTGCGCCTTTTTCTATTCCGCGACTTAGTCTCTCGCTGTTTGTTGCGAACAAGTCGTCGCCGCAAATCAAACAGCCCTTAACCTTTTTTGTGAGTTCTGCAAAGCTTGCAAAATCTTCCTCATGGAAAGGGTCTTCAACATAAACTAAATTATACTTCTTTATAAGCTCCAAAACGTACTCCAACTGCTCTCCTGAATCGCGTTTTTTCCCCTCCCTTCTGTAATCATAAATTTTTTCTTTTCTGCTCCATAGCGAGGATGCCGCAATGTCAATGCCCATGCCGCATTTAAATCCAAGCTCATTGCCAACTTCTTCACATGCCTCAGCTAGAATCTCAAACGCATCTAAGTCTGTTATATTCGCAATCCATGCTCCTTCGTCGCTTTTTCCACCATTAAAAAGCTTGTTTTCCTCTTTGAGCATAGCGGCGGCTTTGCTGTGGATTTTGGCGTTGGCAATGGCTGCCTCTAAGAAGTTTTCAGCTTCGTAGGGGAGGGCTAGAAATTCTTGGAATTCTGGTGTTTTCCCGTGGGTGTGTTTTCCGCCGCTTATTACATTCCCAAGGGGGTATGGAAGCTCGTTAGCAATATGCCCTCCTAAATATTGGAAGAGAAGAATTCCGTAAGAGTTTGCGGCTGCCTCCGCAATGGCTAGGGAAATGGCGAATGCGGTGTTTCCACCTATAACCCTAAAGTCCTTTGAGCCGTCGATTTCGTGAAGTGTTCTGTCAATTTCATGTTGAGAGTCAGCGTTCAAGCCTATCAATTCAGGAGCTATTAACTCTTCAACTTTTTCTACGGCTTTATCCACGCTTCCCTCCGGGTAGTAGACCACCTCAGCTCTGCCGCGGCTTTCTCCGGCTGGAGCGGATGCTCTGCCAAACCCGGATGTTGTGATCACGTCGACTTCTATTGTTTCCTGTCCTCGGCTTTGGAAAATTTTTCTAGCAATTATATCTTCAATAACTGTTGACATGCTTTCACTTCTAACGCGTTCCCTAATAATATGTTCTAACCTCTTTTCTTTTCTCAGCCTCTTCATAAAAGCGGAGGACTTCATCGATTATTTCCACATGCGACAGCAACATGCGCCTGCAACAGTACCGCTTAAATCCTAGGCTGTCCAAAACCTCACCCGCGTCCTCCCCAGCCTTAACTCTCCTAGCAAACTCTTCCCACTTATCTCCAATCAATTTACCACACGTGAAACATCTTACAGGTATAATCATTCATTATTCCCTCTTTTCATCTATAGCTTTTCTGTTCTCTAGCTCGCGCGCCGGGCCCACCAAACTTTTTTGGTTCCTTTCGCCTTGGATCCCCAGCAAGCAATGTTCTATCATATTCCATAAATATCCTTTTTAGCTGTGGGCTTTTTTTGTTCCATTCCCACAGTCCTCTTGCAATTGCCATTCTTGCGGCTTCCGCCTGGCTCATGTAGCCTCCTCCATAAACTTTTACGTCTATGTCCAACTGTTTCCAAACATCGTCTCCAGCCTGTTTGAGAGGTTCCAAAATTTTTTCACGCGCAACTTCTGGTTCAAAAATTTCTATGGGGGTTCTATTTATGCGGATTCTTCCAATTCCGGGTCTAATCAAGGCGCGAGCTGTTGCTGTCTTCCTTTTTCCACTTACTGCTAAAACTTTTTTAGTTGTCATGTTTATCCTCCAGAGCTCCATCCAATTTCCTTTGCAAACTCTTCAATTGTGAAGTAGGGGCATGGTAACTTTTTAGCTTGAGCGTCCACTATGGTTTCCATTTTTTTGTCTTTAAACTCTTCTGGAATTCCAATAAACACTTTAAGTCTCTTAAATGCTTGTTTTCCTTTTGGCTGTTTGTAGGGCAGCATGCCTCTAACGGTTCTTCTAACTATCATGTCTGGTCTTCTATGGTGAAACGGGCCTTTTCCCGGAGATCCAACTTCAAGAAATTCCTTAGTTTCCATAACCTTGCTTTTTCTCCTTCCCGAAAGCACAGCCTTTTCCGCGTTCACAATAATAATTTCTTCTCCGTTCAGCAGACGTTTGGCAACTGTGCTTGCCATTCTGCCGAGAATTAAGCCGTCAGCATTTATTATTGTGGCTTGTTTGTTTGTCTGCATTTGCTTCACCCGATTATCTTTACGTTTGAACCCTTAGGGTTTTTCTTGGCAAGCTCAAAAAGGGACAGACACTTGCCCCTTACAGCCTTTATCTTTTCTTTTGCCGTTTCCGAAAAGGCGAAGGCTGCCACGGTTATTGAATGGTCTATTTTGCCGGCGCCCAAAACTTTGCCTGGAACCACCACCGTTTCGTTTTTCTGCGTATATCTGTTTAAACGGCTTAGGTTTACAATTATACCTTTTCTCCTCGGCTTAGACAGTTCTTCTGCAATGTCACGCCAAATGTTAGCCTTGTTTTCTCTGCTTTGCTTTTTTAGAAAATGAATGAGCCTTACAAGCTCCGGATTTGTTTTCCTAGTCTCCTTCACCCTTTTCACCCTTTACATAATTTTCTAATTCCATCATTTGCTTGTCCAGTATTTTGACGGCTTCTGTGATTATTCTCTCCGGCGGCAGTGCACCTGTGGACTCTAAACTAAATATGAAGGTGTTTTCTTCCCAACCAATGCTTATGGCTGGGGGTTCCTGTGGGCACGCGTCTACACAGTCTTTACATAGGGTGCAAGCCATCAAATCATGGACTTCAATGCCTTTTTCCTTCTTAACTAGAACTCTTCTTGGGCAGATTTCTACGCATTTCCCGCAAACATTACATTTTTCGCTGGAAATTTCTATTTTTGGGAAATATTTATATGCGCACATCGAAACCGGTTGCCATTTTGCATGGTTTTTGCCTCTGCCCAGCCTTGCGTAGGTTTCAAACTTTAGTCTTTGTCCCTTGGCGAGTTTTATTATTGGAATTTTATCGCTTACTGGCACTATGTTGGGGTTTTCTGAGGTTAAGTCTCCGGAATAAACAGTTCTAGTGCCTTCCCTTGCTTCTACATCAAGTGTAAGTGTAACCCTGCAGAGGTTACATCCAAACTCGCTTTTACATGGGCATTCTTCCGGCAAGTTATAGCCGTCTAAGTCTGTTTTCAGCGGAATTAAGCCAAGCCTGTGGGCTATAATTTCATCTTGAAGTATGGAGGAATTTTCAATTATCACAACATCATCTATTGCCATCACCGGGACTTCAGAAATTATTGCCCTTCTTAAAGCGTTCATGAATGGAACATCAACTCCTTGAACGAGTAGGCGAATATTTTTGTCATCTTTCTCAAGTACTTTAATCTCCACTAACTTGGACGCTCCATTGTTGTCATATGGTAATGAGTATGCCGTGGAATAGAACACGAGTGCATTATTTCAATTTTTCTATTAAAATGAAGGATGCTGTTAGACCCTTCTACCTCTTCTGCCGCCGGGTCTCCTAGTGCCATCATGCGGTATGGGGGTAACCTCTTCTATTCGTTCTATGCGGAACCCTGCTCTCGCTAATGCCCTTATAGCTGCTTGTGCTCCAGGCCCCGGTGTTCTTGGTCCTGAGCCTCCCGGTGCTCTAACTTTTATGTGTATTGCTGTTATTCCCTTGTCTTTGGCTATTTCTGCTGCTGCCGTGGCTGCTCGCATTGCTGCGTACGGTGAAGACTCAAGTCTGTCGGCTTTAACGAACATTCCACCAGATGTTCTGGCGATTGTTTCAGCTCCTGAAATGTCTGTTATGTGAACTATTGTGTTGTTGTATGAACTGTAAATGTGGACTACGGCCCATTTGTCGGTTTTTTTGCTGCTCATTCTTTCTCTTCAACCTCTTTCTTTCCTGATTTCGCGCTAGATGTTGCTGTAACCGCTATGGTTTGGCGTAGGGGGTGGTTGGGATTTGCGACAGCGCTTTTGGGAGCATATACTATTTGGTCTTCTTCATCCTTCGATACAAGGTAACTCGGCACTGTAACTTTCTGTTTTCCTATGGCTATGTGCCCGTGGGTTATGAGTTGGCGGGCTTGATGTATTGTTTTAGCTAAGCCTTTGCGGAAAACTATTGTTTGAAGTCGCCTTTCCAAGACATCTTCGATGGTTAAGTCCAAAACATCATCCAAAACAGCAGTTTCATGAAGAATTCCTAGTTTTTTCAATTTAGAAAGCAGTTCCTTCTCCATTTTTCCCCGTTCATCTTGAGACTTTCCAATCAGTGAACGGGCTATACTCCTAAATTTTGACAGCATTGTCTCATGACGCCACAGTTCATGCTTGTTTCTTAAACCGTACTGACCTAGGAGTCTAAGCTCTTCCTGCAGAACGTCTGTTCGCCATGGAAAACGTGGAGTTTCATACTTCTTCCTTTGCTTTTTAGGGTCTCCCATTACTACTCGGCTCCCGCCCCTGGCTTAACAATTGCCTTCTTTTTGACTCCGAGAGCTTTTCCAGCTCTCCCAGTTGTTTTGGTCCTTTGTCCCCGCACCTTCAAACCGTAAGCGTGACGATATCCACGCCATGATTTTATCTCCTTCATCTGCTCTATGTCCATTTTTGTTCTTAAAACGAGGTCTGCGCTGATTAAATGCGTGTCTTTCCCAGTTTCAAGGTCTTTCTTTCTATTGAAAAGCCAACTTGGCAGTTCATACTTGGAAGGTTCTTTAATAATTTCTTCTATCTTCTCGACTTCCGATTCTGTTAAAAACCCCGCTCTAATATCTGGGTCTATTCCCGCCTTTTTCAATATGGCGTTTGCAAGGTTGAAACTTATCCCCTTGATTTTTGTTAGCGCATAAGAAGCCTTTAGAGTGCCGTCTACATCTGTGTCTATTATTCGGAGTATGTGCCGAAACTCCCTTGACATTTGTTGCCATCCGTTTCTTGGTTGAGCTAACTACGAAATTAACCATACTTTATTTAAACCTTACTAACAAGAATCAAGCTGTTAATTTGCTGGTTTGGAGAAACAGCTAAAATATCATCCGCCGTATAGAGTTTTGAAGGAGCGCTTGACATGAGTGGGACTCTACTTGAGGATATGATTGCTCAGACTTTTAGAAATAGAGGCTACATTGTTTTTACTCGCAGAAACCATTGTGATGTTTTGGCTGTAAAATCTGACATGTCTTTGGCTTATTTAGTTGAATGTAAGGATTATGTTTTGTCTCATAAACAGCAAATCCTGGCCGTGAGGGAGCTTAACCGCAATTACACCCACGCCTTAGAACTTTTAATACAGAAGCATCTGTGCCCAGACAAGATTTTGAAGGTTTTAGTTGCCAGAGGCTTCGCTTATCAAGCTAGAGGGATACTGCAATATACACCTGAAAAGTTCATCCAACACGTTTCTTCTTAGAAGGTTTTAAGGCGTAAGCCTAAACTTGTCTCTGGGATAAAGTGTAACTTCCCTTATGTTCTTCTTTCCCGTCAACATCATCGTAAGCCTTTCTAAGCCAATAGCCCAGCCTGCGTGGGGCGGCATTCCATAATCGAACGCTTGAAGATGATACTTGAAAGATTCGGGATTCAGCCCCTTCTCTTTTAACCTTTCTATAAGAAGCTTTTTTGAGGCGATTCTTGTCCCGCCTGAAACAAGTTCTATCCAGCGCCACATCAAGTCGAAGCCTTCACATAATTCTGGATTGTCGTCTTTCGGTTTGATATAGAAGGCTCTTGCTTGTCTAGGCCAGTCTGTTATGAAGTAAAAGTGTGGATGAAGCCTACCGAGGTTTCTTAATGATGGTGTTGGTATATCCTCCCCCCAAGGGACCTCGACGCCTTCCCTCTTCAATTCTCTTAGAACCTCTTCGTAAGTTAGTCGTTTGAATGGAATTTCAGGGACCTCCACTTTATGCTTTAGTATAGAAAGTTCCTTTCGGCATTTTTCATTAACAGTTTTGCAAACATGTTGCATTAGCTGTTCTAGCAATTGCATCACGTCTTCGCCGTCGGCGAAAGCCTGTTCAATGTCTATGGACACGAACTCGCTCAAGTGGCGTCGTGTGTGAGATTCTTCAGCCCTAAAAAACGGTCCAACTTCGAAAACGCGTTCTAAACTCATTACGAGCTGTTCCTTATATAATTGTGGACTCTGAGCCAAAAATGCTTTCCTGTCAAAGTAATTAACAGAAAAGAGGGCGGCTCCACCTTCGGTTGCAGATGCAATTATGCGCGGAGTATGCACTTCTACGAAGCCCCTTTCGAATAAAAAATCTCTTATAGCGTCTACGGCTACGTGTTGAACTTTGAAAATTGCTATATTCTCTTCTTGGCAGAGGTCCAGCGCCCTAGCGTCCAGTCTAGTTTCAAGGCTTGCAGGCGTTTTTCCAGTTATGTCAATGGGCAACTGTGAAGTTGCTGTGCTGAAAATCTTAATCTCGTTTGGTATTATTTCGACGCCTCTAGGCGTTATTTCAGTCTTTTTTACGATGCCTTTGACTCCTACGCTATACCGTTTCTGCAAAATCTCTGACTTTGCTAATACTTCTTTGCTTGAATTTTTTCGTGAGACTGTGATCTGGATTGTTCCTTCTCTATCCTGTAATATTATAAAGCGTATCCCGCCTAAATCTCTGACTTCTTGAATCCAGCCGAAAAGTGTAACTTCTTCTCCGTCCATTTCTGGTTTAACATCGGCAGAGTAATGGGTTCTTCGCCAATCGCCAATGGCGTCTAAATTCATACGAGCTTTCACCGTCCTCTGCTTAATCTGTGAATTCCACCCGAAGGGTTATGTTGCGAACCTTACTGGCAATTTCCTTTAAAGCCTTTACATTAAAGGGCAACTGTTTTCCATGTCTCTTCTTTAAGATAACCCTTGTTTCAGTAGTTCCATCAGGCAGCCAAATAGTGTTAATCGTCACTATGCTTAGGGGAGCAAACAAATCCTCTAAAAACTTTCTGTCATCAGCCCCATACTCCAGAACACGAATGTTTTTACCCGTTTCTTCACTCAAAGCTTTAATGATTTTCCCGCCATATCCTAGAAGACGTGGGACATCCCCCGGGCCAACAATCACCGCCAAAGTCTTGTCAACTTCAACAGCCTTATGAAAAAAAACATTTTGAAGAGAAGGGTATTTTTCCTCTAATGATAGAAGTAAACGGGCAATTTTAAGGTCTAATTCGCTGATTTCTCCAGATTTAAGTTTAGCTGAACACTTTGGACACAGCACACCACTTTTCAAACAGAAGTTACATAGTACAGTTTTCACCTTGGTAAGCGCCCTCCACAAATAAAGGAGGGGCGGCGGAGCACTGAAATTTTATGCGGAACTATATCTCTAACGCTCGAGTGTTATTTCGATTGTGCTGACGTTTGTAGGCGTGCCACCCTCTTCTCTGGGTGCCATCTGCTCCGTTCCAATGCCGACTTTTTTGATTTTAACATCTGGAAGGAATCGGCGTCTAACAACTTCGACGACGTCTACTGCTCTGCTTATTGACCTCCCTCTCGCCTTAACATTCACTTCTTTTGCTCCGCCGTGAAAGAGGGTTATGCAAGCCAGTACATAGTTCATTACTGGCTTATTTCCGATCAACACTGAGTTGCTTTCTGACATTTTGTACCGCCTCACTCCTAGTTTTTACATTCTTGATGGCTCCATAACCTTTTTTATCCACAAATAAATACGTTACGGTTTTAATTAGAGAATTAAGACTTTACTTACGAAAATTAAATTTGAAAATGACGTACAAGAGCGTTTTGACGTTTACTAAATGCTTAAATAACTCATATAATTGTAAAAGATAAGCCTAACAAAAATACATAAAGGATGAAACGCGTTGGAAACGCTTACAAGACGCCCAATACAAATTCTGAAAACTCTTTATGAAAAGGGCAAATTCTCAAGCACGTGCACTCTAAACGTGAAACAGGAGGAACTTGCAAAGCAATTGGGCATAAGCAGACAAGCCCTAAATGTTCATCTGCGAAAGCTTAGAAAAATCGGTTATATACGCACAGGAAGAGGTTTTATAGATATAACAGAGAAAGGATTAAACGCTCTTGGAATTTTCTCAAGCCCAGCGTTCATATTCCTTAAAGTATCTCCTTTGAAGAGAATTTATGCATACGAAAAAATAAAGGAACTTACGGTTCAAGGAGCCTTCAGAATAGCTGGAGATGTAGACGCTCTATTAATTGTAGAAAGAGAAAAACTTGACGAAACTCTAAAGAGGCTTTCCTCAATTGAAGGCATACAAGACACAAAATCCTACGTCACAATAGAAACCATAAAGTAAGGAGCGGAAAATCTTGAAACTTTTTGAGTACGAAGCCAAAAAAATACTCGCAGAATATGGAATACCGACACCGCGGGGAGAACTAGCAACAAACGCCAAACAAGCCCGCGAAATAGCGTCAAAACTGAAGCCCCCATTGGCCGTCAAAGCACAAGTGCTTGTAGCAGGGAGAGGAAAAGCTGGTGGAATAGTTTTCGCCAACTCTGCTGAAGAGGCAGAGGAAGCGGCTGGAAAGCTCATAGGTATACAGATTAAGGGTATGCCCGTAAAGAGTGTTTGGATTGAAGAAAAACTGGATGTGAAGAAGGAAATTTACTTCGGTGTAACGATAGATAGATTCAAGCGAAGCTATGTTGCCATTGCCTCGGCTTTTGGTGGGATGGAGATTGAGGAAGTAGCTCAAAAGAAACCAGAAAGCGTGGTCAAGATCTTTGTGAGTTCGCAACAAGGTCTTAAGCTGTACAAGGCTAGGCAAATCGCAAAAAGAATTGGTTATGCTGGCGACCAACTTGTTGAGCTGGGAAGAATTTTTGAGAGGCTTTACTCTGCTTGCGTGGATCATGATGCAGAATTAATTGAAATGAATCCGCTTGTAGAAACACTTGATGGAAAATTTGTGGCAGCAGACGCTCGCATAATAATAGACGACAACGCGTTATTTAGGCATCCAGAATACAAAAAAAGGCTCCTTGAAGTGGAAAGCGAGCTTACCCCCCAAGAATTGGAGGCTTTAAAGAACGATTTGGCATATGTCAAGTTGGATGGGAATATAGGCGTTATAGGAAACGGCGCGGGCTTGGTGATGGCCACATTAGACACAATTCGATACTTTGGCGGAAAACCAGCGAACTTCCTAGATGTTGGGGGTGGTGCCCCTTCAGACAAGATAGCTGCAGCGCTTAGAATAGTGCTTTCAGACCCTAACGTTGAAGTGCTTTTCATAAACATCTTGGGTGGAATAACTAGGTGCGACGAAGTTGCCCGAGGAATTTTGGAAGCGAAAAAGGCTGTTGGAGTGGCAAAACCCATGGTTATTAGGCTCGTTGGCACGAACGAGGAAGAAGGAAAACGGGTATTGACAGAGGCTGGAATCCAAGTTTTAGAAAGCATGGAAGAAGCAGCTAAGCGTGTTGTTGAAATCTCAAAGCAAAAGGGGTGAACTTTTGGGAATAATAGTCAACAGAAAAACACGCGTCATCGTTCAAGGAATAACTGGAACGCAAGGAAGTTTTCACACAAAACTCATGTTAGATTATGGAACAAAAATTGTGGCTGGTGTAACTCCGGGAAAAGGCGGAACCCAAATTCACGGCGTCCCAGTTTATGACACCGTAGAAGAGGCTCGCGAAAAGCATCCGGCAGATGCCTCTATCATTTTTGTTCCAGCCCCTTTTGCAGCAGACGCGGCTCTAGAAGCTCTAGATAGCAAAATAAGAAATGTCGTAATAATTACTGAGCACATTCCAATAAAAGACGCGATGACCATCATGGACTATGCGAAGCAAGTCAAAGCAACTATCATTGGACCAAACACTCCGGGAATTATAACCCCTGGAGAGTGTAAGCTTGGAATAATGCCAGCCCAAATTTTTAAGCCCGGTATGGTGGGCATTGTTTCAAGGAGCGGAACACTTACATACGAAATAGCCGCTGGCTTAACCAGACAAAATTTGGGGCAATCCACATGCCTAGGGTTGGGAGGAGACCCAATAACCGGGTTGAACTTTATAGACGCGTTAAAAATGTTTGAGAAAGACCATCAAACCAAAGCAGTTGTCTTAATAGGTGAGATTGGTGGCAACCTAGAGGAACTAGCAGCCGAGTATATCGCAAAACAAAATTATCCGAAGCCAGTTGTAGCCTTCATTGCTGGGCGTTCCGCTCCGCCTGGAAAACGCATGGGGCATGCTGGTGCAATAGTAACTGGCAAGGCTGGAACAGCTGAAAGTAAGATTGATGCTTTCAAAAACGCTGGGGTAAAAGTTGCTGAAAAACCAAGCGATGTAGCGGAGTTGCTGGCGAAACTTCTCCGCGTCTAAAGCAACGGCAAAAAATATATGTGGCTTTTTCTTTGTTGTAAGCCCGCGCAGAGGTTGCGTAAAATGCCAATAATGGATCCTTTCAAGAAAACTATAGCCCAAAAGCATAGGCTCTATATGAAGATATGCCGCGAGTGTGGGGCAAGGAATGCTGCAACCGCTGTGAAATGCAGAAACTGTAGAAGTAAGAACTTGCGTTGGAAGAAAAGGGAGCTTGTGAAGTAACTTTCTTAAAGTACGTTCGCTAAAGTTTCAAAGTTGAAAAAGGTGTTTGCACACCCATTTTTTATTAAAGGGACAGCCTGTCCAGTTAACCCAAAAGTTTCCAACATTTGCCCGGCCACCCTCAATTCTTCGCCGCATGCGACTCCCACAACTCCTTCATACCCTTTTTCCTTCAAAATTTTTGATATGCAAGAACTCCCTGGCAGAATGTAAACATCGTAGCCTTTCTTCTCAGAGAATGAAACAGCTCTGTTAATTAGGCAGTCTGGGGAGCAATGCGCGCAAATGTAGGAGGGTATGTTAGGGTTAAAAGTTGCTTTACAACGGTTATCCATGTACTTTCTGGAGCAGTGTGGAAGAAAAAGCGCTCGCCTTTTTGTTTGCACAAATTTATCCCTCTCCAAAATGTTCCTTGCTTGCATGTCAATGAAATCTTGAAGGAGAAGAACTGCGTCTGACAGATTAAGACCAGTTGCCTCTTGAATCTTGAACTTTTCTATCATTTTCTGCGCGGCCATACCAACCTTTTTATGCATGCCCCTCTGATGGCTGACTCTAGCAATTTCTGTGAAGAATAAGCGTGGAACTTTTGAAAGATCGAAGGTGAACTTGTATGGCATACCCTATAGAGTGTATGGATAAACCTTTAAAATTATCTGCTACAATATACATTAAAACAATTCAAGATGTGTTAAATCTAGGCAGAAAAGGGAATGTTATGGGATTGCTAGACATTTTCAAACGGAAAAAGAAGGAAGAAGGAAAAAAGAAAACCGAAAAAACAATGACGGACCTTGAACAAATTTGCGCAGATGATAAAGAAGCCTACGAAGCCTTAATCGACGTAATGTTTCTTGACCCGACAAAGATAGGTGTGACAATGAAGGATGCGGCTGAAAAAGCCAAAAAATTCCTAAAAGATAAGGATTTCATCAAGGCAAAGTGGTGGTTCAGAGTTGCTGGAGGCTTGGCGATTTACGAGGGTGACGTGAAAAAAGTCGTGGAGTATTTTGGTGAGTGCCAAAAAATTTCACCTGACGAAAAATATTTGATACTGGAGAATCCGGAAAGAGCCGTAGCCAAGGCTCAGGAGTACTATCAGAAATATTTAAAGCGTGTTTCTTAAGCTTCTATGCGCTTTTGCACTCAAGGCTTAGGTGTAACCTTACTCTAGCTATTTTTCCATTTCTTCCGTGTAGCCCAAAAGTTCTCTGAGAGATTTTACTTCTTCTCGTAGCATGCTCACTTCACTTTCGAGAGCACTAACTCTTGATTCTGCAACTTTTTTTAACTTTTCAATTTCAATCATTAAGTTTGCGCGTTCAGTCTCCAAAGTTTTTATTTTTTCGCGTAGATTCTTCAAAGTTTGCATGAGCTCTCCCTTTATTCCTTTTATTCTCTCTACCATGTTTTTAATACTTACTGTCTCTTCTATTTTGGTTTCCACTTCCAATGCTGCTCTAAACTTAGCATTACACTTTGGACAAGTAAACAGCCCCATTGTAAGCTTGGGCGCCTCCCCCTCCTTCAAAGGTTTTCTAGGCATAGACCACGTTTTGACAGGAGACGCTACCTCAGCACCGCATTTTGGACAATTAACCAAACTGCACGCCTCCCCTTAGTACTATAGCATTCATATCTAAAATGCCTTTTGCAGTCGCTATTGTTTTTGGGGCAAATTATTAATCCATTAAGCACACAAAAAGAAGAAACAAGGGCGAGGTAAGAACATGCAAGTTATCAAAATGAAAACCAAACTAGAAGACAAAATTAAAGCTTTAGAAAAGGAGAAAAACGCTCTCCTAGAAGAGGTTAAACAACTTAAAGAAATCGTTGAACTAAGCGAGAAGGCAAAGGATTTAGAAAATGAAGTTAACAAACTGAGGAAGGAAGTTACAACCCTTAAGGATAAAATTCCACAAGAATTTTTGGAGGAACTCGGCGAAACAACACTACTGCATGAAGATGAACCGCCAAACGAAGAAGATGTTCTCTAAGGCTGTTTAGATGTGCTGAAGCTTAATGAAAAAAGAGTGGAAGCTTAGATGGTTATCTGGAACATTAGACGTTCAACAAGCTCTTTATAACGGTTCCTAATCGTGACCTCGGTGACTTGAGCTATTTCAGCTATCTCCCTCTGCGTCTTTCTCTCTCCAGTCAAAACAGACGCTATGTAGCTTGCTGCGGCTGCTATGCCCGTTGGACCACGGCCAGAGGTGAGTTTAAGTTCCTTTGCGGCGGTCAGTATTTTATGGGCTATTTCCTCAACTTTTCCCTGCATTGTCAGCTGATTTGAAAATTTAGTTATGTACTGGCTTGGTTTAAGTGGTGGTATAGAATAATTCAGCTCTTTTATCAAGAAACGATAGCTGCGCCCAACCTCTTTCTTACTGACGTTTGATGCTTGGGCTATCTCCTCTAATGTTCTGGCTACCCCACATTGCCTGCAGGCTAGATAAATTGCCGCTGACGTCACGCCTTGAATGGATCTTCCGCGAATAAGGCGCTCTTTTACAGCTTTCCTATATATGATTGAGGCTGTTTCAAGGATGTTTTTTGGAAGGCTTAAATTGTTGGCTATTTTAGTGATTTCAGAAAGTGCGAAGGCCAAGTTACGCTCCGTAGCGTCTGAAACCCTTATGCGGCGCTGCCATTTTCTAAGGCGGTAAACCTGTGCCTTTTGCCCCGGAGACAAGCTCTTTCCATATATGTCTCTGTCATGCCAATCAATCATTGTCGATAAGCCTTTATCGTGGATTGTAAAAGTTAAAGGCGCACCCACCCTCGTCCGCTTAGACCTTTGCTCATCGTCGAAAGCCCTCCATTCTGGTCCCCTATCAGCTATTTTTGCGGCTATAACGAAGCCGCAGTCCATGCAGACCATTTCGGCGCATTCGTAATCGCGCATTATTCGTGTGCTGCCGCATTCGGGGCAACATTGAATCTTCACGGGTTCAGCTTGGTGAGGCGGCATCGTAGAATCTGAACTTTCATGCTCTTCTTCATCTCCACTCATTCAAATCTTCCCCTTTCTCCTCTGAGGAGGGGACACGTAAAGAATCTTATTCACTAATCTTTCAATTTCGCGAGTTGCGGGTTTCACCACTGCGTAGGGCGAAGATGCTGGGCCGAGTATGTCGAAAACTTTTCCAACGGTTTTCAAATTCTCGTCGACAACATCTTCGCCGATTTTCGGGAGGTTTTCAATTTTCACTATGATGTTTAGACTTGGAGTAATGTGTAGGACTCGGCCTAGTCTCTGCAAACTTTTATGTTCCCCTCACTAAAAGTGAGAATGGTTCAACGAATGATTTTATTTAAACCTTTCTACATTATTTTTGGGAGTGACGCTTTTACAGTTCAATTTTAGTCGAAACCTTCATAAATAAGGAGTGTTGATAAAACATGCACTTGAAGGGTGAGGCGCATGTCCAAACCATTTTACGTAAAATTTGAGGTTCCGAAGGAGATTGCAGACGCTGCCTATGAAGCCCTGCAAATCGCCGCCAAAACGGGAACTGTTAGGAAAGGCACAAACGAAACGACGAAGGCTGTTGAAAGGGCTCAGGCCAAACTTGTTGTTATAGCTGAAGATGTTGACCCGCCTGAGGTGGTGGCGCATTTGCCGCTTCTTTGCGAGGAAAGGAAAATTCCATACGTGTTTGTTCCAAGCAAAGAAAATCTCGGCAAAGCAGTGGGCATTGATGTTTCCGCTGCTTCCGCTTGCATAGTCAACGAAGGTGAAGCTGCTGGTCTGGTTAAGGAAATAGTTGCAAGAGTTGAGAAGGTGAAAAGAGGAGCTAAGTGATGAGCAAGGAAGAAAAGGCTGCTGAAGAAGAACTTACACCCGCTGAAGTAATCCAAATTATTGGACGAACTGGAGTAACGGGGGAAATTACACAGGTTAGAGTGCGTATCCTAGAGGGAAGAGATAAGGGACGTATTATAACACGTAATGTTAAGGGTCCGGTGCGTGTTCAAGACATTTTGATGCTGCGGGAAACCGAGAGGGAAGCAAAGAAAATCACGACATAGCCATGACCTATAATGATTTGAAGGTGGTCACCATTGCCTAAACCTAGGAAATGCTCATTTTGCGGAAGCGACTTTCCAGCGGGGACAGGCATGATGTATGTTAGGAATGATGGGGCAATTTTATGGTTCTGTTCAAGCAAATGCAGAAAAAGCTCCTTAAACCTACGGAGAGATGCGCGGAAGCTTAAGTGGACAAAGTATTTTGGTAAAGAAGAAAAGGGTAAAGCCTAACGTCTTCTTGTTCCAACAATTTTTTCCCATAAAGGCTTGTTATGAATGCAGCCTATGTCTGGCGCATTAACGTTTCCATTGAAGTAACTGTAGGCTCTTGCTCGACATCCTCCACAAATGTATTTGTCTGGGCAGCTTCCGCAACCAACGCGTTTTTCATCAACCACATAATCTTGCAGTATCTCTCTCACGCGGAGCCTCCACAAAAGTGGGTGGTTATCCCATATTTCTTCGAAATTATCCTTCAACATGTTGCCGAGAACCGTGTCCTTGTTTGTTGGGAAGAAGACACATGGTTTTATGTCTCCGTTGGGCTCTAGACAGCAGTATAGTCGTCCAGCTCCGCATCCTCCCAGAAAGTTGGCTACGCTTTCTATTCCCTGTTTTGCCGCGTAATGGGCTTCAACCATGAATTTTTCGCCGCATTTTTTCGAAAGTTCCTTTGTTACGCTTGCATATTGTGGACTTGTGCTGAAAAACCTGTCAACTTTGATATTCGATTTTCCAGATTTCAACTGCTCCTCTTTGGCTTGCAAATACAATCCAACAATTTCTTTCCCTATTGTTTCAAGCACATGAAGTCTTTCTTCAGGAGTCAAATCAAGTTCAACATACTCCTTTGCTCTACCAGTTGGAATGTAATTAAAATGCATGAACCTCACGCCTAGACTTTTTGAGAGGTCTATAAGCTTGTTGAGTTCAGATAGGTTGTCTCTATGTAAAGTTGTTGCGATGCAAGTGTCTATGCCCTCCTCTACGCAGTTCCTAACGCCTTCCATTGCTCTTTCAAAGGCGCCCGGTGTCCCCCTGAACGCGTCGTGTAATGTGGGTGATGCTCCATCAACGCTTATCTCAACGTAATCGATTCCCACATCTTTGATTTTCTTTGCGTTATTTTTTGTGATTAGTGTGCCGTTGGAGGCTATGCTAACATAACCTATTCGCTTTTTCGCGTAAGCTGCAACTTCAAAGAAGTCTCTTCTTATGAGGGGTTCGCCACCGCTGAAGGAGAGGGCTGGCAAGCCTATGCCGGCAATTTTCGAGAGTTTATCCAAAACTTGTTTTGCCTCTTCTGTTGAGAGTTCGGTTCGTTTTCCGTTTCCAGCGTCTTCATAACAGTGCTTGCACCTCAAATTACATTGATATGTGAAGTTCCAAACAATTTCGAATGGTCCGGCTGGGGTGAAGGGCACTCGTACACCGTATTTTTCTATGCCTTTCATCATTAAGCCGAAGCCTCTAAGCCATGCCTCGCCATATTGCTTGTTTAAAAATTGGCTGCGCATGAAATTCTTGTCTACATGTAAAAGGCGGCTTCCCATTTCATAAAACGGTTTCGCTATTTTGCCGCTTATGTGCAGACATGTTGGGCAAAGATTAACATTTTCTCCTAAAAAGTCTTTTAAGGAGTTTAGGAGGAGGTCGCCGTCTTTAGGGCATTCTTTATCAAAGCGGCTAATCAAGTATTTAAGAACGGGATTAACAGTAACGGAGAAAAGCGCGTTTTCAACCGTGTCAATATTCATTTCGGTCACTTTTATCTTTATGACAAACGTAAATAATTTATTATTTTCTTTTTCTCCACGAGCAGTTTAAACATGTTACATGTATCATGGATGCGATATATATCGATTTCAGAAAGAACGGCTTTATTAAGATATAATATATTTATCCCCGGAAGGTGTCATCATGGGAGCAAGAAAAAAGGAAAAAACCATTCGAATCAACCTATTAGAAGTGTCGGATGTTGAAAGGCTTGAAACAATTGAAAAAGCAAAAGAAAGCTTACGACAGAAAATTGCGGAAGCAAAACTGTGGCACCAACTTCTCGAGCTGGAAAACATAATCGTTAACGGTGAAACAATCTACTGTGGCGACTCTCGACTAACAGGACTGTCGCTAAACGAAATTTAAAAACTGTCAAAGCAAGCATCAACAACCGTGACTTTGCCCACGAACTTCTTTCTAATTTTGAACTTCAAAATCAAATCGTTGTTTTTGGTAGCGGGGGGTCGATTTGAACGACCGATCTCTGGGTTATGAGCCCAGCGGGTTAATCCTGGCTACCCCACCCCGCTATGTTTATGCTGAATACATGCTTTCTTAAATGTTTTTAGGAAGTTGGGAAAGGTTTATTATTGCATATACCATTTATCGAGTTTGGTTCAATATCATGGATAAGCCCTATTTCCGCCAATTCCACAATCCAGTTCTTGAAAATCCCGTTTTTGTGCAGGGTCTTCCAGGCTTCGGCAATGTTGGCAAGATTGCAGTGCATCTTTTAATTAAATTTTGTGGGGCGAAGCCTTTTGCTGAGTTATATTCGCCTTCCTTCCCAGATTACGTTTCTGTCGACCCTAAGGGCATCTGTCACCTGCCAAAATACGAGTTTTACGGCGCGCCCATGGAGAAAAACGACTTCATAATAATGACCGGGGACACGCAACCCTCAATTGACGATGTTTTGGCGCATTACAGTGTTTGCAGCGAAATATTAAATTTCATAAAGAAATTTGGCTGCAACTTCCTCATTACAATAGGCGGAGTACCCACCTCAGAAGAAAAAACACAAGTGTATGTGGCTGCAACTTCACCTAGGCTGGCAATGGAATTTATGGAAAAGGGAGCAGTATTATACAGCAAAGGCAGAATCGCTGGAGCCACAGGTTTAATGCTGGGACTGGCAAAAGAACAAGGCTTGGAAGGCATATGCCTTTTAGGTGCAACAACAGGCTTTACCGCTGACCGTGGCGCAGGTTTCTCTATTTTCAAATTCTTGATGAAAGCCTTTGGAAACGAGGTGAAGGAAGGGTTATAAGAGAAATCATCATAGAGAATCTGCGTGGATGTGGCAGCATGGTAAAGTTTGACACAAACTCAAAAATGCGGAAAACTTTGTTGGTGTTGCTGGCTGTTTTACTAACTTTTGCTGGACCCACATATGTAGTTTATGTGCTTCTAGAGGTTCTTGAAGTAGGCTATGCAGCGTCAATGCTTTCTGGGCTTGTCCTACTCGCAACTGGTTTAATTCTCATTTGGTACTTGATTAGAAAGAAGATTATTTCTTAGGCGAAAAGTTGTTTGTGCCTCAGATACCCCAGGGTGCATCATCTTTCAGACAGGTAAATTCTTCATCGGCACTTTTAGGAAGAGTGTTTTGCACCCTAAAAATTATTCGGTTACTGTTCTAAAACATGGAATTATCAATGAGGATGCTTACCATAAAGCATTAAGGTGAGTTCATGATTAAGCTGCAAAATCCTCTCCTAAAACTCCTATTTGCGGCATTAGCTTGCGGAGTTATAGCCTCTCTAGCCACTGGGCTCTTTGAAAATAAGAGACAGATTGGCATACCTGAAAACAAATATTATGGTTATCCTCTTGTTTGGCGAATAACCTCTCTAGACGGTTCAACAGAATACGTGGCAACAAACTTTGCGTTAAATTTCGTGTTCTGGTCCGTCATTTCTTTTCTGGTTCTGTTGTTTCTATGGAAATTTTTATTCCCCAAATTAGGAATAGGCGCAAGCTGCAAAGCTTTCCTTTTGCCTACCGCTCTATTCGTTCCTCTAGGCATTGTGATGGATTTCATTCACGAACTTGGTCACGCATTATGGGGAACTATTATGGGCGGAACTCTCACTTACATGCAGATAGCTTACTTGCAAATTTACCCTCAAATCGCCATAACCTCACAGTTTGTTTTGGGCTTAACCATGATAGATGGGCTTGCGTACGTTTCATTTGCATATGGCATGATGCTTCTCGGGGGCTCATTGACTACAAATATTGCTTCATGGGTTCTAGCCATAATCCTGCTTAAAACAAGCTTCGGAAACAAGAAACAGATTGCATTAAAAATTTTAGGCTTATTTGGGGTGGCAGACCTTCCGTTTTACGTGGTTTTCCCGCAGATGGGTTTAAACCACTGGATTTTTCTCGGCGGAAACACGCCTGAACCCCTAATAGGTGCAAGGATGATGGGTGTTCTTGACGGTGTGTTTTACATCTTTGTTGCAGCTTCAACGTTTGGGTTAATCCTGCTCTATTTCAAGTCTCTTAGAGAAAAAGTCTTGGCTAAACTAAAAACGACTAAAAAGTTGGGTTAATGGAGAATTTTCTCTAAATTTTTCTTTACAGCTTCAATGAACTCTTCGGTGCTGACGGCTCTTTTTATTGGTGGCTCGGAAACTTTGGCGGTGTCAACTGTCATTATTCTATCCCTCTCTATCGTCAACCTTACAGCAGTCTCCAGTTTGTCAGCGAAATCAACCAACTCTTTTATGTCGTCTAACTCGCCTCTTTTTTTCAAAGCTGCAGCCCAAGCGAATATTATAGCTGTTGGGTTTGTCGAAGTCTTTTCGTCCTTCAAGTACTTGTAGTAATGTTTTTGGACTGTGCCATGCGCAGCCTCAGACAAGAAATAGCCTTCAGGCGAGAAAAGGGTTGAGGTCATTAAGGCTAGGCTGCCCACGTAAGCTGCGGCTACGAAATCTGAGAACACGTCACCGTCGAAGTTTTTGCAAGCCCAAACGAACCCACCCTCAGACCTAACCGCCCTAGCTACAGCATCATCTATTAAGAAATAACGGTAATTTAATCCAGCCTTTTCATATTTTTCCTTAAACTCCTTTTCGTACACGCTTTGGAATATCTCCTTAAATCTGCCGTCATAAACCTTTGAAATTGTGTCTTTTGCTGCGAACCAAATGTCAAACTTGTTTTCTAATGCATATCTGAAAGAAGCCCTAGCGAAACTTTCAATTGAAGCGTCAATGTTATAAATGCCTTGAATGACACCCGCTCCACTTAGTCGGGGAAATTTAGCCTTAAGCTCCTTCCCATTGCTCTGCTTAACCACAACCTCCGCCTCTGCCGGTCCGTTGAATCTAATGCCTACGCCATCATATATGTCGCCGAAGGCATGTCTTGCAACGATTATCGGTTTTTTCCAGAACTTCACTGCTGGTGGTATGTTGCTCAGGGTTATGGGGGCTCTGAAGATTGTGCCGTCAAGTATGTTCCTAATTGTGGCGTTTGGGCTTTTCCACTCTCTCTTTAAATTATATTCTTTTACACGTTCAGCGTTAGGCGTTATCGTTGCACATTTGACGCCTACACCCCATTTTTTGACAGCCTCAGCCGCCTGCACCGTAACGCGGTCGTTGGTTTCATCTCTCTTCTTTATGTGAAGGTCATAATATTCAACCTTCAAATCTACGTAAGGAAGAATAAGCCTATTCTTCGTCCAAGCCCACATCACCCGAGCCATCTCGTCCCCATCGATCTCCACAATGGGCTTATCCATCAATATTTTCTTAATCAATGGGCGTTGCCTCCAACCAAATGCTTATCGCCTAAACCGATTATAAGGTGTTCCCTCTTGAAAAACACATGTAACTTCTCAACCGTAGGTTTACAACACGCGCAACTATTTTTCGGTGATTGTCGGGTGAACTAGTTGACGACAATAAGGGCAATGGACGAGTGCTTTGTCTCCAGTTGACCTCCACTTCTTTTTGCAGAATGGGCATTGAAACCACACTGTTTTTCCGGGAATAAGGAGCCATTGTCGGCTTAAAATCAATAGGATTGCTCCTGAAATCAGCATGGCGTTTCCCAAAATAATGAGGTATATGAGTTTGAATTCAAGCCATGACATAATAGAAATTTTTTCTGTCCAAAGAAGCGACAAAAAAGTCGAGAAAGGATCTTCGCTTATGGAAAGCTGAGGGTATGTCTTCCATAAAGTGGCTAAGATGGAGGCTACTCCTATTAGGCAAAGTATTAGACTTAGTGCATATGCAGATTTCTGTTTACGAAGAACTTTCTTCATTTCAAATTCTAACCTTGGAACGAATTATTTCTTAGGTTTGGTTCTTTTCTCCAAGTTTGAAGTCACGCTGGTGCAATAGATTCAGTAATCCGCATTTCTAGATCAGCGTACCGTTCTCTAATTTCGCTTTTGAGAGCATCAATTTCTAAGCGCAGTCTCCTCTTGGACTCAGGCGCTAAGTCCTTCGACTTTCCTATGTCATTTTGCATCTTCGACACCTCACGTTCAAAGTTATGCTTCATCTCTTTCGTTTCTTCAGCAAATCCACTTTAGCCTTTTCAATCTTTTCAAACTGTTTCTTTACGTCTTCGACTTTTTGGTTCAGTTTCTGTTTTATTTTGGCAAGTTTCTCTACATATTCGCGTTCAGAGGGACCTCCCAACTCATGCACCAACTGACTCTTTTATCGCAATACTTAATATAAATTTTATTATCTGACAATCAACACAAACACAACATTATTGTTTATAAAACATGCTAAAATTTAGTGCTCCGGCCGGGATTTGAACCCGGGTCCGCGGCTCGAGAGGCCGCTATACATGGTCCCTTTACAAGATGTCTTAGTAAGGTTTGACCGGACTATACTACCGGAGCGTCGAAAATGATTCTCTTCTAGGAGATAAATATGTTTTTATGTTGTGAAGAGGGAAATTGGGCGTTTGTTAGAAAAAGTTTGGGGTTTTAGTATTCTTCGCTTTCGCCTTCTTCGGATGGCATTTTTCCGGGTCCTTTTTCTTCTTTTGGTTTTGTTGCTGCTATTACGTCGTCTATGCGGAGTATCATGGATGCGGATTCTGCGGCGCTTTTTACTGCTTGTTCTTTGACGATGACTGGTTCGACTACGCCGTTGTTCAGCATGTTTTCTGTTTTTCCTGCGAATACGTTTACTCCCATGTATTTTCCGTCTGTTTTTTCGTGGGCGGCTCTGAGTTCAACTATTATGTCTATGGGTTCTAGTCCAGCGTTTTCCGCTAGCGTTCTCGGTATTATTTCGATTGCGTCTGCGAAGGCTTCTATGGCGAGTTGTTCCCTTCCGCCGACTTTTGTGGCGTAATCGCGTAGTTCTTTGGCTATTTCTATTTCAACGGCGCCTCCACCAGCAACTATTTTGTTGTTTTCTATTACGTCTGACACTACTGATAGGGCGTCTGTCATGGCTCTTTCTGCTTCGTCAACCATTCTTTCGAGCCCAGCGCGGATGAGGATGGCGACTGAGCGGGGGTCTTTGCAGCCTTCGACGAAAATCATTTTGTCTTCGCCTATTTTGCGTTCTTCGACGAGTTCTGCTTCGCCTAGGTCTTGCGGCGTTAAATCGTCTAGGTCTGTGATTATTCTTCCGCCTGTGGCTCTTGCCAGTTTCTCCATGTCTGACTGTTTGACTCTTCTCGCTGCTAAGATTCCTTCTTTGGCTAGGAAGTGTTGTGCCATATCGTCTATGCCTTTTTGGCAGAAAACCACGTTTGCGCCTGAAGCCTTTATTTTGTCAACCATTTCTTTGAGCATTTTTGTTTCTTGGTCTAGGAAAGCCTTCATTTGTGTTGGGTCTCGTATGCGTATTTCGGCGCTGAACTCTGTTTTTTCAATTTCTAATGGGCAGTCAAGCAACGCTATCTTAGCCTTTTCCACTTTTTTGGGCATGCCGGCGTGGACGACTTCTTTGTCTATTATTACGCCTTTGACGAGTTGGGTTTCGAGGAGGCTTTTTCCCGTTTTCTTTATTATTTGGATGTTGTCTATGTCTGCTACGCGTTTGTCTCCGCGTTGTTCAACTATTTGTTTTACGGCGTCTATGGCTATTTCCGCCAAGTGCTCTTTTGCTGGTCCGACGGCTTTACTTGCCATGGAGGTTAACGCCACTTTTCTCAGTGTTTCGCGGTCTTCTATGTCTACTGGCATTGCGATTTTGTTTATGATTTCCATTGCTTTTTGGGCTGCTTTTCTGTAGCCGCTTACGATTATTGTTGGGTGAATGTTTTGGTCTAGGAGTTCTTCAGCCCTTTTTAGGAGTTCGCTTGCTAGGACGACGGCGGTTGTTGTTCCGTCGCCGACCATGTCGTCTTGGGTTTTGGCGATTTCCACCATCATTTTTGCTGCTGGATGTTCAACTTCTATTTCGTCTAGGATTGCTGCGCCGTCGTTTGTTATTGTTATGTCGCCTAGGCTGTCGATGAGCATTTTGTCCATTCCGCGGGGTCCAAGGGTTGTCTTTAATACTTCGCCTATTATGCGCGCTGCCATTATGTTGTTTCTTTGCGCTTCTCTTCCGCGGCTTCTTGTTGTTCCTTCTTTTAGTATGAGGACTGGTTGTCCTGAGGCTGTTGTTGTTAAGTAAGCCATATCAAATCCTCCTTTTAGGGTTAGAATGTTACTTTCTACTCCGAATAGCAAAATGCACTAAAATATAAACCTTACCTTACGCTTAAACGCGATAGCTTATATGCTGCGATATTAAGCTAAGTGTTCAATCACAATTTTTGTTCCTGTGCCGATCAAAATTAAGCCGCTCGCAACCTCAACCTTGTCTAAGAATGTTTCGCCTAGTTTGTTGCCGAAAAGGGCGCCGGAGAAAGATAATGCGAATGTGACTGCTCCGACGACTGTTATTGCCGTGAGGATTGAGATTTTTAGGAATGCGAAGCTTAAACCAGCCGCCAAAGCGTCTATGCTTGTGGCGATGGATAAGAATAGTAAAGTGTAGAGGTTTAGCTGTTTTTTCTGTGGCTTTTCTTTTTTGAGTGCTTGGTAAATCATTTTACAGCCAATTATGCTTAAGATGATGAAGGCTGCCCAGTGGTCAACTCCAGAAATTAAATCTAAGAGTTCGATTCCCGCAGACCAGCCTATTAGTGGCATTATGGCTTGGAATGCTCCGAAGGATGTTGCCATTTTTAAGGCGACGCTTTTTGTTTGCATCCCGCTTGCTATTGATACACTGAAGGCGTCTAATGCTAGGCTGATGGCTATGGCGAAAAGAGTCAATGCATCCATTTTCGCTTAGCCTCTTTTCTTGTAGGCTTATTTGCACGTAACAGTTTAAATTTTGGCTTGCAAAAGTTATTTTTGGTGCGTGAACCATGCGGGTTTCGGTGCGTTTCTTCACTACCTTAAGGGAAATTGTTGGCAAACGGGAGGAAACCCTAGAGTTTACAGATGGCGAAACTGTTACGGTGGATGCTGTTCTTAGGCGTTTGGCTGAAGTTTATGGTAAAGGCTTTGTGGATTATGTTTATGACAGCAAGACTGGCGACGTTAAGGGTTTTCTTCAACTTTTAATAAACGGCAGGAGCGCCTCGACGCTTGACGGGCTTAAAACAAGGCTTGTTGATGGTGATGTTTTGGCGATTATCCCGCCTGTTGGCGGAGGCTAACATTTATTGGAGTTTTTCTGTTGTAATAGGCTAGACCCCCTCTAGGTTTTTGCGTCAAATTTAGAAGGCTTCAGCTTTGTAAATTGGATACTTCTCTATAGATTTTTAGGCGTGTTCAGCTCTAGTTTATTTTGAGTTTGTTATGGGAAAATGCAGGGTTTGCGGAGAAAAATCGCCTACGATATCCGAAAATCTCGGCGTCTGCCTAAAATGTATAAGAGCTAAACCAGAACAAGCACTATCAATAACCGCTGAGGTTCACGCGAAAAGCAGAGCCGTTTACGGTTTGCCTCCTAAACCGCCCAAAGACAAAGAAGGACTGCCTTGCGGTGTTTGCGCCAACAGCTGTGTTATTGGTGTTGGTAATAGCGGTTTTTGTGGACTTGTTTGGAACGTTGATGGTCGCCTGGTTCGTTTTGGCGGGACAGCGGAGAAAGGCGTTTTGGAATGGTATTATGATGGTTTGCCCACGAACTGTGTTAGCTGGTGGTTTTGTCCGGGGTGCACTGGTGCCGGTTATCCGCAATACGCCTATAAGCCTTCTGCAGAGTATGGCTATTCTAATTTGGCGGTTTTTTACGGCGCTTGCAGTTACGACTGCCTTTTTTGTCAGAACTGGCATTACCGCAACCTTTCAGTAAAACATAAACCAGTTTTAAGCGCCGAAGAATTAGCCTCCAAAGTCAATGAGCGTGTTTCTTGTATATGCTATTTTGGAGGCGACCCGTCCCCGCAGATGCCCCATTCTATTGAAACAAGCCGCATAGCCACTAAAAAGGCGAAAACAGAAAAACGCATCCTGCGAGTCTGCTGGGAAACAAACGGCTACATGAACCCAAAATTGGCTGAGGAAGCCGCAGAAATTGCCCTAAAAAGCGGCGGCAACATAAAATTCGACTTAAAGGCTTGGAGTGAAGAATTAGCCATTGCCTTGTGTGGAGTTTCTAACAAGCCAGCCTTAGAAAACTTTCGCGTGATAGGCAAAAAATATTATGGCAGGAGAGCGGAACTGCCGCTTTTAACGGCGAGCACGCTGCTTGTGCCAAGCTATGTGGATGCTGAGGAAGTGGAAAACATAGCCAAATTCATAAGCCAAATAAATCCAGAAATTCCCTACACGCTACTGGCGTTTTATCCATGCTATGTAATGAACGATTTGCCAACAACCAGCAAAAAACAAGCCATAGAATGCCAAAAAGCAGCAGAAAAACACCTAAAAAACATACGCATAGGAAACATACACCTACTATCCTAACATTTCATTCATTTTTATTGTTCAACTTTCGGCGTTTCTTGGTTGTGCGCAGTTTGGAGCATTAGCATAAGGCCCAAACCAATCAACAGAAACGCTATAAAACCGATAATGACGCCGAAAAATGTGGCTCCTTCTTCACCAATGCCAAGGTCATTTAATGCGTTAAGGAATTGAAAAATGTCGAAAAGCAGAAAAGCTCCACCGAAAGCAAAACTTATGACACCTAAAACACCATCATATGATTTACCCATTTTAACCCTCAAACCCAAAATTATAATTCGGGGAAGGGCGGTGGCGTCTGCAGAGCGGTGGGAATAGGATATTTTGCGATTTGCTGTGCCCTCATGCCAGCAATTATGTCCTCAGCCCTTGTTGCAGGGATAGCAAACAACATTTCATCATCATATGTGACTGCGAAAACACGATCTCCGTTTCCGGGCACAACCACCTGATACTCGCCTGTGTTGAATGTTCTGATGATTCCTCCAGTGCATGAGGCAAGCATTCCAGTTAATTCGCTTCTAATTCTCTTTCCTTCCTTATACATGGCACCTTGGATCAACCGCATGATTTGGGCGGGATTTCCATAAACCAGAATGACATCTGGAACAATCTTTGTCCTTGTCAAAGGCGAGATAACTAAGCCGCCGTATTTGCCTGGTTCCAAACGATCCATGTTCTCGACGATACTTTTTGCCGCTACTTCATTTGAGGCGTATCCGGCTCCAAGAAAGAACTGCGCCATAGTGTTTTCATCGGCGAGTTTGGTCCAGCCATAGGCTAGGCTGGCTCCTGGACATCCACTGTCTTTTTCAGTTATTCCCATGGTCCAACCGTATCTGCGGCTTATGGTTAGGGCTTGGCAGACAGCCAACTTCTGTTCTGGTCTTCTTGTTCGTTCAGGAAATTCGGATTCATTCTTGACTAGTTTCACCGCCAGCGGGTAGGTTTGAGGTCTAAGAATTTCCTCTAGAGCTTTTCCAATATTCATCCAATTTTCCATACTTAAGCGCCTCTGAACAGAGGCAATAGAGTTCAACACTTAAATTTTTCCTCTTATTTAACAAATTGGGTCTCACCTAGCTAGCAACTTTCATCACAAAGTTGATTTCAACAATAAAATATCGATAAGCATAAATGTCAACATTGTTAAACGAGATAAAGTCCATCTCCAAAGTGGTCAAAATTGACTCCAAAAACCCCATCCCATCCCATAATTGATGTTCACGCTCACCTGCCAACTGTTGAGTATTTGAAAACTGGCGTTTTTGGGTCGTTCAGCAACGTTTCTCCAAAATCCATCGAAGAAATGATACGTGAATATGATGAGGCGAAAGTTGACAAAATAACTATTTTAGGCATGGACGCCGAAACAACAAGCGGATACAAAGTTTCGAATGATTACATCGCCAAAGTTGTCGATGAATACCCCGAGAGATTTATCGGTTTTGCAAGCGTCGACCCGCATAAAGGACGCATGGCAATCAAAGAACTAGAGAGGGCGGTAAAGGACTTAAAATTGAAAGGGTTAAAGCTGCACCCAATTTTCCAAAAGTTTTTCCCAAACGATAAAAGCGTTTATCCTTTATACGATAAATGCGTTGAACTCGGCATCCCCATACTCTTCCACGGCGGCTTCGAACTGGTTGGTGCGGGACAAAAAGGCGGGGAAGGCGTCAGATTAAAGTATGCAAGACCCATGTTTTTCGATGATGTAGCCGCCGACTTTCCAGAACTAAAAATTTGCATAGCGCATCCAAGCTGGCCATGGATAGATGAGCAAATAGCTGTTGTGATGCATAAGGGCAATGTGTTCATGGATTTAAGCGGCGTGCGCCCCAAATATTTTGGGAACATGCAATCTTTGATGACGTATTTGAAGGTTGAACTTTTCAACAGTAAGGTAATGTTCGGCACCGATTATCCTTTCGTAAATCCAAGCACATGGCTTAGAGAGTTCGTAGAGCTTAAGCTGAAGCTGGAAATCGAAAAGAAGATATTAGGAAAAAACGCCAGAAAATTCCTCGGGCTATAATTTGCGTTAACAATTTTATTTCAATTAATTGTTGGAACGTTTTTCATTGTTATTCTAAGCATGAGATATTCTCTCTGCGGGGAATATTACGAAACAGAAACACTCCTTATCAGACAACAACATAGTGAAAAGGAGCGAGGGTAAGGAGGAGTAGTTCGATGTTTCATGGGTTTTCGCGGAAAATGCAAAAAGCCAAGTGTTCCTACTTCAAGGAAAGGGTTCAACAGCGGCAGCACCTGAATGAGGAAATCACCAAATTGGACAAGCTTTTTAAAGAGAACGTAATCGACGAAGACACTCATAGGCGGCTTAGGAAACTGTTGGAAATAGCTTATCAAAAGAAACGGCAAGAAACAAGGCGCAAATACGGTTTCCAATGAAATGCTGTTTCACATTGCCCAGAACGAAGTTTTCTTCCTCATTAAAGCCACATACTCATTCAGCGCTTCCCGCTCTTCCACAGTCAGTTTATCCATAAACTTTGTTAACAGCGCTTTTGCGTCTGACTCTGGCACTTTCACATACAATATGTCTTTTTCGAAAAGATGTCTCCCAACCATAGGCTTGTCCATGGAAATCGCCACCTGCATTCCCTGTTTTGCCTCTGACAAGGCTGCGCCCTTCTCTTGGATTTGCTGTATCTCGCCTAAATCCTTTCCATCTTCACCCCTTACCAAAGCGTATCGTGGTCTTATTCTTCCAGCCAAAACCTCAACGCCGAAAATTGCTGGCTTAGCCCTTCTGAAAACGTAGCCTTCCAAAACGCGGATTTTCCCAGGTTTCACCACTTTCTCAAATTCCTCTGCATTTTTCGCTTCTTGTTGAGTTCTAATCCAAGAAATGTAATTGTCTATCAAATGGTAGATAATTTTTTCTCTAAAAATTTGGACACCCTTGTTTAAGGCTTCTTCTTCGGCGTCTGGCAAAACTTTAACGTTAAAGGCTAATATAGCACCATAAAGAGGCTCGTGTTCCTTTACAATGGAGGCTTCGGTTATGTCCCTTTTTGAAACGTCGCCGACATCTGCAAGACGAATTGGCACATTATTCCGTTTTAGGATTTCGGCAATAGCCTCCAAAGAGCCCAGCGTGTCAGCCTTCAAAACAACGCCTTCAACATCCGTGGCAATCCTAATCCGTTCAACCTCTTCAGAAACAAGCCTAACATACTTTTCCACATCTTCTCCTTGCGGAACAGCATACAAAGGCGCCCCAGCCAAAGCCCCTTCAAGTTCTGGCGCAACAATTTTCACTCCAGCCGCAGCGGAAACAGAATCAACAGAGGAAAACTTGTCGCGGGGGTCTCTAATCTCGTCTAGGGGTTTCGGAACCAAAATGGCTCTAACTCTCGTCACAATGGGCTTTTCCTTCCCGCCAACAACTATTAGGTCATCTCTATGCAAAACTCCATCATAAACTATGGTGTTAACAGTTAAACCCAATCCAGGTTCTTCTTTCACCTCTAAAACTGTGCCTTTTGCGGCTCCCTCGGTGGTCTGCAACCGCTTCTTCAAATACTGTTGAGTTAACCCAACGAGAACCATGAGAAGTTCTGTTATGCCCTCGCCAGTTTTTGCACTTGTCGGCACAACAGCTATTGTTTTTGTGAAGTCCCTTATCCTGTCAAAGCGGTCAGCCCTAAAACCCAACCGAGAAAAAACACCAATAATATCGTAAAGCCTAGCATCTAAGTCCTCACGGACATACTGGTCTTGAAGCTGATAAGCCTTCAAAAAAGGGGTGTCAGGATAAGATTTCCATCCTGGTAAACGGTCAATCTTGTTTGCAGCAACAAGAAAAGGCGTTTTCCGCGCCTTCAAAATTTCAATACACTCATAGGTTTGCGCTTCAAAACCCCGCAGCACATCAATAACGAGGATGGCGATGTCTGCGACGCTTCCGCCCCTTCGCCTCAAATTCGTGAAAGCCTCATGTCCAGGTGTGTCGATAACGAGTAAGCCGGGGATTTCAATTTCTGCCTTAACCATGGAAAGCATGGAGCCAACAAGCTGTTTAAGCGTTTCAGCTGGAAAGAAGCTTGCCCCAATATGTTGTGTGATGCCGCCAACCTCTCGGGCTTGAACACTTGTTTTGCGGATTTTGTCTAAAAGCAAAGTCTTTCCAGTGTCAACGTGTCCAAGAACGCATACAATCGGTTGGCGAATGGGCATTTTTGGTCTTCCTCCTACGGTGAGTCTAACAAGCCAGACTTCTTCGAAATAAATAAACTATACCTTAATAAACACTCGGCCAAGGAAGGCATCTGCTTAAAGTGTTATTCCGTTTTTGCAATCATTAGAAATATTCCTAAAGCTGCAAGTAAAATGCTTAAAAAACCGAATAACCCAGTGAAAGCCCCTAGGTTGTTGCTGCTTGTAAGCGTGTAGTACGTGGTTAAACCGCCAATAAGGATGAGTAGGAAACCGAAGAACTTTTCAGCTAATGTTAGTCCAAAACCGCCTCCTTCGCTCATGTCTGCTTTCCTCTCTTAACACGCCCGTTACATAGAGATGCACAATTATTTTAAATTTCCCTTTGGCAGCTATTTTGTTTCTTCGAGTTTTGCTGGCAAATACTCATCAACAATGTATGTTAAACCGTAGCGGCTGAAGGCCTCCTGCTCCGCCTTCCTCCCAATTTTCATAAAAGTCTTAATTTCCCTCTGCCACAACGGGTCCTTATACCGCGGATCACGCTGCAGTTCCAAAAGCCTCTTCTTGTCAACCTCATCCAGCGGGTCAGTTGGCAACTTATACCTCACAATGTCTGTTGCCCATACACCGCTCCATTTTGCGTCCGGCGTGTTCAGTTCCCTCAAGTGCGCGGCGTTTGCAGAACCCGAGATTATGACCATGGCTATGTGCATTCCCCATGGGTCACCGTCGGTGAAGATGAAAACTGGAAGGTTCAGCTCCTTATTCAACCTCCTAATAAAATGTCTTGTTGCACGTGGTGCTTGTCCAGCCGTCAAAACGAGTATTGCATTAAACTTTTTGTGCACGTTTTCCTCTATGAAGCGCGTGAACAAGCCGCCTTTTTCTATGGCTATAACCTTGTCCGCTGTGGTTTCCACGAATTCCGCTGAGGTCAAAGCTGGACCGATGAGAACGCCGTCTGGGTGAGATGTTAAGTTAAGTCTTCTTCCCTCGTAGCCCGGCACGGTGTATTCTATTGTTAGGTCGCCGAAAACTGCTGAGCGTTCTTCTGGGAAAATGTTGAAGTCTTCCCTTGACAATCCTAAGACTGTTTCTAGGTCTGTAACTATGTTGTTTGATTCTTGTTGATCTTTGAAAGTCATTTCATACGCTTGTGCAGAGTAGTAAACATCCCTTAAAGTTGACGTTTTACGCTGCGAAGTAAGCTCGTGGGAAAAGGCTGCAGCCCAAACAAGCTGCGTGAAGGGTTTTAGGTGGCGGATGTTGCGGGCGCTTCTCCTAACTTCTTTGTTTCCGAGGATGAACTGCCTAAGTTGCGGGTCATAGTAGATGTTTTCTGTGGAGCGGCTCGGCATGGTTATGGATGGAAAATATCCGCCGTCAAGCTGCTCATAAATTTTTAAACCGAAGTTTCTCAGACTTGTTAAAACCTCATTTCGCTTTTCAATTATACTGGTTTTATATCTCTTCTGTTCCAAACCTTCTCAAACTCCTTAAAAGTTTTTCAACGTCAGGGGGCTTTTCTTTGCCAGCTAACTGTGTTGAAAACTGCGCTATTTTCGGGAGGTATTTGTTGAAGAACCCAAGCTTTTTCCGTTCTCTGTCCACATGTTCTTTTCGCGTTAGGAAATGCTGGATTTGGCGCGCAACTTCCCGCAGTCCGTTAGCTATTTCCCTTCTCACTTCTGGTCTGTCCGCGATGAACTCTTTCCCAACTGTTTTGTAGGGAACCTTTGTGCTGCAAATGTGGACAAGGATGGCTATGGGCATGTCTGGCGTAACCTTGTAGCGTCTCCAGTTCATGGAATTAATCACTTTAACGGAGACATCGCTGGCTTCATCGTATAAGAGCGGGATTCTGTTGGCGAAGCGGTAAATCACGAAACCTTCCTTTTTCGGGACTTCTCCACCGTAGGCGATTCCAACCTCAACTATGAAGGGGTGCCCCGCGTAAGTTGCTGGTTTGCGCTGATGCACAGCCACAAACTCGGGTTTTAACTCCTTCATTATGCCAGCTTTCAAAAGCTCCTCGCCCAAGGGTGAAAGGCAGCTTGCGTCTGGAGGCAAAAACTCTCTAAAACGTTTAAGCATATGCATTAGCCTAACAATTTCCTCATGGGAAAGCTTCTTCGGGTTTTTTGATGGGCTTATGCCAGCGAACTCCAAAAACTTTTGGGCTGTTATTTCGCCAACTCTGTGAAAGTGGTTTTTCAAGAACTCAAGCATGTTGTTGTAAGGTGTCACTTGTATGAGCCTTTGAAGAAGCTCCACATCCACCCCATAAGGATGCGGTAAAGTCTCTTTTGGTGGTTCAGGCATTTCCGTTGTAACTCTTGTGAACTTGTAGAGTCTGCCTTTTGGGTCGACGAAGGTTAAGTTAGCGTAAGGGTTAACCATGGCTGTCTGCTTAAAATAATCTAGGATTTTCGGCATAGCCCGGAGGTAGTCGCCTTCTAGGCTGAACTCAACTATTGTTCCCCGCCACTGCTCCTTGTTAAGGAAAATTTTCCTATCCATGATTATTGGGCGGTTTCGCTGTATGTCAATCATCAGCTTATACATGTAGATTTTCGTCATGCCTGTGCTTGAGATTATGCAAGCGGGCTGATGCGTTGTAATCTGTCCATACAAAATTGCCATTTTCCCGCCTAAGCCGAAAGTTCCCCTCTGCTGCTTAAGCTTGTATTTTGAACCGAAAAGCACCTGTCCAAAAGCTGACGGTATGTGCCTAGGTGGAACACCTATCCCGTTGTCCTCAACCCGCAACTTGTAAATTTGGGTTTCTTTGCTTGCCTCTCCCTCAAAAGAAAGCCTAACGTAAATGTCCGGCGGCACCCTTAGGCTTTCAGCAGCATCCAAAGAGTTTTCAACAAGCTCCCTTATGGCTGCGAAAATAGCTCTAGAGGGGTTTGTAAAGCCGGCGATGTCGCGATTTCGATAGAAGAAGTCGGAAGCGCTGATTTCCTCAAATGTCTGAGCCACTTGGGTTTCCACCAGCCCCTCTATGACCTAACACTTTTACGGATATTGTTTTGCGCCCTCTTTAATTTAACTGCAATGGACAGCGAAATTTACCTCATTTTCTGAACGGAAAAGGCAACAGTTCCTCCAAAGCCTTTACTTTAACAGTTTCAAAAAGAACTTTACTGTTCTTGGCTTTTGCCATGACGATTTCAATTTTAGAGTTTTCTGCAAAATCGTAAATATATTGTAGGCAGGCTCCGCATGGTTTAGGTTCGCTTTGAACGTTTACATCTATAACAACTGCTACTTTCTTGATTTTTCGGTTGCCATGCAAAACAGCGTGGTTTATTGCGCATCTTTCAGCGCATATGCCCAGCCCAGAAACCCAGCTTTCCACATTACAACCCTCATAGATTTCTCCGTCTTCCGCAAGTACGGCGGCGCCGACGGCGAAACCCCAAAGCACATAGGCGTTGTGCATAGCCCCTAAAGCGGCTTCTAAAAGCCTCTTTTCGTTTTTGCCAACTTTATCCATGACTATTTCCTCATTAAACGAACATAATAGTATTCTCCGATTTCTTTTTGAAACTTGTCACGTCTAGAACCTTCCTTGTTAACCCTCGGTCTCTTGGTTAAGGGATCTCTGCGGAATGTTATTCCAACTTCCTTCAAAAACGTATTCATCCCATCCCTTAGGCTTGTTGGCTGATGGGCTATGCCCTTCACTCCCGGCTCGCCTGTGAAAACCATGAGGCGGTCTGCTATGAAGTCTTGCGCCACAACGTCATGTTCGACAACGAAGGCTGTTGCGTTTTGGGATTCCACAACTCTTCTTATGGCGCGAGCCATGTTCAACCTTTCTTCAACATCCAAATAGGCGCTCGGCTCATCGAGAAGGTAAAGCTGTGCTTTGCGGGATAAGCATGCAGCAATTGCCACTTTTTGCAGTTCCCCGCCGCTAAGTTCACTAACATTCCTCTCTAACAACGGGTTTATTTTCAGCGGTTGGAGAATTTCTGTTTTATACCAACTTGAAGTGAACTCCTCTTTAGCTATGCTCATCAAAAGTTCTTGAACTGTGCCTTCATACATGGCTGAAATGTACTGTGGCTTATAGCTTACCGTTAGCTCAGCAAACTTCCTCTTGTCATCGGTTTCCTCTATCCCAGCTAAAATTTTTACGAAAGTTGTTTTCCCAATACCGTTAGGTCCGAGAATCCCAATTATTTCTCCTTTCTTCACCTCTCCCGAGTTGGCGACAAGCTTAAACCCTTCATAGGTTTTTTCTATCAAATCCCACTTAAGCAGAGTCTCGCCAGCTTCAAAGCTTTGGGCTGGCGGTTTTTCATGGAAAATTATTGGTTCTTTTCTGAAGCGCACGTTTTCATCTGGGATATAGCCTTGCAAGTAAATGTTTATTCCCGTTCTGACGCTGTGGACGCTTGAGACTATGCCGTAAACGCCGGGTTCTCCGTAAAAGATGCAAACTTGGTCTGAAAGATAGTCTATTATGGCGAGGTCATGTTCCGCCACTATCACTGTTTTCTGTTCGTTTTTGAGGGACCTTATGATTTTGGCAACTTCAAGCCTCTGTTTAACGTCCAAATAGCTTGAAGGTTCATCAAAAAAGTATATGTCTGCTTCGCGGCAAACTACGGCGGCAACTGCAACCCGTTGAAGTTCGCCTCCGCTTAAAACTTCTAGGGGGCGGTTCCAAAGTTGTTTTAGTTTAAGCTTTTCCGCAACAGTGTCCAACACTTTTCTTTCATCTACTTTTTCTAGGAGTTCGCCTACGTTTCCAGACACAACCTTTGGAATTTTATCAACATGCTGGGGTTTATGAGCAATTTTGAGTTTGCCCTCACTCATTTTTTGGAAATATTCTTGAAGCGTTGAACCTCTATAATTCTGGATTATTTTATTCCAGTCGGGTGGCTTTTCGTAGTTTCCCAAGTTGGGTTTTATTTCTCCGGAAAGTATCTTGAGCGTTGTTGTTTTTCCTATTCCGTTCTGTCCAAGCAGACCCAAAACCGTTTGAGGGGAGGGTGTTGGAAGCCTAAAAAGTTTGAAAGTGTTCGGTCCAAAACGGTGACTGCACTCTTTCTCCAACTCGTCTGGGAGGTTAACTATTGAAATGGCTTTGAAGGGGCATTTTTTCACGCATATTCCGCAACCGGTGCAAAGGGATTCAACGATTACTGGCTTATCGTTTTCAAAACGTATCGCTTCAACGCGGCTTCGCACCATGGGACAAAAGCGATGGCACACTCTATTACAACGTTTCGGTCTGCACTTGTCCGCGTCCAACACTGCAACTCTTATCATTGCCCTTCCAACATTTTATGGCTATACCCTAATATCTAATAAACATAAACTTTAAAAACACATGCAAAAATGCTAAAATTTTGTCGGTTAAAAAGAAAACAAAAACATTGTGTGGTCAAGCCTTTTATTCTCACCATTCCTCTTCTTCCCATTCTTCCTCTTCCCAATCTTCTTCCCATTCTTCCTCTTCTTCCTCTGGCATCCTTTTTCACCTCCGTTTATTGGTTTGATGCGTAGTGGAGCATACTATCAAACTTTAAAAGATTTCCATTCGTCAATTGTCGAGAAAAATTCAATCATAACAGTTGCCCAACGATTCCTCCGCAAAGTTTCTTTCACAATTTTTTAGCTGTCATCGAAGCCACGGGTTCAGGATTTTCAAGCGTACAATATACCCAACAGAGACTCGGCGAGTTATGCGCCGCGCCGAAGCCCCCGTTCACATCAACCGCTATCAGCCCCATATGATTGTAAACCAGCGGTATCCTCTCATTAACAAGCCTTATTGCTTTTTCAACGGCATCCTGCGCGCTTTTTCCAGATTCCATGTAATTGCAAACAGTTTTTGCCAAAACAAGCCTTATCGCTATTTCGCCTATGCCAGTAGCGGAACAAGCTCCAGTCTGATTATCTGCATATGTGCCGCATCCAATTAGAGGCGAATCCCCTATTCTCCCGGGAATTTTCAGCGGGAATCCCCCGGTGGAGGTTGCTGCAGCAACATTTCCTTCTTTGTCTAGGGCAACAGCGCCAACTGTGTCTGCAACATCGAAAAGCCTAGGGTGGTTTTTGATTAACTCCGCCAGTTTCGGCAGTTCAAATTTTCCTTCAAGCAAAGCCTTCTTCTGCTGTTCATAATATTTCATCCTGAATTCAGTTTTCGGGTTTCTCCTCTCTAAATTAAAGAGTTTGGCAAGCCTCTCAGCGCCTTCGCCTACAACGAACACATGGTCTGTTTTCTCCATTACAATTCTCGCCAAACGAACTGGATTTTTAATGTCCTTCAAAAGCCCAGCAGCACCCGCCTGCAATGTTTTTCCATCCATAACAGAGGCTTCCATCTCCACTTCGCCGAGGATGTTTAGGCTTGAACCGTAACCCGCATTAAAAATGCCTTCATCCTCCAAAACGGCAACAGCTTCAGTAACGCAGTCTAGGGCTGAGCCGCCATTTTTTAGAATTTCAAAACCTACCCTAGCGGCTTTTTTCACGCCTTCCAAACATGGATTGTCACGTTCTGGGCGTGCAGGTCCAGCTCCGCCGTGGACGACTAACACTGGCTTTCGTTTTCTTTGAGACATTTTCTCTTACCTTTAGGTTGCAAGATTCCTAGGAGCAGAAAACTGAAATTTAAGCATAATGTCCAAAATCGCAGTTTCCCAAGCTCAAGTTTCAAATTTTCACGGCAGCCCTAAGCCTCGCGGACCTTGAGCGGGGATTAAATTTGACCTCTTCCGCAGAAGGCTTAACAGGCTTCTTCGTTAAGACCTTTAACAAGCCTTTCCGCGCGTTTTCCCTCAGAAAATTCTTGACTATACGGTCTTCCAAAGAATGAAAAGAAATTACCACAAGTCTTCCACCGGGCTTTAAAATTTCTATGGCTTGAGGCAAAGCTCTTCTTAAATTGTTTAACTCATCGTTTACAGCTATTCTTAAAGCTTGAAAAGTTTTTGTTGCTGGGTGAATCCGCCTTTTCTGATACCAGTATGGAACCACCCTCTCCACAATGGTAACAAGCTGCAGCGTTGACGTTATAGGCTCTTTCTTTCTTGACTGCACAATTTCGCTGGCAATCCTTTTCGCGAACCTCTCTTCGCCATACTCCTTCAATATCATTTCAAGCTCTTTCTGCGACCATGTGTTAACAACTTCTTGGGCTGTTATCCCGCCTTGGAAGCGCATGTCTAAAGGCTCATCTCTGGAAAAGGAGAAGCCTCTCCCGCTTTTTTCCAAATGCCAGCTTGAAAGCCCTAAATCAAACAGCACTCCGGAAACTTGTCCAAAACCGTGCCTTTCAACAATACTTTTTAAGTTGGCGAAATTATCGCATACCAAAATTAAATTCTTGTTTAAGTTTCCAGCCCTAGCCTTTAAACCTTCAATGAGCTCCCTTGTCCAGTCTATTCCAAGCAGTTTTCCATTTGGCAGTATCCTTTCCAAAATGGCGAATGCGTGACCTCCTTCCCCAATGGTGCAGTCAACGAAGTTCTCATCAGCCTTCGGATTCAAAAAGTCTAAAACTTCCTTTCGCAAAACTGGAACGTGAACTGGATTCATAGGCGCCGTTTTCTCCGTAATCTAAACATTTGCAAAGGCATAAAAATGGATAAATCTTTGTGGGCTATACATTAATATGGGATGATGTGAGGCGACGGCTAAGAGCCAATTGGCGGTGAGAAAGCCACTAACCTGCACTGACCCCAACAGTCTCTATCATAAAGTTCAAGGCGTATGTGGATGCATATGTTGCGAGATTTTAACCTTTTAGCCACAACTTCGCGTGGAAACGAAGGTGAGGCATGTTCAGAATTGTGGTATCTGCTCGGGCAGGTGGGCGATTCTGCGCCTGCCGTTGACAAAACAGGAGTTTCTGGTTTGATTGCCGCTAAAACAGCCTTCAACCCCTTTGAGGTTATAGTGAAGTTCCGCGAAATTTTGCGTGAACGCCCCTACGAGTTTCGATACATACTCAGAGTGATTCCAATCGAGAAAGTTGTCCGCACCGACTTGGGAGAAATTAAGCGTGTGGCAAGAGAGTTTAGCAATAAGATAGGCGAAAACGAAACTTTTAGGGTTACAGTTGAAAAACGCTTCACAGAAACCTCCACAAGAGACATAATTGAGGCGGCTGCAACCGAAATCGAGCGGAAAGTTGACCTAAATAATCCCAACAAAATCCTTTTAATCGAGGTCATCGGCGGATTAACAGGTATATCCGTAATAAAACCAGAAGATGTTTTATCAACAATGAAGGAGAAAATCCTATAAGGGCTAATGCTGAACTGAAAGAAGCGCCATTCTCTCAATAACGAGGTCAACCAAAGCTCCTTTCAAGTCGTCTCCTTTCGCGAGTGTTTCAATTTCCAAGTTAGAGATTCCAAAAACCCTTTGAATTTCTTTTATTTTGGCATCTGTCAGTTCGAGGACTCCGTCGTCTTTTTCAGCATTAACATTCTTTAAAACCGTTGACAACGCGGTTTTCACGGTCTTCGGGTCTTCTCCAACGGCTATAACTGCAATTTCTGATGAGTCGGGCTTTATCCCAATAAGCTCCACAACCTTTCGGATTTGCCGTTGCGCCGAGGCATAAAGCATTATCTCAATGGCTAAAGCTTTTGAAATGTTCTGTTTATTTTTAAAAGCTGTCAGCGCGTTTAAAACAGCAAAATACAAGTGTTGCCACGTAGCCACAAGCGCTGCATCAAAAAACTGTACTTCCACGTTCGCTGGTTTTTCCTTGAGTATTCTTTTGAGGAATTCTTCAACATCTTTAATTTTAACGTTTTTAAAGCCCGTTATCGCAATGTATTTTGCGAATTCTTTGAGGAGTTTCAGCAATGTCCTTCCTCAAGGGTTTCTTTCAAAAATTTCTTAACAAGTTTCCGCGGTATTCCAGCATCCACAAGTTTTTCAGCATATTCTTCTATTGATTTTCCCTTTTCTTTGCATTTTTTGGCGATTTTTTGAATTGTTTCCTTTATCTCCCATGGAAAAACTACCCATCGGCTTGTCTCCCCTTCGTAATAGTCTGGCTTGACGATGCTCCATGGCTTATAATAAACTGTCGCTATTTTCACCTCAGACGCTCCCTTTTCGGTAATATGTTGTTTAATTAGTTTCAAGCTCTTGCCAGTGTCAGCAACCTCATCCACAACAAGCACTCTTTTACCCTTAACCTCAACAGAAACTGGCTGCGTCAAAACAGGCTCACCCTTTGTTTCAGCTACCCCCAAATAAAATTCTACTTTAACATTTGCAAGGTTGGGGTTGCCAAGCAAGTCTGACATCACCCTCGCCGGGGGCCATCCGCCTCTTGAAACGCCGACGATTATGTCTGGTTTAAATCCGTCCTTTTTGATTTTTTCAGCCAAGTTTAGGAGCATATTGTAGATTTGGTTCCATGTTGGGGCTTCAAATTCAAGTTTGGATGGCAAAGGCGTCTCCTCTTTTGCATACTATTGATTGCTTGAAAACTATTAAAACTTTGAAGTGCGACTGGAAACTTTTAATCTTCTTCTGAGATATTATGTAGGGCCAAGGGCCTTAGAAGGGAAAGGACATTGAAGGAGATTATTGAGTGTGTGCCGAACTTCAGCACATCCGACCCCAAAATTGTTGAAGCAATTTTAAGAGAGATAAAAAAGGTTAAGGGCGCATACGTTCTCGACTTTACATATGATAATTACTATAATCGGCTGGTTGTCTCTTTTGTTGGCGGAAAAACCGCGGTTTTGAAGGCTGCTTTAAACTCGGCACAGTGCGCCGTAAAACTGATAGATATGAATAAACATAAAGGTCAGCATCCACGCCTCGGCGCCGTCGATGTTGTTCCCTTCGTACCAGTAAAAAATGTCACAATGGAAGATTGTGTTTCGTTGGCAAGGAGTTTTGGCAAAACCCTAGCGGAAAACTGCAGCGTTCCCGTTTACCTCTACGGTGAAGCCGCCACAAGCCCCGAACGTAAAGATTTAGACTGGATACGCGAAGGCGAATACGAGCGGCTGGCTGAAATGATGGTTAAGCCAAACCGTAAACCAGACTATGGCCCAGCTAAACCGCACCCGACAGCCGGCGCAACCATAACTGGAGCTAGGAAAATTATGGTTGGCTTTAACGTGAATCTTGGAACTGCAGACTTAGCCACAGCCAAAAAAATCGCGAAGGCTTTACATGCAAAGAAGGGTGGCTTCTCAAATGTTAAGGCTATGGCTGCCTTCATCCCGGAAAAGAAAATTACTCAAATAGGCATGAGCATAACTGATTTTGAAAGGACTCCGCTCTACCGCGTTTTTGAAGCATTAAAGGTGGAATGCACCCGCTATAATATCCCAATCGTAGGTGCTGAATTTTGCGGTATGGCTCCTTTAAAGGCAATCATCGACGTGGCTTCCTATTACCTTAAAATAGACAATTTATCAGAAGATCGCGTGTTAGAAATGGCTATCCAAAAAGCCATGGAAGAAGGCGGTGCATTTGAGTAAAGCCGCGAGGGCTCGAGTGAGAGAAACTGTTGACTTGCTCATTGTGAATGCTGAAGAACTCGTGACGCTGGCTGGCGGAAGCCAGAAACCACGAACTGGTAAACAGATGCGGGAAATTGGAATAATCCAGAACGGAAGCCTAGCCATAAAAGACGGCAAACTAGTGGCTGTTGGAAAAACTCCAGAAATCACCAAAAACTTCAAGGCTGAAAACATCATAAACGCCAAAGGAAAAACAGTTCTTCCAGGATTTGTTGACCCCCACACGCACCTTGTCTTTGCAGGCTCTAGGGAAGGCGAATTTCAAATGCGAGTTGAAGGCGCTTCCTACATGGAAATCCTAGGCAGCGGAGGGGGAATATTGAAAACTGTTAGGGAAACGAGAAGAGCCAGCTTTGAAAAGCTCGTCGAAAACAGCCTTAAAACTTTGGATGTCATGTTAGAGCATGGAACGACAACTGTTGAAGCTAAAAGCGGATATGGTCTAACAAGCAAGGATGAGCTGAAGATTTTGGAAGTTATTAGGCGTGTGGACCAGCTGCACTGCATTGATGTTGTCCCAACTTTTATGGGGGCTCATGCGGTTCCCCATGAATTCAAGGCTGACGTTCAAGGCTATGTCAGTCTCATCATTGAGGATATGCTTCCGAAAGTTGCCGAAAAACGGCTGGCTGAGTTTTGCGATGTTTTTTGTGAAAGAGGAGTTTTCAGCATGGAACAAGCAAGGCATATTCTAGCAGCTGGACAGAACTATGGCTTAAAGTCTAAGGTTCATGCTGACGAAATGAGCATGATGGGCGGAGCGGAGCTTGCAGCAGACGTCGGAGCCTTTTCCGCTGAACACCTCCTCTTCTCCTCTCAAGAAGGCATAAAAGCCATGGCGGAAAAGGGCGTCATAGCCGTTTTGCTTCCAGCCGCCGCCTTCAGCCTAATGATGGGACGATACGCCGACGCTAGATTAATGATTGATTCAGGTGTCCCAGTGGCTTTAGGCACGGACTTCAATCCAAGCTGCTGGGTGGAAAACCAACAACTAGTCATAGCTTTCGCCTGCCACTTCATGAGGTTAACCTCAGCTGAAGCAATAACAGCCGCAACATTAAACGCGGCTCACGCCATTGGCCGCGCTAATGAAGTTGGCAGTTTAGAGGTTGGAAAAAAGGCTGATGTTGTTGTTTTGGACGTGCCTAACCACAAGTTTTTAGGTTACCGCTTTGGCGTAAACCTCGTAGACAAAGTTATCAAGAACGGAAGAGTAGTCGTTGACAGAGAAAAAACAAAAGAGCCCCTGTTTTTACGCGAGATTGAATGACGTTTTGCGAGTTAAGCAAAAGAATTAAAGAGCAACTGGATTATTTTGAGAATGGTGAACTTGCGTGGGCAAATTCAAACTTAAAAAACCAATTAAATGCCTAACAGGTCACGAACTGCACTGCAAGAACTGGCAGATTGAGGGAATTTTACGTATGCTCTTTAACGTTGTTGACCCTGAAGTGGCAAAAGACCCTGAAAGACTTATTGTTTATGGTGGAACTGGGAAGGCAGCGCGAAACTGGGAATGTTTCGAGCACATTGTTGAAACTCTGACTGAGCTTGAGCCAGGTGAAACAATGCTTGTCCAAAGCGGAAAACCAGTAGCCGTTTTTAAAACACATGAGTGGGCGCCAAGAGCGTTAATCGTAAACGCCATGCTCGTGCCAAAATGGGCTACTTGGGACTACTTCTACGAGTTAGAGCAAAAAGGCCTAATTATGTTCGGGCAGATGACCGCGGGTTCATGGGCCTACATTGGAACACAAGGAATTTTGCAAGGCACCTACGAGACACTCGCCGCAGTTGCAAGAGAACACTTCGGGGGTTCACTACGCGGGCGACTCGTTTTGACGGCTGGTTTAGGTGAGATGGGCGGTGCCCAACCTCTCGCAGTTACAATGAACGATGGAGTAGCCTTAATCGTGGAAATTGATAAAGGAGCCATCCAGCGTAGACTTAAGCATGGTTATTTGGAGATGTGGACAGACGATTTAGATGAGGCTGTGAAACTGGCTTTAGAGGCTAAACGCAATGGTGCTCCGCGAAGTATAGGTTTGCTGGGCAACGCCGCAGAAGTACATCCAGAACTTTTGAGGCGAGGCATAATCCCAGACGTTTTAACAGACCAAACCTCCGCACACGACCCGTTAAACGGTTATTATCCCGCTGGCTTATCCAAGGAGGAGGCAGACGAGCTTAGGAAAAACAATCCACGAGAATACATGCGCCGCGCAAGCAAAAGCATGCGTCTACAAGTCGAAACCATGGTTAAAATGATGCAGAAAGGCGCCATAACATTCGAGTATGGAAATAACCTACGCCAACAAGCCTACAACGCCGGATTCAAGGAAGCCTTTACCTATCCAGGCTTCGTCCAACGCTACATTAGACCAATGTTTTGTGAAGGTCGAGGCCCCTTCCGTTGGACATCCCTCGTTGGAAGCCCAGAGGACATATACAAACTCGACGATGTCATATTGAAGGAGTTCTCCTACAACAAGGAACTGTGCCGCTGGATACAAAAAGCCAAGGAGCAAGTTAAATTCCAAGGCTTGCCAGCGCGGGTTTGCTGGCTTGGATTCGGCGAAAGAGCCCGCTTCGGAAAAATAATGAACGACATGGTGGCAGACGGCCGCCTATCCGGCCCCGTATGGATTGGGCGCGACCACCTCGACGGCGGAAGCGTAGCCTCCCCAAACCGCGAGACTGAAGGCATGATGGATGGAAGCGACGCCATAGCAGACTGGCCAATCCTAAACGCCTTGTTAAACGCGGTTGCAGGCGCCACATGGGTGAGTGTGCATCACGGCGGAGGAGTAGGAATAGGCTACAGCATCCACGCAGGTATGTGCCTCGTCGCCGACGGAACAAAAGAAGCGGAAAAACGCGTGGTAACAGTTTTGACAACAGACCCTGGAACAGCCATAGTGAGACATGCAGACGCTGGATATGAGAAAGCCAAGAAAATAGCAAAAGAAAAACACATCAAAATGCCCATGCTTAAGTAATCTATCTAAAACAAATACGAAGCTTTAAGTAACGAAGTTGAATAAGCTCCGTGGACTAATCATTTCTGTAGATAGAAAATCTTGAAATGGAAATAATCATTTAGAAAAGCTTATATGAAAAAGTGTTTCAAAGAGCGTTTTCATCAACTAAAAGAGCGTGAATGATTTGAGCGAGAAATCGGCAAACCCAGCCCCGCTTGGATTATTAGGCTTCGGAATGACAACTGTTCTTTTGAACTTTGTCCATAACTTTCAACTAGGACAAATTGACGCTATGATTCTTGGAATGGGTATATTCTACGGCGGCTTAGCACAAATTATCGCAGGTATACTGGAGTATAAGAAGGGCAACACTTTTGGAACAACAGCATTCACATCCTACGGATTATTCTGGTTGTCCTTTGTGACTCTAAACTGGCTGGGAACGCGTAACGTTGCAATGCTCGGCGTTTGGCCTTTCTACAGTGGTTATACTCCATGGACTGTTAGTAATGAAGCGTTTGCAGCCTACTTCTTCATGTGGGGGCTCTTCACGTTCGTCATGTTCTTTGGCACATTAAAGACTAACCGCGCATTACAGTTTGTCTTCATGAGCCTTGCAATACTCTTCTTCTTACTTGCAGCCAAATCAGCAATACTTGCTTATTACCCATCAACTCCGACTGGAACAATAAACTTGTTTACACAAATAATCGGGGTTGAAGGCGTTATCTGCGGCTTGAGTGCAATCTATTTAGCGTTAGCGGAAGTTTTAAACGAAGCCCATGGAAAAACAGTGCTGCCAATCTGTCCAGTAAACCAATAATTGCCTCCACCATTTTTGCAAGAAAATAACGCGGTTTAAACACTTTACAAAATCAAATCCTAAAGCAATACAACAATAATTTCCATCCAAAACAACCTAAATACATATATAGAAATGACAATTTCCCAAAGAAACAACAATATCAGCGCGAAAGGTGAAAAGCGAAATGTCTAAGGAGTCAATTGAAGTTTATAAGGAGTTTGAAACCGACATAATTCCGCCAAGCTGGAAAGACAAGATTTGGAGCAAAGATGACTTCAAAAAATGGTATGAAAGCACCGTGAAAGACAAAAAGGCGGTGGAAGAATGGTGGGAGAAGTGGGCAAACGAGATTTTCTGGTTTAAAAAATGGAGCAAGGTTTTGGACGACAGCAACCCTCCATTCTACAGATGGTTTGTCGGCGGCGAAACGAATCTGGCTTACTTGGCTACAGACTGGCAAATTGCTCAAGGTAGAAAAAACAAGTTGGCTCTAATATGGGAAGGGGAGCCATGGGATGAAGCCCTGCAGCAACCAAAAGAGGTTAAAAAGTTCACGTATTACGACCTTCATAAAATGTCAAACATCATCAGCTACGCCCTAAAAGAAAAATTGAAAGTCAAAAAAGGAGAAATCTTAACGTTCTATTTGCCTATGATTCCAGAGCTTCCGCTCTACATGCTTGCGACACAAAGATTGGGTGCACGCCACAGCATAGTTTACAGCGGCTTCAGCTCAGAAGCTTTGGCTACGAGAGCAATAGACGGCGGCGCCCGAATCATCGTCACGGCAGACGGATTCTATAGAAGGGGGCGTTTAATAAGCCTAAAACCTATTGTTGACGAAGCAGTGAAAATGTGCGCACAAAACGGGCTTAAAATAGAAAAAGTAATCGTAGTCAAAAGAGCGGGCAACGAAATTCCTTGGAACAACGAGATTGATGTTTGGCATCATGAACTCATTAAGGATGTGCCGCAAAACGTTGATATCCCGGTTGAAAGGTGCGGTTCAGAAGATTCCTCATACATACTTTACACTTCAGGCACAACAGCTGCTCCGAAAGGGGCACAGCATTCTGTAGGCGGCTACGCTGTGGGTTTGTATGCAACTATGAAGTTGATATTTGACGTGCGCGAGGATGACATCTACTGGTGCACAGCAGACATCGGATGGGTTACTGGGCACTCATACATCGTTTACGGACCGCTCATGACGGGTTTAACATCCATAATGTATGAAGGGGCTCCAGACTATCCGCAGCCAGACAGGTGGTGGAGCATAATTGAGAGATACGGCGCAACAATCTTCTACACTGCGCCAACTGCCATTAGAATGTTAATGAAGTTCCCTGTAGAACTCGTCAAAAAACACGACTTATCAACACTAAGAATTGTCCACAGTGTCGGCGAACCCATAAACCCAGAAGCGTTCAACTGGTATTTCAAGAACACTGGCAGAGGAGACATTGTTGCGTCAAGCACTTGGTGGATGACGGAAACAGGGCACATACTCACAGGACACTTTCCTGGAATGGGAAAAATATTCCCGCTTAAGCCGGGAACAAACGGTTATCCCCTGCCAGGAGTCACCATGGATGTTCTCGATGATGACGGGAATCCCTGCAAGCCTGGAGTGAGAGGATACTTTGCCATAACATCGCCGTGGCCTGGAATGCTTATGACACTGTACAAAAGTCCACAGAGATACGTTGACGTTTATTGGTCAAGGTTTAAGGGTAAGCTTTACTTTTACACCGGGGACTTCGCCATAAAAGACCAAGATGGATACATTTGGGTGTTGGGAAGGGCTGATGACGTTCTCAAAGTTGCGGGTCATAGAATTGGAACAGCTGAAGTAGAGTCTGCCATGGTGAAGCATCCAGCAGTGGCGGAGGCAGCTTGTGTTGGCAAAGATGACCCAGTGAAGGGACAGACACCATTCATCTTCACGGTTCTTAGACAAGGTTATTCGCCGAGCCAAGAATTGGCTGAAGAACTGCGAAAGCATTTACGCAGCACTATCGGTGCTCTTGTTGCATCTGATACTACTATAGCCTTTGTTGACGCTGTTCCTAAAACAAGAAGCGGTAAGATTATGCGGCGGCTGTTGAAGGCGATAATTTCAGGAGCAAACCTCGGCGATGTCAGCACGCTGGAAGATGGAGTGGCTGTTGAGGAAGCAAAGAAAGCCTATGAGTCTGTGAAAGCGGCTCTTGAACGCAAATAAATGTGAAAATAATTTTCCGTTTTCCTTTTTCCAAAATTAGTTTTGGAAAAGAAGGTTAGGATATTTCTAGCGTTGCAATGGAAAGTTCGCTATCAAAGGGCTGTATCCTGAAGCCCTTTCTTGTGCACATGTCAATCATCCTTCTGTTTTCCGAAATCACATAACCATAAATCGTTTTTAGCCCCATATCCTTGCCAACCTCAATAATACAGTCAAGAAGTTTTGAGCCCAAACCAAGCCCTTGCCATTGATCACCCACGAGGACTGCAAACTCTCCGCGTTTTCCACTTGGCTCTAACGTGAGCAGGGCAACGCCGATTATGCTTTTCCGCTCTTTCTGTATCTCCGCAACTATAGCCATCTCACGGTCATAATCTATGTTACAGTACCGCATTAAGGTTTTATGAGGGACTTCTTTGAAGACTTGGAAAAATCGGAGACGCATGGTTTCTTCAGACAAAGAGCAGTAAAGTTCACGCAGTAACACTTCATCTTCTGGTTTTATTGGGCGCAGAGTGACTGGGCTTCCATCCTTCAACGTCCATTGGGCAACGTACTTTTTAGGGTAGGGGGCTATCACGAGGTGTTCGTGGGTTCGGGTTTCACATGGAATCTTTTCAGCCTCTATAACTATTCTAGCGTCAACCGCCACAGCGCCTGTTTCATCGACAAGCAACGGGTTCACATCAATCTCCTTTATCTCCGGGAAATCTATGACAAGCTGTGAAAACTTTACCAAAATTTCTTCCAGCACTTTGAAATTGAGGCGTAAGCCTCTGGACTCTGAAAGCTTGTAGATTTTAGTGCCTTCCATAAGTCGTCTTGCAAGAATCTGATTTAATGGAGGAAGCCCCACACTTACATCATGCAATATTTCTGTCGCCACGCCTCCCATGCCAAAAACTATCACTGAACCAAATTGAGGGTCTTTCTTTGAGCCGATCAGCAGTTCACATCCACTTTTTCTAATCATGGGCTGTATTATGACACCTTGAAACTCAGCTTCAGAACTATAACTTTTGACTCTTTCCGCTAACTCGCCAAAGAACATTTTAACTTCTGCCGGCGACCACACGTTGAGAATAACGCTTTCAGCCTTAAATTTGTGGGTTATCTGCGGCGAAAGCGCCTTCATAACAACTGGATACCCCAACGCAGAAGCTATAGCCTCCGCTTCTTCTGGGCTTTTTGCAGTCATAGTTCTTACTGTTGGAATTTTGTATGCTTCGAGAAACTGGAGGGACTCTGGTTGAGTTAAGACTTTTCGTCCCTCGCTGAAGGCTCTCCTCAAAATTTCTTTAAGAAAGGTTGGAATGGTTAATTCAACAGAAAGCTCTTCAGGGGTTTCGTAAAGCAACTCCAAATTTTGAGTATAGCTGTACATGTACATGAAGGTGGAAACTGCTTGCTCCGGCATGTTGAACGCTGGGATACTGTTCTTTTGCAATAACTGTCTAGCCTTTCTGCATTCGTCTTCTCCTATAAATGAGGTGAGGACTGGTTTTGTGGTTTGTTTTGAAAGTTCTATTATAGCCTTTGCAGTTGTCAAGGGTTTGGCTGCTCCTTGAGGAGTGTATATAATTAAAAAGCCGTCGCTGTTCTGATCTTTAAAACATATTTCCATAACCGTTCTGAACCTGTCCACAGTGGCTTCTTCCAAAATGTCAATGGGGTTTGCGGCGCGGCAATAGGATGGTAAAGCATTTCTTAAAGCTTGTATGGTTTCGTTGCTTAACTGTGAGAGGTGTCCACCTCGCGCAATGAGGCAGTCGGCAGCCATTATACTTGGTCCGCCAGCGTTAGTAATTATCGTAAGGTTTGGACCTTTCGGGTTCGACTGCATTGCCAAAGCTTCTGCGCAGTTGAAAAGATCGTTTATTGCTTCCACGCGAACTATTCCAGCGCGCTTAAAAGCAGCATCATAAACAGCATCCTCTCCGCACAATGAACCAATATGAGAAACCGCTGCTTGTGCACTTTCTGGAAATCGTCCAGCCTTTACAACCACAATGGGTTTGGCTCTGGCGAATCCTCTTGCTGCGCTCATAAATTTCCGCGCGTTTTTAACGGATTCGATGTAGAGTATGATGCTTCGTGTTTGGGGGTCATTTCCAAAATAATCAATCAAGTCTCCAAGGTCTACATCCATCATCGAACCCGTCGACACTACGGCACTAAATCCTATGTTTGCTTCTGAAGCCCAGTCAAGCACAGAGGCGCATAACGCTGCACTTTGAGAAATGAAAGCTATTCTTCCAGGCATGGCTGTTTTGTCTGCGAATGTGGCATTCAACCTGATTTTTGGGCGCATTATTCCGAGACTGTTAGGTCCAATAATGCGCATACCATACTTGTTTTTAAGTTCAAGAATCTGATTTTCAAGGGCTTCCCCTTCTTTTCCCGTTTCTCTAAAACCTGCAGAAATTATAATTGCTCCCGCTACTCCGGCTTTTCCGCATTCTTCTATAATTTGTGGAACCGTGTGCGCTGGAGTTGCTATAATTGCGAGATCTACTTGCCACGGGATTTTGGTGATGCTTGGGTAGGCGGTTATGCCTTGAACTGTGGGTCTGAAAGGGTTAACTGGGTAAACCACTCCATAATAGCCTACACCGATCAAATTTCGGATAAGCTTAGCGCCGACGGAACCTTCTTCATCGCTTGCACCTATAATTGCAATTCTTTTAGGATTGAAGATTTTGTCGAGGTTTTCAGTGCCCACCCTCAAGACCTCCGTTTCTCACAGAATTGCCTTTCACATACTAGTATATACGATAAATATCCTTTAAAATGTTCCTAAACTACACAGTTTTAGATAGAAAATGTGTTTTTCTTTTCCAACACTACGTTTAAGGCTAACCTACGGGTAAATCCTAGTTATGGTTCTCGGGAAGGGAATCGTCTCACGTATATGCTTCAGCTTACATATCCACATTACGGTTCTCTCAATTCCCAATCCAAACCCAGAGTGCGGCACCGAACCATATCTCCTCAAATCCAAATACCACTCGTAAGCCTCCTTAGGCAAACCGAACTCCTCTATTCTCTGCTCAAGCAATTTCAAATCATGAATACGTTGGCTTCCACCTATGATTTCCCCGTATCCTTCGGGCGCCATCAAATCCGCGCAAAGAACAACTTTCGGGTCTTCTGGGTCTGGCTGCATATAAAATGCTTTTGCTTTGGCGGGGTATCTGTGAACGAAAACGGGCTTCTCAAACTGGAGGGAGATGAATCTTTCATGGGGGGCTCCCAAATCTTCTCCCCATTCTATTTTGTGTCCAGCTTTCTGCAGCATTTCCACAGCTTCCGTGTAGCTTATTCTGTCAAAGGGAGGCTCCACCTTCTTTAAAGGTTGAACATCTCTTTTTAGCGTCTCCAGTTCCCTTCGTCTCCTCTCCAAAACCCTCTTTACAATGTAGGTTACCATGTCTTCTTGAAGTTTCAAGTTTTCCTCGAAACCGCAGAAAGCCATCTCTGGCTCAACCATCCAAAACTCCGTCAAATGCCGTGGTGTCTTAGACTTTTCAGCCCGAAATGTGGGTCCGAAACAGTAGACTTTTCCGAAAGTTGCTATTGTAGCTTCTACATAAAGTTGTCCGCTTTGGGTTAAGAAAGCCTTGTCGCCGAAATATGGGACTTCAAAGAGGGTTGCTACTCCTTCAACAGAGGCTGGAGTTAGAATAGGCGAGTCTGTTAAGGTGAAGCCGTTTTCGTCTAGGAAATCCCTGCATGCCTTCACTACTTCCGCTCTTATCTTCAGTATGGCAAACTGTCTGGGGCTTCTTATCCAAAGTTGCCTAAAGCCCATTAGAAAATCGATGCCATGTTCCTTCTTAGCTAGAGGATACTCTCTTTCCGCCAAATGAACTATTTGCAAGTCTTTAACCCTTATTTCGTAGCCGCCCGGCGCCCTCTTATCCTCTTTTACAATTCCTTTAATTATTAGCGATGATTCCTGTGTTAGCTTGTCTGCACTTTCAAAGACTTTTTCTGTAACTTCGTCTTTGTGAACTGTTGCTTGTATCATTCCAGTTCCGTCTCTCACCACTAGGAATTGTACGCCGCCACTGGAACGTTTCGTTAAAAGCCAACCTTTCACTTCAACTTCTTTTTCAGTTAACTTTCCATCTAAAATGTCGCTAACACTCATCAGATGACACCTCCAAAACCGACGCAAAAAGCGTGCACTTGCCAAAATCAGAATAAAATTCACGAGGTATGGGCAAAGTTAAAGCATTCACCTTGCATTTTAATCCCAGATACATATACAATTCTCGTTTTAAATGTTTTGTTGCCAAAGTAAACGAAGGTTTTCTTCTCAGAATTCTTAAATCCCTCGTTGTCAAGAGTTTATGCGAAGCACTAATGCATAATAATAAACTTAAAGCTTTGGGAATTTCAACAATCGCTATAGTAAGCGTTGTATTTGTAGAAGTCATTTTGGGCACCGCTGTGGGGAGCCTAGCAATCTTAAGCGACGGTGCACACGCATTACTTGACGCCTTAACAATGCTTGTGCTATTTTTCACGACAAGGGCTTCTCTTAAACCGCCTGATGAGGAGCATATGTATGGTCATGAGAAGTTTGAGTCGATAGGTGGTTTAGTAGGTGGAATTACCCTCATTGGTATAGCCCTATTAATAATGTATGAGGCGGTCTTGAGGATTATGCAGAACGCGTCGATTAATCTGAATTTAAAGTCTGTCGGTTTCATTGCAATAGGATACACATTATGCATAGACTTCATTAGAATTGGCATTTTTAGAAAAGCAATTGAAAGCGAGAGTTCCACGGTGAAGGCTGGATTTTACCATGCGCTAGCGGATTTTAGCTCCACTATACTTGCGCTTTTAGGATTTGGCTTGGCAACAATAGGGTCTTATCCTAGTGGTGACGCGTTTGCGTCGATTGTTCTAAGTATTCTACTGACTTACTTAAGCGTTAGACTGGTCTTGAGTAGCGGAATGGAACTCAGCGACGCAATATCCAAAGATGTTGCAGAGAAAGTCAGAAGGGAAATACTCTCAACAAATGGGATTTGCCAATGCGAAAACCTAAAAGTGAGGAAAGCAGGCTCCAGAACATTCGTGGAAGCCACAGTGAAAGTTCCGGATTACGTGAGTTTTGAGGAGGCGCATACTCTAGCGTCAAAAGTCGAAGAGGCGCTTAAGAAATCCTTGGGAAATGTTAGCGTCACAATTCACGTTGAACCATTAGAAAAGGAAATGCAAACAGAAAAACTTGTGGAGAAACTTGCCACCGAAGTTGACGGCGTAAAGGAAGCTCATGAAGTGAACACGGTCTACACGAATGGCAAATTGTACATAACGTTACACGCCTATGTAAGCCCAAAACTCTCTGTACAAAAAGCCCACGAACTTGCCGAAAAAATCGAAAACAAAATAAGTGAAAGAATAGAGAACGTTGAAAACGTAACAGTCCACATAGAACCCTTCAGCCCCAAAACGCGAAGAGGCTCAAGAGTAAATGAAGAGGAAATCAGAAAAATAATCTATAAGGCGGCTGAAAACTTTAGGCAAACTTTCCACATAAAAAGAATAGTCACTTATGTTGCGGGCGGAAAACGCTACATAAACATAGACTGCTGTTTTACCGAAGAACTTTCGATAGAAGAGGCGCATAAAATAGCCTCAGAAATTGAAGAAAAAATAAGAAAACAATTTGCAGAAACAACAGTCACAGTTCACATGGAACCAGAAGAAAATTGAGGAATAGTTAGAAAAAGCAGGGTTTATGAAAGCTCAACTTCATTTACGAATTCCAAGTCTTCTATGGTGTTAATTTTCACTTTTCTTTCTGAAACCGTGTAGAGTATGTTTCCTATGTAAAGCGACCTCTTAACATGATAATAGACGTTTCGAACGCTCATGCCGTTTTCTAAATGGGTAACATTTCCCTTAAGCACAAAACCATCTTCCAAAGACACATCAAACACAAAGGCTCCTTGCCCAACGAAGTCTCCGGAAACCCATGAAGGGACGCCCTCTGGGTACATGCTTTGGTTTATCTTTGCCACTAAGACGGGTATTACAAGAAGGTTCTTTGCTTTGTCGAATAGGAATGCTTTGTGGTCGCTTAAAACAGGGGAGTCTGACCCTCTGTCGCCAATGGTGTAGTTTGCGATTTGCCTCGGATTATTCACGTCAGTAACATCAAAAAGCGATATTTTTATCCCTTGATACCATGCGAAGTTTCCTTCTGTTGCTTCCACAGTTTCTTTGCCTACGCCAATTATGTGGTTTTCGTCATAGGGGTGTAGATAGTCCGAGTATCCCGGTATTTTCAGTTCACCAAGCTTTTCTGGATTAGTGGGATCGCTTAAATCTATCACAAACAATGGGTCAACTTTTTTAAAGGTTACAAGATAGCATCTTTCACCCATGAATCTGGCTGAATGAAAATATTCTTTAGGAGCGAGATTCTCCAATTTTCCAACTACGCTTAGGTTCATGTTTAGCACGTAGAGGTTGGTTCCATTTGTCCATGTTGTTGTGGCTATTCTGAAGTAGCCGTTGTACTCGTCCATTGAAAACTGGTTAAGTTCGCGTCCCGGCACCTCGCGTTGTGCTTCGCAAATTAGGGTTCTGTTCTCGACGCGTATCCTATAAATTGACGTTTGTTCGTTCCATTTATGGAATGTTATGTAAATGTTGTTCAGTGACATGTACATGGTGCTTGTCCCGCCCATCATAACTGTCAAAGTGTTAGGTTCTTCCCCGTCGTTAAGCATGTTTAAGGCGACTGCCGTCGTGAAAGTGTAGCATTCTTCAGAAACGTTGAAATAGTGGATTCTGGAGGCTTCTATATCCATTATTTTGTTTTCAGAATAGATTTTGGGTAAAATAACCGTGTCGTAGATTACGTAGGCTGGCTGGCTTATGATAGCGTAAACGTATTCGCCTATCATCCTCGAGTTAAAGTAGCTGCCGCTCATCATGAAATTTCTCGTTTGTATTGGATTTGTCTTGTTTGAAACGTCGTAGATTTTTATGAAGGTTTTAACATCATAGGAATACATGTAGTATGGAGACGAGGTGTATTTGGTTCCCAAAACCGCCAGTTTATCGCCGTTTGAACTTACGAAAATTCCAGATGGGTGCTCATCCGTATTAAACGTTATTTTTGAAACTATCGATGCCTCTTCTGGCGGATAAGCCTTCAGGATGAAGACTGTGTTGTTTGCTATCAAATAAATAAATTCGCCATCAGTTTTTACAATATCTGCCTCGTCAATCTCCGCAACTTGAACATTTGTAGTCGAGTATTCGGTTCCTCCCAGAAATATGCCCGACAACGTATCGCCATAATAGAATTGTCCTCGATAGTAATACCAATATCCTTGGCTTTTAGAGTTTGTCTTTAGGAAGTTTCTGAGCTCTTCATATGATGAGAACGTTTTTAGCGGCGAAGTCTCTGGGTTTACTGGAAATATTGGATTTACTCCAAAATTGTAGCATAATGTGCCTAAAACTATAGCCAATAAAACTGCTGCTAAGCCGTATATGGGTAGGCGTTTCTTTATTTCTCTCTGCAACGCAAATCACCAACAAGCTTTAATGTTCCCTTTTATTTTATCCTAACCTCTGGTACAATCTGTTCGGAAATTAGAACGGTCTCAAAGACCATATACGTGCTGCCTCGTACCAAAATATCGCTGAAACAACTGCGCCGAATAGAATTATGAATAAGCTTTCCCTTGTGAAGCTTTGTATGAACGTTAAAAGATAGATTATGTAGAAGGTTGTGGAGAACATGGCGTAAAAGAAATACCTTGGAAACATGATCCTTCCAAGCTTTACAAAGTGGCGGAGCACCCCGATTTTAACCTCATTAATCAAAAAATAGCGGCTACCCGCATCCTGTTTCTGCACCAAGCCAAGTTCCCGCAACTGTTCAAGATGGTGTTGTGCCACGCTTGGACTGCTAAAGCGTAAAGCTTTCTGAACTTCGCGAACACTCATCGGGCGACCAGTTTTTAAGAGAAGCCAATAGACTTTCCAAGCCTTTCCTCGAAGCGCATATTCCAGACTATTCTCTTCTTCGTCAGTCTTCAAAGTTTAGCCTTTTCTCCCCTTAATTTTTGACTTGCACTGGCTTATAAGTCCAATTTTTAGAACAACTTCTCTCTGATTTCCCCTTCAACAACATCCATTGGCTTATTTGCGTCTACAATAGTCCATTCACCCATCAAAGCTAGACCCAGCGCCTTCAATCTAACTTCTTCCAGCTCCTCTAGGCTTTCAAACATTTCTAGTCTCCTTCGAGTTTGCTGTATCCTCTTGTAAGCTTCTTCTGGTTTTACGTCAAGGAAGAACATGAATTGAGATGTTGGCACTGTGAAAGCGAAAAAACTGTAGGCTATCCTATGAAGCGGCTTTGGTAAATAGGCGGTTCCCATCAAGTAGCGGACAAAAATAATGTAATCGTATTTGCGCCATGAATAAAGCAGAATTGAGCGAATAACATCAAGCATGTAGAAGAAAGCTGCTGCAAAATGGGCGCTTTTTCCTCTAGAGTAAAGAAACTGTCTAGCCTTTACGCCGAAAGGGTTATCGCTTGACGGGTGAATCCGCAAGAGAATGCTCTTTCCATGGCTTTGAAGAAACTTGTAAAGCCTGAACGCTTGAGTGCTTTTGCCAGAAGCGTCCAAACCGTCTATGACGATGAACACCATGCATTAGAAGCCTCCGCCAAAATAGAGAAAGGCTAAGACGCTGAAGAAGGGAACCGTCAAGTTGTCAAAGCCCAAAGGCGAGAAACCCTCAGCAACGGCAGCAACAAAGGCAACAAAAAGAAGAACAAAAATGTTGCCAAACATTGACAATGCATAAAACATGGAGAAATAAACTGCACTTACCCCAAGGCTTGTGAAAGTTACAAGAAACATAGCTGCCGACCCCTCAAAACTTTTTCCAGCAAAAAGTCTGTATCTTCTCTTACCCCATCTTTCGCCTACTGCGGAAGCAGCGGCATCGCCATAAGCCATCGGCAAAACTCCCGTAGCAATTATGTAAGGTTTGGAGGCGAAAAACAGCGCCAAAAAAGTATAGGAGACAGCGTAAAAAACAAGTCCTAAACGGTGCCCTTCCTCAGTTATGTCTGCGAGTTCTCTGAAGCGTTCCGTGAAATTTTTAAACGGGGAGTAAGGCGAAGCGAGAAACGTTAAAACTATGAAGGGGGCGGCCACAAAAAATGGAAAGTTAAGCGGAAAAACGTTGTAGGTGAAAAAGGGAATTATAAATGGAAGATTTCCAATCATTGCATGTAAAAATTTGCGAGATGCTTTCCGAGAGATTTTCAAAATTTTATCCATCCTTCCTGAAACAAAAATTATAATTAACACGTACGCGTAGCAGAGGAGCATTAAAGCCAGATTTAAAAGAAGCTCATAATCCGGCATAACCTCACCAGAAAGCCCCAAAAACAAATGCAAGCAACCCACTCATAAACCACAAAAGAGCATAGTTCTTGATTTTTCTGGCGTTTTCTCTCGAATAATCCCTAATGAGCATGATGGAGGATGCAACAAGCCCAAAATCAGTTACCAAAACAAAGGGAATAAACCAAAATGAGACAAGCTGCATGATCAAAGGGACGGGGCTCAGTAAAACAGCCAATACGTAGAATAGCGAAGCAGCAGCTGCAGCCCTTCTCTCGCCGTACTTCACAGCCAAAGTTTTCACATTCTGCATCCTATCCCCTTGAACATCCGCTATTCCCTTCGTGATCTCCCTACCAGTGTTTGAAAGAAAAACCATTAAAACAAAAATTAGGATGTTCGGTTCTAAGGCGCTGGTTACCGCAAAGCTTCCGTAAATGAAGGGTATGGCGACGCACGCGCTTACAAGAAAGTTTCCTGGCAGCCCGCTGCGTTTTCCAACTGTGGTGTATGCCACAAATATCAGCCACGCAATCATGGCAACTAAAAAACAGTAAATGCTCTGAAGGTTTGTTAAATACGAGTTTGCAAACGCTGTTATAAAACCCAACACTGAAAGGGTGAACGCGAAAATCAGAGCTTCCTTTGGCTTTATTAAGCCGCTGGGAATAGGGCGGCTCGGCTCGTTTACTGCGTCAATCTCCCTATCATAATAGTCGTTTATAGCCATAGAAGCCGCTGTCAGCAGAAAACCAGTAAAGAACCCGTAAAAAAGGTTAGGTAAAAAATTGCTTGAAAGGGCGGCTTTGTTTGCCAGTGCTGCGCCAACCATGACGGCGAAACCCATCATTAGGCAATTTGCAGGGCGCATCAACCGTATAAACCCGGCAAGTTTGTTCATGCTGCTCAAGCCCTTTGCATTACCATAAAGCGCCGTTACAGTTATAAAATTCACGTTTAAATTAGAAAGTTTAATACGTATAGTGAGGATTACATCGTTTAGCAAAGTTTGTCAAGGTGACAACTTTTGCGCCATAACTATGCACCCGAAAGGCTAAGAGTAATAATTCCAGTGGGTGGAAAAGCCACACGTTTGCTTCCTCTTACAGCAGAAACAAGCAAGGCTTGCCTCCGCCTCCTAAACAGACCCCTAATAGACTTTTCGCTTTTGTCCCTTGCACGTCAAGGCATAAAAAACTTCATTTTCGGGGTGAAAGGCTACACAAACTATAGGGATTTACACGATTATTTCGAGTCTGGATATGGGTTTTCAGCTAGATATGGCATAAATCCACGCGTCCACATAAAATATCAGCCGAACATAGAAGACTTGGGAAGCGCAGATTCTGCAAGGATAAACATGGAATACTACAATGTTAGAGACCCAGTTTTCGCAGTGCAAGGCGACAACATTTTTGATGTTGACCTTAAAGAGCTTGTTGACTTTCACCAAAAGAAAGGAGCATTGATGACCATAGCCTTAAGAGAAGTTAAGGATGTTGAAGGCTACGGAATAGCAGACATAGATAAAGACATGCGAATTTCAAGGTTCGTTGAAAAACCTTTGCCGAAAGAGGCGCCGTCAAACCTTGCAAACACAGGCTTATACATGGTTTCTCCAGAAATAAAAAAGATATTCAAGGAAAAAGGAGTTAAGCAAATCATAAAGGAGCGACATCGCTTAGACTTCGGCTACGACTTCATACCATATGTAATAAAAACTGGAAGACCAGTGTACGGCTACGTCTTGAAAGGATGCTGGTACGATGTTGGAACGCCGAAACGTTACTTAGAAGCAATGCAAGACATGCTTAACGGCTGCTTCTCTTCATTAACAGATTTTGGTGGAAGAATAAGCGAAGATGCACGGATATGGGTTCAAGGAGAAAGCGTCGAGTCCCAAAAGCGAAGAGAGGAAATCATACGGAAAATTAAGCAGGGAAAAATAGAGGTTGAAGGCTCAGTCCTTATTGGGAGACACTGCAAAATTGGCGACGGCGTAAGAATAGTGAATTCATGCATTGACAACTACACGAAAATTGGCGACGGCGTCGTAATAGAAAACTCCGCCATTATGGATAGAGTTATAATCGAAAAGGAGGCTGAAATAAAAAGCAGCATTATAGGTCGGCATGTAACAGTTTTATCAAAACCAAGTAAAAAGACGAAGATAGATTCTGTTTCAGTTATCGCAGACGATGTGACAATAGCAGAGGGCTGTAGATTAGCGGCAACGAAAATTTACCCACACCAATATGTGAGGGGGGAGTTCACGAATCAGACATTGATGCCAAGCTAGGAACGAAAGGGAGTTTATGCCTTAAACCATTTGAATATTAAATACCGTATCCTTCCGTTCTCCAAGTCTGGCACAGCTATAATGAATCTTTTTCTGACAGTCGTCGCAAGCCTTCCAGCCTTAACAATTTCCGTGGCTGTTATTTCCGATTTAGCCTTTTTAACAGAAACCATGTAGGGCGCGTGTTCAACTCCAGGTCCGTGCTTGTAAACTGCGAAATCACATCCAAACTTTATCCCAGGGGTCACAACTAGTCCGCTGTCGCGTAAATCCTTGTAAACAGCGTATTTCACGTCGAACTCCTCATATAACTGTCTTGCCCTTTTAAGAAGTTTTTTAACGCTAACCCTCTTTTTCTCAAGGCCTTCGCGGACCGTTATTATTCCCTTTTCTGTCAGGTACAAGCCTTCCATTAAATCTAGAATTAGGGGGACGTTGAACTCCGGTATTTTTGGTTTTGCAATTCCAAGGGGTTTACCATAAAATCCCATTTTGTAAAGTTCTGAGCCTTCTTTTGGGTTCCACACAACCAAAAAATTTTCTATGAATTCTACCTCAATTTTTTTGGGCATCGTGTTTTTCGCCTACATAATGAAAGATAAGACTCTAGCCGCGTCTGCAGCGTCTTCAGCCTTGTCTGCAGAGTCCTCTAGAAGCTGAAGAATGTCTCTTAAAAGGATTAGGGCTGGAAAGTCCAGTTTGCTGCTTAAAAGTTTTATTTCAAGTTCGCGGTAGAGTTCGTCAACGTTTTTCTCTGCGATTTCAACGTCCTTAGCTTTTTCCATGGTTTTAACTGAACCGTAGCTTAAAACCATCATTGTTTCTCTAAGCCTAAGCACAGTTTCCAAAACAGCTTCCGAAAGCTTCAATAAGTCCTTCTTAATATCTGCCGGGACGTTCCAGTTGTGCTCCATGATTTCAACTATACGGAAGGCTATGCCCTCAGAGAAATCCGCAATCTCGCTTGTAAGGTTTGTGAATCTTAGGAAATCCTCTCTGCTCAGAAGAATTGCCCCTATCTCGGCGAGTTCCTGTGAGACAAGACGCCTAGCGTTGTCAACGTCCTCTTCGCAGTTTCTAATTTCGTTGAAAAGTTGCTTGGTTTTCTCTTTATCGTTTTTTATGAAGTAATCCATCATTTGTGGAACTTTCCTAGTTAATTCTAAAACTTTCCTAAGGTGGTCTTGGCAAATGCTTAACGCTCTTCGTTTGACACGTTGCTCAGTCTCCACTGGAAGCACCAAGACTCTCCCGCCTCGCAAACCACGAAATTTTCCTACAGTTAAGTATAACCGAAGTATTAAAAAAGTTAGCGAAAGCTAGCCTTCAAAAGACTCGCCTAAATTCTCAAAGTTTATCTTCCATCTAAAATAGCCATGCAAAAGTGTTGGTAAATCTTCAATTTTGCTTCTCACCTGTCTCCACGAATCACGGTCACGGACGGTAACTGTGCCATCCTTCAAAGTTTCATAATCAACTGTTATGCCCAAAGGTATGCCAATTTCGTCTGCGCGGGCATACCGTCTGCCAATAGAACCTGCCTCGTCATATTCCGCCGTAAAACCCTCGTTGAGAAGTATCTTGTAAACCTCCAGAGCCTTTTCTGGCAGCCCATCCTTGCTGACAAGAGGATAGACGCCTACCTGTATTGGTGCGATGTCCCGTGGAAAGCTTAGTATAGCCCTATCATCTTTAACACGGTATGCGTATTCAAGAGCCACGTAAACCAGTCTATCTGAGCCGAAACTTGGTTCAACAACATGCGGTATGAAACGTTTTCCCCGCTCCACAACCTTCTCGCGGACAATTTCTATGTATTCTGGCAGAATTTTATATTCCCCAACCATGTAAAACCCGTTATTCTTAATGGATGCCTCAACTTCCTCAGGGTCAACTGTTGCAAGAATCTCCGCGACCTTTGAAGCCTCAGCCTTAAAGACGGGGCCAAGCTTAGCCATTAACGGCTTTATAACGGTTTTTTCCTTCTCAACCGGCTTCTCATATTCCTTGAAGACTCGTGTGTCCACACCGCTGAACTTCATGTGCTGCTTCAAATCATAATCTGTTCTGTAAGCGTGACCTGAAACCTCAACCCAACCCCACCGGTCAACATAAACTTCTTGGTCAAAACTTTGCATTGAATAGTGGGCGCGTTCCCATGGAAGCTTTTCAATGAAACGCTGTTTCTCCGCTGGAACGCCTAACTCCATTAAAAGTTTTTTTGCTAAAGCCATGAAAACTGCTTGCCACTCTGCCTTAATGTAGCCTTTTTCCAATGCTTCTTTCACGGTAACTTCAACTACTTCTTCTGAGCCGCGCAGTTTGCTTTCGCCGAGAACCAGCCGCAGCGTTTCGTTTTCAAGTTCTTTCAAAATGGAACAGTTTGGTTCCTCTGGGTCTAGAAAAAATTCTAGGTCAATTATGGTGAACTCCCTTAGCCTTATCAACCCTTGTCTAGGCGAGATTTCATTTCTTAGGGCGTGTCCTATCTGCATTACGCCGAAAGGAAGTTTCTCCCTTGCGGTTTCGTATAGACGCCTAAACTCCACGAATATGCCTTGTGCAGCCTCTGGTCGCCCGTAACCCACTGCGTCAGAATATGGCCCAATGGTGGTTTGGAACATCGTCAAGAAATATCTGGGTTCTCCAAAGTTGCCGCCGCATTCTGGACAATGAATTTCATTTTCGTCTATAACCTTTTTCAATTCTTTTAGGCTTAGTTTTTCGGCTTCCATTGCGCTTATTTTTGCAAACTCTTGAAGTAGATGGTCTGCACGGAACTTCTTTTTGCATTTTAAGCATTCAACCATGGGCTCTTTGAAATTTTCCACGTGACCCGACGCTTCGAAGACTTTTCCCGGCGCTATGATTGGTGATTCTATCTCCATAATCCCAAGTTTGTTGAAGAAGAATTCTCTAAGTTTGTTTTCGATTCTCTGTTTTAGCTTAGCTCCTAGAAAGCCGTAGGTTACAAAACCGCTTACTCCACCGTATATCTCGTATGACTGCCAGAAGAATCCTCTTCTGCGAGCTAGTTCATTTATTATTGTGAATTTGTCTTGTGTTTTAGTTTCATCTTTCATCTTTCTTGCCTCGTTGTCTGAATGGTTTTAAAGATTTTACGCATTCCTAAATAATAAAGTTTCAAAATTGTGATGAGATGAAGTTGAAACGATGAAAGTCATTCTTCCAGTTTTAGGTGCTCAGCAATTTTCACATCTTTTATTTTTCCGTCTTCGCCTATTTCATATTCAAGCATGACGCGGTCTACAGCATTTTTCTTGCTGTTAAACTCTGCACCGCAGTTTCCACATTCGATGTCTGATCCTATTTCCACAACGTACCATGAGGCATCCACATAAAACTGTCCACAATTTGGACACCGTATTGCCGTTACATCCAACCAAACTTTCATTTTAAAGTCTCCATTTAAGCATAAGTTATGGCTAGCCTTTTATAAAAGACAATCGTAAAGGAAATGCCAGATTGGTGAGAAGCTTGCCGAAAATAAATGTTGCCTTGGTTGGAGTGGGAAACTGTGCATCAGCCTTGGTGCAAGGCTTAAGATATTACGGTAAATTTGAAAGGGAAGAAGAAAGCGTCGGGCTTCGCAACTTGTATTTAGGAGGTTTTCATCCGAGAGAAATCAAAATTGTCGCTGCTTTTGACATTGACAACCGTAAGGTTGGAAAGGACTTGGCTGAAGCCATTTTCGCAGCGCCAAACAATGCTCCAAAAATAGTAGATGTCCCGCCGACAAACGTCACAGTTCATAAAGGACCAGTAATGGACGGTGTGGGCGAATACACAAGGAACCTCATCCAAATGAGCGATGCGTCGGAAGCGAATGTCGCAAAAGTTTTGAAGGAGGCAGACGCTGAAATAGTTGTCAATTTGCTTCCAAGCGGGGCAGTTAAAGCCTCTCAATGGTATGCTGAACAAGCGCTTTTGGCGGGCTGCGCTTTTGTAAACGCCACGCCAGCCTTCATTGCCAGTTATGCTGCATGGGGAAAACGTTTTGACCAAGCCCGTTTGCCGCTTGTCGGCGACGACTTAATAGATCAAGTGGGCGCCACAACGCTACATAAGACTTTGTTGAAGCTGCTTTCCATGCACGGCGTTAGAATTACTGAAACTTACCAGCTTGATGTTGGCGGAGGCACGGAATCCTTAGACACATTGGATAGGACAAGAAGCATTAAACGAAATATTAAAACAAAGTCTGTTGAGACTGCTTTGCCCTATAAGGCTGAGGTTGTGGCTGGCTCCACGGATTATGTTGATTTCCTCCAGAACAGACGTGATAGCTACTTCTGGATTAGAGGTGTGTACTTCTGCAATACTCCAATGCAGATAGACTTAAAACTTTCAACCGTCGACGCGCCAAATGCGGGTTCCGTCTTGCTTGATGTCATAAGGGCTGTGAAAATCGCCTTAAACAGAAAATTGGCTGGGGTAGTGCTGCCAATATGCGCTTATGCCTTTAAGCATCCTCCTCAGTTGGTTCCGCTTGAAGTTGCCGAAAAAATGTTCGCTGAATTTGTGGCTGAAAAAATGTTTTAGAGGAGTTTATCCACCCGCAATTTTGCGCAGTTCTTCTATTATCTTCTTCTTGATCCCAGTTTGTTCCATTTTATCCTTCAGCTTGGCTATTGTCTTTACTGGTGTTGGGTCTATGCCACGTAATATGGCTAAATATACGCTTGTGAAATCTCCAATCAAAATGGTGGACAACATCTTTGCCAAGGAATTTTCGCCAGCACTCCACACTTCAAAGATTTTTAACAAATTTTTTGGCAGCAACTCCTTTGTAGCTTCGATTCTATGGCGTATCTCTGGAGTCTCATTTTGGTCTCGGATGAAGATTACAGAAAAGCGTTCTGCAAGTTTTCCCGCTTCCTCCCAACCTACAATCTCGTTGTGGTTAAGCTCTGGGAAAGTTTCCCATTTGGCTGGAATCTTACTGTTCTCATTGAACTGTTGTTTAAAACGTTGAGCGACAGCGCGATAAATCCCAAATCCATAAACAACGGGAACAGTTCCATCAATGTTCGCTGCTAAAGTTTTAGAAAAGTTTTCTTCAAGAGGCTTTTCAGGCGAGTTTGCATCGCTAATTTGTTTTAAGATATTGATAGTGTCAGAAATCTCTTGGGCTACGCCTGAAACTGAACTGAAATTCTCCAAAATTATTGGTAGTGGCAGAAACAAGTATGGGAGGGCTGCGCGTGGAGGAAACCCCGAAGGAAGGCGCAAATATGGCGTGTTTAGTTTTTCGGCGAATTTTAGGAGTGTTCCTCCAGAGCTTATGCAAACAATCATGCATTTTCTTTTAACTGCGTTTAGAAAGGCGCTTAGAGATTCCTCGGTTTCTCCAGAGTAGCTCACAACAAAAACTAGGGTATCATTATTAGCGTATGCTGGTAAACCGTATTCTCTGCAAACTTCGATTGGAACAGCAATTTTATGAACAGCCCAGTCTTTGAGAAGTTCTCCACCTATGGCAGAGCCGCCCATGCCAGCAATGATAACCTTTCGAGGTTTGGAATAGCTGATTTTGGCGGTTTTAGCCAGTTTTGCTGCTTCACTAAAATGTTTTGAAGCGTTAACACAGAAGGAAAGCATATCGCCTTTATCGATTCTTTTAATCTCATCAAGATTATCTAAAATTTTTACGTTCTTCATTTTCTTCACTTTTGGCTTTCACCTATTTTTGAGCGGAAGGTCTATAATAGCCCTTTTCAAGATTTTATCTAAAAGAACATTTCCTTTAACAATCATGGAGAAAACGCTGTTTGCAAAGAAAAAAATTATGCATAGCCATACCCGCGTCCGTGGTTTCTGACACGCCGCATTTACGCGAGAAAACCTCAAAGATAGGCTTAATCGGGAGAACAGCAGCAATCTTCAAAGTTAGAGAAATCATAATTTACCCAGATAATCCAAGCCTAAACCAAACAGCCGAAATGAATTTAATTTCCACATTGCTGGCTTACATGGAGACCCCGCAGTATCTGCGCAAAAGGCTTTTCGAGATTAAGTCGGAACTGCGTTATGCTGGGATACTTCCCCCTCTGCGTACGCCGCATCACCCATTAAATCGCAAGATGAGGAAATTGAAGAGGGGCGAGTACCGCGAAGGCGTTACAATATCTAATAGTGCAGCAGGCACGTTGGTGGACATAGGTGTTGAAAAGCCTGCATTAATCCCAAATAGGCAGTTGCCTATTGGTAAACGGATAACCGTAAAAATTGTCAAGGTTAACCGTCAAGTCGAAATTGATTTGGCGAAACATGAAGAAATAACGGAGTATTGGGGCTACAACGTCACTGTTGAAAAGGATTCGTTTAGTAAGCTTGTTAAACGCGGAGGCTTCGACCTAACAATTGCAACTTCAAAGTATGGCGTTCCCTTTCATGCCGTTGCCCAAAAGATATCTGAAAGATGGGACAAAGCTAAGAGAATCCTCGTAGCCTTCGGATCTCCCTCGGAGGGGCTTTACGAGATAGCTAAGCGAGAAGGCTTCAATTTAGACGAAATAGTGGATTTCGTGGTTAACACTGTTCCTAGGCAGGGCACAGAAACTGTTCGAACAGAAGAAGCGATTGCTGCCTCTTTAGCGGTTTTGAACGTGTATTTTGCCCTTTAAGTTTAAATGTTTCTCTAGCCTTATGTGTTTTTATGTATATCGATGTCACCATGCCTTTGGTGCTTTTCTTAGTCACCGTATTAGCCATGCTTTTGAACGGAAAAGTTGAGGGAAAACTGAAGACGGTTTTTGAAGAAAGGGAGTTTCATGTTTGGGATGTCATTTTGCTTGTTGCCGCAGTGGGCATCACCGTGTCTGTAATCGTGTTTGTTCCACAGATGGCGGTTATGGGCGTTTTTCTCTTCGCCTACTCCATGCTACTTTTCATATTCACCTACCTCTTTTCTAACGTAGAGAAGGATAAAGCAGAGTTCTTTTTTACAGCGTTTTCTCTCGTCAGCTTTGCAATCGCGTCTATAAGCCTGTTTAGCTTCGGTGCAGAAACCCCTGTTGCCTATGGAGCTTTAGTTTTCTTCTGTTTGTGTGGCTTTTCATTTTTAGCGTTGCTATACGAACAGTGTAGTGCTCAATCAAAGGAAAGATGGTACATGGCTGTTTTTCCGCCCGCTACATTCGTAAGCCTATACCTGTTCTTTGGCAAAACTCCAATATGGTTTCCATACTTGCTTAACTTGTATGGGATGATTTTCGCAGTTTTGGTGATTCTGTATCTTGCAAGTCTGTTCACGTGGAAAACATCCCTCGTATTCGTAGGGCCCCTCACAGTTATGGACATAATACTCGTTCTGGTCACCGGATCAATGGTCTCAGCGGCGACGCACGTTTCTGCTTTGAGGCTTCCAGTGATTGTCTCTCTACCAACATTTCCAACAGTCAGACCAGACGCACCATACATATCTCTTGGTTTAGGAGACTTTTTCTTTGCTGGTCTCCTCGCCACACAAACTTTTAAAAAATTTGGCAAAAACTTCGCGGTTCTTTCAACCATTGCGATGACTGCATCCTTCTTCGTTTTTGAGATGGCGATACTCAATTATGGACTGAAAGCCTTTCCAGGAACCTTAATGATTATCTGCGGATGGCTACCATTGGTAATCTGGAAAAGAAAATGAATATTGTAGTTTAGAGTTCCTCTTCTGTTATAATTTTGATGCCGTTCTTTTTCAGCAGGGATGTTGTGATTCCATCTTCCGCGATTAATTTTTTGGAGAAGCTTCCGTCATAGATTCTTCCGCAACCACATGATGGGCTTCCCTGCTTCAAAATCGCTTCCTTAATGCCGAGCAGCTTCGCTATTTTTAAAACTTGCCTTGCGCCTCTTTCAAACTCCATGGTAACGTCTTTTCCAGACCGCGTGAACACCCTATTTCCTCTTCGTTCAACTGGTTCCCTAGGAGTTGGCAAGCCACCTAGCTGTTCTGGACATACTGGAATCAGAATTTCCCTTTCCAATAACTTAATAACCTTTTTATTTAGCGCGCTTTTCCCGTTGTACCTGCAGTTTATTCCCAACAAGCAAGCGCTACAAAGCTTCATAGAACCTATTATGTTCAAGAGTGGATTAAAATTTTCTTTATGGCAGAAGCCTGTTTGAGAAGTTAAAAATTTCAAACATGTGAAAGAGGGATGTTAACCGAAAAGTGCTCCCAATCCCTCAAGCGCTGCTTCTTCTTTAGCTTTTTCCTCTTCCTCTTTCTTCTTCTTTTCCTCTTCTTTAGGCTTAGCTTCTGCTGCTGGTGCTGGTGCTGCTTGCGCGGCTGCTGGTGCTGCTAGCATTGTTGGAGTGGATTTTAAGGCTTCATCTATGTTGACTTCGGCTAGGGAAGCCACTAATGCTTTTACGCGCACTGCGTCAACGTTTACGCCTGCGGCTGTCAAAACTTGAGTTAGGTTTTCCTCGTTTATCTCCTTTCCAGCCTTGTGAAGAAGCATTGCAGCGTAAATGTATTCCATACCTTACTCACCTCTTCACCCTAGTATTTTAACTTTTCAGTTTTTCCCCTCTAAATTGGGTAATCTGCTACTTAAACTTAACATTTCCATATGAGCCTTTCTAATCAAATCTGCAATCGTCTCTTTGGTTGGCACGGCAGCGTTTAATGAAAGCGTGTAGGCTTCTCTGTATGCGATTTGCAAAAGCATGGCAATGTTTTCTCTTGTCGGATAGGCTACGTTCAACGCTAACATGAAGGCACGGGAATATGCTTCTTGAATGTTCTTTTTGGTTTCATCCAGTTTTAGCTGAAGCTGCTCTTGAGTTATAATCAAACCATCATCATAAACTACTTTTAAGGCAAGCCCAGCTTCAACGGGCTTTATGCCCAACTTTGACAAGACACTGGCAAGCCTTTCAGAAATCACGTCACCTTTTCTTGCAACAAGCGTATCCTTATTTATCCAAACACTTCCAGATTCTATCCTCGTTGGCAAGCCAACAGAATTCAACTGGCTAATTATTGGACCAGGCGGCTGTCCAGTGTTTCCCGCTGGGACTATTATGTCAAAAGAAGCTATGTCGCCCGCCTTAGCCGTAGTTTTAACTTTCCCCCTTTCTAGGATTAACGCCAGCTTGAAGGGGTTCAAGTTTGTGAATAGGAAAATGTTTGAACCCGTTAAATGTTCAACAAGTCTTTTTAGGTTTTGTTTTTCCCCGCATTTTTCAATAGCCATTTTCATTAATGTGTTCTTTATAACTTTCATGTAAACTTTGTCTGCAAGTTTTTTCTTTAACTCTTGCAGTTGGGCTGCTCTAACCTTTTGTAGGCTGGCTACTCCTACCGCTTTATACTGCCTTAACAGTTCCGTTATTTCTTCAACCTCGCTGAGTTTTTCCTGCAAAACCTGTTGGGACGGCATGGCTTCCTCAACCTTATGGTTTAATCTTTACTGGCGTGCCCATAGATGTTTTTATGTAGGCGAGCTTGATGTTTTTCATTCCCCTTTTAAGTTTTCCCTCAACAACCCTTAGGATTGTCTGGATGTTTTCAGCTATTTCCTCATCTTTCATCTTGTCTGTTCCAACGCGGCATTGCACAATTGGTTGGTTGCGCATCCTCAGAGTGACTGCTTTACTGTACTTCGCTATCAAACTGGCGATGTCCGCTGTGGGCGGAACTGGCACTGGCATTTTACCCCTAGGACCCAAAACAGGTCCAAGAATTTTGCCCACTGAAGGCATTAAGGGGGCTTCGGCGATGAAGAAATCGTATTCGTTGGCTATTTTGCGCAAATCCTTCTTTTTTCCAGCTAAACTTTCAAGTTCAGCTTTTTCAATGACCAAGTTTGCGTTGGCTTTTTTGGCTTTCAACGCCAGTTCCCCAGACGCGATGACACATATCTTGTTTGGCGGTTCTACGGAATATGGCAGTTCAACAATTTCTTGCAGCCTCCCTTCCGGAGATTTCATATCAATATCCTGTAGGTTTAGAATTAGCTCTATGGATTGCGTGAAGTTTCTTTTTTCGGACTTTTCCTTTGCTTCTTTAACCGCATTCAATATCGTTTTTTGGTCAAGGGGCATTTTGTTGGGCCTCGTGCCAATGAGGGAATAGAATGCATTTATAAAAATGTTCTCTTATTCTTCACTCTTACTGAATAATTCGTCAAATTTGCCTTCGTCAATTTCCCTCTGCACTTCTCGGGGGTCTTTGCCTTCCACCGTTACACCCATGCTGATGCAACTTCCCAACACTTCTTTGGCTGCCAACTTCAAAGTTTTAGCCAGAAGTTCAGGGCGCTTAATCTTGGCGATGCGTACAACTTGCTCCATGGTGAGGTTTCCAACTTTCTGCGTGCTCGGCGTTCCAGAACCCTTCTCAATTTTTAGTTCGCTGACGATGAGGGCTGATGTTGTTGGTGTGCCAACGGTAACTTCAAACTGTTTCGTCTCAGGGTCAACAATAACCTTAACCGGAACCTTCATTCCAGAATAGTCCTTTGTCAACTCGTTTATCTTGTTAACAATGGCTAGCACGTTTACGCCTAACGGTCCCAACGCCGGACCCAGTGGAGGTCCTGCTGTTGCTTGTCCGCCGCTAACAAGGAGTTCAATAACCTTTTTTTCGCTCATTCGCCCATCTCCTTTTTGACTTTTTCAACAAGCCTCACATAGTCAGCATGCACAGTTATGGGTAGGGTGAAGGTGGCTTCCAAAAGTTCCAGGGTTACTTCCTCTTTTGTTCTGTCAATCCTCGTGATTTTCGCCTTCATCCCCTTGAACGGTCCGCTTATAACCTCAACAATGTCTTCTTCGTTAAGTTCTTCCACAACAGGTTTTACGGCAACATATTGTTCAATTTTAGAAAATTCAACAACACCCGGCGCCCTCGACCTCAGATGCTTTATTCCCTTTATGGCTTCCTCAACATAGTGGGGGCCTTCCGCCTCGATAAAAACGTAGCCCTTTAACGGCTCCGGAACAAGAACAGCCTTTATTCTCTTCTTAAGCTCTTGGTCCATTTCAACTTTCGCCGCTATGAGGTTCGCCACATTCTTTTCTTGGCCTGTGGTGGTTCGAACTGAGAAGATGGCTGGAGGGGGTTTTTCCCTCCCGTATTTAAGGTATTTTTTACTCATATGTTATGCACTTCACCGCTTTAGGGTGAACAGATACACCATTCGCTTCTTTAAACTTTTCTTTAATTAGTCTAATATGTTTATAGAGGCGTACAGAGTGTATTAACATTAGTGTTGTTGAAAAGGTATATTTATCAATAAGCTGTCAGAGTATGGTTTATTGCTTGAAAGAAGAGTAAACATAATAACCGAACTGGTGTACTGTAGGAGTGGAGGCGCAAACCGTAATGGAGCATAACTACGCAGAGTTTCTGGAGAAGGAAGGACTAGTTACTCGGAAATGCAGAGAACTGACTCCAGAGGAGAAAGAGCAGCTTGCAAACGAGAAAATTTCAAGTGAGGGTGTGAAGTACTGTTGGACGGAGCAAAAACCACTAAACGAATGGACAACGGAGCAGTTGCAAACAGCAATACAATTAATCGACAAGGAAGTTGAAGAAAAAATACAACTTCTAAACGACCTTCATAAACAGTTAATAGAAGCAAAAGACTTGAAGGTTGCTGCAAAACTCCAGAATGAGATTCAGTTAACAGGGCGGTTGATAGCTGTAAAAGAAAAGAAACTGGAAGAACTGAATAGAGAATTTAGGAAAAGACAAAAATAAACGCCTATTTAACACGGCGAAGGACAATTTTGTCGCCAATTTCCGCCCTAAAAGTTTTCGCGGCATTACCTTGATTTATTGAAATTTCAAGGAAATTGTGGCTTCCAATTATGGCTAGGGGCTTTTGCGGTTCAGCTTCCGAATAGGCTTCGCACAGTTTAAGCCTTAAATCCACATTTTTAAGGCGAACTTCGACAACTTCTTTGACGCCGAGTTTTTCGAAATCTTCTTTCGAGAAATTTGTGACTATGTTTCCGAAACCGTCAATGTGTAAAACTTCGCCTATTAAGGAGCTCTGCTTTCTCACAACCTTTGCGAATTCTGGCATAACAATGTCGTGGGTTTGTGGACCAAAATCTGCTGGTGGTGTTCCGTTTGCTAGGTGGGCTGCTGCAGGCGCGAATACGTCTCTTCCATGGAAAGTGTTTGATATTTTTGGAAGCATCAGCTTACTGTTCGCTATTTCATATATGCGTTTTATGCCTTGTTTCGTTGCAGCTAAAGCCAAAACACCGTTGTCTGGTCCTATATAGAAGCACTGTTCCGTCTCTATAAGTATAGGTTTTCTTTTTGTTCCAACGCCGGGGTCGACAACCGCCACGTGAATCGTTCCTTTTGGAAAGTAGGGGGCTGCCGAAGCCAGAATAAACGCGCCCATCTTCACGTTAAATTTTTCTATTTCATGGCTTATGTCCACGATTGTTGCGTTTGGGCATATACCCAATATTACAGCTTTCATTTCAGCAACGTATGGGTCTCGCAGCCCAAAATCTGTTGTTAGGGTAATAATCTTAGGAGCCATGCCACATCACACTTTTATAATCGGTTAAAATAATTAGCTTTTTTCACATACACAAGGAGACCAGCAAATGTCAGTTCATATGCGGTTAGGAACAAAGGAATTAGCTTTAGCAGCCATTTTCACGGCGTTGTACGTTGTCTTGGGGGCTTTGAAAATTTCTCCAATAATAGGCTTACCAGGTCAAGGGATCACCGCAGCCGCGATTATCGCTCCAATAATAGGCATAATTTTTGGACCATACATAGGGGTGTTATCCACGTTTCTGGGCGGAATAATTGGCATTTCCTTTGGTTATTTTTCTCCACCGAGCCTTGCAGCGGGCGTCACTGCAGCATTATGCAGCGGCATGACTTCGCGGGGTAAAAGAACTGCGTCAATTATGATTTATCTCTGTCTTTTGCTTATTTTCGCTTTTTATCCAGTTATTGGCCCCGCATGGTTGTACCCACCGTACTTGTGGTTTCAAATAATCGGTTTCATCATCCTAATTTCACCCTTGCAATCTGCATCCGTAAAAATGACTGATACGGATAACGGTTCGATGCTTTTTTACGCTCTTTTCATAACATCTTTAACTTCAACACTTGCTGGGCAAATAGCTGGTTCAACAATTTATGAGCTTATGATCTCACAAGACGTAAGTGGAGCGTTAGGTACATGGTTAACTACGATCTTTCTTTACCCAACGGAGAGAACAATTATCGCAATTGTTTCAGCCGTAATAGGATCAGCCCTTTTTAAGGTTCTGAAGAGCGCAAACCTTTTGCCCTTTTCGAATAGCTCACATCACTGAGAAAAGTGCTCATGAATATGCATTCGTTATGGGGCATTGCCATGTCTTCGGCGTCGTATAAGCCGTCATCAAAACTGACTGGGGCATCTTTAACCAACACCAATGGAGTTTTTTCAGCGTCTTCGCCCATTAGCATGTGGGCAGCAGAAGCCAAATTGTCCGCTACTGCATGTTGTGTAATAACCAGTGTTTTTCCATAAAGGTCCTTTCGCCCTCGACGGTCTTCTACCGGCTTAAATCCTGCAACAGCCAAAGCCACGCCAACAGTTCCTTTTCTTAGCGGAGCTAAACCGCTGTCAATAATCAAAACTGCAACAACTTTGCCAGTCTTACGCTTTAATTCTTCCCTAATTTGTTCGGCGACTTCTTTGGCGTTTTTAGGCCACAGAGCCACATAGCCCACTGGGGCGTTTTTGTTGTCTATTCCAGCGTTGGCTGTTAGCATTCCGTTTTTGAGGGTTAAAACAGCTTTTTCAACTCCTCCATAAACTTTTTCCGCTTCTTGTAATAGTAGCTCTGCAAGTTCTGGTTGAAGCGAAAACTTTTCGGCAAGTTCCTTCGCCTTTTCTGAAGGCTTAACTTCGCTTAGCTTGACAAGGCGTCCTTCGGCATAAGACACAATTTTTGATGTCAAAACCAAGATGTCATTGTTTTCGAGCGGAATTTTTTGTTCCTTTAACGCCTCGAGAATGATGTCAACAAGGTTATCGCCAACTTTCACAAGCCTCGTTTTAACAGCATACAGCCTCATACACGCTTATCCTCCATGGATAACTGGAACAAAAACCACCTCATCCCCGTCTCTAACAAGGGTTTCTAAACCCTTTAAAACGCTGATTTCCTTTCCGTTAACAAGTATTAGCGCGTTGGGTCTTGGATCTTGGAGTTCTGGATCGATTAAGGCGCTTTTAAGTTTGGGATGTTGCTTAACAATTTTCTTTACCAACTCCCTCAGTGATATTTCATCTTTGATTTTTATGGTAAGCCTCTCCTTGTCTGAAATTCCCCGTAAAGCCCCGACAAACTTCACGGTGACAACCATTACTCTAACTCCACTTTCATTATACAACAACTATTACTGTAATGTCATTAACGTTTGTTCCAGTGGGTCCAGTAAAAATCAAGTCGCCTAAATTCGCGAAGAACTTGTAGGAGTTGTTTTCAGCCAAAAACTCTTGTGGAGTTAATCCCGCTTTATTTGCCCTCACTAAGGTTTTTCCGTCAACCATTGCTCCAGCAGCATCTGTTGGTCCGTCAACGCCGTCCGTGCTTAACGAAGCCAAAACAACGCCGTCCATCCCCTCCAGTTTTAATGCGGCTGCCAACGCTAATTCTTGGTTTCTTCCGCCAACGCCTTTTCCAGTAACGGTTACCGTTGTTTCTCCGCCCGCTACGATTCCAGCAGGTTTTGGAATAGGGTTTCCGTACAAGAAGGTTTCATGGGCTATTGTGGCAAGCATTGTTCCAATGTGTCGAGCTTCGCCCTCCATGGTTGTTGTCAGCAGAAGCGTGTTTAAACAATCCCTTTTAAGTTGTTTGCATGCTGCTAAGCTTGCAAACCTATTATTTCCAACAACTACATTGAAGACTTTTTTGAAAGTTTCATCTGAAGCCTTCGGAGTTTCGGGAATTTTCCCCGCTTCGCCGTCCAGCAAAACCTTTTTGATTGTTGCTGGGGTTTTGTCCCATAAACCATAATTCTTCAGAATTTTTATGGCGTCGCTGAATGTTGTTGAGTCTGGAACTGTTGGTCCAGAAGCGATGAAATCCAGCGGGTCGCCCACAACATCTGAAAGGATTAGGTTTAATATTGTTGCTGGATGAGCCTTTTTTGCAAGCCAGCCGCCCTTGAAATCTGAAATATGCTTTCTAACGGTGTTTATCTCCTTTATTGTTGCTCCACACTTGAGTAAGGCATTGGTGATTTCTCTTTTGTCGCTTAGTGAGATTTCGCCTCGGGGAAGAGGCATAAGACTTGAACCCCCGCCTGAAATTAGGCATATGATTAAGTCGTTTTCCCCTGCTTTTTCAGCTATTTCAAGCATACGCCGTGTTCCTTCCACTCCAGCCTCATCTGGAACTGGATGGCTTGCACCGTGAATTTCTATAATTTCGGTCTTATGCTCGCTGCCATGTGGAACGTTGACAATTCCAGCCGTTATATGTTTAGCCAAAACTTTTTCTAAGGCTTCTGCCATTGCGCCGCTGGCTTTTCCGCCACCTATAACATAAATGTTCTTAAACTTTTTTAAATCAAACTCATGCCCATTCACAAGAAGCTTCGAGCCTTTTAGCAGAACCCTAGATTTTATTATTTGTTTTGGGTCAACAGCCCTCAAGGCGTATTCAAAACTGTTTAGGGCTATGGCTCTAGCTTTTCGGTTGAGGCTAGTTTCACCATTTTCTATGAGTTTTTCTTTGTTCTTTATAGTTATCATCGGGATACCCAAACTTATGCGTAACTGTAATAAGTCACCGCTAATAAAGAATTCCGAAAACATTGCCGGAAGGAGTCGTATGGCAAAACCGAAAGTCTATGTCACGCGGGAGCTTCCAGAAAGAGGCTTAAAAATAATAAGGGAACATTTTGACGCCGAAGTCTGGAAAGAGTATGCGCCACCACCAAAGAAAGTTATAATTGAAAAAGCTAGGAACGTTGACGCTCTTGCCACGCTTTTGTCTGACAAGATTGACGCTGAGGTTTTTGACGCCGCGCCAAAACTGAAAATTGTTGCGCAGATGGCTGTGGGCTTCGACAACATTGACGTGCAAGAAGCAACCAAAAGAGGAATCTACGTGACAAACACCCCAGAAGTTTTAACAGACACAACAGCAGACTTCGCATGGGCTTTGCTGATGGCTGTGGCACGGCGGGTTGTTGAAGCAGACAAATACGTGCGTAGTGGTCAATGGAAGGTTGGTTGGCATCCAAGCATGTTGTTGGGCAGGGATGTTCACGGCGCAACAATAGGCATCGTTGGTGCTGGAAGAATTGGCTATGCAGTGGCGAAAAGGGCTAGTGGTTTCAACATGAAAATCTTGTATTACGATGTGATTCCAAGACCAGAGATGGAAAAGGAGTTAAACGCTAAACGCGTTGACTTGGACACGCTCTTAAAGGAAGCAGACTTCGTCAGCATCCACGTTCCGTTAATGAAGGAAACATATCACCTAATAAACGCGGAAAAACTTAGACTTATGAAGAAAACAGCCTATCTCATAAACAACGCGCGAGGTCCAATCGTCGACGAGAAAGCCCTCTACGAAGCTTTGAAGGAAGGGAGAATAGCTGGCGCTGGGCTTGATGTTTTCGAGCAAGAGCCAACACCAGTTGATAACCCGCTTTTGAAACTTGACAATGTCGTCGTCGCGCCACATATCTCCAGTGCAAGTTACGAAACAAGGTCAAAGATGGCTGAAATGGTTGCAGAAAACCTTGTCGCGTTCTTTGAGGGGCGAAAGCCGCCGAACCTTGTAAATCCAGAAGTAATGAAAGTTCGACCATTACCAAAACCCTAGTAATTTTTACAATAAATTTGCTATAACAGTTAAATATGCCAAAATTTGTCTATAATTGAGCTTTCCGATAGGTGGTCTCATTGGGCGACATCTTCGCAAAAAGAATGAGCGTGCTTGGAACAGAAACAGCCTTTGAAGTCCTTGCAAAAGCCAAGGCGCTTGAAAAACAAGGAAAAAGCATCATACACTTGGAAATCGGTGAGCCAGATTTTGACACGCCGAAAAACATTAAAGACGCAGCGGTGAAAGCCCTCTATGCCGGATACACCCACTACGTTCCAGCCGCGGGGATTCCAGAGCTTAGAGAAGCAATTGCCGAATACATTTCAAAAACTAGAAGAATAGATGTTGACCCTGAAGAGGTTGTGGTGACTCCTGGCGCGAAACCAATAATGTTCTTCGCCATACTCGCATTGGTAAACCCTGGCGACGAAGTTATGTACCCAAACCCTGGCTTCCCAATATACGAATCTCTAATAAACTTTGTCGACGCCAAACCAGTTCCTATACCGCTGAAAGAAGAAAACGACTTCAGAATGGACCCAGAATACGTTAAGAAAAAAATAACGAAGAAAACAAAAATGATTATTTTGAATTCGCCTGAAAACCCCACGGGAGGCGTTTTAACCAAAGAAGACTTGAAAGTTATTGCCGACTGCATCGCGAAAAGGGACGATGTCTTCGTGCTTTCAGACGAGGTTTACAGCAGAATAATCTATGAAGGCGAAAACGAAAGCATAGCGTCGCTTCCGGGAATGAAAGACAAAACAATAATTTTGGATGGCTTTTCGAAAACCTACGCCATGACTGGTTGGAGACTTGGCTACGGTGTTATGCGCAAAGACCTAGCCCAAAAAATGGCTCAACTCATGGTAAATTCCAACTCTTGCACATGCACCTTCATACAAATGGCTGGCGTAGAAGCTTTGAAGGGACCGCAGAAAGAAGTGGACAAAATGGTTGCAGAATTCAAGAGAAGGCGAGAAGTCATAGTTGACGGCTTAAACAAGATTAAGGGCATAACATGCAAGAAACCGCGCGGAGCCTTCTACGTTTTCCCAAACATAACTGGAACAGGGATGGACTGCCGCAAACTAGGAGAGTACTTGCTTAATGAAGCGGGCGTAGCCGTCTTGCCAGGGACATCTTTTGGGCAGTATGGCGAAGGCTATCTGCGTATATCCTTTGCAAACTCTGTTGAAAACATCAAGAAGGCGTTAGAGCGAATAGACGAAGCTCTCAAAAAGCTGTAAATTTTCTCCCTTTCTAACTTTCTGTTTTTTCTCCAGTTAACGTTTCAACTATGTCAGAGGCTATTTGCACCAAATTATCAGCTTGCTTCATCATTTTTTCTCCATCTATTTCCTCCAGCTGCGCCAGTTGCTGCACCATTTCTTCGATTTCCAATAAAAACCTTAAAATAGGGTCTGTTATGGCTTGTTCTTGAGTTTTTTCGTAGGCTTCTCTTATGACGATTTCGATGAAGGCTGGTTCTCCGAGGCTGTAGTATATGGCGTTTCGTGCCTTTCTGATAGCTTCTATAATTAGGCTCGGAGCCATGTAGGGCATTCTTCTTGCTGCTTCAAGCTCGGACTTTGCTTCGCGCAAATATCTGAGCGCCCAACCTTTCCTGTAGTTGTCCATCATCGCCATCGCCTCTTTGACGCCTTTAACAAAATGTTAAATGGTTCTAATAAAGTTACTCACCTTCTTGTGCTGTTTCGCCTGAAAAGGCGGTTTGCATTCCGCCAAAGATATGTGTGATGTATCCGGCTATCTGGTTTCTAACCTTCGGAGTTGCGCCTTGCACGAGCTTGTTCACCATTTGTTTGTTTTTTTCAAAATCGTTAGAGAATCTGTCGGGAAAGCGTCTAATAAGCTCCTTAGCTACTCGTTTGATTTGCTCCGTCCGCACGTTTCCCAAACTCGCACGCCCACTAACCCTCATCTGGTTAAAGATGCAATGATGCAGACCTTCAATAAAAAGGTTAATTTAACTTTATCCCAAAAAAATCCTCAAAATTTTTGGTTATTCGTTCTGAAACGTCAATTTCACTCATTTTTTTGACGTCAGCTATGGCTTTAACAACTATTGGAATAAACGCGGGCGTGGTCATTTTCCCGTCAAAAGGCTTTTTCCAGTAGCGCACCGGCCCATCAGTCTCCGTTAACAAGTTTTCCAACGGTATTCGCCTAACAACTTCACGTATGCCGTTGGAGTAGGCTACGGGCGGGCCTTCAGTTATGTAATAGCCATTTTCCACAGCTTTTGACAAGGCGCTTATTGGGTTGCTGAACCAGTGTAACAGCACCTTTTTAACGTTGTAAGAGGGAAGCATCTCAACAATTTGCGCCGTGGTGCCTCTTGAGTGAATTATGGCTGGCAAGCCAAGCTTTTCAGCTAATCTTAACATTTCGTTGAAAACCATAATCTGCTTATCCCAAACATCTGTGTACTTGTAATCCAAACCAACTTCGCCTATGGCTACAACTGCCTTATTCTGTTTCTGCTCTAAAATCAACTTCAAAGTTTTTTGGAGTTCGCTTTCTTCCAAGGCTTTGACGTTCCATGGATGAATTCCTAAAGCGGCGTAAACAGTTCCTTGGAACCGCTCAGCAAGCTTTAAACTGTCCATACATGTTTCAAAGTTCATGGAGTTCGAAACCAAAGCAACGACATTAAAGTTTTTCGCTTCTGCAATTAAATCGTCAATTTTATCCATATATTCTTGGTCGGACAAGTGCACATGCGCGTCGACGAACTTCATGTCTACATCACTTATGAGCATAGAACACCATCTTTCATGCTTTTATAATTTCCCTCCTAAATCAGCGTCGTTTTAGATGCAATTTTGGAATGAGAGGAAATCAGTAGGATTTCAACAATAAACGTTAAATATTGCTTTAAATAGAAAAAAGGGCTACGGAGGAATCTTTATGGCTGATTTAGAGTTAGCTGTTGCTCCTATGCATAGAATATGTAAAAAGGCGGGAGCCGACAGAGTAAGCGAAGCAGCGGCAAAGGAATTAGCCAAGGCATTAGAAGAAGTTGGCGTTAAAATTGCAAAAGAAGCCTTGGACTTCGCAATGCACGCTGGAAGAAAAACCATAAAAGCTGAAGACATTGAGATTGCCGCGAAAAAGGTTATGGGCAAATAGCCTCTTTCTAGTTTCCCTCCTTTTTTGAATCACCTAATTTTCTCTGATGAATCCCAAAGATACTGGAAGTAGTCTCTCGCAAACTTAACCAAACCAGCATGATTACTCCAGATAACAAGACTAGGTTTTTCTTCTCCGAGAAAAAGCATAGCTTCCTTTTCGTCTACGATTATGCCTCCGCCAAACATCTGGTCTCTAACTCGTAACTCGCCAGCACTGGCAAACGCCTCTAATTCGCTCCAACTCTCAAGTTCGCCGGCAACCATCAACTTTACATTTGCATGAGCTTTCTGTAAACTTTCCAGAAAAATCGGGGCTGTGGCTACCGAGTTCTTTACAAACTGCGGCAAAGCAATCATTATTTCTTTTCTGGCTTTTCCGAAAATCTCTTCTAATTTGGCTATTACCCTTTGTTGGCCGTGCAGTATCAGTATTTCTGGGTGTTCAACAAGCTCGCGTTTCTCGTATAATGGTTGAAGCTCGTTGGCGACTTGTTTTTCCCAACTTTTATACTGCTCTTCCAGCCTATTCTTCGCGGTGGTTAAAGCTTCAAGAGGGGGTGTTGGATAATATTTGCTTGGTCGCCCTTTCATGCTTTTTATCCAGCCCTTGCTTTTAAGCGAGTTCAAAACGGCGTAAACTTTTGAGTATGGCACTTGAGCTTTTTTACTGATTTCTATGGCTGTCATTTGTCCGCTTTCCAGCAGAGCATTGTAAACTTCGATTTCATAGGTGCTTAAGCCTATCTCGCGTAGAGTTCGCCTAGTTTCTTCTGTTATCGTCAAGCTGAACACCCTAATCACCTTATGAAAAGTGTGGAAACCCTTATTATACTCTACCCCTCGACTTTGAAAATATAACCCGTAAAACGTGACCAACATGCAAGTCATCAAAGAAACAAAGAGCCTATGCCCCGAATGCCTAAAGGTGCTTAACGCCACAATCTTTGAAGATGATAACAAAGTTTACATAAAGAAGGAATGCCCAGAACACGGCTTTTTCCAAGAACTTTACTGGTCTGATTATGAACAGTACTTGCGAGCTGAAAAGTTCAGATATGACGGCGAAGGCATGGGCAATCCGCGGACGAAAATCGTTAACGATTGCCCATACGATTGCGGAATATGCCCCCAACACAAGTCGCACACTGCACTAGCCATAATTGACATTACAAACAGATGCAACCTCAAATGTCCAGTCTGCTTTGCAAACGCCGCCGCAGCCGGATATGTGTACGAGCCAACAAAAGAAGAAATTGTCGGGATGTTGGAGAACCTTCGCAGAAACGAACCCGTGCCTGCAACAGCCCTCCAATTTTCCGGTGGCGAACCAACAATTCGCGAGGACTTGTTCGAGCTTATTCGAGAAGCAAAAAAGCTGGGTTTCCGCCATGTTGAGGTTAATACGAATGGCATTCGACTGGCGCAAAGCGTTGACTATTGTAGAGGCTTGAAAGAGGCTGGCATGAGCACCGTCTACCTGCAATTTGACGGCTTAACACCAGAAGTCTACAAGTTTACAAGGGGATTGGATCTTTTAGACGTTAAGTTGAAGGCTATTGAAAACTGCCGCAAAGCAGGAATCCAAAGCATAGTCTTGGTAGTCACGCTCGTCAAGGGAGTGAACGACAGCCAACTCGGAGACATCATACGCTTCGCAGTTCAAAACTTCGACGTTGTAAGGTGCGTGAACGTTCAACCAGTCTCCCTCTGTGGAAGACTTCCCCAACAAGAAAGGGAAAAAATGCGCATCACAATCCCCGATTTCATGCGGTTGGTTGAGGAACAGACAAATGGAAAGATAAAGGTTTCAGACTTTTATCCAGTTCCAACGGTTGTGCCAGTTTCGAAGGCTGTCGGCGCCTTAAAAAGCAAGCGTTACGTGGAGTTCACGGCGCACCCGCACTGTGGCATGGCAACATACATTTTCATTGAAAAGGGCGAAATTGTTCCCATAACCCGCTACGGCAACGTTGACAAGTTCATCGGCACAATGAAAAACGTTTACAAAGACGCGTCAAAGGGCAGCAAAAACAAAGCCAAATTACGTTTAGCGGGAGCTTTAAGATACATAAAATTCAGCTTTCTCAGAAAACATGTTTGGCGCGTCCTCAAAGAGGGAAGCTACGAAGCTTTAGGCGACCTACAAAGAAAGTCAATACTGATTTCCTCAATGCACTTCATGGACCCATACAACTTTGACTTAGAAAGAGTTCAAAGATGCGTAATACACTACGCGGTTCCAGACGGACGCATAATCCCATTCTGCACCATGAACTCCATCCACCGCCAAGAAATCGAAAAAAAGCTTGGAATTCCAATCAAAGAGTGGCAAAAGAGGCATAAGGTTGAAATAACCCAGTATGCCTAGCAAGGAAAACCTAAAGAGTCGCAAAGACTCCTTCATTTAATGAGGCTGGAAGTCATGGGTGGAAAAAAGAAGCTAAGTCTAAAGCAAATGGAACGTATGCAAGCAAAAAAGGATGAGGAAGAGAAAAAGAAGAAGGAGAAGACAGCAGCACCGCCAAAAGAGAAAAAACCATCCGGAGTAATTCCCCCAAACCCGAAGGATGGAAAAATCCTTGGCGAATTAAAGAAAATGCATGTTCTAACACCGTATTCTGTGGCTTCGCGATTTAATATAAGAATAAGCGCGGCGAAAGACTTCCTAGAACAATTAGAAGAAGAGGGAGCAATTCAGCTAGTCTCTGGAAACCACGACATCAAAATATACAAAACTTTAGATTAATGCCATGAGGCACCGTGTTTTGGAGAGGTTTCCAGAAAGAGTCTACACTCGCGAAGAAGTTGAAAAAGCCAAAGAATTTATCAATAAAGGCTATAAGCACCGATTAAGGATTAAAGGAAGCCCAGAATTCAAAAGAAAAGTAAGAGACGCCCTTAAAATTGTTAAATCTGCGGGTTATTACGATTTTTTAAGGACATACATCCGCAGTATTAAAGAGATTGACGGTTTAACACAGCTCCGCGAATCCGAAGCGTCAATTTGGGCGAATAAATATGCTGTGGAAAACCCCGTGGACGCCGCCAGCCTCTTTATACAGAAAGCCATCCATATGCAGGAATATGTGGATGGAAAGCTTTACTACGGCGGCACCGCGGAAAAGCTCTCAACCGAAAAGCGCATAGAATTTCTTGAAACCTTAAAGAAGAAATGCAGAAACAAGAAAGTGAAAGAAGAATGCGAAAAACTTCTTAAATTCTGGAGCGAAAGCACACTTGTCTATTGAAGTTCAACCCTAATTTTTGTTCCGCTTTTAACCTGCCTAAACAATTCAAGATTTTTCGTGATTTTACCCAACACGTTAACTGGGCTGTAAGGCTGCGATTCTCCATAGAATATGCATAAAGCATTTCCCATGGGCCAAAAGGCAATTGTTCCTTTCTCAACGGTGCTTTTAGGCTTTTCCTCCCCCATTTTGATAGGCGTTTCAAAATAAACTTCTTCCTTCCATAAGGCAGCTCTGCCCTCTATAGGAAGTTTTCTCACCACCATGTCCACTGTTCGAGGCGCCAAAAACCGCACAAGCTCCCCTTCTGCTTCCCCTAGCTCCTCAATTACGAATTTTATTTTCACGCGTGAAATGTCCGCTTTTTCATTGCTCATTTTCTCACACTCCTATCGATAAAATCCTCCAAAACTTGCTCGAGGGATACGGGTCCAAGTACTTTAAGTTCGTACCTAACCCTCACTGTTGGCTTGTCAAACGTCATCACTCTTCTTAGGTCTATTGGCGTGCCGATAACCACAGCGTCGCATGGCGTGCGGTTTATCGTTTCTTTCAGTTCGGCTATTTGCTTTTCGCTGTAGCCTAAGGCTGGAAGTATAGCACCCAAATGTGTGTATCTCTCGTAAGCTTCCTTAATTGAACCCACAGCATAAGGTTTGGGGTCGACGATTTCGCGGGCTCCAAAATTTTTTGCAGCAATTGTTCCTGCTCCATAGGGCATGTTGCCATGCGTAAGCGTTGGGCCGTCCTCTATCACTAAAACGCGATTTCCCTTTATCAGTTCGGGGCTGTCAACAGCTATTGGTGATGTGGCATCCAATACTTGGGCTTCTGGATTAACCATCTTTATACTTTCCTTTACGCGTTTCACTTTTTCTGGGTCTGCTGTGTCAACTTTGTTAATTATCACAACGTTTGCCATGCGTAAGTTCGCTTCGCCCGGGTGATATGTAACCTCGTGTCCCGCCCTGTGGGGGTCTGCAACAACAATGTGTAAGTCTGGTTTGTAGAAAGGTAGGTCATTGTTTCCCCCGTCCCAAACGATTATGTCCGCTTCCTTTTCAGCTTCTCTTAAAATTTTCTCGTAATCAACTCCTGCGTAAACAATTATCCCATTATCAATGTGCGGTTCATATTCTTCCCTCTCCTCAATGGTGCACATGTATCTGTCCAAGTCTTCGTAGGAAGCGAAGCGCTGGCAGACTTGCTTTTTTAAATCTCCATAAGGCATGGGATGTCTAATAACCACAACCCTTAAGCCCTTTGCCTTTAAAATCCGTGCGACTTGCCTTGAAGTTTGGCTTTTTCCAGACCCTGTTCTTACGGCGCCTATGGAAACAACTGGAACCTTTGCCTTTAACATTGTTGTTTTAGGCCCCATTAAGCGGAAGTCTGCACCGTTGGCTAGGGCTATGGACGCCTTGTGCATAACATACTCGTGGGAAACATCACTGTAAGCGAAAACCACTTGGTCAACATCATACTCCCTTATTAATCTCGGAAGTTCCTCCTCTGGATAAATCAATATGCCATTAGGATAGCGTGAACCCGCAAGCTCTGGCGGATACATTCTTCCCTCTATGCCCGGAATCTGCGTGGCTGTGAAAGCCACAACTTCGTAAGCATCGTTATCTCTAAAGTAGACATTGAAGTTGTGAAAGTCTCTGCCAGCCGCGCCCATTATGACAACTTTAATTTTCTGCATTACGCATTCCTCAACAAAATCCCGTTTGGGTGCAATACCTTTCTTATCATTCCATATAAACCTTAACGTGTAAGATTACCCTATAAGATGGAGAACAGTTTCGCCGATGAAGCTTATCTGGCTGTCTGTGACGCTTGGATGTACTGGTAAGGAGAAAACTTGGTTTGAAGCTTTTTCCGTCTCTGGAAGCCTACACTTTCCTATTTTACGGTAGTATGGCATGAGGTGTATGGGCGTCGCGTAATAAACTTCTGCTCCTATCCCCTTACGTTTTAGTTCCTCAACAATTTTGTCTCTTTGCGTTTTCTCCGCATCCCTAATTCTTACAGTGTAAAGGTACCAGCTATGTGTGTATCCCTTTGGTTCGTTTGGCAACTGCAACTTTTTCGCTTCTCCAAGTTTTTCTGTAAGCTTCTTTGCGTTTTCTCTTCTTTTTGCGAGAAAGTTTGGCAACTTTTTAAGTTGGACACAGCCTATGGCAGCTTCTATTTCTGGCATGCGGTAGTTGTATCCAACTGAAACAGAAACATACTTGTCTTTCTCTCCATGGTTCCTTATTAAACGTAATCTTTCGACAATTTCTTCGTTGTTTGTTGTAGCCATTCCGCCTTCTCCCGTTGTCATGTTTTTGCTCGCGTAAAAGCTCCAGCAAGCGACATCTGCAAACGTTCCTGGGGGTTTGCCGTTGTAGGTTGCGCCGTGGGCTTGAGCTGCATCCTCAATGATGAATAAGCCATGTTTGTCGGCTATTTTCCTTATTGGTTTCATGTCGGCTGATAAACCGTAAAGGTCTACTGGTATTATCGCCTTAGTCTTCTTTGTTACAGCTTTCTCGATTAGTTCAGGCGAGATGTTGTATGTTTCTGGGTTTATGTCCACAAAAACTGGTTTTGCCCCAACTAAGGCTACGACTTCCGCTGTTGCAACAAAAGTGAAGCTTGGCAAAATCACCTCATCCCCCTTTCCTACGCCCATCGCCATCAAGGCTGAATGCAATGCCGCCGTTCCAGAGTTGACAGCCACCGCATATTTTGCCCCTACAAAATTTGCAAATTCTGTTTCGAGTTTTTTAACCATGGGTCCAGCGCCAAGCCCATGTGTTAGAATGCCGCTTTTCAAAACTTTAGTAACAGCTTCAATTTCTTCTTCGCCGATTTGTGGAGCATTAATGGGAATCATGCCTTTCTGCCTTCTAGGCTACTAGCTAGTTGCAGTTTACCTATAATAATTGTTATTCTACACGCATTACGCGTTCTGTTTTGTAGTCGACTATGATTTTTAATTGGTGCTTTCGAAGCTCTTCGTCGAGGTTTGGGTCGCCAGTGTCAACCCTTAAACTTTTTAGGTTTTCCACTTTGCTTTTTGTGGCAACCACGATAATGTTGTTTATGCCCACTTGCCTAATGACTTTTGGGCTTATCTGCTGGTTTCCCCTCCCAAAAATGAAGCCCTGACCCCCTATGGGAGTAACTATAATCTGCGCTTTTTTGCCGCGTATTTTCTCTAGTATTTGTTTTTCGTTCACGTCTTTGGCTACAAGTTTCTTGTTGCAGAAGAGGTCAACTCCTAAAAGCGTTTTCTTCGCATCTAAGAGGTCTCCGATGGTGCGGGTGGTTGTTCCTGGACCAATAATGTAGATTACGTCGGGCTGCATGTTTTCAATTATGTAAATCGCTATTGCCGCTTGGTTGCGCAATTCATTTTCAGTTATTGGGCTCGCCATTTTGGCACTTTGAATCAAGCTAGGCTCGTAGGGAACCAGCATATACCCATACAATTCCGCGGAAATGCGCCCCTTTCTGAAAGCCTCCTCGTCAACATCCATAACTTCCGCCTCTTTAAGGGGCAATCCCTCAAACAAAAATGCTGTAACTATTTTTGCTGCCGCTTTTGGGTCTGTGGCAAAGATGGCGCTGTGCATTTTCACTCCTGTTGGAACGCCCAAAACGGGTAGACCGGTGTTAACGGCCTTGAAAATGTCGCGGGCTGTTCCGTCTCCACCACAGAAAACCAGTAGACTTGCGCCTATGTCTTTGAATTTTTCTGCAATTTCTATAGTGTCTTCGGCGCTTGTCTCCCTTTTTCGTTCACCAAAAACCGTATAAGTAAAGCCGTAACCTTTAGCTTCATCTTCTCCCATTTTTCCAGCCCCAACAACAAGTCGTATCTTCTCACGAATAGGTTTTAATTCAGATAGAAAGAACTCTGCCCTCACTGGCGCTATGGGTTTCGCCCCGAGACTCACAGCCTTTTCCAAAATTGCCTTCCCATCTGTACCCTTAAGCCCAACAGCCCCTCCCATTCCAGCCACTGGGTTAACGACGAATCCAACAGTCTTTACGGAATTTTTATCATTAAGCAACATTCTTCAACTCTTCCCATTAAAACCGCTTTGCTCTTCTAGCTAATAAAATGCGTTATGCATAATAACGGAACAAAGTAATTAACAAATAAAAACAGAGAGGAAGTTGTGAAGTTTTTCATCCGATAAACTGTTTTTTAACTTCATCCAGCCACGGATAGAGTTTTCTAAGCCTCCGCATAGCCTCTTCAACTTTTTCCGTCGGGTATTCGTAGGGCGGCAGTTTACCACTAAAGTAGTCGGAGTAGGCTTGCATATCGAAGTAGCCGTGACCGCACAGCAGGAAAAGTATTGTCTTTTTCTCGCCTGTCTTCCTACATTTTAAGGCTTCATCAACTGCTGCTTTTATGGCGTGGGCTGGTTCTGGAGCTGGTATTATGCCTTCGGTTTGGATGAAAAGTTTGGCGGCGTCGAAAACTTCCACTTGGTTGTAAGCTACAGTTTCCAATTGTTTTGTTGAAGCCAGAAGGCTTATGGTTGGGGCTATCCCGTGGTATCGTAAGCCTCCAGCATGAATCGGCGGCGGAATATAATCATGCCCCAAAGTGTGCATCGGAACTAAAGGCGTTATTCTCGCCGTGTCTCCATGGTCGTAAGTGTATTCTCCCTTTGTGACAGAGGGACAAGCCGTAGGTTCTACGGCTACAAACCGAGTGTTTTTAGGCGCTTTTTTAGAAACTTTGTCGTAGTAGAAAGGCCAGAAGATTCCGGAGAAGCTGCTTCCTCCGCCTATGCACCCAAAAATCACGTCTGGATAGTCTTCGGCGATTTGCATCTGTTTTTTAGCTTCTAATCCAATCACGGTTTGATGTAGTAGGACATGGTTGAACACGCTGCCTATGCCATAATTAGCGTCTTCATGTGTAAGCGCATCTTCAACAGCCTCGCTTATGGCTATGCCTAAACTGCCTGGGCTGTTCGGGTCTTCTTTTAGGATTTTTCTGCCTGCTTCCGTATGTTCGCTTGGGCTTGCGTAAACGTCCGCCCCATAAGATTCCATCATGATTCTTCTGTAGGGCTTTTGTTGGTAGCTTACTTTGACCATGTAGACGGTGCATTTTATTCCAAATAGCATGCAGCCAAAGGCTAAAGCGGAACCCCACTGTCCAGCTCCTGTTTCTGTTGCTAGTCGCTGGATGCCCTCTTTCATGTTGTAGTAGGCTTGGGCTACGGCGGTGTTGGGTTTGTGGCTTCCGGGAGGGCTAACTCCCTCGTACTTGTAGTAGATTTTTGCTGGAGTTTTCAGCGCCTTTTCTAGTCTTACAGCCCTGAAAAGCGGGGTGGGTCTCCAAAGTCTGTAAACTTCCCTCACTTCTTCCGGTATGTCTATCCATCGGTCTTTGCTGAACTCTTGGGCTAGGATTTGTTTAGGGAATATTTTTGGGGCTACTCCGCCGCCTGGCGCCTTAGTTTCTGGTTCTATGAATGGTGGTAGTGGTTTTGGCAGATCGGGCAGTATGCAGTACCATTGTTTCGGCACTTCTTCCTCATCTAAGATTATTTTTGTTTCGGGCAAGTTTTCCCTCCTTTTGGGTTAAAAAAAGAACTTACATGTTATATTTAAGTCTTTTGAGTACATTTTTATACATAACATTGCTACTATCGCAGTTCTTTAAGTGGCACGTTAACTGGTTTTTGTATTGTGGAGATGTGGGCGATTTCCTTTGAGAACGTGACATAATGCCATGTGGATTTTGGAGGAAGCAGTTCGCCTTTCAAGGCGGTCTCGATGACTTTGCGCTTTGGGTATTCTTCGCCGTTTTCAGCGGTTTTAACGCCGATTTTAGGAGATTCATAATCAACGAAAACTACCGGTATCCTTGAGCATCCTAAAGCCTGCAAAGCCCCTATCCTATGGTGTCCATCAAGGACAACGTTTGTGTTAACATCCACAACTATTGGCTTTTTTAAAATTCCGTCAGACTCGATTTCAGCCTTGAGATTAGCAAGCCTTTTCGCGTCAATTTTCTCATGACCTTTCAAGAGGGACATCTCGACTATGCGAACGCCGACGCTGGCGCAGAAATCCTCTTTTGTTCTCTCAACTTGTTGTGACGTATGCATTTGCAGTTATTCCCCTCTTAGTTTGTTGTTCAATTTTGAGCTTTAACGTACGTTTATGTTCATTAAACAGTGATGACACAAACTTATTTATACTTTATTGCACAAAAATGCACATAAAGGAAAAGAGAAATGTGGAGCAACATCAAAAAATATTTTGAGGATTATCCTGAAAGACTTAGAGTAGCCCGTGTTCTCGTGGAAAACGGGTTAAGCGTTAGAAACGGAAAAATTTACCTCAACGAAATTGAGGTTCCTCCGGTGCGCGTGGCACGAGTCGCAAATGTTGACCGCAGAACCGTAAATGAAACGTTAAAAGCCATCAAAGCCAACCGTGAACTGCGCCTAATCTTTGAGGATTTAAGGTCTGCTGGGCACTCGTTGAAAGAGGTTGCAAGGCACCTAGATTTTGGAGTTGTTGAAATAACGCCTGTTGACGCGCGAATTCCAGGTATACTGGCGAACGCTGCTCTAATTCTTGCAAAAAGCGGTTTAAGTATAAGACAAGCTATTGTGGATGACCCTGAACTATCGCCTGACCCAAAGCTCACGCTAATTGCTGAAAAGAAGATTCCGGGGGAGTTGATTTCAGAGTTTTTAAAGATAAATGGGGTGGCTAAGGTTTCCGTTTATTAAAGGGAGCTATATTCCCAAATTGTCAAAGTATGTTATTATCCACTTGTCTCCGCGTTTTTCAATGTGTATGGTGACGTTTTGTCCCGGTTCGGTTGCCATTAACTCGTTCCATTGAAGTGTTGGAAGGTCTTTTGGTGTTGCTTCCACCCACTGGTATGTTTCGTTGTCTAAACGCAAGACTATATGTGTGGTTCCATCTTCTGCATACTCATATTTGCCTATAACTGTCGCATTAACTTCAGGATAAGTTATTACGCCAAAAAGTTTAATGAAGTCTAACCTTGTTTTACGCACCAGTTGTTCGCTTGTTAAGCCTTCCCCGTTCATTGTTATGGCAATTTTGCTTGTCTCCTCCGCGTCAATTATCGCAAAGCCAGCCAAGTAGATGGTTTCATCTTTTGCGCCTGTGCCTTCCCGCCAGTAGATGGGCACGTACCATGCAAGCCTATACTGATTTTCTGAAATGTTGACTGGATATAAAAGTGGCATTTCAGCGTCATAGTAACCCGCGGCTGGTTTTGGCAGTCTTCCCTCAATAAAGTCTTCGGCGGTCATGCCTGAAATGTAGTTGTGTTGTCTAAAGTCGTAGAAGAATATGCCTTTTCTTGTAGCCTTAAACACTCCCGAAAGCGTCCTTTGATTTCCAATGGGGTTCACGCAGACTAGGGCTACCACATCGTTTGTTTCAGGGTCCACTATGTAGCGTGTGTCTTCAGTCATTTCAAAACGTTCTCGGCTTGGCGGAATAATCCATAAGAAACCGCCTGCCCAGTAGTCGAAGCCTTCGCCTCTTTTGAAGCAGCCCATCTCGTCTATCATCTCTTCAAGCCATTCCTCATCATAGACTTGTGTAATCCAGTAGGGGATGTCAGACAAGTTTTCTGCTTGGCGGTAGAGGTTGCCTTCCGCGTCATAAACCATAGGCGTTTCATATCTTCTCAATAAGTCGAAGCCTACATTGTAGCGTGCCACAACATAAACAGTTTCGTTTGTTGTAAAATCCCATGTGATGTAGGCTATGCCATAGCTTCTCACCATGTCATTCACGTAAGAGCGGAAATGAATGTTGTTAAGCCACCATAACGCTTCTCCAACAGCAAACTCTTCCCTCACTATCTTTGGTGGCGCCGTTGGGTCTGTTGCATCCACTATTACAAAACCTTTAACATAATTTTCGGCTAGGACATTTGTTGAACCTATGACGGCTACCCAAACAAGTTCGCCCTCTGGAGTTTTCGTGATGTGGCAGCCTAAAACTTGGGTGTTGCTTCCAAACTCTGACATGTGCCTTCTCGCTATAGATATGGCGAGTTCTTCTGTTACGAGACGCACCATATTGTCCTTGATTGTCGTGTTGAATGGCAATGTGCCTTCTGGCTGAATGAAAACGAAATTGTTGAAGTAAGCGGCGTTGGTCACCCTCTGAACTTGTCCAAAAGCAATCATCATGGAGGCTGCCAGCAGATATAGAATAAAAAGAATCCCTACCACTTTCGCTCTTATTTTAGGCGAAATTTTCCATGGAAAGCGTCGACGAGGATAATAGTACTTCTCAGAATTTTCGAGTTCTGCTGGTCTAAGCGAAAAAGTCGACTCGATAAAGGCGGCGAAAAGTCTTAGGAATATTAACAGATAAACGAAGATGCTTAGGGGTGGACGCATAAACTGGATTATGAAGAAAAGAAACAAGCCTACCAGAAGCGAGATTATACGCGAAGGTTTCTTCCATCCTGACTTTTTCGGCGGTATTGGAATGTACCATACAAAAGCCCATATTAAAAAGAATATAAAGAAGTTCAAGTTGCTCGCCCTTTTCCTATAGTTTAAGGATTAATATTTAAAGAAGTTTCGTTGTCTTGGGTGAACAACTTTTATATTTATTAAAACTCGTAGTTAGGCGTCAAAGGTGATAAGGCATGGTTGATTTTAGCTTCACCGAGGAACAGGAGCTTTTCCGCAAAGCAGTTCGCGAATGGTGCCAAAAAGAACTGCCCCTAGAAAAAGTTAGAGAAATGGATAGCAAAGGCGAAATCCCGCGGGAAATAATAAAGGGCTTAGGCGATTTAGGGCTTTTACTCATGACAATACCCGAGGAACATGGCGGAGCCGGAGCCGACTGGGTCACAGCATGCATTGCAGCAGAAGAGCTTAGTTATGCTGACATAAGCATTGCATTGCCAGTCTTTTGGCTTTTAGGCTGTTCTTGGGGATTTGTGGTTGACCGATACTGCAGCGAGCAGGTGCGCGAAGCCGTTATCAGAAAAGCCGCGAAGGGAGAAGCTTTCATAGGCATCGGCTCAACAGAAGCCGGCGGAGGCTCAGATGTTGCAGCCATCAAATCAACAGCGCGGAAAGAAGGAAACGAGTGGATACTGAACGGCGAGAAACTATACATTAGCGGCACAGAAGAAGCCAAAAAATTAGGCGGCGGCTACTTGGTCATAGCCAGAACCTCGCCAGCCCCGCCAGATGCTTCGCACCGTGGAATGACCGCCTTTTATCTGCCCATAAATGCGCCGGGCGTGGAAGTCTACAAGCGTTTCGAGGATATGGGGAGAATGGCAATTTCAACGGGCGGCATCTCCATGAACGATGTTAGGCTTCCAGACTACCATGTCATAGGCGAAGTAGACAGAGGCTTCTACCTAACAATGGAGGGGTTCGACAACGCCCGCATCCTAATAGCCGCCGCTTGTGTAGGCGCAGCTCAACGGGCACTTGAAATTGGAATGGAGTACATTAAGGAGCGGAAGGCTTTTGGAAGACCGATTGGCAAGTTTGAGGGCATACAGTTCGAGTTAGCCGATGACTGGGCGCAACTGCAAGCTTTGCGCTCGCTTGTTTACCGCACCGCTTGGATGAACGATAAACGCTATAAAGAAAAGAAGTTCACGCCACTGGAAGTAAGTAGGATGATTGCTGCTTGCAAGCTTATTGCGCCCCACTTCGCTTTCGACGTTTTCAAGCATGTGATGATTTGGATGGGCGCCTACGGCTACACAAAAGAATGCCCAATAGAAATGGGTTTCAGAGGAATGATGTCCTACTGCGTTGGAGCAGAGGGAACAACCAACATCCAAAGAATAGTAATCGCAAGAGAACTTCTCGGAAAAGACTACATCCCCTACAAATAAACCGCTCCTTTGCATAACCTCACTTTCTTCTAGACACCAAAAACCTAGAGGGGGCTATCAATTTTAACTAGAAAAACCAGCATAAAATTGACTTCTCACACCAAAGTTTGCAGAGGCTTATTAGGCAGAAAGCAACCGAATTAATAGCGAGAGGCTTACAAGGCGATAAAAATGGATAAACAAGAAAGACGCTTTTGGCAAGGAAGCGAAGCATGCGCAGAAGCCGCGATAACAGCTGGATGCCGCTTCTTCGCCGGATACCCAATTTCACCAGCTAACGAAATAGCCGAGCACATGGCTGCACGCTTACCCAAAGTTAACGGCATATTCATGCAAATGGAAGATGAACTGGCTTCTATAAACGCTGTTGTCGGCGCAAGCTGGACAGGCGCAAAAGCCATGACAGCGACATCTGGTCCAGGCTTCAGTTTGATGCAGGAAACCATAGGCTGGGCTTTCATGACTGAAACGCCATGCGTGATAGTTGACGTTCAAAGGGTTGGACCTGGAACTGGGCAGGCGACGAAGTGCGCGCAGGGGGATGTTATGCAGGCGCGTTGGGGGACTCATGGAGATTATTCGGCGATTGTGCTTTCTCCGAACTCGGTTCAAGAAATGTTTGAATTAACCATAAGGGCTTTCAACTTGGCGGAAAAATATAGGACACCAGTTGTTTTATTGGCGGATGAAATCATAGCTCATTTGAGAGAACAAGTAACATTGCCGCCGCTGAAAAGCATAGAAATAGTTAACCGTAAAAAGCCTAAGCCAGAAGACAAAATGTTTTTTGGTTTAGAAAATGTGGCGCCTATGCCAACAGTCGGCGAAGGCTTCAATGTCGCCGTAACAGCGTCAACCCACGACGAGTATGGAATTCGATTTACTGCAGACCCAGCAGTTCATAGGCGAGTTGTTGAAAACATAAACAACAAGATAAGGAAGAATGTAGATGACATAGCGGAAGTTGAAACCTACAATGTCAAAAACTGCCAAGTGGGCATAGTCTCTTATGGATGCACATCCCGCGCAGTCTACGAAGCTATAGAAGAAGCAGAGAAAAAAGGAATAAGCGTGGGCCATGTTCGGCTAAAAACAATTTGGCCTTTCCCAGAAAAACCAGTAAAAACGTTGGCTGAAACTGCCGAAAAAATATTTGTTCCAGAAATGAATTTGGGGCAACTTTTCTACGAGGTTGAAAGGGTGGCATGCCCAACAAAAGTAATCGCCCTAAACAAGATTGGAGGCGGGGAACTTATCACTCCAGAAGAGATTTTATCTCAAATTGTAGGAGGAAAGGCTGTTGAGTGAAGCTTTTTCAGTTCGCAGATATTTGCGAGGCTTAAAGTTTCCTTTCTGCGCCGGCTGCGGATTATATTTAGTCAGCGACACTTTTTTGAGGGCTGTTAACGAGCTGGGCTATGAGGATTTAAGCAAATTTGTCTTCTGCAGCGGAATAGGCTGTTCTTCTTGGATTCCTTCGCCGCATTATTTGGCGGACTCAGTTCACACACTTCACGGGAGAAGTATTCCCGTGGCTACAAGCATAAAACTCATGTGTCCAGACCTTAACGTGGTTGTTTTCGGCGGAGACGGTGACATTGTCGGAATAGGCTTAAGCCACTTCATCCACGCCGCGAGAAGAAACACCGACATCCTAGTCATAATGGCAAATAACATGATTTACGGCATGACTGGCGGACAAGTCGCCCCGACAACACCATTCAAAACGAAAACAACCACTACGCCTTATGGAAGTTTTGAACAGCCCTTAGACGCTGCAAGGCTTGCAGTTGCGGCTGGAGCCTCCTACAGCGCCCGTTGGACAACAGCCCACCCGCAAAATCTAAAGGAATCAATTAAGAAGGCTTTGCGAATCCGCGGCTTCAGCTTTATCGAAGTTGTAAGCCAATGTCCAACGGCGTTTGGGAGAAGAGCGGGCTTCAAGGACGTTGGAGAGATGCTTAAATGGTTTAAAGAAAGCGCTGTTCCGATTGAACAAGTGGAAAAAATGGGTGAGGAAGAACTTGGCAAAAGAATAGTTGTAGGAGAGTTTGTGGAGAAAAAACGCCCAACGCTGGTTGAAAACGTTTACGCCATGTTAAAGGAGGTGCAAACCCACGCCAAAAAGGGTTGAAGTGCGAATATGCGGTTACGGCGGGCAAGGAGTTGTTTTAGCCGGACAAATTTTGGGGAAGGCAGCTGTTTACGATGGAAAGAACGCTCTGCAAACACAGTCTTACGGGGCTGAAGCAAGAGGAAGCCTAGCCAGAAGCGAAGTGATAATCTCAGACAGCAAAATAGGCTTTCCAGCCGTTAGAAAATGCGACATTCTAGTGGCTATGAACCAAGAGTCACTAAACAAATTCCTTAAAGACTTGAAAGAAGATGGAATATTAATCGTTGACAGCACCAACGTTGTAGACATCCCATCAACAAAGGCGAAAATTTTCAAAATTCCAGCAACAGAAATCGCCAAAAAAATGTTTGGAGAAAGCATATATGCAAACATGGTTATGTTGGGGGCTCTAACGAAAATAACAAAAATAGTCACCGCAAAATCTGTGGAAAAAGCCGTCAAGGAAAGCGTTCCAGAAAAAACATTGGAAAAGAACTTGAACGCTTATAGAGAAGGGTGTGTTTTGAGGGTATAGGTTAGAAAAATTTATATTGTAATGCTGTTTCTCTTGTTGACGCATTAAAGGAGGTTGTTAAAGGTTTGTCATCACCTGCAACTGGCGGAGTACCAGTTCTAATATTAAAAGAAGGTTCAAGCCGCTCTAGGGGAAGAGAAGCACAGCACACAAACATAATGGCGGCGAAAATAGTCGCCGAAAGCGTGAAAAGCTCCTTAGGTCCGAAGGGAATGGATAAGATGCTTGTTGACAGCTTCGGCGACGTCACAATCACAAGTGACGGACGAACCATACTTGATGAAATGGACATTCAGCATCCGGCCGCAAAAATGATGGTTGAAGTTGCAAAAACACAAGACAATGAAGCTGGAGACGGAACAACAACAGCCGTTATAATTTCCGGCGAACTCCTAAGCAAGGCTGAAGAATTAATTGAGAAAAACGTTCATCCCACAATAATAATTGATGGTTATAAGAAAGCTGCCGAAAAAGCGCTGGAAGTCCTAGAGAAAATCGCGATAAACGCTGGTCAGAACAGTGAAGAATACTTGAAGAAGGTTGCCATGACTTCTATGGCAAGCAAACTCGTAGCCGAGAACAGAGAATACCTAGCCGACTTAGCTGTCAAAGCTATCCTTGCCGTGGCGGAGAAGGAAGGCGAAAAATACAAGGTGGATGTGGATGACGTTAAAGTTGAAAAGAAGCCAGGCGAATCTGTCAGGGACACTAAGCTGATTCATGGTATAGTTTTAGACAAGGAAGTTGTGCATTCTGGAATGCCTAAGCGCGTGGAAAAGGCGAAGATAGCGTTGCTTGACTGCTCCCTAGAAATCGAGAAGACAGAGTTTGACGCCAAAATCAATATTGAAAGCCCAGAGCAGATGGAAGCTTTCCTCAAGCAAGAGGAAGGCATGTTGAGGGAAATGGTTGAAAAACTAGCATCTATAGGCGCGAATGTAGTTCTCTGTCAGAAAGGCATAGACGACATGGCACAACATTTCTTGGCGAGAAAGGGAATAATGGCTGTAAGAAGAATTAAAAAGTCAGACATGGAAAAACTTGCAAAAGCCACCGGCGGAAGAGTCGTAACAAACTTGGATGCTATAACGTCAGCTGATTTAGGCTACGCGGAAGTTGTGGAAGAACGCAAAATAGGCGACGACAAAATGACCTTTGTAGAAGGATGCAAGCACCCCAAAGCCGTCACAATCCTGATAAGAGGCGGGTCAGAGCGCATAGTAGACGAGGCTGAAAGATCTCTACATGATGCCCTCTGCGTAGTGCGAGATGTTGTAGAAGAGCCAAAAATCCTCGCAGGCGGCGGCGCTCCAGAACTTGAAGTTTCGCGGATGCTGAAGAAATACGCGGAAACTCTTCCTGGAAGAGAACAACTTGCAGTAAAAAGTTTTGCAGAAGCCCTCGAGGCTGTTCCCACGACGCTAACTGAGAATGCTGGTTTAGATCCGATAGATATACTGTCTGAGCTTAGGGCTAGGCATGAAAAAGGCGAGGTGTGGGCGGGAATAGAGGTTCACGATGGAAAAGTCCAAGACATGCTTAAGGCTGGGGTCTTCGAACCTCTCGCCGTCAAAAAACAAATAATTAAATCAGCAACTGAAGCCGCTTCGATGATTCTGAAGATTGACGACGTGATAGCCGCTGGAAAAATGAAAACTCCTCCAATGCCACCAGGTGGTCAACCTCCAGGCGCTGGGGAGTATTAGGTTACGCCTGAAGAAGAAAAAATTCTAATTGGTCCACCGAAAATCACTCGTTTCGAGAAGGCTAGGATAGTGGGGGCTAGGGCTCTTCAAATATCCATGGGCGCGCCCGTGCTCGTTGACGTTTCTGAAGGGTATTCAAGTCCCATAGATATAGCGTTAAAGGAGTTCGAGAGCGGTATTCTACCAATAACTATAAGGCGCACTTTGCCGGATGGAACATATCAAGACATTCCATTAAAATGGCTTCTGAAGGAAAGCTGAATTCAGCGGGACATCACCATTTTATTTCCTTTTCAAGTTCTCCTTTGCCGCTTCCAGTGTTTTCCTTATTCTTGTCCAGTGGGCGCCTTGCCAATAAACTTGTCCACACTTTGAGCATTCCCAAAAATCGTTGTAGTAACTGAAGGTGCTTTTTTCAACTTTATCCCTCACATTGTCTTTTGACACTGGTTTGACTCTGGCGTTGCATTTTGGGCATCTGGATGTTGTCATGTCTATGTCAAGTTTGATGTTAAATCGTTTTGCCAGTTCAGCCAACCGCTCCTCTTCTGTTGCGCCGTTTAAGTAGAAGGCGTCAACTCCCTTTGCCGTTGCCTGTTGGTAAAGCTCCAAATCCCTAGTAAGCAGAACCCGCCGCTCTTTTTTGGCTATTGCAATTAGTTGTGCATCATCCAGTTTATTCGAGTATTTCACGTTGTGTCCCAGCATTCTAAGCCATCTTGTCAGTTTTCCAAGCATTCCATCAGCAATAAACTTCAACTGGTCTTCCCTCGCATTATTTTTCCGCTTCCAGCCTCAGCCACAACTTCATCTTCATCCACAACTAGCTTGCCATTAACAAAGGTTTTTACGGGTTTACCCTCAACGTTCCATCCGTCAAAGGGAGAATACTTCGCCTTTGAATGGAATTTTGAAGAGTCTATTTTAAAACTTCTCTTCAAATCCACAACCACAAGGTCAGCGTCATTCCCAATTTCAATGTAGCCCTTGCCTTTTAACTTGAAAATCTCGGCGGGTTTTTCCGCCAACAGACTGATCAAGTTAGCTATTGAAAGTTTTCTATTTTTAACCATCGTCAACATAAGGGGAAGCATTGTTTCCAGTCCTGGTATGCCAACTTTAACATCCCAGACGTTTTTCGCCTTCTTCTCTTCTAATGTGTGGGGTGCGTGGTCTGAACCTAAAGTGTCAATACAACCGTTTAAGATGCCCTTCCAAAGCGCCTCAGAATGATGTTTCTCCCTAACAGGCGGTGTGGTCAGCGCCAAGGTTCCCAATTTTTTCAAGTCATAGGCTGTCAATAGGAGATGGTGGGGTGTCGCCTCACAAGTTATTGGCATGTCAAAGTTTTTCTCTGCAACTATTGCATTCAAACCTTTATCGGTGCTTATATGGCAGAAATGTAGATGTGTGCCAGCGCGTTTAGCGATGGTTAATAGGTGTTCAACGGCTTTTACTTCAACCTCTTCAGAATGCGCTTTGAGAAAGGCTTCAATGTCGTTGCGGCGTGAACCTTCAAGTTCACTTCTTGCCTTTTCCAACAAAGCCTTGTCTTCAGCGTGAACAGCCACCGGCACCTTTAATTTGCTAACAATTTCGAATGCCCTTTGCAACGCGTCATCATCGTCAATGTTTAAGCCGCCGACCTGCTCTGCCATAAAAAGCTTAAACGCCACAGCCCCCTCAGTCACTATTTCCCTTATCTCCTTCATGTTTTTGGGAAATTCGGAGAAAAAGCCAACATTAACCAAAATTTTTCTTTCAGCAATTTTCATCCGATTCTTTAGGGTTTTAGCGCTCATCGTTACAGGGTTGTTGTTTGGCATATCTAAAACAGTTGTTACTCCGCCAGCTGCGGCTGCGGCGGTTCCAGTGTAAAAGTCTTCTTTGTAGGCTTTTCCCTCATCTCTAAGATGCACGTGAGCATCTATTAAACCTGGTAAAACTAAAAGACCTTTCAAATCTACTTTTGACTCTGCTTTTGGCATATTCGCTTCTTTGCCTATCTTGAAAATTTTGCCTTTATCGATTGCGATGCTGCACTCCACTATTTCCTTGTTCACGTAAACTTTCGCGTTGTTTAGGATTAAGTCAACCAAGTTTGCCGCGCTCTATCCGCCTAGATAATTGTAAATAAGCGTTATGTTAAAAGCCTATTCTATTATTTTGAAGAAGTCCCTTTCTGTCAGTATGCCGACAAGTCTATCATTCTCCACAACAGGCAATGCTCCAATGTTTTTGTCCCGCATAATTTTTGCTGCTTGACCAACATCCGCGTTTGGTTCAATTGTTGAAACTTCCTTTGTTGCTACTTCAACTGCTGGTGTGTTCAAAACTTGCGTTATGGTTCCAGATCTTAAATATTCAAAGACCTTGCCCGAACCGAAAAATCGTATGATGTCCATGGTTGTGATTATGCCTACGAGTTTGTCGTCTGAAATTATCGGTAATCTTCTAAATCCCTGCGTCACCATGGTTTTTTCAGCTTCAAAAATTGTTGTTTTGAATAGGGCTGTAACAACTTTTTTCGACATTACGTCAGCAACTTTTACTCCGCTTATTTTGTCGGCAAATAAACTTGCGATGTCCCTTTCCGTGATTATCGCTTTCACACGATTTTCTTCGTCAACTATTGGCAAGCCCCCGAGGTTTCTCTCCTTCATAAGCCCGATTGCATCGCCAATTTTTGCAGTTGCTTTCACAGCGAAAACATCTTTCGTCATTATCAGTTTTATAGGCTCATTTATCGCTTTGAAAAAGTTTCCGCCAAACCTCTGTTGAACAAGTTCAAACCTTCTTCCACCGCCAAGATAATCCACAATATCAGTGGCTGTCACAATTCCCTCTAAGGCTTTTGTTCCGGGATTGGCTATTGGTATGCGGCGAAATCCTTCCCTAGCCATTATCTTAACCGAGTCATAAATTGGTGTCGTGGAAGCCATTGTGACAACAGGGCTTTTTGCAACTTGAAGGATTTCCCTTTCGCGTTTTCTTGGAGGCTGTGTTCTTAAATGCTGTGCTCCTTTATCCTTCAAATACCTTCTGAAGGTTTCTTTGCTCAACTGGCTCCACTCCTATTTTACAACAAGCCTTACAACATCTTCACGGTCAACTATGCCGATTAAATTGCCATCTTCATCCACCACTGGAACTCTTCCAATGTTTTTTGAAACCATGATTTTAGCGACTCTAATAGCCTTTATTTGGGGTTTGACTGCTATAACTTGGGTTTTCATCACCGAAGAAATTTTTGAAGCTGCCCTAAAACGTCCCTTCGCCGACTCAAATGTTGGCAATAGGGCTCCCTTGTCAAGGAGGTCTTTCTGCGTGACTATGCCCACCAGCTTATCTCTTTTTACCACGGGCAGTCCAGCCAAGGATTTGTCTTGCATTAAGCGCCAAACGTTGTCGATTTCGTCTTCCGGAGAGCACACTAAAACATTTCCAGACATTATGTGCGAAACTTCCTTGGCAAGCTTTTCAGGGCTTGCCCTAATTATGGCATCAATGAAGTTTTCCAGCCCAAAAACTCCAGTGTAAACCTTTGCTTGAGCCGAGTTTACAACTGGAACCTGCCATTCATCCAAGCTTATCATTGTTTTAACAGCCGAAGTTGCATCATCATCGATTGAGGCGACAAATTTCGGGTTCACCATTATGCCCTTAACTTTTATTGGTGAGACAGAGGACGAAATAATCATAACAGTTCCACGGGAAACCACGCCCAACAACTTTTTATCTTCATCAACAACTGGAAGGATTCTTAAAGAAAAATCTCGTATGACCGCGCGGGCTTTGGTTGCAAGCTCATCCCCATAAATAAATGGGTGTTTTTCATCCATAATTTCTTTAACACGCAAAAAATCGCCTCTACTCTTCTTCCTCTAACTCAGCCTTGCAGTCTTCACAGAGGAATTCTCCATCAACTTCGCTAAGGTTGTCAGACCATCCTCCACATCGATCACAATACCCTGCGAGAGGCGATGATTCTTCTGACGCTTCTTGCGCTCTGTTTTCTCCCTCTATAAGCGCGCGTTCTTGAATGGTTTCGATGAGTTCTGGAACGACGGCTAAAATGTCCTTGCTTGAGAGCAACCCAACAAGTTGCCCCTTGTAAACAACGCCTAACCTTCTAATGTTTAATCTGCTCATTCTCCTCGCTGCTTCATGTATTGTTGCGTCTGGTTCAATCGTGATTAGGGGAGAAGTCATGACTTCGCCCGCTTTGATGGAGCTTGGCGTTGCGTTCTTCGCTAAAACTCTTACAACGAGGTCTCTTTCTGTGATTATTCCAATGGGCTTTCCCTCCTTGCTTGTAACTATTATGCATCCTAAGCCTTGTTTATCCATGAGCTCCGCCACCTCGTTTACTGGCGCATCTTCCTCTATAGTTACAACTGGGCTGCTCATCACGTCCTTAACCAGCATCCTCGCTCTTAACCCGATCTCTGACATTTTTCCGCCCTTAAACCGCGTTTTTCATTGAAACAGTGCTCATTCAACTCAAAATAAAAAGCTCACATTTAAAACTTGTTATGTTTCGTGGAACTACAATAACTTCTTCTGGTAGAGTTTATTAGCATGTAATGGCTAATGCATGTAGTTTTAATGTGGAGGAAACCTAAATGTTAAAGGCAAATGTTGACAAATTAGTGAAGCTTTCGGTGGTCGGTGAGGTGGCTAGCCCCATTTTCGGACGGGGAGTATACAACATTTCAGCAGAAGGTGTTCCAATGGTTTTGCCGGGAGTTGGAGGAATAACCTACAATGTTAGGGTTGGCGACCCCGCATGCGGATGGGAAGCAGACCATGTTGAGCCTGGCGTAAGCATTGAAAACAAGGAGAACGACCCGCGTTTTGGACAGAGTGCAAACACGGCGTTAAATGTGCTTTCATGTGTTGGAAACGAGGCTGTTGTGGTTTCCGGAGACGCCAAAGGGGCAAAAGGGGTTGTAACTGGAAAGCATGGTGGAATAGAACATGTTCTTGTGGATTTTCAGCCAGAGGTTTTGGACAAGCTTATGCTTGGCGACAAAATTCTTGTCAAAGCGTTTGGAGTCGGTTTGAAACTTTTAGATTTCCCAGAAATAAAAGTCATGAACATTGACCCGTGTTTTCTCGAAGCCCTGAACCCGAAACCCAAAAAAGACAAACTTGAAATTCCAGTCACTCATGTTGTTCCCGCCTCCATCATGGGTTCTGGACTGGGCTCAAACACTTCCCATTCGGGCGACTACGACATCCAACTTTTTGATGAAAACACAAGAAGACAGTACGGGCTTGACGATTTAAGGCTCGGCGATTTAGTGGCAATTTTGGACGCCGACAACTCTTACGGAAGAATTTATAGGCAAGGCGCGGTGTCCATTGGCATAGTTGTGCATACAAACTGCGTAACGTCAGGCCATGGACCAGGCGTCACAACCCTTTTCACATCTCCCACGGGAAAAATCATTCCAAGAATCGACGAGAAAGCCAACATCGCTTCGCTTCTAAAATTAAGGACAGATATATAAGGTGGATAGTGCGCAATATCTGTGACAGAAAGGTGCATATTTATGCCATATAAAAGGAAAAGCCGCGGAAGGTCAAAGGGCGGTAAAGGAAAAAGCGGATTCGTTCAGTGCGCAAACTGCGGGGAACTGGTGCCGCGGGACAAAGCCAAAAAGGTTACTAGAAGATTTTCTCTGGTTGACCCAGCATTGGCTAAGGAACTTCGCCAAAAGGGCACGTTTATCTCTGCTCCAGTGGACACGAAGTATTACTGTGTTTCGTGCGCTGTGCATTACGGCATCGTAAAAGTTAGGGCTAAGGATGAGCGTCGCCTACGCATCAGAAGAAGGTTCTAGGTTAGGGTTAGGTTCTCTTTTTAGTTTGTTATAAACGTGCAGTGCTCTCTGCAAAACTGTTAGGTTTGTAAGAACCGCAAGCACAATTACGCCTATTTCCATGGCTGGTTGCCACAAAATCGCCGTTAAGCTTGCAATAGCTAAAATAATTATTCGCTCCGCCCTCTCAGCAAACCCAACAGACTCCATTTTAACGTTAGCTGCTTCGGCTCTTGCGCGACTGTAACTTACAAGTAAAGAGCCTACTAGGGCTGTTAAACCCGATGGGACGCTGCATAACCCGCTTAAGATTACGCCCACGTATACGGCGGCATCTGCATACCTGTCCAGTAACGAATCTAGAAAGCCGCCAAACGGTGTTGCTTGTTTATAAAGTCTGGCTAAGGCCCCATCCAGTATGTCGCAGTACCCAGAAAAAAGAAGCAGTAAAATTGCTGGCAAAAGAAGCACATATCCATATAGCACCGCTGACAGAAAAGCCAAGATGATGCCGCAGATGCTTACCTCGTTCGGTGTCAACCCCATGTTGTGGGCTCCCCTTGCTTGTGATGCCACCGTCGACTGGACTCTCTGCTTCAGCTTCGTTAACATGAACTCTTCCGCTCCTTGCATCAATAATCCTTATTTGGTTTTGATGGATAAAATAGTTGCCACAAGGGGTGTTTAACTTGATTAGCATATCATCAATAAAAGTTGATGATAAGCTGTGCTTAGGGGTGAAAATTGAACTTCCAAGCTCGCCTCAGCTGCTTCTGATAATCGCCAACAAAGGTTTTGTCATGTGTGGTTTTCTGAACATGGATGTTGCCGAAAAACTTGGTGCACCAGCGGCCATGGTTAGCGGAGTGAAAACATTTGAAGATGTTCTCGGCGCAGAGGTTAAAGCTGTCACTTCGAAAGCAAAAACTCTCGGGGTTAAGGCGGGAATGAAAGGCGCTGAGGCGTTGAAACTTATGCTTTAATGTTCTCTGTAGCTATAAGACTCTTTTTAGCAATCAAAAAGTTTATTGAGGAGCGCATAAACTAAAGTTATGCTCTTTCATAAATAACACATGCTAAAAACGCGGTTTGCGGGTAAAACGGGATTAACATGAGCACGAGGTCCGTTGAACATAGAAGTGGTCACCTAGTTTTTCCAGGTGAACGTCTAGGCGTAATTGAAGAGTTCACTCCAAACTCTGGAACTTACGTAAAAGATGGAATAATTTATTCTAGGTTTATCGGTCGCGCCCTAGTAGATTTACTTAACAAGCGTGTTTCGGTTTATCCGCTGGTTTATGGAGCAAAAGTTCCAAAGGTTGGAAGCATAGTCATCGGGCAAGTTTCAAATGTGCAATCTGAAAGTGCTAGTTTACGGATATTCCAAATAGGGAAAAAGCAGCTTTCCGGCTTTTTCTCCGGCGTCCTTCACATATCTGATGTGCAGTTGAGGTATATAGAGTCCATGTTCAATGTTTGCAAGCCGGGCGACATAATGAGGGCGAAGGTCATCAGCGAAAAAAATAGGATTTACCACTTATCCACTAAAGATAAGAATTTGGGAGTGCTTTTCGCCTTCTGTTCGCAGTGTGGTTATCTGCTTCAGCCGAGAAGACAGGGTATGGCGTGTGCTAGATGTGGAAAAATTGAAAAACGCAAAACGGCATCAGATTATGGAATGGGAGTGATATAGTTTAGGGTTAAGGAGATTTGTAAATGAAGGTTAAGGTGTTAAAAGAAACTTCAAACGAGCTTAAAATAGAAGTTGAAGGAATTGGACATGGCTTATGTAATCTGATACAAAAGAGGCTGTTGGAAGAAGAGAATGTAGATTTAGCTGGATACGACATACCGCATCCCCTAGCATCAAACCCGATAATCTACATCCGCACAAAGGGCCATACAAAACCCAAGGAAGTCCTGTTTAGAGCCTTAAAAAACGCACGCAAAACAAACGATAATTTCAGAAAGGAACTTGAAAAAGCCCTCAAAAAAACCTAACTCTATTTTTTGCAGTTTTGAGCAGTTGGGTAAAGCCTTCAAGCGGCTCATCAGCTTCTTCGAGAATGGAAACTGTTTCGTCTAAAGTTATGAAGCTGCAGAGCCAAGTGTAAACTATTAATGCCTCAGCCGCGTCGGCTAACGCGTGGCTATCAATTCTAGCTCCTAAGTTTTCTCTTAGTCCAGCCTTTCTAAATGCTTGTGCAAGTACGCTTCCCTTAACCTTTACTCCGCGTGGCTTCCCCCTCTTTTTCGACAGCGCTAAGGAGTAAACAAAATTTGTGTATGCATCCCCAAAGGATGCTAGTTCATGATCTGTCAAAACTTCTGCCAAGCTTTTGTATGTTTTCAAGAAAGGAAACTGGTTGCAGCCTTTCAATTTTACATCTCCACGGGGAAACCATTTTTCACTAAACTTATAACGCTTCCCTACGATATCTTTAACAAGTGTTGTTGAGGGACAATTTTGGGTGGTCGAAAATTTCGGGTGATTAAGCCTGAAATTCGTGTTTTAGGAGTTGACGATGGGATATTTACTCCTCGCGTGAAAGAACTTGTGCCCGTTGTCGGAGTTGTCTTTCGAGGAGGATACTGGCTTGATGGCGTGATGCATACAAAAATTGAAGTAGACGGTTTTGATGCGACGGATAAAATAACTTCCATGATAAAAAACTCACCCCACTACAAGCAGTTGAGAGTAATAATGCTTGACGGCGTAACTTTTGCAGGCTTTAACGTTGTTGACATCAGCAGGCTAAACGCAGAAACAAAACTTCCAGTTATGGCAGTCACACGTGAAAAGCCAAACTTCGAAGAAATCCACAAGGCTTTGAAGAATCTGCCGAGAGGCGAGGAACGCTGGAAAGCGATATTAAATGCTGGAGAAATATTTGAAGTGCAATGCAAAAACAAAAACGAGAAAGTTTTCATGCAAATTTCAGGAATACTCAAAGAAGATGCGGAAAAAATTTTAAAACTAACCTCCACACGAAGCAACATCCCCGAAGCCTTGCGCGTAGCCCACCTGATAGCATCTGGAATTAGCATAGTTTAGCCCTAATAAATATTGAAATAAGAAAAGGTTTAAAAGGGACAATGATAAGGGAAAACATTCGAGCAGCGGAGTACAAAGCCATGGAATTTTGTCCAAAATGCGGTTCTCGCCTTGAACCGAAGAAAGGAAAAACCCAGAAAGGAGCAGCGTTGATGCTTGTATGTCCAAAATGCGGCTATAGAAAACAGGAAAAAGGTGGAAAAGTTGAGCCAAAGGTTGCAAAGGTAATACAGCATAACCCTCAAAAACTGGTTGCGGTCATCGGTAAAGAAGAACAAAAACTGCGTACACTGCCAACTGTTAGAGTTGAATGTCCCAAATGCGGAAACAACCTAGCCTATGTTTGGCAGGTGCAGACAAGAGGTGCAGACGAATCGTCAACACAATTTTTACGATGCACAAAATGCGGCTACACGTTTAGAGAATACAGCTGAAAGCTCCATTCTAAATCAAAAATTCAATCCATTACGGAAGTAAAAGAAATTTAGCCACCGCTAGAATAAATATGCTGGAAAATCTAGAGGGGGTCTACCCGTATTGGTTTGCCTTTGGCTCAAAATTACAGTGAAAAATCATCCAATTTAGGGTTTGGAATAAAAATTTTTATCTTCTCTTAAATCTTATGCCTACATGTGTGCAGTATGCTAAAATGGAAAAAAATCGATAAGGATTTTATAGCTGTGGATGTTGGCGAAGAATACGATGGAAAACCCCTATACTGGACAACATTCTACTACTACAAGGGACTCATTATCGATACTGGTTGCCCCCACACAGCCGAGGAAGCCGCAAAATTCATTGTAGACATGAAGTTCAACGTCAACGCTGTCCTCTTAACTCATTACCACGAGGATCATAGCGGTGGCGCTTATCTGTTCCAAGAGAAACTTAATGTCGATGTGTTTGCACCTAAAAAATCCCTAGAAATTCTTGCAAATCCTCCAGAAATTCCAGCGTACAGGCAGATTGTTTGGGGTCAGCCAAAACCAGTTAGGGCTACTCCGCTTGAAAATACTGTGGAACTTGGAGGTTTGACTGTTAAGACTTTTGAAACGCCAGGTCACAGTTTTGACCATGTCTCTTTCTTAATTGGGCGCTACTTGTTCCTCGGCGATTTAGTGGCAAATCCAACTCCAATAATTATAATGAGGGAGGAAGACTCTATAGACGTGATAAACTCACTTAAGAAAGTTGTAGAATTGGACTTTGAAAGGGCTTACGGTGGTCATGGAGTCTGGGAAAAAGGAGACATAAAAACCACTTTAAACAACATGCTAAAGTTAAAAGAAAATGTTGAAGCATTTTGGCGTGAGGGACTAAATGCGGAGCAAATAGTTGAGAAAATTTTCCCTAACGCACCGAAAAAAGTTCTTCAAATGGAAGAAGCAAGCGAAGGAGAATGGTCTAGAAAAAACCTTGTTGAATCCCTTCTTGGAATGAGGCATAAAACCGCCAGCCAATGCCCAAAGAACTGTACAAGATAAACTGCAATGCTCGCTTTTGTCTTATTTCGTGTAAAGTTATTTAAAGAATCGCCAAAGATACTTTCCCACAAAGCAATAGTGTAAAGGGTGAAAATATAGATGATTGAAAACGATTTTCTAAGCACAGAAGAAGAAGCCAAACTTAGAGGAGAAGTAAAGGATTTCGTGAAAAGCGTTGACCCAGAACTCCTAAGAAAAATGGATAGAAACGAGGTGGACTATCCCTTCGAGTTTCTACATCAAGCAGCGGAAAGGAAACTCCTTGGACTACGCTTCCCAAAGGAATATGGCGGAAGAGGAATGACATGGACTGCGGAAATGATAGCTTTAGAGGAAATCGGCGTTTTAGGGATGGGACTTGGATGCAGCTACGCCATGGTCAGCATAGTGGGCGAAGCACTAAACCGATTTGGCACCAAATGGCAAAAAGAAAAATTCCTAAAACCAATAATCAAAGGAGAAAAACTCTCCGCAGAAGGCTTAACAGAACCCAGAGGTGGAAGCGACTTTTTTGGAACAACAACAAAAGCCGAAAGAAAAGGAAATAAATGGATAATAAACGGAGAAAAAAGGTTCATCGCTGGAGGCAAAGCCGCAGATTTCTACGCAATATATGCTAGGACAGACCCTAAAGCGCCTGGACATAAGGCCTTAACCATGTTTTTAGTTGAAAGGGAGATGGGCGTGAAAATTGAAGAAGTTTACAATCTCTTGGGATTTAGAGGCATGGGAACTGCGAGAATAGTTTTCGAAAACATTGAAGTGCCAGATGAATATAGGGTTGGTGAATTAAACGGCGGAGCGGCAATTTTTAACAGGATGATGGTTCCAGAAAGGTTAACCTCTGCAGCAGGAGCTATAGGAACGGCGAGAGCAGCCCTAGAAACAGCCATCAAATACTCAACTAGAAGGAAGGCGTTTGGAATGCCCCTACGCAATTTTCAAGCAATAAACTTCAAAATAGCAGAAAGCGTTGCAAAACTTGACGCAGCAAGAGCCCTTGTTTACACAGCAGCTAAAGCCGCAGACGCCTCAGATAGAGGCTTACCAGTAGACCCTAGACGCCTCGTTAGCGAAGCAAAATATTTCGCAACAGATGTAAGCTGGGAAGTTGTTAATGTTGCAATGCAAATCTTGGGCGGAATAGGCTATACACAAGTTTATCCCATCGAAAGGCTTTTGAGAGACATTAGGCTGGCGCCAATCTGGACTGGAAGCAACGAAATAATGAAGCTGCTTGTTCAGCACGAAATTTACAAAATGATGGGCGTTCCGTCACGAGACAGAGATGTAGAAATGGACGCTATGGAATGGCACAAAGAAGTTGAAAAAGTCTACGAATAATCTTTGACACTATTAAACCTCGAGAGCTTACCAGATGAGGAAGGCAGCATGGCATTTAAGGAAACGGATATCAACAGACTTTTTGGAAAATACTTTAAACCAGAGCTGTTGCACGGCGAAAACAAAGTTAAGCGCTTAGACGAGGCGATTCGGGAGCACATCAAACCTGGAATGCACATATATTCGGCATATCTTCCCTTCGCATTAACCTATGAAATCGTTCGACAATTTCATACGCGAAAAAACAATTTCACAGTAAGCTGCCTTGGCGGCGTTGACAACATCATAATCATGGCCGCAGCTGGAATGGTTAAACACATTATAGCCAGCTACGTCGGTCTCACTCTTCCAAGCCCTGTTTTGTCGGGAGCCCTGCAAAACGCAGTAAGTAAAGGAATGGTTATAGAAAATTGGTCCCTCTTCACAATCGTTCAGCGTCTGCAAGCCGCAGCCCTCAACCTACCGTTTATGCCTACCCGCTCCCTAAAAGGTTCATCGATGGCTGAAGAGAACGAGGAGAGAGGGCTGTACAAAAAATTAGTGGATCCATTCAGCGGGGAAACTGTTGGTGTGGTGAAACCCTTGAAGCCCGACATCACCATAATGCATGCCTATTGCGCTGATTCTGCTGGAAATGCCATTCCTGTTCTTCCATTCACTGAAGAAGCCTATGGGGCATTCGCCAGCAAAGATGGAGTGATACTTAGTGTTGAAAAAGTTGTAAGCACCGAGTATTTGCGGAAAAACGCTTTTAATGTGAAGGTTCCAGCAAGTATTGTAAAATGTGTTGTAGAAGCCCCTTTTGGCATGCACCCTTATGGTTGTCGTGGGCATGACGGCTACGGTTACGGAGAAGATGTTGAATTTGCCAAAGAATTGCAGGCAGCCTTCAGGGAAAGCGAAACAGCCAAAGACTGGATTAAGAAGTGGGTGCTTGATGTGGAGTCCCATGAAGATTATCTTCGTCGATTAACCCCTGAGCGCCTTCACATACTCAGAGGCAGCGTTTCTTGTAATGGTTTGAATTTTGATATGTTAAGAGTTGCCGAAAAATTATCGAGCGCACCCGCGGATAGAACAGAAAAGGCTGTTGTCTTTGCAGCGCGTGAAGTTATTGAATCTGTTAGAAGGCAAAAGTGCAACACGGTTCTTGCAGGCATAGGAATTTCTCATCTCGCAGCTTGGATGGCAACATACATGCTCCGCTCCAATAAAGTGGACGTTCACCTTATTGTGGAACTTGGACTTTTTGGATATCTTCCTCCGCCAACAAAACCTTTCCTAGTCTCTGTTAAAGGTTTGGATTCATGCCTAATGATAACAGACACGGTGAACATTCTGGGGCTTGTTGCAAACAAAACACAGGTGCTTGCATGCATATCCGCTGCTCAAATAGACAAGCATGGCAATATTAACTCCACAAAAATTGGCGACTTCTTCCTCTTCGGCAGTGGAGGAGCAAACGACATCTCAACGACCGCAAAAGAGGTTATAGTTACGCTTCTCCACGACAAAAGGAGACTTGTGGAAGAAGTCCCGTACATAACTTGTATAGGTCAAAACGTGAAAAAAGTTGTCACGGACCGCGCGGTCTTAGAAAAAGACGGTGATGAGTTAATTTTGAAGAAGATTTATGTGAAGACTGGAGAAAGTGAGGCAGATGCAATCTCAAACATCACACAGAATATGGGATGGAAACCGAAGATTTCCAGCGATCTACTGCGGTTAGATGAACCGAAACGAGAAGAAATTTTGATGCTTCGCTGCTTTGACCCAGATAGGCACCTTCTTGGAAAACTTTAGGGAAGCGCCAATCATTCTTTTCCACCAAAACCATGTAATGCACCACTGAAATTTGTTTTACAGATATTTATCGTTGTAAAACAGCAAGTTCTTCGCGAAACGTATTAAAACCCAAGTCTCCGCTAAGTAGTTTCAAAGTATGGCTTAAGTGATCAAAATGACAAAAGAAGCGAAAAAACTTGATGAACTAAAGTGTTTTTTTGAACCGGAAAGCGTAGCGGTTGTTGGAGCTTCACGCAACCCACTTAAATTTGGCAATTCCGTGTTGAAAAACCTTCTAGACCTAGAATTTAAGGGAAGAATTTACCCAGTTAATCCAAACGCTGATGAAGTTTTGGGCTTGAAAGCCTATCCGCGGGTTAACGCCATAGATGATAATGTGGACATGGCGATAATAATTGTTCCAGCACCAACAGTACCCAGCGTAATGAGGGACTGCGCAGAAAAAGGCGTCAAAGGAGTTGTCATTTGCTCTTCCGGTTTTCGTGAAGCAGGAGAGGCTGGAAAGAAACTTGAAGATGAAGTTGTGGCAATTGCGAAAAAGGCTGGAATCCGCGTAGTAGGTCCAAACACGACGGGCATATTAAACACTTCGAATAATTTTACAACTTCTTTTGCGCCTCTTCCAAGGTTTAAGAAGGGAAACGTGGCTTTCATAGCTCAAACTGGACTTTTTGCGGCGGCTGCTTTCTGGTGGATAATGTCTAAGCAACCTTTTGGAATAAGCAAAATAGTGGGGCTTGGAAACAAATGTGACGTTGATGACGCTGAAGTGTTGGAATACCTAGCGGAAGACGAAGACACCGAGGTCATTGCGATTTACATGGAAGGCGTGAAGGACGGCAGAAGACTCTTCAAAACGTTTAAAGAAGTCGCCAAAACCAAACCAATAATAGTGCTAAAATCTGGCAGAAGCCCAGCTGGCATGAAAGCTTCACTGTCACATACTGGTTCTCTAGCTGTAAAAGATGAAATATTTGATGCCATGTGCAAACAAGCTGGCGTCATACGCGTTGGCGGCGACCTTGATGAACTGTTAGACGTAACCAAAGCCTTTGCTTTACAGCCACTGCCAAAAGGAAAACGAGTAGCCATAGTCACGGTCACCGGAGGCGGAGGAGTAATGGCCGCTGACGAGTGTGCCAGACAAGGTTTAGAACTTGCCCCATTGTCTAATGAAACCCTAAATAAAATCAGAAGCAAGATGCCATCATGGGCTACAGTTAGCAACCCAGCTGACATTGAACCACTATTTGAAACTGTTGGACCTGAGGAAAGCATAAGAATAGCTGTTGAAGCAGCGTTGGAGGATAAAAATGTCGACAGCGTGGTCATCTTATTTGTGGCTGTTCCAAGGCTTATCCCATTTTTCAATGTGAAAAATGCTGCAAAATATTTTAAAGAGAAGAACAGCGAAAAGAAACCAATATTGACGTATCTCTTGGGGTTCAAAGAAATGGTTGATTCTTGGACAACCCAGCTTGAGGAGGAGAAAGTTCCCGTATATTCTTCAATTGAAAGATGCATCGAAGCCCTAGGACACTTGTGGAGATACAAGTCGTATCAAATGCGGAATACATAGCCTCAAATATCACCGACCTCTTTAATAAACTGATCCAATATTTTGTTAAACTCTTTTGGTTTTTCCAGCATCACCATATGGCCAGCATCGATCACTATTTCAAGTTTTGAACGTTGAATATTTGCTCTCAAATATTCTGAATACTTAACAGGGGTTAACTTGTCATCTTCACCACAAATTATTAGAGTAGGCATCTTTATTCCGCTAATCCTTCCTGTAACATCAAACTTGTCGCATGCTTCAAAATCCCCATAAAGCACTTCAAGCGTTGTTTTACGCATCTCCTCTGTCACTTTAGTTTTAATCTCCATCGGTGTTTTATCGGAGAAGGCGAACTTTTCTATTAGTTCCATCACATAATCATAACCTTTTTCGATGGCTTCAAATATCATGGGTGATACTCTGAGTTTTGCTCCGGTGCCCACTAAAACAAGTGCTTTTAGGTATTCTGGGTAAGTTAAAGCAAACTCTTGAGCTATTGCACCACCCATGGAGTGCCCCCAATCATAACGATGTTTTTGAAATCCTTTTCATCGCAAAATCTCTTTACATCTTCAACATACTCTTTAATGGTTCTTTTTCCTTCCCCAAAACCGTGGCCTGGCAAGTCGACGGCGATTGCATTTTTAAAATGTTTAGTTTGATATTCCCAAATTTTATGGTTTCCTCCGGCTCCATGAATAAAAACCAAGTTTAAGTTCATACTACTATCTAATCCATCAGGAGGTTTTAACAGTCTTTTTCTTTAAAATAGTCTACAACTTTGTCAATGCACGAGTAGGAGCTTTTCACTTTTGATACGTCGCCGAGGAACGTGAAGTTCCAGAAGACAGCCGTTTGAGCCCCAGCTTTTCTATACTTGTCTAGCTTGTCAATGACGTCTTCCACGTTTCCCCAGAGGAAGCTTTCTTGAACAACCTCTAATGGAACATTCGCTAAAGCCTTCATAACCTCTTCTTTTGTATAAATTGCTGGAACATAATCGGTAAGCGGATAGAAGTCTTTCCCAAGCGGATGCGTATAACCAAGTTTTTCATAAACAATTGCAGGGGTCAGTAACGCCCCAGCCTTTATCAGCGGCGCCTCTCGCATTAGCCTCAGACACTCTTCTCGACTCTCGTCTATTATGAGGTTTAGATACACGCCCTTCTCTATTTCCGCAAAGTTTCTCCCAATTCTACCGCATTCCTCTTTTACAATGTTCAGCCTCTCGCTGTACTCTTCCACGCTTGAAACTGCCGGAAGCCAACCTTCTGCGTATCTCGCCGTTATTTTGCACATTCTTTCTCCAACACCGCCTATCCATATTGGCGGTCTCTTGTTCAATGGTGGGAGTTCAAAAACAGCGTTTTTCAGTTTAAAAAATGTTCCATTGTAGTTTATTAGCTCGTCGCGTTTGGCTCCCCAAAGGAGCTTTATCACCTTTATGGCTTCTTCCATTCTGCTTACAACTTTCTCGTATTTTAAGCCGTAAGGTTCGACATTTTCAAGTTCTCCCGCGCCAATGCCTAGAATAACTCTGCTGTTGGTCAGGTGCTCAAGTGTCGCATAGCTTTGCGCTAACATGGCTGGATGATGCCTTATAGCCTCTGTAACCGCGCTTCCCATCCGAAGTTTCTGTGTCGCCGACGCAGCGACAGCCATTGACAGCGTTGTTTCAAAAAATGTGTGGGGGCTATAGGTTGCAAGTGGACCGACAATTTCAGGTGTCCATATGTTGTGGGGAAACCACCCCATTAAATGGTCTGGAAACCATATGGAATCGTAGCCTTTCTCTTCAATTCTCTTAGCTACTCTCGCTATACCATCAATAGGAGGGAAAGTTGGACCTACCACGCCAATGCGCAACATAACGGTGGTTTATTTAAACTTGATAATTAAAATTTTCGCGGAAGTTGTCCGTTTTTAAATGATGATTGCATAAATTTCGAATTAAGAGGCTTAAGTCTTTAAAATAAGATAAAATAAAAATTTGGGAATTACGTTCAGACCTTATCCCTAAGCGGTTAACTGCGCGCTTATCTTCCCTTGAATACTGGTTGTCTCTTCTCAAGAAACGCTTTCGACGCTTCCTTTTGGTCTTCTGTGCTGAAGCAAAGCTCAAAGATGTCGATTTCGGATTTTAGACCTTCAGTTAGAGTTGTTTCCATCGCTTTGTTCACGGCGATTTTTGCAAGCGCCAATATTATCGGGCTTCTCTTTAGAAGCTCTCCAACTAAACTGTTAACTTCTTCCATTAACTTTTCCTTTGGAACAACTCTGTTAACCAACCCAAGTCTATAGGCTTCTTGAGCCGTTATGGACTTCCCTGTGAAAATCAGTTCCTTAGCCATCTTCTCACCTATAAGCCGCGGCAACATCTGCGTGCCTCCGCCGCCCGGTATCACTCCAACCCTTATCTCTGGCTGTCCAAATGTAGCGTTTTCAGAAGCTATTATTATGTCGCACGCCATTGCCAACTCGCAACCGCCGCCCAGGGCATAACCGTTTACGGCAGCTATCACTGGTTTTGGTATGCTTCGAACAATGTCGTAGGGTCGCAACCTTCCGCTTCGCTTAATATAATCTGAAGGGGCAAGCTTTGGAAACTCGCTTATGTCTGCGCCAGCGCTGAATGCGCGGTCGCCAGCTCCGGTAAGCACTATGACGCGAACGTTCTCATCGTCTCGGGCATCTTGAAACGCGCGCACAAGTTCTTCCCGCATTTGATCGTTTTGCGCGTTTAAAACTTCGGGGCGGTTGAGGGTTATCCAGGCTACGTTTTCCTTTTTCTCGTAGATGATTGTTTTAAACTCGCTCAAACTTATTTCCTCCTCTAAAGTTCACTTTGACAAAACCTCTTTCCAGAAGGCGTATATTCCCTTCTTTCCCGTTCCGCCAGTGTAGCCAGCCCTCACCATCCACCTAACGAGCGGGTGCAAGCTTCCCTTTTCTGGTCCCATCTCTCTAATTCTATCCTGCTCTGATGACGCCATGAGACCCCATGAACCAGTCATGTCGCCAAGCTCCAACGGACCCATAGGAAGGTTATATCCAAGCTTCAAAGCCTTATCAATATCTTCTGGTGAAGCTACCCGCTCCCACACCATTTCAATGGCTTCCCTCATCATTCCACCATATGCCCTATTAGCTAAGAAACCGTAGCTAACATCTTTGCAGATAACAGGCTCTTTTCCGAGTTTCTTGGCGAGTTCGCAGACAACATTTGCTGTTTCGTCTGATGTAAATGCGCCTTTTACAACTTCCACCAACCTCATCACAGCCACCGGATTGAAGAAGTGCATACCCGCAACTTTCTCAGGTCTCTTTGTCGCAGAAGCCATTTCAGTTATGCTTAAACCCGATGTGTTTGAAGCCAAAATTGTGTTTGGCGGAGCGTTTTTGTCAAGTTCTTCAAAAATCTTCTTCTTTACTTCTAAGTTTTCAATGGCAGCCTCTATTACGAAATCGGCGTTTTTAGCTGCTTCAGCGATGCTGGTTGTGCCTTTAATCCGAGAAACGATTTCTTTCATTTCATTCTCTGTCATTTTGCCTTTGTCGACGAAAAATCGCTTCAAATCAGCTTCTATGGACTTCAATCCGTTATTGACTAGCTCATCGCTTACATCGACAATGGTTACGGAATATTTGCCCACTCTAGAGAGAAGTTGTGCTATTTGGCTCCCCATCCTTCCAGCGCCTATAACAGCAACATGCCTTATGTTTTCTAACAAATTTGACACCTCTACGTTTTTGGGTATCAATTGTTTTGAAAATAAAAAAGTTTCTACACTAATTATGCCCTTTTTTCGATGCAACTACAATAAAAGGCGCACTCTAAAAAATGAGGAAAATTAGGGAGACATCAGAGGAACTTCACTAAATCCTCCCGTTTTATCCTCGGCAACTCCTTCTTTATTCCAGCAAGGTACCTCGCTATGTCTTTAACCCTTTCTATGTTGTAGGTTCCCATCATCATAATTGTCTCCATAATTGGCGACCCGCCACCATGGACGCCGGCTACTTGATTGACTCCAGTGAGATCTGAAGCTAGAACGTTTTCGGCTAATCTGAATGCTCTATGCACATACTCAGGTGAGAGGTTTGGATTGCGCATGATGTATTTATTGAGGAGAGGTCCAACCTCTTCGTTGTAGAAGTCTTCTTCAAAGGGAAGCGTGCAGGCGAGACCTCCGGCTAAGTCTGCCAGAATTTCGTATTCATGGTATATGTTTTCTCCTGCCAGTCGCCTTCCTGCGTTTGTATATACGGGGTCAGGGATGTAAGTCCCAGATGGGGATTTGATGGCGTAGTGTGCGCTGGCTATTCCAGCAGCATATACGAGTTCAGATATGCCGATGTACTTGGATAGCTTGTCGCGTACATGGCTTTCTCTCTCGATGTTGTTGCATTCCGCAACCAAAGCGGCGGTACCACATAGCACGTCGGTTACCGCTGGCTTGCAGCCAGTATAACTATGCCTATGGTAGAGGGCGAAAAGCAACGCTAGGGCTCTTGCATATTCCCATTCGCCGCACATGAAGACCCTTTCCCACGGCACAAACACATCGTCAAATATTGTAAGCGATTCTGCATCTCCATAATTAACAATTGGAGCGTCTAGTTTTACCCTTTTACGCAGATACGCAGGACGGACAACAAGTTTAACTCCATCAGCGTCGGCTGGGATTGCAAAGGCAACAGCCCAGTCACCCTCTTCTTTCGTTAGGGTACGCGTGGGAATGGCTATAATTTCATCTGCATAAGGCGCAATAGTATTATGTGCTTTGGCGCCCCTAACAACAATGCCATCATCCCGTTTTTCAACAACTCGCAGATAAAGGTCGGGATCCTTCTGTTCGTGAGGCCTCTTTATTCGGTCGCCTTTGACATCTGTTTGGGCGCAGTTTGCAACTATGTCGTTTTCTTGGAAGAATTTTAGGTAGTTGATAAAGCGGTCGTAGTAGTTTGTGTTGTATTGCATGTCTATGAGTTTTGTGGCAACTGAGAGGGCGTTCATCGCGTCTATTCCCATACAGCGCTGAATGCAGCCGCCAGTACGCTGGCAAAGTAGGCGGGTCATTTCTTGCTTCTTTAGGAGGTCTTCCTTGCTTTGGTGAATGTGACAGAAGCGATTAATTTTTTCTCCAGTGATGTGAGATGTAGCCGTGCAGACATCTTCAAACTCTGGGTTGTTAGCCATATCGAAGGTTGTGCAGATGACATTTATTCCTGGTTGAAGTCTCCTATCAAGTCTGTCTACTTTTTCACCACCAATGTATACGTTTTTCTTCATTTTTTTAAGTCTCTCAATATAGTCTTCCTTAGTTTTGATTGCCAACTTTAAACCTCCATTTCAGTGTCCGTATGTATGTAGAGTCATGTTTTTAAAGCTTAACTTCCAATTTTCAAAAAGGCATCATTTTATGTCTGTGCCTTGCAAAGCAAAACAAAATGCTATTATGCGGCTGGATTACTGAATAGTGTCTAAAAACTATTGAGGTGGTTATTGGCGATGAGCGGAGAAGAAAGCTGTCTTGAAGGTTTTAAGGTGGGCGAGAAGGCTGTTTCGCCGGGCAGAACGATAACTGAGGCGGACATAGTGATGTTTGCTGGCATTTCTGGAGACTGGACTGAACTGCATACAAACGCTGAGTATATGAAAAAAAGCCCCTTCGGTCAGAGAATAGCTCATGGAATGCTGACTTTGAGTGTAGCCTCTGGGCTGGCGCTGCGGACGAAGGAACGCTCTTCAATGGAGGTTTTGGCTTTTCTTGGATTGGACAATGTTAGGTTTGTAGCCCCAGTTCTCATAGGTGACACTATAAGGGTTGAGTCAGAAATCATTGAAGCGAGACCAAGTAAAAGCAGACCCGGTGCTGGAATATTGAAGTTCAAGAATAGTGTGAAGAACCAGAGAGACGAAGTTGTGGCAACGTATGAAACAGCCTTAATGGTGAGTGCGCAAGCGAAAGGGCAATAAAATTTTCATAATGCCATTTTTCTTTCACCCTCGACAGTTTGCTTTCAGCAACATCATGGATGTGAAAACACGTGGGCTCGGCTTCGTTGGATTTAATGTTTAATCCGAGGACGGTTGCGTTGATTGGTGCTTCAGAGGATAAACTCAAGTCTGGAGGGCTGTTTTTAAACAGTTTTATTGAGTGCGGTTTGAAAAGCAAGCTTTTCTTGGTTAACCCTAAGGGAGGGGAAATTCGAGGTTTCAAAGCTTATCCAAGCGTGTTAGACATCCCTGAAGAAATAGACCTAGCCATAATTGCAATACCTGCGCATGCAACACCGAAGGCTGTTGAGGAATGTTCCAAAAAGGGCGTTAAGTTTGTTGTGATTCATGCTGCGGGTTTTGGAGAGTTGGGCGATGATGGAAAAAAGATAGAGGCGGAAATGGTGAGGACTGCGAGGGGAAGGGGAACACGCATTATTGGTCCAAACTGCATGGGCTTGTACTGTCCAGAAGTGGGGCTTAACACCATTCTTCCTTATGTTGGCGGGTTGACTGAGGAAAGTGGGGATGTTGCTGCTGTTTCCCAAAGTGGATGGGTAAGCGAACATATTATAATTGTTGGTTATGAGCGGGGACTCCGATTCAGCAAAGTTTTAAGCATAGGAAACCAGTCTGACCTAACACTTACTGAAGTTCTCAAATACTTAGGCTCAGATTCTAAGACAAAAATTATCTCTGCCTACATTGAAGGAGTAAAAGACGGAAAAGCCTTCATGGAAGCCGCAAAGGAAGCATCTAAAAACAAGCCCATTATTGTTTGGAAGGCTGGAAAAACAGAAGCCGCCGCGAGAGCCGCTTTTTCCCATACTGGTTCGTTGGCGGGAAATTATGCAATCCACGAAGCAGTTTTTAAACAGACAGGAATTATATCTGCTCGTGGAATTGAGGAGTTAATTGACTTGGCAATGGCTTTTAAATGTCCTTACCTGCCGAAAGGAAATAAAGTTGGCGTAATAGTTGGAGCTGGAGGTGCTGGGGTCGCAGCTTCGGATGCATGCGAATCGCTTGGTTTAAAAGTGGAGAAACTGCCAGACGACGCTATATTAGAGATTAAGGAGATTTTGAGGGGTTTGATTCCTCCCTCCTCTGGGTTTTCTAACCCCGTGGATTTGGTTTGGCTTCCCTTTGGACAAGCATCAAAAATCCATCCGCAAATCGTTGATGTGATGTCTAAGGCTGTTGACTCGTTTATGATATTGGAATATGACCCGTTCGCGGTTGTAACACGGGAAATTTTCGCCGAAGAATACCGTGAGACTATGATTAAAACTATGGAAAAAATTAAAAAGCCAATAGTGCTTGTGACGCCGCATCCAACAAGAGATTTAGATATAAGCCCTTGGACAAAAAGCGGGTTACCAGTCTACCCAACGCCGGAAAGAGCCGCGAAAGCCCTTTCAGCCCTAACCCAACGCTCCAAATATCTCCAAACCAAGAGATAGCCAACAAAAACATTTACAACACCAATGATAAATAATAGTTTTAGTGTGAGACTGCGGCCGTAGTCTAGCTTGGTTAGGACTTCGGCCTCCCAAGCCGGCGACCCGGGTTCAAATCCCGGCGGCCGCACTCTTTCAAGGAGATAATCGTGGCAGGTGAGTGGCGATGGAAGCTTTAGGAAGAGTCGTTTGCATAAAAACTTGGGATGATTTTAAAAAGCGTGCAGTTATTCTGCGCCCTAGAAGTGTTATGTACTTTTTGCAGTGGGCTCCTCTTTCAAAGCCTCCTTTGGCCTTAAGATTTCTTTTTACCTCAGAAAACACTTTGTACATGTTTTTAGATTGTGCTGATGGTGATGTCTTCAAGCAGACAAAAATTCTAATTAAAGGTAAAGGTGGAAAGCAAAGGTATGTTTTGCATGGAGACATTAAAGAGTTCATCGTTGAGGAACTGGGTAGAAGGGATTTAGATGTTATTTCTCCAATTTTTTCACCCGCGAGATACCTTACCTCATTGCTCATTCAAAAGGTTCGTGGGAAAGCTTTTGAAAAAGCTAATTTTGTTAATACAGCAGAGTAATACTAGGTTTCGGCTGACCCAAGCATGGATAACGATACTAAACGGTTAGCTTTAAGTCGTATTCGAACGCTTTTCAGTTTAGCCGAGGAAACCTATTCGGAAGACCCTGTTTTGGCTCAGCGTTATGTTGACATAGCCCGAAGGATAGCGATGGCTGCGAGGGTTCGCTTGCCGAAGGAGTATAGGCGACAAGTTTGTAGGCATTGTAAAAGCTTTATCTTGCCAGGAGTGAATTGTCGTGTGCGGATAAAGCAGAGAAGGGAGCCGCATGTTGTAGTTACGTGCTTTAACTGTGGTAAACATATGCGGATACCGTTAAAGGGTGTTAAGGAGAAAGTCGGGACATGAGTAAACTGACGGCGGGTATGAAGCGGCGCATCAAAAGGGAAATGAGCGGTGAAAAGCCAACAATATGGGTTGGAAAGGGCGGGGCTTCACAGGATTTGTTGGAGGAAATTGGAAAACAACTGGAGCAAAAAGAAATGGTTAAAGTCAAAATCTTGAAGAGTGCACTTGAAGGAAAAAAGGCTTATGCGATTGCCTCGGTGATTGCTGATAAAACTGGAGCAACCCTTGTAGAGGTTAGAGGACACACGCTTGTCCTTTACAAACGTCGGGAAAAACGCTTTAAACCGCCGAAGTAAAGAAAAGTTTTGGGTTTTTAATTTTGTTTGGTTTAAATAGGTTTGCGTTCAACTTTGAAAATTACTGGTCTATCCGAGTCTGGACATTGTATGGTTTCCTTGTAGTTTATCCAGTCTTGTGCTGGAGTGTCTCTGCATAGGGCTGTGAGGTAAGGAGCCATAGCCATAAGCGCGTAGAGGCATAGTCTGTCGCTTTCTTCTTTGATTATTTCTGGTTCCTCAAATGTTATTTTGTCTCCAATTTTGTAGTAGGGGCAGTTTCCTCGAGATTCTTTTACTGTTAAAATAACTTTGTAGGGCATTTTGGCACCCGTGGAAAATATGCGTATTTTAAGGTATTAAAATGTTGGCAATCAATAACTGGTGGCTGGACATATGAACTGTTGTTGAGTTAAGTGCGTGTAAAAGATGGAGGGAAAATATGTAGAAAAAATTCAATAGTCTTAAATAAAAAGGATGCGAAGGAAAAGTTGGCGTTACTACTATGACGAAAGAACGTACCGAAACAGAAGTGATTGAAGCCAAATTCACCGTCAGTTCTGTGGCGGATGAGCGTGTCCACACAGGCATAGATGGGCTAGATCCACTAATTGAAGGGGGTCTTCCTAAAGGAAGCCTTGTTCTTTTGGCTGGAAATCCTGGTACGGGTAAGACCATTTTTAGTATGCAGTTTCTTTATCGTGGAGTGAAGGATTACGGAGAAAATGGGATTTACGTGTCTTTTGCTGAGAGCGAAGAGGCTATTTTTCACAATATGTCTAAGGTTTTCGGGTTCGACATTGGAGATGTTAAGGATAAATTGAAGGTTTTGGACTTTACCACCGTGACAGAGAAGGGTTTGTCAACCGTTTTGGAAATGATCCTTGAGGAAGTTGCAGCGTCAAACGCCAAAAGGCTTGTGATTGACTCTTTTAGTGCTATGGCGCAGGCTTTTAAGGAGCCGATTGAAGCGAGAAGCATACTTCACAACATTCTCGGCAAGCTTGTTAGGCAGTTGGGATGCACAACACTTCTTATTATAGAGGTCCCAACGGGAAGCGAAAGGTTGGGCATAAGCATTGAAGAGTTCGTCGCTGACGGCGTCATCTTCCTAAAGAAAGACTACCACAACGACATGCTCATCAGAGAAATTGAAATAAAGAAAATGCGAGGAACTAGAGTCGAAAGACAAAAATTCCTTTGCACGATGCATAAAGGCTTTAAAGTATTCAAACCCTTCAATCTAAAGGAAATTGAGAAACTGGAGAACCTGCCTAAGTTTGAGGCAACCAGAGGCACTAAAACCCATTATCCAAGCGGAATCCCAGAACTTGACGAAATCCTCGGCGGAAACGGCTATCCTAGAGGAGCTTCAGTTTTATTCGAATTAGGCGAAAACGTTCCTCTTGATGCCTTATTCGCAGTTTTAGCCCCTACAGCAGCAAACTTCATAATGAGAAACAGAGGGCTAATGGTAGTACCTCCACTTGCATACGGTCCCGACGACGTAAAGAAAATTGTTGCGTCATTCACCGGAGAAGAACAGTTTGAAAAGTGCGCTATGGTCACAGCTTTTCCTAATCCATTAGTGGATGCAAGCAAACCATATGTTATACTTTGGAAAGACCCTGTAGTAGAAAAATTGGACCCTGTAGAAAACTTCAATCTTTACATTGAATACTCCATGGCGCTGGCAAGTAGACTTGGCAAAAATGTAATGCATATTCTAAATGCTGACAACATTACGTACATGGTGTGGGGCGGTGGACCCCTTGTGGCTTCAGCGATCGGAAGGTCGACTATTGCAAACAACGCCGGAAAGGACTTGATGGTTTACGTGGCTATGCCCAGTTTTCCTGAAGTTACAAAAATTTTGTCCGACACTTTGCACATGCATTTTAAGATAGAGGAAAAAAATGGAGCGATTATACTTTATGGGAAGAAGCCTAAGACAACTATCTATGTTGTAGAGCCCGATCCCTCTAGAGGGTGCCGAGTTAGACTCACACCAATGTTGTAAGAGAGGGCAAAAGCGTCGCTCTTTTCCTCATCATTCTTTTATGTTTCATAATTGGCGCTTCTTTTTAAATCCAAAAACTTTTACCACAACTTTTAAATTTCATACCTGACACGCTTACTGAAGGAACAAGAGGATAAAGAGAATTGACCGCAGTCTACAACGTGCCAGCATCAAAATTTATTGAAAAATTAGCCCAATACCTAAAAGAAAACGTAGACGAAGTAAACCCGCCGTCATGGTCAAGTTTCGTCAAAACAGGCGCCCATGTCCAAAAACCACCTCAAAACCCAGATTGGTGGTATATACGATGCGCTTCGCTGTTACGTAAAATCTACGTTCACGGACCAATCGGATTAGAAAGATTAAGAGCCGAATACGGGGGGAGAAAAGATTTCGGCGTGAGACCCGAACACGCCGTAAAGGCTGGCGGAGCAATAATAAGAAAAGCTCTGCAGCAGCTTGAGGCTGCGGGATTAATTGAAAAGCTTCCAGCACGCGGAAGAAAAGTGACAGCAGAAGGAAGAAAACTTCTACAAGAAATAACTGAAGAACTAAGCAGAGAATATGCTAAAGAGATTCCAGAATTAGAGAAATATCAGAAAGGCGACTGAGATGTCAGACGAAGAGCTCGAAGAACTGCGTAAAAGAAAACTTTTAGAATTACAACGTCAGATGGCTGAAGAACAAAAAAGGGCGCAGATGCAGCAACAGCTAGAACTAGAGAAACAAGCTATACTGAGAAGCATATTAACTCCGGAAGCAAGGCAAAGGCTGACAAACTTGAAGATGGTCAAGCCAGAATTCACATCCCAACTGGAATTACAGCTGATCCAACTAGCACAACAAGGAAAATTGCCGATACCCTTAACAGACGAACAGCTAAAGCAGATACTTGTACAACTGCAAACAAGGAGACGTGAAACAAAAATAAGAAGGATATGAATATGGCGCGAAACAAACCAACGGCAAAAAAACTTAGACTAGCAAAAGCGGGAAAACAAAAGAAAGCCGTTCCATCATGGGTTATGGCGAAAACAGCCGGAAAATTCAGAACGCACCCAAAAAGGAGACAATGGCGAACAAGAAAAATAAAGGCATAGGAGGATTGCTGAATGGAAGAAAACACGAGAGAAGAACCGCTAAAAACCGAGGAAAAACAAGAAAAACCAGTTGAGGCTGCTGAAGAAAAGGAAATTGAGGAAGCCTTAACGGAAGAAGAGGAAAAAACGGAAGAAATCGTTGAAGCAAAAGAGGAAGAGAAGCCAGAAGTTATTGAAGAGGAAGTTAAACCACCGCCACGAGAAGAAAAGGCGGAAGAAGAAATTGTTGAAGAAAGAACCTATACAATCCCGCTAAGCAAAGCGTGGATAATGCCGCCAAATAAAAGAGCCCCAAGAGCGATGCGAATAATCAGAAGTTTTGTAATGAAGCATATGAAGTTAGACACGCGGAAAGAAGGAGAAGAGGAAGAAGAACCAAAGCGGCTCATCATCAGCAATGAAGTAAACGAAAAAGTTTGGGGCAGAGGCATAGAGAAGCCCCCGCGAAAAATTCGAGTAAGAGCCGCAAAAGACAAAGAAGGAAACGTTACAGTTTATTTGGCTGAAGGAGACTAATCCTTGGCCATTTACTTTTCGAGCCTTTTCGGCAGCGCAAGTATAGGCGTTTACGCGCTTGCCACAGATAAAATCCTCATAATTCCAAAGTTGACGCCGATTAAAAAGGCTGAGAGACTCAGTGAATGGATGAAAGTTAAACTAATACACACGATGATCGGCGGCTCAGTTTTGGTTGGCGCCCTTGCATGCGCAAACTCGAACGGTATTGTGCTTCCCCACTTCGTTAACGAAGAGGAACTTGAAGCCATAAAAAACGGATTCGACGGAAACATAACAGTCATGGAAACCAAAAAAACAGCCTTTGGAAACATGGTTCTAGCAAACGACCACGGAGCAATCGTTGACCCACGATTAAAAGACTGGGAAATAAAGCTAATCTCCGAAACTTTAGGAGTTGAAGCTGTTACCGGCGAAGTTGCCGGCTTACCCTATGTTGGGTCGTTAGCTGTAGCTACAAACAAGGGAGTTTTAGCTCACCCGCTACTGAAGGAGGAGGAAAAGAAGCTTTTAGAAGACGTGCTAAAAGTTCCAGTTGACGTTGGCACAGTTAATTGCGGAATACCCTATGTTGGAACGGGATTGATTAGCAACAGTTACGCTGCCATAGCTGGTTCCTTGACAACCGGACCCGAGATGTTTATAATTGGGAATGCACTGGATGTTGTAAAGGAAGATGAACAAAGTGAAAGTTTTTAGAGTTACAGGCGAAATTCGAAAACCAAACCTAAAGACACCTTTCAGAAAGGAAGTGATGGCTGTCAAACCAGAACACGCCGTGGAAAAAGTTTACTGCGAACTCGGCAGCAAACACCGCGTTAAACGCTTCCACATAAAAATAGCAAGCGTTGAAGAAATCCCACCCGAAGAGATAAAAAGCCCATTACTGAAAAAACTTGTTGCCGGAGAAGGGAAACTTGGCAAGTAAAAGTGAAGAAGAGGAACTGCGTAGACTAAGCGTTGAATTACGCTTTCTTGAGCAGACTGCCGAAGCAATACAATCTAGGATAAACATGGTAAACGCTGCCATAACAGACCTAACCTACGCGAGTATGACGCTGGAAGGCTTAGAAAAGGAAAAGGAAAACTCGGAAATCCTAGTTCCCATAGGAGGAAACTCCTACATAAAAGCGAAACTTGAAAACCCAGACAAAATCATCGTTGGAATGGGTGCTGGAATCTCTGTGGAAAAAACCCTGCAAGAAGCAAAAGAAATAATTAAAAACCGCCTAGAAAGCTTGGAGAAGACAAGAATGTCGCTTCAGCAGCAACTCGCTCAAATTGCAGAAAGAATGAGCGAAGGGAAAGAAAAATTTGACAACCTACTAGCCAAACTCAGAGAGGAGACAAACCCAAAAAATGTTTGAGAGGCTGAAATCAGGCCTCAAAGGGCTCGTAAACAAAGTTACAACAACAGAGCTTAAGGCTGAAAGCCTTCGCCCGGTGCTTTCAGAATTCAAAATAAGCCTTGTAGAGAACGATGTTGCCTTTCCAGTGGCTGAAAAAATATGCGATGAAATGGAAAAACTGTTAGATGGGGTTCAGGTTAAAAGGCTTGAAGACCGCAGAAAAATTGTGGAGGAAAAACTTAGAGAAGTGCTCTTAGAGATTATGCACACAAACAGCAGAATAAACCTAATAGAGGCTATCGAAGAAAAACGCAAAAAGGGCGAACCCTTTGTCATAGTTTTTGTCGGAATAAACGGCACGGGAAAAACCACAACTATAGCGAAAGTAGCGCGCTTCCTCACTAATAAAGGCTATTCAGTTGTTCTTGCTTGCAGCGACACCTACCGCGCTGGTTCCATAGAACAGTTGGAGGAACATGCAAAACGTTTAGGCATACGTATGATAAAACACAAGTATGGCTCTGACCCCGCCGCCGTAGCCTACGACACAATAAACCACGCAAAAGCTCAAGGCATAAACGTCGTTTTAATCGACACAGCCGGTAGAATGCAGACAAACCGGAACTTGATGAACGAACTTGCAAAGATTAAGCGCGTCATAAACCCAGACTTAACAATATTGACGGTGGATTCGCTAACTGGAAACGACGCAGTAATGCAAGCTGAGGAATTCCACAAAAGCGTTGGAGTGGACGCAACAATACTGACTAAAGTTGACGCAGACATTAAAGGCGGTTCAGCCCTAAGCGTAACATACATAACAAAAAAACCCATACTATTCATAGGAACTGGACAAAAATACGACGACCTGCAAGAGTTCAACCCAGAAAAATTCGTGCAAATGATTCTAAAATAGTCAAGATGGAACTAACCTTCTTTTTCCATAAACTCTTTGAACCTATTTAAGTCAGCTGGAACAAGAACAGGTCTTTTCAAAAGTTCACACGGCCACCTTTTGCATTCATCGCAGTATTTAATTCCTCTTTGGCTAGCGCATTTCTTCCTCTTGTTTAACCAAGCTGCTTTTCTCTTCAAAAAATTTGCAATACTCATTTCTGTTATCTGTTTCATGTTGCTTAGAACATCAAGAAACCATGAGCTGCCCTCGAGCCCTTCAGCCCTAAAGAAGTTGAAGGTTTTACATGGGAATTCGTTGCATTCCAAACAGACCTTAAAGCCTTTAACGCTTGAACATTTGTAAATTTTACAGTATCTTCTGTATTGTTCGCTTAAGCCTTGATTTGACCTGCAGCCCCCGCACTTTTGCTCGATGAAAGCTGTGCATTCGCCACAGTAAAGTCCGCATGGCGCAACCAAACTCCAAAGGCTTACCTTTCGCATTCTAGCATTTTCCCAACAGTTTCAACAGTATTGCTTTTGCAGAGTACAGCCTATTCTCGCTTTGCTCATAAATAACCGACTTTGGATTCTCAATGACATCTTCAGCTATTTCATATCCTCTGTGAATCGGCATGTCGTGCATTATGTAGGCTTCGCTTCCTTTCAGCAGTTCTTTGTTTATTTGATAAGGCATCATCAGTTTAATGCGCTTTTCCTTTTCAGCGGCAAACTTTGGGTCAGTGAAAAATTCCATGTCAACCCAGGTGTCCGTGTAAACGAAGTCAGCGTCTTTCACCGCTTTCTTGACGTCTAACGTTGTTTCCCAAAGCCCAGTTTTCTTTGCGTTTTCCAAAAGTTCGTCATCTCTGCAGGGTTCATGAAAAATTGGCGTCACTGTGGTTATTTTTACTCCTGTCTTGGTGCATCCTTCAATTAGCGAGTTACAAACATTGTTATGGACGCCTATATAGACAAGCTTTAAGCCCTTTAGCTTTCCTTTCTTTTCCTTCATCGTCATTAAGTCTGCTATTGCTTGGCTCGGATGATATTTTTCATCGCATCCATTAATCACTGGAACACGGGAAGCCTTAGCCATAACTTGCAAATCCGCATTTCGCAGAAGCCTAGCCATTATACAGTCAACATTACGTGACAAGTATTTGGTTTCGTCATAAACATCTGCAATCGTGAAGTTCGTCGTTCTCCAATCAATGTAAAGCGCGTGCCCGCCAAGCTGGGTCATGGCAACTTCAAAGGAAACTCTGGTTCTGGTGGAAGTTTTCTGAAAAATCATTGCAAGAGACTTTCCTTCCAAGGCGTCACAGTATTTTTTGGGAGCGTGCTTAACCTCTATAGCCGTATCGACAATTTCCATAAGTTGACTGCCAGAAAACCCTTTAAAATTAACCAAATGCATTTTCAAACACCATTCAAGGTTTCAATCACTCAAGAAGCAATTATAAGGTTTATGGAAACATTATTACTTTGTGGGAGCTAATGATTGTAATAGCTGCCTCAAACAAGGATATTGCAAGTCTAAACATCTCAAAACAGATTCTAAATAACTACCATTTTGAGGATGCAACAAAAAATTTTCAAGGAAACAAAGTTTACGAAGCCAAATTATTTGGAAAAGAGATAAAACTTGCCATATTAGATGAAGAACCAGTTAATGCACAAAACATAACCAACCTCTTCCAAAAAATCGACCTAATCATCTTCGTTTCGAGACACAGCAGCCTAAGCGGCACTCCAACATTGTCAGTACACACTCCAGGCAATTTAGGCGAAGCAGAGCTTGGCGGACTTCCAAAGAACGTGTCAATCTCACCCGCAACAGCCATGAAAGAATGTTTGAAGGCAATGGCTCGCCTCAAAAACGAGATGCATCTCGACTACGAAGTCTCTTATGAATGCACCCATCACGGTCCATCGTTAGATGTGCCCACAATGTTCGCTGAGTTGGGGAGTTCGCCCAAACAATGGAGCGACCAAAAGGCGGCTGAGGCTGTGGCTCACGCGACAATGGAAGCGGTATCCAATTTTGGAAAAATAGAGGCTAGGGCAGCGTTAGGTATAGGCGGACCCCATTACAACATGAAATTTACGAAGATGGCGTTGGAAAGTGACGTAGCCTTCGGTCACATAATCCCAAAATACGCAGTTCCCTACATTGACGAAGAAATTGTTAGGCAATGCGTCAAGAAAACGTTGGAAAAGGTTGAATTTGCAATTCTTGATTGGAAAGGAATAAAAGGCGAACATAAAACAGGACTCATCAAAATGCTTGAAAACATCGGTTTACCCGTACAGAAAGTCTAAATCAAACGATGAGGCAAAAGGGCTTCAGTAACGCTTATATGATGTTAGAATGTTATTTGTGGTGTTGAACCATGGGCTTAAGGTCATTTCTATCTCAATGTGCAAGAACCCTGAAACTCGCTGTAAAACCAGGAAGAAGCGAGCTTTGGCTATCGATTAAAATTTGTTTCTTGGGAATAGGTGCGGTAGGGCTAATAGGGTTCATTATAAAATTGTTGTCTGTTGTGATTCAGCCGTCGCCCCAAATGGGATAAAACAGCGGAAAGTCATCTTTTGCCATAATATCTATCTAAAAACTTTCCGTAAATGTCAACTGGTTCATCAACGGGATTAGCCAGTAAATAACAAATTAGCTCACAGCTTCCACAGGTTAAAGTTGCAAGCCTCTCAGCCGGACGAGTTGTCAACCTAACTTGTTTTTGCGTTTCACAGGAACAGTTAACTGGAGCATCTTCCAAAGGCAGTTGAAGAAGAGTTTTTCCATGGCATTTGCCGCATTCGGCGATTATTACGTGTTCTGAAAAGGGGCGAACCCGTAGTATCTCCTGGTTATAGTTTGGACAGCTTTCGTTTTGGCATTCAAAGATTACTTCTTTGTTTCCAGCAAACTCTTTTGCTATCTCCTTTCCACATTCGCCGCACCTTGCAATTATTAGCGGCTTCTGTTGTGTAATATTAACACCAATGGTGCTTGTCTTTCCGCATTCGGGGCAGTCGAAGGACTTAGGTAGACGTTTTTTAGGCATGCGAACTACTTTTCTTCTTCTTCTTCCCAACTTCCATCCAACCGCTAAACGTTTCTTGTTAAGGCGAAACGCAAATAATTCGGTTTCAACCCTTTTCATTTAAGTTCTTTGAAATTTAATAACCTTTCTTTACTTTAAGAATAGGAATAAAGTTACACCTTATCGCTTTTTGTCAAATCTTGAAGTCTTTTGATGCCGTCAATCTCTTTTATGATAGCAGCCACGCTTTTTGGGACAAGTTCCTCCCAATTTCCCCCGCTCAACATTTTTCCCCTAATTTCTGTTGAGGAATAAACGTCCCTTCTGTGGAAACGTATGGGTTTAACCGTGTAACCAGCCTCTATAAACAGCCTCCGTGTCAAAGGCTCATTAGAATAAACAACATCAAAACGTGGAGTATAACCCTCAACGGCGGAAACCCACATCATGTGCAGATGCACATCTGGAACTGGCACTATCCATATTCGCGAATTATCTATCTTTGCCTCTTCTAAAGCTCTACGAACCATAACAAGCCTTTCACCAGCCGTAAAAGGATTATCTATACGATGGCTGTACTGGGCGCTCCCTATAACTATCACAAGTTCATCAACCTCCTTTAAAATATCTTCCACCGCGCCCAGATGCCCCAAATGGAAGGGCTGGAATCTACCGACAAAAAGTCCACGTTTAACCATGACACCACCACTCTCTTGAGTGTAACCTCTAAAAGCTTTTAATATTTACTCCCCGACCCAATTTTTCCAACTTATCAAGCACGAACTCAACGGGAAACAACCGCAATTTTCCACCGCACACGGAAGTCTCGGCTTCAACAGAATAACCTTGCTTTTCACGCTTTAAAATTGCCAGTTTTATATCCAGACCGCCGCCATATCCGCCTAAGGTAAAATCCCAAGAGACTACTCTGTGACATGGAACTATGAGCGGG
>JAVZMA010000002.1:0-117662 GCA_038883475.1 Bathyarchaeia archaeon
CGGTTGAACCCGGGTTTCAGGTACCTGTACTGGCCAGGATTCAGAAGCCGTTCACACCCTTTCGGGCTTGCGGCTTCCTGTGTTTTTATTAAACAGTCGGGACCCCCTTGCCACTGCGACCTGCCATTCCAGCTGAGGCTGAAACGGCAGGCACCCCTTCTACCGAGGGTACGGGGCTAATTTGCCGAGTTCCCTCGCTCTAGTGTATACCCGACACGCCTTAGGTTCCTCGCCTAGGGACACCTGTGTCGGTTCTAGGTACGGTCACGAAGGATCCTTCCCAACGTCCTTTTCACTGGCTCCAGGGATCGGCTGAACCGCCCTAAAACGGGCGGCTATTCCCGCCTTCACCTGGTTCTCGCCATTACGGCACTCCCCAGGCTTATACGGTTAAGCAAGGCGACAGCCTTGCTCAGCCTACCCCGAAGCGTCAGGCGTTGGGCTTGCGTCGCCGCAGTCGTACCTCCGTGGCGCCGGAATTTTAACCGGCTTCCCTTTCGGCATGGTCGGTTAGGCCATGCCTTAGGACCGGCTTACCCCCGGCTGACGACCGTTGCCGGGGAACCCTGGCCCCTTCGGCGGAGGGGATTCTCACCCCTCTTTGCTGTTACTACCACCGGGATCTGCACTCCCGGCCGGTCCACTGGACCTCACGGCCCAGCTTCTACCCAGCCGGGACGCCCTCCTACCGACGCAGCTTTACGCTGCGCCCTGAGGTATCGGCGGCTGGCTTAGTCCCGTCCATTTTCGGGGCCGTCAGCCTCGGCGGGTGAGCTGTTACGCACTCTTTAAAGGATGGCTGCTTCTAAGCCTACCTCCCCGCTGTCTAAGGCTGACGACGCCCTTCGGTTTGACATTTAGCCAGCACTTTGGGGCCTTAACCTCAGTCTGGGTTGTCCCCCTCTCGGTCCGGGAGCTTACCCCCCGTAACCCGCCTCCCGGGGTCTACGGCGCCGATGGATTCGGAGTTTGAAAGGAAGGTGGAGCCTTTCGACCCCTTGGCCTTCCAATCAGTGCTCTACCCCACCGGCCGCCTCGCCCGGGGCTGGGCTGCGACCCACTTCGGAGGGAACTAGCTATCACCGGGCTAGATTGGTCTTTAGCCCCTAGCCCCAGGTCTGGGGAACGAATTGCACGTCAGCACCCTTTCGGGCCTCCACCAGGCTTTCGCCTGGCTTCGCCCTGCCCAGGGCTAGATCGCCCGGTTTCTAGCTTCACGGCCGTGACTCCAAGCCCTTTCAGACTCCGCGCCTCGCTAGGCAAGAGCCTAGCTGCGCGCATGTCGGTTTCCCTACGCCTACGGGCTTAAAACCCTTAGGCTCGCCACAGCCGTGAACTCCCCGGCCCGTGTTTCTAGACGGAACGTGCAACCCTGGTCCCCCTCCCTCGTACTCCCGCCTCGCGGCGGTTTCCTTTGGGAGGGATCTACCCTTCCGGGCTGCACACGTCTGTAACCGTCTGGTTTCAGGCGCTTTTCACCCCCCTCCCGGGGTACTTTTCAGCTTTCCGTCACCGTACTAGTGCGCTATCGGTCTTGAGACGTATTTAGTCTTGGAAGTTGGTGACTCCCAACTTCCCGCACCCAAACCAGGGTACGGTACTCTGGGACACCGGCACAACTCCTTCCGGCTTACGCCTACGGGGCTTTCACCCTCTATGGCGGGCCGTTCCAGGCCACTTCGGCTTAACCGGTGAGGAGGAGCCGGGCCCATAACCCTACATTCCCCATGAGTTATCCCCATGGGGTTTGGTTTGGACTCTTCCCCTTTCGGTCGCCCCTACTTAGGGAATCCCGTTTTGGTTTCTTTTCCTCCCCCTACTAAGATGCTTCCGTTCGGGGGGTTCCCGCTCCCTGCCGGGAGCACCACGGTTCCGAAGAACCATGGTGGGAGGTCCCATTCAGGAATCCCCGGTTCTAAAGCTGCATACGCTTACCCGGGGCCCTTTCGTGGCTGGCCACGCCCTTCTTCGGCGCTCAAGCCGAACCATCCTCCAGACGGCGTAGCATGTCGGGCTTTTTGCGGTGTCTGTTTGACGTTTGCGGTGAACCTTTTAGGTTTTTGCCTGTGCATGGCTTCATTATGAGCTTTTGGGCTCATTCGCCTCTTCGCTCCTCATCATGTTGATGGGAGTTGCATTTGATTTATGGCTTATTGTAATGTAGCCAAAATATTTCTGAAGCGGTTTTCGCAGATATAAGGGTTGCGTCGTGTGTTATAAGGGTTTTTAATAAATGTTTTATTGTGGTTAACGCTTTTATTTCGGATTTCAAGTTTCCTTATAGGGTAGTGCCTCGGTAGCTCAGTTTGGTAGAGCGACAGCCTCGTAAGCTGTAGGTCGCGGGATCAAAGCCCGCCCGAGGCTTATTTTTTGTCGTATGTATAAAAGCCCTTACCCGTTTTTAAGCCCAGCTCGCCTTTCCTTACCTTCTCAACTAGAAGCTCATGGGGCTTGTCGCGTGGGTCGCCAGTTTCTTGATGCCACAATTTCTCAACGGACAGAACCACATCTAATCCTATCAAGTCCATTATTGTAAAGGGTCCAAGCATGCCAGTCGCAACACTCCATGTTTTATCCACCTCTTCAGGGGTTGCGATGCCCATTTCTGCGATGTCAAGAGCCGAGTTTAACAGTGCTCTTAACATTCGGTTAAGTATGAGACCGCTAACCTCTTTTCTAGCGTGAACCACAACCATTTTGATTGCTTGACCAAGCGCCGTGGTTAATTCAATTGTTTCTTCCGATGTCCAAGGGTTTCCCATGATCTCAAGTAGGCAGTTGTCTTCAATGCGCAATGCAAAGTGCGCGTTAAGAACTTTGTCTGGGCGTTTCGTCGCGTCAGCTATAAGGGAACTTTTAATGGAAGAACTGTTTGTTGAAAGAATCGTGTGTGGTGGACAAATCTCGTCAAGCTGCGCAAAAAGTTTACGTTTAAGCTCAAGGTCTTCGGCAGCTGCCTCAAAGACGAAATCGGCGTTTTTAGCAGCTTCTTTTAAGTCTGTGGTGTAATTAATTCTTGAAAGTGCCTTTTCTATCTCCTCTTCCGAAAACTCTCCTTTCCTGGCCCGCTTATTCAAAGATTTTCTTTGCCATTCTTGCGCTTCTTTAAGCGTTTTCTCGGTGCGTGACCACAAGTTGACTTTAAACCCGTGTACAGCGCATTGTAGCGCTATTCGTCTGCCCATGGTTCCAGCGCCTACAACGCAGATTGTCTTTATGGTTTCCTTTACATCTCCAATCTCCATTTGAACCATCACACAATGTTAATTTTGCCCATTCTTATATTTTTCCAGCGCCACTTGCATCACCAAAACATAGAATTACTTCTTAAGCCCACACGGAATCGAACCATACACAGATGCAAATTCTTTCTACAAAATCCTAAAATACCATCGCTTTATCTGTCTCATTATACTTTCAGAGAAAATTCAACGTCTCTATTTAAAAAGTGATAGCCATGTCTGAGTTTGAAAAACTAGATTCTCTGTTTCATCCCAAGTCCATCGCTGTTCTCGGCGCGTCTCTAAATCCTCGTTCCGGCGGGAACAACTATGTTCGATGCCTTATAAAGCAGAACTTCCGTGGAAAAGTATACCTTGTTAACCCGAGATACAAAAACATTTATGGTTTAAAAGTTTATCCGAGCTTACGGGAAGTCCCCGACCCTGAAGTGGATTACGTCATCTGTTGCACACCTGCAGAGTCCCTCATAGAGCAAATTGATGATTGCCACACGAAAAATGTTAAACTTATTCACATGTTCACTGCGAGAATGAAGGAAACAGGGATAGATGAAAGAATAAAACTTGAAAATGAAATAGTGGAGCGATGCAGAAAATTTGGAATCAGAATTTTAGGTCCCAACTGCATGGGTCTTTACAACCCAAAAATAGGGCTTTCCTACTATGAAGATTTTCCAAAGGAAGTAGGGATTGTTGGCGGTATTTCTCAGACCGGTGGAGGCTCAGCAATAATAATTCGTTATGCTGCCATGAGAGGCGTTAGATTCAGCAAAGTTATAAGTTACGGCAACGCCTCAGACATCAACGAATGTGAACTTCTCCGTTACCTCGCCGAAGACGATGAAACAAAAATAATAATGGCGTATATCGAAGGCGTGCGGGATGGAAGAAAGTTTTTGGACGCCTTATCCTACGCCACAAAAAGAAAGGCTGTTGTCGTGCTGAAAGGTGGAAGAGGACAAGCAGGTTCAAGAGCAACCCTCTCCCATACGGGGTCTCTAGCTGGATCAGTTGAAATTTGGAAGGCTGCTCTGAAGCAACATGGCGCCATACAAGTTTCAAGCATGGAAGAACTCGTAGACGTAATCGTTGCTCTATACTTCTTGCCAAAAATAAATGGAAAAAGAGTTCTCATCGGCGGCGGTGGAGGAGGAACATCCGTAATTTCTGCTGATATATTCGAGGAAGCTGGTTTTGAATTGCCGGATCTGCCTAAAAAGGTGAGGGAAAAACTAAAAAATGAAGCCCCTCTAGCCGTTGGTTGGCTCAGAAACCCTATAGACAGTTCTATCATAGACCAGCTGGATGTTTCCTCCATGAATATTCTAAAAGCCGCAAGCGAATCTGGGGAATTCGATGTTTTAGTTGCAAACTTCCCAGAGGATGCCCCTGTCCCTAATCAGGTACTTAGAGAAGGGGCGGCAGAAGAATTTTTTGAAGGAGTTGTAGGGCTGAAAAAGAAGGGGAAACCAATAATTTGTATGATCAGAAATGCTGAATTAACACCGGATGAGATGAAGGGAACAAGATGGGAGATTATTGCAGAACTAAGGAAACGCCTTATTCAAGAGGGAATACCAGTATATTCATCGCCTCAAAGTGCCGCGGAAGCTCTGAGAAAAGTTGTTGATTACTATATGTTAGGGAACGAAGCCGGGTTGAAAATAAAATAGTGTATTTTTGTTGCGCATGTGGACAGAAATGTTTATTAAATATGTAGATTTACGATAAATATTGACGATACAGAACCAAGAAGGGTAGTGCATATGCCCCCATTCCACTTCCATGAAGAAAAATTGAAATGTCCCTACAAGGGATGTGGAAAAACGTTTGAAAAACCAACCGTTCTAACAGACTCCTCAACCATTCCAAGACAAACCTACTATGCTTGTCCCTATTGCATGTCAAAAATAGATATAGTAGTGGAAAACATGAAAATCGTAGATGTAAAACCGACAGAATACCCAAAAGTTTTGGAGTCACCGGCAAAATGCGTCCACTACTTCGGTTTCCTAAATACTTTTCAAAAGAATCTGCCGATTCCAGACGAATGCCTAGTCTGTCCAAAAGTGCTTCAGTGCAGCGTAAAAAGAAAGTAAATCCTTTTACAAATTGATAGAATATTTTAAATTTATCTTCTAGAATTTTCTATTCCCACAGCACGAAAGCTGGGGCTGTCGGCTAGCTTGGTCTAGGCTTGGAGACAAGAAGCATTCTCTCCAATTGGGCTCTCTAGACCCCGGTTCAAATCCGGGCAGCCCCATGACATCGTTTACACTTAACTCTAAGCTTAGAAACTTTAATAATTGATGCCACTGATTAATTTATCGTAAATGTTTGAAGAAAACGCACAATTTGCCATCATATAAAGTAATATCCATTTAAGCATGGGAGAAAGTCATATGGCTGAGTTGAGCGAGAGTTTCAGAAAAGAAACTGAAATACTGCGGGTTTTAAGCGAATTTAAAAAACCAGTAGGCTCAACGGTGCTTAGAGAAGAGTTGAGAAAAAGGGGTTTCCTTCTAAGCGAGAGAACAATAAGATATCATCTTCAGCTGTTAGAGATGAAGGGACTTGTTATGGGGCATGAGCGAAGCGGAAGGACGATAACTCCTCAAGGTTTGGAGGAGTTGAGTAGAGCTTTGGTCTCTCAAAGGCTCGGCTTCGTTGTAACTCGCTTCTTGTCCATGGCATATCTGGTAACGTATGATCCTAACGTTGATGCCGGAATTGTTGTTGCGAACGTTTCCATAATTGATAAAGATTTCTATGATCAAACGTTGGAAACAGTGAAAGCTCTTCGAGAAATGAATCTGTTACCTGCGCCTTACATTAAATTGCTGGATGAGAAGGAGGAATACAAGGAAATATCTGTTCCGGAAGGAAAAATAGCCCTTTTCACGGTTTGCGATTTAACAGTAGACGGTGTGCTTATGCACGCTGGAATTCCCTTGATTTTCAAATACGGTGGGCTGGTTCAGACAGTAAATCGTAAACCAATCCGTTTTGTGGATGTAATATCATATGAGGGAACAACCATTCCACCACTTGAGGTGTTTGTGCGCAGCAAACAAACTTCAATAACGAGGGTATTAGAAACAGGATCTGGAATGCTGCCAGTAGCCTTGAGAGAAGTTCCAGCAGAAGCAAGAGACAGAACAGTTAAAATTCTTACAAACTTGAAAAATAAAGGATGGGGATGTGTCCTAGCCTTAGGCGAGACTAACGAACCTTTACTGGGTGTGCCAGTAGCCATGGATAGGTTTGGATTATGCATGATTGGCGGTATAACTCCTAGCGCAGCTCTCATAGAATTAGGCGCAAAAGTTGAAACCTTCGCCCCACACTGCTTCCTTAACATTGAAGAAATGAATAAAATCTAAATGAATTGCGCCCGCAATAATCGCCACAAATTTATGCAGGCTGGTCAGATAATCTCTATGTCTGAATAGCCTTTCATAAGGTACCTATTTATTGACTGGGCAGCTCTTTTTCCCGCTTCTATTGCCTTAATGACAGAGGAAGCCCCGCTGACAACGTCACCGCCTGCAAAAATTCCTTGCGCTGCCTCCATAGATATGGGATTGACAATTATGGTTTTATTTTTTTCATTGATTTTTACGTTTTTCGAGGTATTTGTCGCTGGCAACGTATTGGGATTGTGCTCAGACGCGATAACAACTGTTTTTGCATCATACTGGAACTTGGAACCTTCTATTGTGATGAGTTTAGGTTTTCCTGTTTTTCCAAGCGGACCTAACTCTAAGTTAGCAAGTTCGACTTGCTTCACCCATCGTTTGTCGTCGCCGATCAACCTCAGCGGCTTAGTTAGGGGCACAAATTTTACACCTTCCTCCATTCCGCGCCTGATTTCATCTCTCCTACCAACAACCTTTCGTTGATAGAATATGCAAGCTTCTTTTGCTCCAAGTCTTAAGGCGCATCTGGCGGCATCTAAGCCTCTAGCGCCCAATATCGCAACGCTGTCATAAACTTTTATTGGAGTGCTTTCTTTTGGAAATGCATGCGCTCTCATTAGGTTGATTCTCAAGAGGAATTCATTTAGGGAGTAAACGCCGCAAAGGTTTTCACCTGGAATGCCCAGAAGTTTAGGCAACCCCGCACCAGAACCTATGAAGACGCTGCTGAAGCCTTCTTCGAACAGTTCATCCATGGTTATTGTTTTGCCTATGATAACATTGGTTTTTATTTCAACTCCGAGTCTTTTTATGCGATCAATTTCTTGTCTGACAACCTTTTTGGGCAGACGAAATTCTGGGATGCCATAAGTCATTACTCCGCCTGCCTCATGCAACGCCTCAAAAATAACTACATGATGTCCAATTTTTGCCAATTCTGTCGCTACGCTTAGACCTGCAGGGCCACTTCCTACAACAGCCACACTCTTTCCAGTGGAAGCTGAAATCTCTGGCACGTTAGCGTTTTTTTCTAGTTCCCAATCAGCGACGAACCTTTCAAGAGCTCCTATGTTTACTGGGTCTCCTATAGTGTTCTTGCATCCCATCATGCACAATACTTCTTGGGGGCATACTCTTCCACAGACCGAGGGTAAACAATTTTTCTCCCTGATTTTTTCAGCAGCTTCCGTGTAAGCGCCGAGTCTGAGCAAGCGTATAAAGCCTCTTATGTCAACATGCAATGGGCACATCTGCGTACAAAGTGGATGTTCACATTGGAGGCATCTAGATGATTCAGCTAATGCTTGCTCCTCTGAGTATCCCAAAGCCACCTCACTGAAAGTTCTTATGCGTTCCTCAACTGGCAACTCGGGCATGGGAATTTGTTTTAGCCTAACATCTAATTGTTGCATTAATTGCTGCATTTACAGTTCCCCTCATAAAGTTCAAGTGCCACTTTTTCTTCGTGGTCATAAGTGTGAATTCTAGCTTTGAACTCTTCAAAATCCACTAAATGAGCGTCAAATTCTGGTCCGTCTACACATGTGAACATTGGTTTACCTCCGACGGTTACACGGCAACAGCCGCACATTCCAGTTCCGTCCACCATCAAAGAGTTGAGGCTGACAATTGTCTTGATGTTATATGGCTTGGTAACTTCTGAAACATTCTTCATCAATGTCGCCGCTCCCACTGCGTATACCAAATCAAATCTTTCACCCGAGTCTAGCAATTTTTTGAGAATGTCGTTAGCATATCCTTTAAAGCCCTCAGAACCATCGTCTGTGGCTATGTAAAACTTGTCACTTATTTTCTGCATGTTTTCTTTGAAAATCAAGACACTAGCATTCCGCGCACTAATAATGGCGGTTATTTTATTTCCAACTTCTTTCAATTTGGCTGCTCTTTCATAAGCTGCTGCGATGGCAGCGCCTCTACCAATGACGCATACTTTTCCGTAGAACCTGATTTCACTTGGGTTGCCAAGAGGCCCTACGAGATCGTGTACTTTGTCTCCAACCTCTAATTTTCCAAGCTTTTTTGTTGAAACTCCAGCTTCTTTGAATACTAAAGCTATTGTACCCTCATTAGGGTTATGATCTATTATGGTTAAGGGTATTCTTTCGCCGTCTTCACTTGCTCTTAAGATTACGAATTGACCTGATTTCGCTTTTTTTGCAATCAATGGAGCGCTTATCTTCATGAGTTTGATTTCGGGGGCTAACTCCTCTTTGTGTACTATTTTGTTTTCCATAATTTTCAGTTCCCCATTTTGTAGAGACCTTCAGAGACTTCTTTTATGACCCTGTCAGAGGTTTTTTTGGATAGAATTAAATCTGAGAAAAGCTTTCGAAAGTCTGTTCTTTCGCCGTGCGCATCAAATTTTTGTGAAGCCATGTCAAAGATTTTTGCGATATCAGGCAGCCTTCGCTCGTAAATATGTCTCACGGTTTTCCAACACTTGACAAAATGGGAATAGTCTTGATTTGACTCGAAATACTCAAGTAAACAAGCATATGCGAGTTCTTGCTGTGAAAGCTTTCTGGAAAATCGTTTTTCATAATAATTTCTTTCTTCCTCAACCTTACCAGCATAATAAATGTCGGCCCAGTAAATGTATGAATAAAAGCTGTCCACAACTCTATCCTGAAATTCTGGACAACTAACCCCTGGTCTGTGTCCCTTAGCGCATACCGCAACTCCGTCAATTTCTTCAAAGTTATTGCATTCAAGACAGAACCTTGTCTTTGATGCTGTTTCTTCTAACTTTTCAAACTTACTTTGAAAATCGAAGCAGCCAGTCCCAGGATTGTGCCCCCTAGCACATAAAACAACTCCTTCAATCTCGTTTCTATCCTCAAAATTCTTGCATTCCAGACAAAACCTTATCCTCAAGCATATCACCTTTTACGGTTTACGGTTGCCGGTTGCCTATCACCAAACCATTATTTGGTTGCCCCCTTGCATATAAACATTGCGAGTGCACGCTTACACTTAACTTATAAAGGCGTAAAACGGTTCCTCGCAAGATTTCTGAAACCATATATCCGATGCATTTACAGAGTGCGATGTGAATGAATCCATATTGCTTATATGCAACACCTTAGAAAAAGTAATGAAGTAATTTGACTACTAAAATGGAAGCAATGAGAAGGATGATGAAAAAAGATGAAAGCGCCCATATTCGTGCAAGCAAAACCCAAAACTCTATTGGAAGTTGTTCCGAGGATAAAGAGAATATAAAGGAGGTTTCTTTAGCTGACACCATCACATGGAAAATATAATGCCAACATCATGATAGCTGCACCATTCTGAAAATGGTGGAGTTTGCGCAAATGGCTTTTAGAGAATTTTTTCACGTGCTTCCTCTAAAAACAGATCCCATAATCGATGACACCACCTTAAGAGACGGCATCCAAATGCCTGGTCTAGCCACTTCTCCTGAGGATGCAGCGATGATTGCCAAAATGCTTGATGAATGCGGAGTTGAAAGAATAGAGTTGTTTCACTATCAAAATTCAGACAAGAAAGCTGTAAAGCTAATTCAGCAGCTAGGTCTAAACGCCAGAATAGCTGCATGGTGCAGAGCAGTTAAAGAAGATATAGACGACAGCGTCACGTGCGATTTTAATGAGATTGGAATTTCACATCCAGTTTCATATATTCATTTTAAAGTTAAATGGCCTGAAAAAACCGCTGATGAACTCTTAAATAACGTTGTTGAGATTGTGGAGTATGCCGCTAAGGATCATGGCCTAAGAGTTTTTGTTCACGGCGAAGACAGTACCCGAGCCGATTGGGAATTTGAAAAGAGATTTATTAACGCGGTTGCCGATGCTGGAGCCGAATGCTACAGAATCTGCGACACCGTCGGAGTCGGTTTATCAGACTTTAACGCCCCATTACCTAACGGTATTCCTGCAAAGGTAAGAGCAATCAAAGCTGAAACAAAAATAAAGGAAATCGAAATTCACGCACACGACGACCTTGGAAACGCTGTTGAAAACACTTTAGCCGCTATCAGAGCAGCCTCAGGTGTCTGGGACCGAATCTACGCGAGCACAACCTATCTTGGCATTGGTGAGCGCTCCGGGAACGCTGAAACCGAAAAAGTTTTGATGAATCTCTACTTGCACCATGGTGTCAAAAAATTTGAAGGCAAAACTAAGAAGCTAAAGCAAATAGCCGACTTCATTGGTAAAGCCACGGGTTATAGAGTCCCGCCCAACAAAGCAATAGTAGGCGATTACGCCTTTGCTCACGAATCAGGAATCCACACTCACGCAGTGATAAGAAACCCTACAGTGTATGAACCATTTCCTCCCGAGTTGGTCGGAAACACGAGAAGGCTAACTATTGGCAAATACTCGGGTAAGGCAATAATTAATCACAAAATAAAAGAAGTCTTGGGGAGACCAGCAACTGACCAGCAACTTCGCGCTGTCGTACAAAAAGTGAGAGAAATTTATGAAAACGGCAGAAAAGCCTCATTGAGGGAGGAGGAGTTCAGAAAGATACTGCAAGAAGTCGGATTAACATAACTCACTTGTAAACTTTCACCGGCTTTCCAAGGATTTTATCATCTAATTCTCTTATGCCTAATCCATGCTGTTTCGAAAGAATTCGCATTGAATTCTTAATTTTCGTCCCGCCTTTCCTGACAAGTTTATCTTTTAACAGAATATCTGAGTCTAAATCCGCGTATTGAATGTTTTTTGTTGCAGCAGCTAGGTGGACGCCGGCGGCTATGCCTATTTCAGATTCGCCCATGCACCCAATCATGCATGGTATCCGTGCGGCTTCGGCTATGACGGCAATTTTCTTGGCTTTGTTTATTCCTCCACTTTTCATCAGTTTAATGTTTATCAAGTCCACTGCTTCCTCCTGTATTACACGTAGCGCATCTTCTGGCGAGTGGACGCTTTCGTCAGCCATTATTGGTACTGGAGAGTTTTTCTTAACTTTTGCCAAGCCTTTGATGTCTGTTGCTGGTGTTGGTTGTTCAGCGAACTGTATGTTGAATTTATCCATTTTGTTGAGGGCTTCGATGGCTTGTTTTGGAGTCCATCCTTGGTTCGCGTCAATTCTTATCTGTATGTTGTTGCCAATGGCTTCGCGGATAAGCCTAACACGTTCAACATCCTCGGCGGGGTCAACTCCGACCTTCACTTTTAGGGCTTTAAACCCTTTCTTAACGGCTTTAACAGCGTCCTTAGCCATTTCTTTCGGAGATTTTATACCTAAAGTTAAGTCTGTCAAAACCTCAGTGCGATAGCCACCAATCAACATGTAGAGAGATTTACGAGCTGTTTTCCCCAAAATATCATGCAACGCAATGTCAACAGCTGCCTTTGCCGCTGGGTTTCCATCCACAATGGAATCCATAAGCTCGATATTCTGCTCTATTCTTAAAGGGCACTTGCCAATCAATTTTGGAGCTAGCTTATCGAGAACTTGAATAACTGTTTGTGCGGTTTCGCCTGTTACTCTTTCAGAAGGTGAGGACTCTCCAAAACCGGTTACACCAAAATCTGTGACTATTTTTACGACGACATTGTGGCTTTCGGTTGAGGCTTCTGAAGAGATTCTGAAAGGTTCTTTGTAGGCGAGGATCACCGAGTAAACTTCGATTTGTTTTATACCCAACTTTCCATTTCACCACGCAAGATTTTATCGTGTTAGGGTGAAAAGTTTTTCTGAAACTCTTCAGCAGGTATTTTTCTGCGTTTCCTCAACCCTTTGAACTTCAGTTTCGCCGTCAAAATCTTTTCCGTCGCAAAAAGCCTTGAAGCCGCGTACATTACGATTACTGTGAAGACGGCGACATAAACAATGCCTAAGATGGCGGTCAAATAGTCGCCCATTATAACAGCTTTTGAAGCTATTATTGGGTGACTATAGGGGATAGCGTAAAAAACAATTCTTAAGGCGAGAGGCAAAGTGTTGATGTCCAGATACATTAATGCGAGAGCTGGGATGAAAATTAGAGGGTAGATGTAGCCGACAAGCGATTGCGCGCTTCGAACATCTTCTGCAAAAGCAGAAATTATGACTGCTAGGGCTAACGCTGAAATTAAAGTAACAAAAAGCGAAACACCCAAGAGAATATAACCGAAAAAAGAAGGAACAAGTCCCAAAGATGTTAAGTCCACGCCTAACTTGGCTGGAATCTGCGTAGTGAATGAGGAAAGCATGTAGTTGTAGCCTATCATGAAGGCCAAAGCGCCAACAGCAGCCACAATTATTGAACCAGACAATTTCCCCATAAGAATAGCGAAACGGTCCATTGGCAACGTCAACAAAGTCTCCAACGTTTTTTCCTCCTTTTCCATTGCTACGGATGTTGCCGCAATCTGCATGGCCACTTGCAACAAAATCAAGATAGTTATTGGCAAGGCTATGGACTGCGCCATCATTAACCCATAAAGCTGAGCGGGGTCGACGCCTTGCTTAATTTCACCCTTGACAATGGACGATTTTTCTGTATACACAATGTCTGGAGCATTGGCCCTGTTGAATTGATAAACTAAACTGTCAATAGGAGAAGAACCTATGCTTTCAAAAATTCCGCCGCCAGTGAAGACGCCGTAAAATTTCAAAGTGGCGTTTATTTCTTTGTTGCCGCTTAAGTATTGGGTTATGTTTTCGCTAAAGCCTCTTGGAATCTCAACAATTTGGGTAGTGTTATATTGTGAAAGCAGTTCTTGAACTACCTCATCTGTGAGATTTACATCTTTTTCCACGTAAATCTTGGCAGTGTAATTCAATAAGTCAATAAAATATTGAGACCAGTTTCCTCCATCGTTGTCTAGAATTAGAAGTGTTGCCTTTTGCGCTTGTTCTTGGGCTGACTGAATGGAGTAGCTCATGATGCCGCCCAAAACTGGAAATATCACGATGGGGACAATTATCATTCCCAAGAGTATTTTTGGGTCTCGCACTAATTCTTTAAGTTCTTTTATGAGAATGTTTAGGAAGCCTTTAAGCAAGTCCAATCACCTTTGCGAAAACTTCCTCCAAGTTTGCGCTTTCATATTTTTCTTTAAGCTCTTGCGGTTTTCCTTCAGCAACGACCTTGCCCTTATTGATTAACGCCACTCTGTCACAGAGATGTTCAACTTCAAGCATGTTGTGGCTGGAAAGCAAAACCGTTACTTCATGTTCCTTAACATAGCGTTTGACTATTTCCCTAACATGGTAAGCGTGCAAAACGTCTAATCCGCTTGTGGGCTCGTCTAAAATCGCCAGTTTAGGTCTCGTCATCAAAGCTCTTGCAACAAGAAGACGCCTCTTCATACCCTTACTGTAGGCTTTGGTCTTATCCTTCAAACGCTCGCCCAAACCAGTTATTTCAGCCGCCTCCCCAACTATTTCACGCACTTTACTTTCGTCTTTAGCGTTGAACCTCGCCATAAACTCTAAATACTCCCAACCAGAAAGGTTGCGGTAGGCGCCAGCCTCCTCCGGAAGATAAGAAATAATTTTGCGAACCTCAGCCGCATCTCCAACAACATCTAAACCGAAAACCTTCACAGTTCCAGAAGTTGGCAACAACAAAGTAGAAACAATTCTTAAAGCGGTGGTTTTTCCAGCCCCATTAGGACCTATAAGCCCAAAAATTTCTCCAGACTCAACTTTAAAGCTCAACTTGTCTAGAGCATAGACGCTGCCAAAAACTTTAACGACATCCACAGCTTCAACAGCTAAACTCAAGTTCAAGACACCAACCACACATGCTCTAAGACGCTTTAAAAAGCTTCCTTAACGAAAAGCTCTTCTATTAGTGGTGTGACCGGATGGATAAAAACTTATGTTTAAATTTTACAATTTTAAGATGACCTATCTTCTCTTTCGCACAACATGCGCATGATAAATGAGAACGTATTGGGGTTGCCATTTTATCTTAACTAGAACTGTTATAGGCTTTGTCCCTTCATAGACTATTGTGTATATCTGGAAGTGATTTAATTTTCCGTGCTCGCTTATCCACTCGCCATATCTTACTTGTCCTTCCAGCCATTCTCTGCTGGCAAAGCTTCTATGCTCCCTTATCCATCTGCTTGGTTGGGAATCAAGCTTTATTGGACCGAGGTAGCATCGTTTTCGCGGGTGAAATCGGAACATAGATACTATTTAGCAAGGCTTATGGTATTTGTGTTTAATGGTATAGCTTTTTGGAATATTCCAAAAATTTAAATATTCCCACAACAACATAAGAGAGTGAGAGACAGAGAGACTGTGAGTAAATCATGATTGAAATAACGGAGATGAGAAAGAACCGAAGAGGCGAAGAGTCTGACGAAATCCTACTGGAGACTATAAAGCAGTTTCCAGGGCTTTCTCAATATGAATTGGGGAAAAAGTTGGGGTGGAAGACTGGCCGCGTTGATGGTTCAATAAGGAGGCTTTTGAACGAAGGGAAAATTGTAATTAAAGTTTTGGAAAGGAATGGTAGACGAGTAAATCTTGTCTATCCAAAGGAGGAAAAGCCTAAAGACGTAATAGAAGTATCAGCCGAACTACTGGAAGCAACCAACCCTGCATGGAGTGAGTACGCTTATGTTTACGCGTTAGACAGTTCTACAATAGGAATTTCTGGCAGCGAAATGCCAGAATGGGAAGAAATCTCTTGTTTTCTTGAAAAGATTCCGATACGAAAAGCTGAGAACAAAATATTACTGAAAATTCCAGAAAAGTTTTGGCGATTCTATAATATGGAAAGAAAACATAGTGTAGTGTCAATAAACGGAAACAATATCTTGATAACTGTCGCAGGGAATATCATTGAAGAAAAGAGATATCCAGCTTAACTATCTGTAAAATTTAAACGGACAAACTATTTCTTAGTTCCGTCTATTGGATATCAACTTGAAAAAGGCAATTTTTTTGCTCCGTTTTTGCGAAGCCGCTGCTTAAACATTGCTTTGGAATTGCTTAAAAATGTGGGGCCGGCCGGATTTGAACCGACGACCTTTCCCCGAAACAGCGCATGGCTGTTTCTACGGGTTTCTTCCTTTGACCGCTCCAGAACTTCTTCATTCCGCTTTTTGCGGTCCGCAAACCCGTTTTATGCGATTCTGGAGCCCGTCGTCATACCTGCCTAGACTACGGCCCCTGTTTGGAGCGCATTAGAATAAACTGTTGCGGAGGGGATATATGCGTTATTCCCTACTTTCAATGGGAAATGTTCCTTGTGAAGGCTGTTGGAATAATCCTTATTATTTTCTTTTTGCACTAAGAAGTGGGCAAGTCATGGTTAAAGTATTTATGGTAGATGTTTGAGTTAGGTTGGTGTTTGTTGGAGGTTTCGGAAACGGCAAGTGAACATGTTGACGCCCCCAAGAGATTCGTGCTTTACAGGGACTTGGATGGGACAGCTTATGATGTTGAGTTGCCCTTAACTTCAAACGTTGATCCAAAAGAGTTGCGGGAACAGCTTGGTTTGCCATCCTACATCGACTTGAATTATTTTCCGATGCGAAGTGCCATGGTTACCTTGTGGGCGTCCGTTAATGCACCTAGGCTTCACGAGCTGTACCCAAAGGCTTTTGAAAAGAGAATTAGCAAGAACCCTATTCCAGCCTTGTTGTTTGGTGGAGCAGCGGTTAAAATCCATTGTCCAAGCGCAAATTCTGATGGCCCGTTGGCTAGAGCGATAAAGGACACAGATTTTATTGTTCCTAAAAAGCAGGGAATAGAGTTTTACAAGCTTCTTTTAAACATGGATAAGGCTTTTGGAACAATGTATAAGTCTTTTGCGACGGCGAATGACAGGCGTTTCAGCGCTTGGAGGCACGGCGAAAGATACAGAGTTACAACAATTAATGGCATGACTGAGGATGGATTGCCAACTATAACTGTTCTGGACCTTTTCTGCGACTACATAGATTTGAGGCATAAAGTAGAAGTTAAGGACGAGTTTGAAAGGCATAAAGAAAATCTTTTCACCATCGGCTTGGAGCGTCTGCTGCTTTCCAAAGCCCAATTCATTTTTGACATGCCAAAAAACTGTGTTGAGGAACTTGAACATTGCAAACAGGAATACAGAATTCTCTCTTATCCACATTATGCAGAAGACAAAATCATAATCGGAATGGAAGAAAAAGATGTAAAGGACGTTTGCGCGGTTTTTTTAGACCATGAAATTGGAGAGGGCGCTGAAAAGATAAATGCTCATAAAATGCGGAAGATTTTAGATAAGGACAAGAAACTTGCCTTGACCGTTATGCTTAACCTTAAAAACATCGTTGAAAAGCCGGATGTTCTCAAAAAGTGGATGACAAAAAGTCAGATCTCAACGGTGATTGATAGGGTGGAAAGCCTATTGAAAGAGTTGCCGGTGGTTGACAAGAAATGGGATAAGCCATGGTGGAACACCGCTGTGGAAACCCCCATAATAGAGTGAAAACTTACTCTCTTTTCACCAGTTGTTTGATGGCATTGTAGGCTTCCTTCCTTGATATGCCGACTCTTGAGATTGGCAGGTCGAAGGTCCCACTTTTTGAGTGCAGTCTTAGACACGTTTCCTGTTTAGAAGTAACATAAATTGTCACATCTGTATAATCGGACCATTTTCCCTCCGTCACTTTTTGTCCTTGCCGAAGTTGAAAACCCTTACCATTCAAGGTTAGGGTTGTGTGATAGCGTGTTTTGTATATGCGGTGACCCAGTACAAGTGATACGAGTGCCAAGAGCAAAAGTGTTAATGGTTGAATCGCCTGTCGCAGCCCAGAAAGCGAAATCACTACCAGCATCAACACACCCAGCCCAAACACTATTGTGAAGCCTTTTAAGTAGTTGGGAAGGTCAAAGGCTTCAAACTTGGGTTCTGTCAACTTGAGTTGTTTTGCCAGTCCTTTTCCGAGAACGTTATTTGATGAGATGGCTTCCTTTGACGGGAGGCTGAAGGCAGTTATTCCAATGTTTTTGTCAGTCACACCTTCAACCGCCTTTTTAAGGTCTTTTTCTAAGGGTTTGCTCTGAACCAAACCTAGGAAAACCCAGTCGTCTGCTCCAAACTTGTCTTTGAAAGATAAAATCATTTTTCTTAGGAATTTAGGGTCAATTTCTTGAGCTGCATAGAAGAAGAAGTGAATCTTATACTTTGGAGTTACAAGTGCAGAAAATATTTTTGAGAGGAAGAAGCCTTTTTCCTGGAGGCTTCCAGAGGCGTATATTGGGAATGTTATGTCGCCTAAGGCGTAGTTTTTGCGGATTTCGTTAAAGTTGGCTAGCCATCTTAAATTTCCTCGGATTATCTGTTCTTCCACCATGTCTGTTACGAAGCCCAGTTCATACATGTTTATGAAAACTCCAACAGTTTGATGTTTTGAGAAATAAAAAGAAGGAGGATATTTAAGGCTATTCTGGCGGTATGCTCAAGTACAGCGTGCGCATGTCAACGCCTCTGGTCATGTTACGGTACATAAAGCCTAAGTAAAGCAGTATTCCGGCAACAATGCATCCAAGGAAGCCGCATGCGCTGACTACGTCTGCTTCTGCTGCGCCTGTGGTGAACAGCGACCATATCCATGGAGACTCTTTTATGAAGATGTATAGGCAGAAGGCTCCACCAAGAGTTGCTATGAACCCGAGCAGAACAACCGCTCCGATTGAATGTTTGACCGCTGCCCTGTCGTAAATGTCCTTTCTCTCCAGCGGAAGCAACATGCATGATACACAGAACATCGTTAGGAAGAAGGCGTCGAAAATGTCGGTTCCAACAACACCAGCAAATGCTAGGTAACTGGCTGCTCCTGCAGGAAAGTCTGCCTCAGCCATGCATGCGGGAATAGCGAAGACAGCAGTGATTATTATTGACCAGACTGGCGCATGCCATCTTTCACTGACATAAGAGAAGGCTTCGGGCATCATTCTGTCAAATGACATAGCAAAGAACGTTCTGGAAGCGACAAGCAGGAATGGTGGAATGTCATTTGCAACCCACAACATGCCGCCTAAGGCGATCAGCCAAGAAAGCCAATCTAGGCCCATGCCTCTAGCAATCATAGACGCGAGACCAGTGCTCCAAGCAGACTGGAAACCAGGTATAGCCGCTTTAACAACGTCGCGATCAACTGCATAGCTTAACCAAGCGTAGTATTGGAAGAAGCTCCATTGGTGTCCAGCAGCGTCTGTGTAAGGCTCAAGGCTCATGGCGGCAGCCGCAGAAAGCGAAGAAGCCAGTAGGTAAACAACCATTATGATGACTCCGGATGCCAAAAGAACCATGGGAAGCTTTTTGTTTGCTTCTTTAACCTCGCCTGCCAAGAATGTTGTTGCATACCATCCCATGTAAGCCCAGAAGGCTCCTCCAAGAGCAAAGGAGAAGGCGTCAAAGAAACCGGCAACATTTTCTGAACTGGTCATTCCCGTAGCGATTGCTAGATCCTTAAATGCCGATGGAGGAGCGCCCAAAACCTGCTCAACTCCAGTTGCAAGGACATTCGGGTTCATTGCTCCGGCTACCCACATGGCAAAGAAGAAAATAGTAATCACTGCCGGTATGTAGAATAGCACTTCCATCAATCGTCCGTACAGTTTAGTTCCAAGAAGGGCAATTATTGCGAATATCCAGACTATCACTAGTCCACCCACAAAAAGCTCGAGTGCTCCAAATGTTATTCCTCCTGGCGCCATTGCAATGTTAAAGAATATCATGATTGCCTCGAAGACCGCAACGCCGATAAGCCCGTAAGAGAAGGCTTCAGCGAGGAACATTAGCCATCCTGCTGTGTAGCCAACCACTGGATGGATTACTCTTGAGATTGTGACGTATCCGCCGCCTGACCTTGGCATAGCTGCTGCAACGTAACCCGCCGCATAACCAGTAATGATCACGATGATGCCGCATACGAGGAATGCCCAGAACATTGCTGGAAGCCCAAGAGGCATTAAATCTGTTGGCATTGGTTTTGGTCCGGTAAATTGGAAGACTCGTTTCTGCCAGCCTAAGCCAATCACGTGGCTGAGGATTATGATGACGCCGAGTGTGAAGCCTATTTCGCGCACTAGCCCAGTTGCTTCTCTTGCGAATAATCCGGGTTTACTTGAAGGCATATGCTTTAGCCACCCAAACCTTCATTTTTAGCCCTTTCCGAATTTAAAACTTTCCATAAACCTTAAACTTAAATACCCTTTTGACATGTTTTAACCATAGAAACGGTTAAGGAATGAGCGCAAGTGTCGTTTCTGTTTAAAAAGAAAAAGGAAAAGGCTACGAGGATACTGTTCGCCACAGATATGCATGGTTCAGAAGGTGTATGGCGAAAATTCCTAAACGCTTCAGCAATGCTGAAAGTTGATGTTGCCATCTGCGGGGGAGACCTAACTGGAAAAATGATAGTGCCGGTTGTCAAACAGAAAGATGGAAAATACTCGTATTATCACTTGAAAAAAATCCACACAGTCGACGCAAGCGAAATAGAGAAAGCTATGAAAGAAATAAGGGGCATAGGCTATTACCCATATGTGACTAACGAAAGCGAATATGAGGAAATGGTTAAAAGCCCTAAAAAAGTCGACGAGGTCTTCCACAAAGTAATGATTTCAACAATAAAAGACTGGCTTGACCTAATTCCGCAAAAAGTTCCAAGTGAAACAAGAGTTGTTGTCTGTCCGGGAAATGATGACAGACCAGCAGTTGACGAAATAGTCAACAACCACAAACATGTGATAAATGGGGAAGGGAAAGTGATAGAAATTGATGATTCCCACGAAATGGTAAGCTGTGGTTGGGTGAACCCAAGCCCATGGAAGACAACAAGAGAAGAGGAAGAAGACAAGCTTGAAGAGAGACTGGAAAAGTACATTTCTCAACTGAAAAATGCTGAAACGGCGATATTCAACTTTCACGCGCCACCATACCAAACAAAACTTGACGAAGCACCGTTATTAGATAAGGATTTGAATCCAGTCATCCAAAGTGGAAGTGTCGTCATGGTTCCAGTGGGCTCAAAAGCGGTGAGAAAAATGATTGAGAAGTACCAGCCCTTCCTCGGGCTTCACGGACACATCCACGAATCTTCGGGCTCTATGAAAATTGGGAAGACATATTGCGTCAACCCCGGAAGCGAATACTCAGAGGGAATTTTAAGGGCTTTTCTAATAGAGTTTAAAGGCAACGAAATCTCCAGACTCCAAAGGATAGAAGGATGAGGGATTCAAGAATGGCTTGGCTTCTAGAAAAGGAGATTACACGCGAACTGCCGAAGGAATGGAAAGGAATTGTTCCCACAGAAGTTTTCATCCAAGAATCCCAAGACATTGTTGGAAAGGCTAAAGATGAGGGGATAACCCTAAGAATCATAGGCGGATTAGGCATAGCAATACACTGCCAAGAACACAAGGACTTCGCGAAAAAACTGGGAAGAATAGGAACAGGAGTGGTTAAAGGGCAAGAATACAGTGACATAGACTACGTTTCCTACCGTGACCACCGAGAGAAAATTAAGGGGTTGTTTGAAAAAATCGGCTATGCGAAAAGAAGGGCAACTCTCTCCAGTGCGGCTTCTGAAAGGCAAATATACTATCATCCTAAAGGCTGGTTTTACGTGGATGTTTTCTTTGACAAGTTGCTCGTGGCAAACCACCCGATAGACTTCAAAGGGAGACTTGAACTGGATTATCCAACAATCACAGTCACAGACATGCTCCTTGAGAAAATCCAGATGTGGGAAGCCTTCAGCGTAAAAGACCTAAAAGACTGCCTGCTCCTCATGAAAGCCCACAACGTCGGAGAAAAAGGGGAAAAAGAACAGATAGACGCCGCTTACATAGCCAAACTCTTAGCCCAAGACTGGGGATTCTGGTACACAGCCACAACAAACCTCAAAAAACTCCGAAAATTCACATCCGAAATAGATAAGCTTGGACCAGAAGCGGAAATAGACCCCAAACAGATCGACAAAAAAGACAGAGAAGAAATAACACAGAAAATAGACGCTCTCCTAGAAAGAATAGATAAGGAACCGAAAACCTTCGGGTGGAAAATGCGGGCGAAAATAGGTACAAAAAAGAAATGGTACAATCCAGTGGAAAGACCAGAAACCGTCGGCGGATTCGGAATATGGGAAGCCCTACTGAAAGGGGAAAGTTAGAAGCGAAAAGTTAATGAATGATGGTTTAACGTGTATTTTGGGGTTTGCCGGCCATAGGGCGCGGGACCCACCCGATCCCATTCCGAACTCGGAAGTTAAACCGCGCTCCGTTCCCGGTTGTAGTGTGGTCTTCGGCCACGCGAACCCGGGAAAGCTGGCAGCCCCGCTTCAAGATTTGCTTGTGAATTTGTAGTAGAATTACCTAAAATTTATAACTAAGCGTTTGATAGTTTCTCGAAAAGGTGAGTTTGTGCAGCTAGTGGCGGCAGCATCAGCGTTACAGAGCCAGATTGGACAGGAACCTTTCGGAGAATATTCATGGATATTTAACTTGCTCTTCTACATAATTTTTGTAGTTTTCATTTTTTACGGACAAAGAATCCAAATGTATGTTATGCTTAGGGAAGTTGAAGGTTCGCTTTACAAGCTGAAATATATTAAGGATGAGGGAAGAAGGATAGCGATAGAAACTATAAAGGAGATTGGGAAACCGCAGACAGACCCAACATCCAGAGTTGATAGGTTTTTGGAGTACTTCACAATAGCACCTCAAAGTTTAGACCCTGCAGGTGTGGTTTGGAAGCTTGAGCATATCCTTGATGTTAGGGATACCCGATTTAAAGATGAAGTTAAATTAATGGCGCCAGCAGCGGATGAAACGCAAACAAATAATTTGGAAAATACGCTTGAGGCTGCGATGGCATTGAACTATATTTACAAAGTGATAAGACACTATTACTTGTTGGGTAAAAAAACCCTAAGCCTCTACATAATTATGCAAATACAGATGATACTGCCCCTTGTCATGCGAGAAGCAGAAGCCTACGCCAGCGCGTTAAAGGCTTTTGCCTATGGACAGCCAATAGGCGACGGTGTAGGAGCGTTAGTGGCGGCAAAACTCATGTACGGACATGAAAAGAGGAAGATATCAAAAGACTGTGTTGTCGCGACAGTGCCAATTGAAGGGCGCACAGCATATGTTATCAAAGCTGAAGGCCCTGGGGGAAACGTCGGCAAGCCTGGAGACGCCATTAAAACGGTTATTGAGGAGAATGAGGGTAAAATTGCGAACATAATTATGATTGATGCTGCCTTGAAGCTTGAAGGCGAAGATGTTGGTGAAGTAGCCGAAGGTGTTGGTGCAGCCATAGGCGGGCCTGGTGTTGACCAGTTTAAGATTGAGGAGTCTATTCTAAAGTATCGTATTCCAATAAACGCTGTTATAATTAAGGAGGATATTGGTGACGCGGTTTCGCCGATGCGGAGGGAAATTTTTGATGCGGTTGATAAGGCTATAGAGAGGATAAAGCAGGTTGTTTTGGAGAGAACTAAAGAGGGTGATAAGATAATCATTACGGGAGTTGGCAACACAATTGGCATTGGGCAATAGGGAGGTTGTGGAATGAGTAAGGCTTCATCTTCTGCTTCAACTAAAATTTCCTCGTTTGTGCTGGTGATAATATTTATAACTTTGGCGTTTTCACTCGCAGCTCTTGCCCTTGCAGTTTATGCCTATCCCGAGCATTCAGACTTTGCAATGTATTTGATAGTCATAGGATTCTTCGCTGCGTCAGTATCCGCATATATGTTGCTTCAAATGAGAAGGCGCTTGCTACGTTTGAGGATTGAGTTGCCACCAATAACAACAACTATCGAGTGTAAAAAATGCGGTTTCAAAAGCGTTAGGGAGTTTCAGCGCGGTGACTATATCTTTAAAGAAGTTGAGCCTTGCCAAAAATGCAATGAAAAGATGCTGATAACAGCGATTTTCAGGGAGGTTAAGGAGAAAGCGAGAGAGGGCTTTCCCTTCTAGGTTAAGACAACACATCCGTCTTCGGTTACTAAAACTGTGTGTTCTGCTTGGGCTACTGGTTTTCTGCTTATCTCAATAAACACTGGATAACCCATTATAGCTCTTGAGGATAAAAGTTCTTGGAGGACTTCTCGGCGTTGCTGTTTGGGAATTAGGCTGTCTAGCCAACGTTCAGCGAAGGGCAATGTTCTAAAGTTATTTTCTATATGCTTTAGAAGTTGTTTTGCGTGGGGATTTTTTGTCGGTTTTGGTTTGAGGTAACGGAAGATTGTGACTTCCGCGCTGTCTTCAACTCTTCCGACAGCCTCGGGGAGAGTTACGAAGGGTTCTATGGCGTATACTTGGCCAAGTTTGATTTTGGAGAAGGATATTTGCGAAATGTTGGGTATGGAGACGCCAGCGTGCACAAGATATCGCCCAACCTGATGCCCAGTCAAGTTGGAAACCGGTTTGAAGCCTCTGGATTTTATGGTATTCTCGATTAGGGCGCCTATTTTTGATGTGGAGATGTTTGGGCGGATGTTTTCTATGGCTGTTTTTAGGGCTTTTTCGGCTGTTTCTGTTAGGCTTTGGTGTTCTGGGTTGAAGTTGATTGTTATAGCGGTGTCTGTAACGTAGCCATCAACATGAGCGCCTATGTCAACTTTCACTATGGATTTTTCTGGTATTCGCTTGGCATCGTTTGGCGGCGAAGTGTAGTGGGCTGCAACCTCGTTTATTGACACGTTGCATGGAAATGCTGGTTTTCCGCCTTTTTCGCGGATGAGCGCTTCGGCTTTTTCGCAGACTTCTATTATTGGCATGCCTTCTTTTACGAAATGTTTTATTTCTTCGCGTGTTTCTCGCAGGATTTTTCCAGAAAGCCTAAACTTTTCAATTGCCTCAGCATCGTAATGACTCATTGAAGTCACGCTTTATTTTTGTTAACGTTTAAACGCTAATGTTTTATAGTTTAAAAGAGTGTTGGTGAAGTGGTGAATGCGAATGGCTAAGGTCACGTGGTTTGGGCATTCGGCTTTCAAAGTTGAAGTTGCTGGAAAAACTGTTTTGATTGACCCGTGGCTTGACGGAAACCCCTCGTCTCCGATTAAGGCTGCGGAAATAACTAGGGCGGATATAGTTTATGTTACGCATGACCACGGCGACCATTTAGGCGACGCGATTGAGATATGCAAGAGAACGAAGGCTGTTTTTGTTGCCACTTTCGAGTTGAGCAACTACGCACAGGAAAACGGTGTAAGCGATGTTGTGGGCTTAAACATCGGTGGCAGCACAGAAGTTGGGGGAGTAAAGCTTACGGTTGTCCACGCAACTCACACAGCCTCGAAAGGTGCGCCGACGGGAGTTATAGTTGAAGGTGAAGGAAAGAGGATTTATCATATGGGTGACACTGGACTTTTCAGCGACTTAAGCCTTTTCGGGAAGCTTTACAAGCCAGACTTAGCCATGGTTCCCATCGGGGGCTTTTACACTATGGGCGCGAGAGAAGCCGCGGAAGCAGTTTCATTGCTTAAGCCTAAAGTTGCGATTCCAATGCACTATGGAACTTTCCCAGTTCTAGCGCAGTCAGCAGACGAGTTTGTTAAGCTTGTTAGGGAGAAAACGCCGAGAGTTAAAGTTGTTGTGCTGAAGCCAAGCGAAAGCTACACGCTTTAAATTTTCGGCGTGTGAACTTTCGGTTCTAGGGTTGCGAAGCTGCTTCCGCCTAGGTGGAAAATCATCCTTGCTTTTTCTAAATCGTATTCGCCGTTTTTGAAGGCTTGTTTGTCTGCGTAGGCTTCGATTATTTCGCCTACAAAAATTGTGTGATCGCCCGTTACGTGTTTGCTGTGGAGCTTGCATTCGATGTGGGCTACGCATTCTTTTATTATGGGTGGCTTAACTTTTTTAGCTGGCAAAGGTGTTAGGGCAGTTTCCTTAAACTTGTCGCGGTCTCTTCCGCTTGTTCTCCCACAATAGAACGTTTCTTTAAGGATTTCCATTGTTGGAATATTCACCACAAACTCCTTTGTTTCTTCAATTAGCATGTGGGAGTGTCTTTTTGGCGCGACGCTTATTGCGACAAGAGGCGGCGTTATGGATGTTGGCATAGCCCAAGCCAAAGTTATTATGTTTGGTTTTCCAGCTTTGCCAATGCATGAGACGAGAACTGTATGCATAGGGTGAAGAAGCCTATAAGCCGAAGAGGAATCTACACTAACAGTTTCTTTACCCGACACAGCAACCACCTTCAAAGCCTAATAGCATTTAACGATTAATGCTTTAACGCGAAATATCTTATTTTCGGCTACGCTCACAAGTAAGTAAGAAACAAGAAAAAGATTAGAAATGCGATTAGCGTTTTAGGTAGTATTTTTCTATTTTGTTTTTGGCTTTTTCTCGTTTTCGCCTATGCTCAACAAGAAACTTGTTCACTCTTTCCGCTAGTTCGGTTTTGCATTCACCACAAAGCAACTCGCCGCCTCTGCATCGCCGCTCCCTCTCCGCTAAACGCTTATCATCTTCCTCAAAAAGGTAATAGTAATACTGGAAAACAGTGCATATACTAGGGTCTCCACCAAGCTTCTTCTGCTCCTCAACAGTCGCCCTCCCACCCGAAAAAGCGTTCCAAATCTTACGCTTAACCACTTCAGGCGGGTCTATAGTGAATATGGAGGTTTCAGGCTCCGAAGCACTCATTTTCCCGCCGACGCCCAGTCCAGGCAAGAAGCGGCAGTGCATCTGCGCTGGCTTATAATAGCCAAGTTTAGAGGCTATGTCGCGGGTTACACGCCAATAAGGGTCTTGGTCAATCGCTGCTGGGATAAGCGCTGGAACATTCTCTCCAGTCAACTTCGCATGAATAAAACACGGCACAGCTTGAATAGCTGGCCAAAAAATCCACCCTATGTTCGTGCTTTCCTGAAAACCGAAAGTGGCTCTCGCCGTCGAATAGGTTATGCGTTTCGCAACTTCTAAGGCAATGTCATAAAGCAAGCCCATGTCCTGGACATCAAAAATTATGAAGGTGTTTTCTGGCTCGAAGCCCAAAGCAATCAAATCCAAAGCGTTTTCGTAAGCAAACCGTTTCGTGTCCTCAAGCTCAAGCTCGTCGTCAACCAAAAACTTTTCATCATCAGTCATCTGAAAATAAAGCCTCGTATCAAACTTCTCTTGAAGATAACGGGTAAAAATCCACGGAACCAAATGCCCAATGTGAACTGGTCCAGACGGTCCCCTGCCAGTGTATAAAACAAATTTTACTCCCTTATCGTAAAGGTCAAGAACAGTGTCCAAGTCGCGGTGGGAAAAGAAAAGCCTTCTTCGGAGCTGAAGATGAAGCTCACCCGTGTACTTCGCTATTCTTTTGAGCAACTCGTCCGTTATTGGTTGTGTGCCAAACTCGCGTATTAGGCGTTCGTAATCAACTTTGCCCCTAACTTCCCACGGTGTAACAACCATCTCGTTCCTTTCTTCGTCAGCCAAACCATTCGCCGCCCAATTCTCAATGCAGCTTCTTTATACAATTCCGCGAAAACGTATTAAGTTTTATGCGAAAACCAAGCGAACAGACCGCTTTGCCTTCCGAAAAGAATAATCCATAAATATTATTTTCACATTTTGGTTGCTGATGGTGAAGGGATGCCCCGCCAATTTACATAATCGCAAACAAGTTTTCTCGCGGCGGAAAAGAGAATAGTTTAAAAATTTTACAAGAGCTTTTAAGTCAACAACACCAAAACATTCAGCCAAAACAAACACCAAAATCTAAAGGGAGAAAAGAAACATGAATGAACTTCGCCTACGTTCGCATGAGCAAAAAACTCTAATAGCCCTAAAAGAGTTAGGCGGCAAAGCCCCGGTTGACGGAGTTGTTGAAAAAAGCGGTTTAGCCCACGCCGCAGTCATGCGCGCAGCCCTGACCCTATCAACAAAGAAACTGGTAACCGTCCACGAGCAAAAGGGGACTATTGCAACCCTAAACAAAGAGGGACAACAATACGCGCGGGTTGGACTGCCAGAAAGACGCTTGCTCCGCGCCATCCTAAAACTAGGCGAAAAAGCAACCGTGGAAGAAGCCGCAAAAGAAGCCAAACTTGAAAGCGCGTTTATACCAATCGCGTTAGGATGGTTAAGCCGTAAAAACTGGGCTTCCGTAAAAGGCAGAAGTTGCGTCCTAAAAGTGGATAAAGAGCCTCCGTTTGGAAGTGACGAAAACCTTCTAAGCTTAATATCGGAAAAGGGCGCAGTTACCGTTGAGGAACTAAGCAAGGAGCAACTAGAAGCGTTAACCATGCTGAAAAAACGCAAACTAATAAAGCTGGGGGAGAAGGTACAGCGCACGCTTGAACTTACGCCAGAAGGCTGGGACACAATCCAAAAAGGGTTGAAGGTTGTTGAGGAAATAACCCAGCTAACACCCGAACTCATAATAACAAAAAAATGGCGACAAGCAAAACTCGCAAAATTCGACGTAACCGCACAAACACCAGCAATTTTTCCAGGCAAAATGCATCCTCTACAACAGATCATCCAACGCGCCCGCGAAATCTTCCTCGAAATGGGCTTCACAGAAATCCGCGGACCATTAGTGGAGACAGCCTTCTGGAACTTCGACGCGCTTTTCCAGCCTCAAGACCACCCAGCTAGAGAGATGATGGACACCTTTTATTTGGATAATCCAAAAGTTGGGCGCTTACCATCCAAAAAAATTGTGGACGCCGTTGCAAAAACCCATGAAGATGGTTGGATAACGGGTTCTAAGGGCTGGGGTTACAAATGGAGTCCAGAAGAGGCGAAAAGGCTTGTTCTGCGAACGCACACAACAGCTGAAACAATAAAATACCTTTCAACACACAAGAAGCCGCCCATAAAAGTTTTCTCCGTCGACAGGGTTTACAGAAACGAGCAGGTAACCTACAAAAACATAGCTGAATTCCACCAAATTGAAGGCATAGTTGTAGGCGAAAACGTCACGCTCAAAGACCTAATGGGAACACTGAAAACCTTCTACACAAAGTTCGGATTGGAGAAAATAGAGTTTTGGCCGTGCTACTTCCCTTACACTGAGCCTTCAGCCCAAGCCATGGTTTACCACCCGAAACTTGGACGTTGGATGGAACTCTGCGGAATGGGTTTGTTTAGGCCGGAGGTTCTTGCGCCGATGGGTATTAAATGTCAAGTTTTGGCTTGGGGTGGGGGCTTGGAGCGTCTAGCCATGATTGAGTTGGGGTTGGATGACATTAGGCTTCTTTACGCCAACAATTTAGAGTGGCTTAGGAGGACACCATTATGCCAGTAATCACGCTTTACGAGAAGAAAATTTCCAAGTTTTTGGGCAGAGAAATAACAGTTAAAGAACTTGTTAGGCAGCTGCCATGGATAGGCTTCGACATAGAGGAAATAGGCGAAAACTACGTTAAAGTGGAATACAACCCAAACCGCATCGACTTCTGCAGCTACGCTGGAGTTGCCAGAGCATTAAAAGGCTTCATGGGTTTGGAGGAGGGAATCCCAAAATACGAGGCGAAAGAGCCTAAAATCACGCTTTTCGTGGACGAGGCAGTTGCCAAAGTTAGACCCTTCATGCTTGCAGGCGCCGTCTACGATTTGGAGTTAGACGAGGATTCCATTGTTGAATTGATGGATATGCAAGAGGACCTCCACTGGGGAGTTGGCAGAGACAGAAAGAAGGTTTCTATAGGAATTCATAATTTGGATGTTGTTAAATCGCCATTCACTTACACGGCTGTTGAGCCTACAAGCGTGAAGTTTGTTCCGCTTGGAAAAACTGAAGAAATGAACTTGAAAGAAATTTTGGAGAAACATGAGAAGGGAATAGCCTACCGCCACATTATAGACTGGTCTCCGAAATACCCGCTTCTAATAGACAAGAACGGAGCAGTCTTGTCAATGCCGCCCATAATAAACGGCGAACTAACACGGGTAAGCGCTGAAACAAAAAACCTGTTTTTGGATGTTACTGGCACAAGCTACGAGGCAGTGGAAAAAAGCCTAAACATACTGGCAACAGCCCTAGCCGACATGGGAGGCACGTTGGAAAAGGTTTATGTGAAATATCATGACAAAACAGTTGTTTCACCAAACTTAGAACCTGAAAAAATGACGTTAAGAATTGATTATGCAAATAGGCTTTTGGGCTTGAAGCTTTCAGAGACAGAAACCATAAAGTGCTTGCGTAAATGCAGATTAGACGCGAAAACGGTGGATAAGGGCGTTTTGGAAGTTTCTTATCCAGCCTACAGAATCGACATAATGCACGAAGCGGATTTGGTTGAGGAAGTTGCCATAGGCTACGGCTATTATAGGCTTAAGCCCACAATCCCAGCCGCAATAACCGTGGGAGAACAGCACCCCGCCAACAGACTAGCGAACACGGTTCGACAAATAATGGCGGGTTTAGGATATTTGGAAGTTATGAACTTTACACTAACAAACGAACGCCTCCACTACGATTTCATGAGGATAAAGCCACAGAAGCCAATTAAACTAGCCAACCCAGTTTCAAAGGAATACACTATAATGCGGCAGCTTCTACTACCATGCTTAGTTAAGAACCTGGCTGAAAACAAACATGAAAGCTTCCCCCAAAGGCTCTTCGAAGTTTCAGATGTCGCAAAGATAAACTTAAAATTGGAAACAATGTGTGAGAGAAGACTTCATGTGGCTGCTGTCTCATCACATTCCACAGCAAACTTCACAGAGATGAAATCCACGGTTGAGGCTTTACTCTCAAATCTGGGCTTGAAAAACTGGCAAATCAAAGCCGCAAAACATCCAAGCTTCTTAGAAGGCAGAACAGCCGCAATACACGCAAAAAACAAGCAAATAGGCTTTTTAGGCGAAATCCACCCAGAAGTCCTAAACAACTTTGAACTCGAAAACCCAACAGCAGCCTTCGAAATAGACCTAGAAACGCTCATACCAAGAAAAACCTAGAGGGGGTAGCCCCCTATTGGTTGATTTTCAAACCAAAAACACATAAAACAGCAACATTTAACTTACTGCACGCTAAAACTATGATTCGGCAATGATCAGACAGAGCCTCCCTAATCCCACCGGTTAAATCCATGCAGACGGACCCAACAAAGGCAAAAAGCCTATGAAGACGGGTTTACCCAAGCATGGGACACGGTGGGCGCGGGCGCAAGACCTCCCACGCCGGAGAGAGCTTAACCAAGAGGAGCGTATGGCTCCACAATGAAGTTAAGTGATAGGTATCGTGGGAAACAAACGCCCGCGAAACAACTTTTAAGTTTCGCTTTTGCATAGAATGTTGGAAGGCTTGACAAGGTTTGGATATAGAAACAAAGATTAATTTAATTAAGAAACCGCCAACCGAAGAGGTTCTCGTTGAAAGCGAGCTACGGGAACTTTTAGAAACTAACGAGCACCCAGGACATTACATCGGCTTTGAGATTTCAGGTTTGCTACATTTGGGAAACCTCGTCATTTCAGGATTCAAAATAAACGATTTCCTAAAGGCTGGAATAAGATGCCAAGTTTATTTGGCGGACTGGCACAGCTTCATAAACGACAAGATGGGCGGGGACTGGAACAAAATTTTGATGGCGGCAAAATATTATGAAAAGGCGTTTAAATTTTTCTGTCCAGGAGTGAAAATTGTTTTAGGCTCTGAGTTATACCGCAACAACGATGAGTATTGGCGGAACCTCATCCGCTTTGCTAAACATATGACGATTGCGAGAAGCAGACGGTGCATGACGATAATGGGAAGAAGCGAATTTGAAAAGCTTGACCTCTCCCAATACTTTTACGCGCCAATGCAAGCGGTCGACGTAAAAACCATAGGCGCCGACATCCCCCACGGCGGAATGGACCAACGTAAGGCGCATGTTTTGGCGAGGGAAATTTTTCCGAAAATGGGATGGAAAAAGCCTGTGGCGGTTCATCACCACCTTTTGATGGGAATAGCCAAACCAGTAACGCTTAAGGCGAGAACGAAGCTTGAGCAGGTTGAGGCAAGCAAGATGAGTAAATCAAAGCCTTGGACAGCAATTTTCATCCACGACAGCGAAGAGGAGATACTGACGAAGTTGCAAAAGGCATGGTGTCCAGAAAGACAGACGGAATTCAACCCAATACTGGAAATAGCAAAGCATGTGATATTCCATGAAAGAGAAACCTTTGAAATAGAAAGACCGGCAAAGTTCGGCGGCACACTACGGTTCTCAAGTTATCAAGAGTTGGAGAAAGAATACAGCCAAGGAAAAGTTCATCCTCAAGATCTGAAAAATGCTGTGGCGAAAGAATTAGCCAAAATCCTTGAACCAGTCAGAAAATACTTTGAAACAGACAAAGAAGCAAAAGAATGCTTAAACGTTGTAAAAAGCTTTGAAGTTTCAAGGTAAAAACTTGTCAACCCATCTTAAAGAGAAAGAGGAAAAAATTCTCAAAGTATTAGAGCAGTTAGCCGAGGAATCCGCGAAAGGAACGCCAATAATTGTGGAAGGAAAAAATGACATAACCACATTAAGAGCTTTAGGCGTTAAGGGAAAAATCCTATCAGCAAAAACCGGCGGAAAATCCCTGTTGGAAACAATCTCTGAAATAGAAAAACAAGAGCCAAGAGAGGTTATTCTTCTACTGGATTTTGACAGACGAGGAAAAGAGTTGACTGAAAGACTAAAACAACAATTGGAGAAAATTGGGATAAACCCGAACCTCTCGTTTTGGCGTGAACTTTCGCTGCTTGTCAGTAGAGAAGTTAAAGACATTGAAGGCTTAGCCACCTACATGGAAAACTTAAAGAGGAAGATTTGTAATTCATAAAAGTAATATAGAGCAACAGTCAACTGTGAAAGTTAGCAGTGTTGAGAGCAATTCTCTCATCACATGATTGAAACTAACCTAGCATAATAGCAGGAGGTGCACGCTTACGGGTTCATCACAAGCGTTTACCGTAAAGTATGTCATACATGCAAAATTCGAAATAGAAGGAGTAGTTGAAAAACCAGACGTTATAGGTGCAGTTTTCGGACAAACAGAAGGACTTTTCGGACCAGAACTAGACCTAAGAGAACTGCAAAAATCGGGAAGAATCGGGAGAATAGAAATTGAGCTTCACTCAAAAAACGACAGGACAACAGGTACAATAACCATTCCAACAAGCATGGACAGAGTCTCCACAGCATTAATCGCAGCAAGTATAGAAAGCATAAACCGCGTTGGACCGTGTGCCGCGAAAGTAATTCTAGAAAAAATTGAGGACGTGAGGGAAGCCAGAAGAAAAGCAATAATCGATAGAGCCAAGGAGATTCTGCACAAGTGGACAATTGAGGCAATGCCATCCGTCGACGAAGTCTTCAGAGAGGTTGCGGAAACCCTCAAAGTCGCAAAAGTTGAAAAGTACGGACCAGAAGAATTGTCTGCGGGTCCAGAAGTTGACAGTTCAAAGGAAGTAATAATAGTTGAGGGCAGAGCAGACGTAATAAACCTCATGCGGTGCGGGCTGCTAAATGTAATAGCCATGGAAGGAGCTAAGGTTCCGGAAACAATAAAGAGGCTCTGCAAAGAGAAGGAGGCAACAGCTTTCCTCGACGGCGACAGAGGCGGAGACCTAATCCTAAAGGAGCTTCTGCAAGTTACGAATGTAAAGTATGTTGCAAGGGCGCCAAGGGGAAGCGAAGTTGAAGAGCTAAATTGCAAGGAAATCTTTGAATCCCTCGCGGCAAAGGTTCCAGTTGAAGAACTGTTCAAACCAAAAAGGGAAAAGCCAAAACTGGAATTTCCAAAAGAGGTTGTTCAAACAATCAAAGAACTTGAGGGAACATTAGAGGCTGTTCTTCTGAACGATAAGTTGGAGCAAATAGAGCGATTGCCTGTAAGCCAACTAGCCGAAAGGCTCCAGCAAATAGAAGGCGTAAACACAATTATTTTTGATGGCATAATAACGCAGAGGATTGTTGATGTTGCCAGCGAGAAAAACATAAAAACCATTATCGCATCCCGCATTTCGGAAGCTGTAAAATCGCCATTAAACGTCCAACTCATAACATTCTCAGAGGTTGCCGAAAGCTAAGCGGCAAAAAAGTCTGTAAGCTTTCTAACTTCCTTCTCCTCGACAGTTGAGGTTAGCAGTTGCTCTTCGGTTATGCCGAAACACTCGAGAATTCTAGCTGCGACTGGCACAACCTGTTTAGTCACGTAATATTCTATATCGACTTCGTCGTAGGAAGCGAACATGTATGGTTTAACCCTCTCATATAAGCGTCCACCGCCTGTAACAACAACATAGCCCACTTTGTCGCCAACCGTAAGCTTCCAGCCCTTATCCGCCAACATCTTCGCAGCCTCAACATGTGAAGCCCTAACCTCATATTCTTCCGGAGGCTTTGTTAATGTTTTCCAGATTATTAAATTGCGGTAGGGAACGCGTTTCTGCCTAAGTTCGTAAATGAACTGCTGCACAAACTTTGCGGCTTTCTTCGGCGACTGCTCCTTTAAAACAATTTCAAGAACCTTTTCCTGAACATTTTTCGCTACAACAGCCCAATCACCCCTTATAACCTCTAAACCAACAATGTCAAGCCTTCCATCGGGTAAAAGCCCAGCATAACGCTTTTTTGCTTCAGTAAAGAAAATGCGGGTGTAAACTTTGTCAGGCTTAATTTCTAATCCAAGTTTCTCTTCAATTTCCCTCGAGAATTTTTCAACTTTGTCAGGCTCATGCTTTATGAATATGCTGTCCGTGTCTCCGTAAACAACCTTCAACCCCAACCTTTTGGCAATTTCAATGGTCGTTAGAATTGTGTGTCGCCCCCATGCCGTTGCGGCTTCAGCAACGGGCTTAATATACCAACGCGCTCCGACCCATCCAGCATAACCGTAAGAGGCATTGGTTATCACTTTAACAGCCTTTTGGCGAGCATCCAAAACACGATGTTCAACGCTTCCAGCAGAAACAGCCTTCATTCTTGAGCGAATTTCGTTCCGAACTTTGATGAGGTGGGATAAAACCTCTTTGTAGAAGCCGGCGGGCTCCTTCCGAAACTTGTGCTTGACCTCTGGAGCCTCATAAACTCCGCATGGCGGGATGGGCTCTTTCGGAGAAACATAAGTGTCTGGGGACAGGTTGTAGGTTATCATTATGTTCGGGTACATTGCTGCAAAATCCAGAACAGCGATATTCTCGTGGAGCCCGGGTTCTGGGCTTAGCACTATGGCTCCAGCATACGGGCGGTAAGGCTGCTCTATCCTTTTCGGTATAAGTTCGCCTATTTTTTGGGCGTGTTTTATCAGGAACCATTCAACCCTAAAGCCCACAGCTGCTGTTCCAACATGGTCTAGAGGCAGTCCAACAAGGTTTGAGAGTTGCATAGCAAAATCCATTATGGACTCGGCTATTCCCATGATGCAGCGAACGTTTTCCATCGAGAACTTTTTCAGAATCTCCCTTTTCTCCCGGTTATCCCAGTAATCCGCGAAATCCACATCATCAATTATTGTGCGTTCCCCAACTTTCATAACGCCCAAATAATCCGCCAAATTCTCAAGAGTTTTAACCTTAACCTCTGGAAACTCATCCGCGAAATCAGATATGTCCATGTTGGCGCGTCCAGTCAGCGAAACATGTCCGTAGACGCTTGTATGTGGTTCGGTTTTTGCTCTATCAACTGTTAAGCGTAATCCAAGCTTTTTGCATCTCTCTTTTAGGTATTGCCAATCTTGTCTATTGACGCCGTACCCAACAATTATGTCTGGGTCGAAGCTTTGAACATAGCCTATAAAAGATTCTAGGAGCCGCTTGTCATCTTTGTTTTCATCTGCCAAAAACTGCCTTTGTTCGCCAGTGTTTGTTGCCACAGAAATTATGACAACTGGGTTTCTGTCCGGTTTGGGAGAGCCTTCACGGCTGTAGCATATTGTTGAGAACCCTAAAATTCTCAACTGTGGAGTTTTTGTTTCTTCAACAAATTTTGGGAATGCCTTCGCCACGTAAACCTTGTCTACTTGAACATTTGTTTTGCTTGTTTCTTCAGCAACTTCAACTTCGTGCCATCCGCATGGGACAATGTTGTTGTCGATTAGATAACGCATGGAATATCGAATGTCGTCTTCGAGGCATTCTTTAACTCCTTCGAGTTTTCGAAAGGCTTTAGCGTATTTCGGTATCAAATCGGGGTTCTGGCAGTAAACCTTCACGGCTTTCACAGGCTTTCCGAAGAACTTTTTATCCACAACCTCAAGTTTTACAATAAATGGATGATGCACCTTTTCAATTTCCCTTATAACTTTCGCTGGGTCAAAGCCTTCTTTAACAACAACATAAAAGTAGGCAAGGAAACCCCTATCAATAACAAGCACTCTTTCCCCAGAGTCTCCAATGCTCCACAGCCAAATCTCGGGCACTCCATTCTTAATCTCGTAGTTCACGTCCAAAAGCCAAAACTCAACCTTCATGAGCGCTCCCGTTCCCAACTATCTAATGTTGTTAACAAAGTTTTTGAATGCTTCGCTAAAATCGCCGCTCGTTTTGTCTGCGCCCCTAAACAGGTGCAGATGAATTCGCAATAAATAAGGTTTAAGTAACTTTTACCGCTCACCACAGTATATGGAAGAAAAAGTAAAGACAAAACCAAACCTCTCACTACTCGCTTTGGCTTCCTTCATAGTTTCTTTAATAATCGCCAGAACATTTACAAGTCTATACCCAAAAATAGTTTGGGAAGTTAGCGGCTACCACATTCACCATTTCTGGTATGGACTGGCAATGCTTACCATAAGCGGATGGCTGGGAATCAGCGTCGAAAATGAACGGTTTAACAGGGTTGCATCAATCCTTTTCGGCGCTGGTGGCGGTCTTATAGCTGATGAAGTTGGGCTTTTGCTCACCCTTGAGAGTGAAGGCTACTGGGCTGAAACAACATACACTCTTTTGATAATGTTTCTAGCGTTAATTTTAACGGCAACTTTGATTGTCAAGTATTCCAAAACTCTACGTGTAGAGTTTCCACAGTTTTTCGGAAGCAATATAAGCCTTTATCTCGGGTTTTTTCTAGCCGCAGTCTCAATAGCCTTCATCCTAGAAACCGAAGACATAATGATGATCGCCGTTTCAAGCGCTGTGGCATCAGCGGCGTGTCTTATGATTTTAGTTTATTTTGCTCAAAGGGCTTTGTTAAAAATTTGAGAGACACGTTCCAAGTGTTAACCTAAAATTGCAATGCATGTTTTATTTAAACGGTGCCTCCTAGAAGGAGAGAAACTAGGACTGCGATTACAACAATTGCCAGAGTTTCAAACAAAGTGATTTTCCAGTGCATCCTAGTTCGCCTGGAGCGATAACGAACAAGAAAGATCCCTACAACGACGCCAACGATTGACAAAGACAAGATTATGTTGAAGGGTCTAGCCAATGCTAAATAGGCGATTATGGGGATGCTGCCCGCAAGAAAAGTTGTTGTGCCACAGATTACTGCCGCGTAAATGTTTGACTTGTTTATTTCCTTGTGCAATAAAATGAACAATTGCTTGAGTAAGAGAAGAGACTTGTCACGTTCTTTTTTGTCTGGTATATCACTTAGACTGTAATCCATCAAGGTTTGAAGAGTTATTATGTCAGCCAAATCCTCTGTGATGCCGCCAAGGAGAAAGCTTGAAAAATTCGTTACTGCCACAGCCGCTAAAGTCAGAAAAGCCGCAAACGTTGCAATCGTAACTGAGAGTCCGGCTATAAACTCGGAGAGAATGACGACAAGACTTGTTATGGAGCCATCAACAAGCCCAGCCACAACTTCGATGATGGGTTCTTTCTTTAAAAGTAGGCTTTCCCATTCCCTGCTTAACTTGACGCCCTGTTCTGTCAGCTGAATCATCCCGTCTTTTTCGAGAATTAAACCCTCAGAAGTCATTTCCCTTAAAGCTTCTTCAATGTCATTCATTTCAATGCAGACACGTCCACCGCAAATTTTATCCACTCGCTGCTTGAGCATAAGCCTTTGCATCTTCATTCCGTTGCTGAGGCTTAAAAGCACAATTACCCTTATAACATCTGGAAGTTCTTGTATTTCAAACGACACGCTGTGTGGTCACCGTTTACGCTTTAAAAGGAAGAAACCTAACTAATAACTTTTACGTGCTTGGTTAAAATGCAAAAAGTTTTTACAGCCCTCCTCCAAACCATATTTTGGGGATATTATTGGACGTGAAACTTCTAGTGGATGGCGAGGAAATAGCTCTCAATGAGTTTGTCGTGAAAATCCTAAGCGGCATGATTGTTGGCGCCGTAACCTCTCTACGGGGAATAAAAAGGGACTGGAAGAAAATCGAAATAGAAGTCACAAAATGAAAGAAAACTCGTCAATGCCATGTTAAACAATAAAACTTTATGGAAAAAACTAATATCCCAAATTCCACAATCAACTAGCTTGGTGAATTGTTTGCCAATAGACCCAGACTTCCAAAAGAAAAGACAAGTTGCAGGCGAACATAAAGGTCACAAAGTTTGGGGACCCGTAGAACCGCCAAAAAAACTTGGCATACATGGAACGAACGTGGCTGTTGACTGGGACATCTGCACTGGAGACGGCGTATGCATAGAAGTTTGTCCAGTAAGCGTTTTTGACTGGGGAGACGCTCCAGGACATCCAACATCAGAAAAGAAATCTGACCCTGTTCGAGAAGCAGACTGCATCCAATGTCTTGCCTGCGAAACTCAATGTCCAACCCAAGCCATAAAAATAACTCCACCATAACAGAACAATACGCACATTCCCCTCCTACTTTTTCACATTCAACAACCACGACAGTTTTTGGGCATATTTTAAATACATTATGAGCGATAAAATTGGCTATAAACCATCGGAAGTGAAAATTTGGAAAAGTGGGAATGCACAATATGCGGCTACATCTACAACCCGCAGGCAGGCGACCCAGAACATGGCGTGAAACCCGGAACTCCCTTCGAAAAACTTCCTGAAGACTGGGTTTGTCCAGTTTGCGGCGCACCAAAAGACCAGTTTGTTAGAAAGGAGTAACCCTATAGCCTTTCTTGGAAACGTTGCTTTTCAAAACCTTATTTACTGTGATCGCACATGATTTGAATTGACCAGCTATGGCTTTAACAAAAATAAAGAAAAGAGACGGAAGAATAGTTGATTTTGACTCAACCAGAATAAAAAACGCCATCCATAAGGCTTTCGTCGCCGTTGATTTAAAAAATGGAGAAAGAGCCGAAGCTGTAACCCGCGAGGTTGTTAAGCGCTTAGAGAAAAGGTTTGTTGAAAGAATCCCCTCAGTTGAGGATGCTCAAGACACGGTTATAGAGGTTTTAAAGGAATTTGGCTACGGAAAGGTTGCAGAAGAATACCAAGCATACAGGAAGAAGAAGGATGAAATAAGAGAGTTAAGGGAAAAACTTGGAATAGTAGAGCCAAAATTAACGGTAAACGCCCTAGAAGTTCTGCGAAGAAGATACTTACTAAAAGATGAAACAGAGAGAATAATAGAGACTCCTGCTCAAATGTTTAGAAGAGTTGCCAAAGCCGTAGCAAAAGTCGACAAGAAATACGGCGAAGACCCGAAAAAAAGCGAAGAAACCTTCTATGAAATGATGACGCGCCTCGAGTTTATCCCCAATTCTCCAACTCTTTTCAATGCTGGAACCAAGCTCGGTCAACTAGCAGCATGCTTCGTCCTTCCAGTTGAAGATTCTTTAGAGGGCATATTCACCGCCGTGAAAAACATGGCGATAATAGAGAAAAGCGGCGGAGGCGTCGGTTTTGACTTTTCAAGACTTAGACCTAAAGGCGACATAGTAATGTCAACTAAAGGCGTGGCATCTGGACCAGTAAGTTTCATGCGAGTCTTTGATGTAGCCACAGAAGTCATTAAAGCAGGCGGAAAAAGAAGAGGTGCCATGATGGGAATCCTGCGCGTTGACCACCCCGACATCCTAGAGTTCATAACTTCCAAGCAAAAGCCGGGATTCCTCTCAAACTTCAACATTTCAGTTGCTGTTACAGACGAGTTTATGGAAAACCTTGAGAAAAACAGAGAATACTGGCTGGTTAACCCAAGAAACAAAGAAAAAACTGGAAAACTAAAAGCAAGCGAAGTCTGGAATCTCATAGCTCAGTCAGCATGGGCAACCGGAGACCCCGGAATAGTCTTCATCGACGAAGTTAATAGGCATAATCCCACACCAGAAGTTGGAAAAATAGAGTCAACGAACCCTTGCGGCGAACAGCCGCTGCTTCCTTACGAGTCTTGTAATTTGGGTTCCATAAACCTTTCAAGGATGGTTGAGGATGAGAGGGTAAACTGGGAAAAACTAAGGGAAACCGTTAGGAACGCGGTTCACTTTCTTGACAATGTTATAGATGCGAACAGGTTTCCGTTAAAAGAGATTGAGAGGATGACTAAAGCTAACAGAAAGATTGGTTTAGGCGTTATGGGGTTTGCTGACATGCTCATAAAACTTGGAATCCCTTACAGCTCTGAGGAAGCTTTGGAGCTTGCCGAGAAATTGATGAAGTTTGTAACAGAAGAAGCGCGTAGAAAATCCGTGGAAATCGGCGAGAAGAGAGGTTCGTTCCCAAACTTCGACAAGAGTGTTTGGAAGGACAAGTATTCGGCGATGAGGAATGCTACTGTAACGACCATTGCGCCGACGGGAAGCATAAGCATCATAGCTGGCTGTTCTTCGGGAATAGAGCCTATTTTCGCGGTTTCATTCATGCGTAATGTTCTTGATGGAACAAGACTTTTCGAGACAAACCCGTTGTTCGAGTTAATCGCAAAAGAAAGAGGATTTTACAATGCTAAACTCTTAGAGGAAATTGCGAGAACTGGTTCGTTGCAGAATGTTGACGGTGTTCCAGAAGACGTTAAGAAAGTTTTTGTTACAGCCTTGGATATAGCGCCTGAATGGCATGTGAAGATGCAGGCAGCCTTCCAAAAATATACGGATAACGCTGTTTCCAAAACGGTTAACATGCCAAATAACGCAACGGTTGAAGATGTTAGGAAAGTTTACGAGTTGGCTTGGAAACTGAAATGTAAAGGAGTAACTGTATTCAGATACGGCAGCAAGCCTGAACAAGTTCTGTACATAGGCGGAATAGAAACGCCGGAAGGAAAGTTCATCTCGGCAGAGTCTGAGTATGCTGGTGGTTGCCCAACAAAAACATGTCCATTCCCATGATAAACAAGATTTGTTTATTCTTTTTGTATAATTACCTCTCTGCTTTCAAATATGGCTCTTACCAGCTTTTCTCTTGCGCTTTCAGCTAGTCTCCATACTGTGTTTCTTGAAACTCCCATTCTGGCGCTAGCTTCTTTAAAACATAGTTTTTCGAGGTCTATAAGCCTTAATGCTTCAACTTCGGCTTGTTCCAGATAAATCGGTTCCAAATCTTTTTTGGGTGTTGGCTCAAGTTTTTCAGTTGCAAGATTTGAAGCTACAGATATGGGTTTTGGCAGTCTTCCAACTCTGCCGTGTCTTCGTCTTCTGCACCAACAGTGTTCGTGCATGATTTATGGGATATATCACAAAACTTAAATAGTTTGCGCGGGAAACATTATGGGATATATCACGAAAATAGTGAGGTGGTCAAATGAGAGGATGGCGTTACCGACCCAGAGGATGGTGGTGCCCAAGACACCCATGGCCTCCAGCATGGGCTAGACCATACAATTACCCGTTACCCTCCTACCCATACACAGTCGACCCCAAAGAGGAAATTAGCGTATTAGAAAATATGAAAAAAGATTTGGAATTCGAAGTGTCGGAGATAACAAAACGCATCGAAGAACTGAAAAAGCTAATTCAAGAAAAGAAATGATAAACCATGAAAATCAAAACCGACAGTTTAAAAGTAGCCGTTGCAACAGAAGGCAACAAAGGATTAGAAGATAGAGTTTCACATGGATTTGGACATTGCAAAACATTTACGCTATTGAATATAGAAGATGGCGAAATTAAAAAAGTAGAGGTGATAGCAAACCCTGCAGAATCCGTTAGCCACGGCAGAGGCCCGCTTTTAGCCCAACATTTGGCGAAAATGAACGTGAATTTGGTGATTGCAGGCGAGTTTGGTCCAGGCGCTTCGGCAATGCTTGAAGAGCACGGGATTAAAATGTTAAGAACAACGCCCGAAGAACTTGTTGCAAACGCTTTGAAGAATAATTCTCTGATTAAATGATGTTTTCTTTGGGACTATTATTCGGTCTTAATATTGTATGTTGCCTTGACTCCCGCTTTTTCAAAAAGTTTTCCAACAGGGCAGTTTTCAAGTGTTAGTCGAAAAATCTTTTGAATCTGTTCTTTTGACGCATCTGACTTAACTGTAATGTTAAAATTGGCTTCGGTTATTGTTCCTGCCTCTTCTGTTTTTGTTGCTTCCGTTTTAACTTCTAAATCCTTTAAAGGAACCCTCATTTTCTTTGCCGTTAAAGCAAAGATTGTTGCAACACAACCGGCATAGCTCATCACGCCAAGCTCAAGGGCTGTTGGACCCTTATCAGTGCCGAGTTCTGGCGGAAGGTCTAGACATAGGCTGTGAGCTCTGCCATTGTCCACCGCTATTCTTAAATCCTTGACCAATTTTGCGTTAGAATAAAGTTTCTGCACCAAATTTTTCACCTCCAAAATATATAAAAAAGAGGGTTATGGAAGTTTCTTTTTGCAGAGGAACCAGTCTACGCATTCGTAGCCTTCTTGTAAGCGTTTTTCCGCTGCTTCTTGGGTTGTGGGCGCTGGAACAATGACTGGGTCGCCCGGACGCCAGTTTGCTGGTAATGCGACTTTGTGTTTGTCTGCTGTTTGCAAGGCGTCTATGACCCTTAGGATTTCGTCCATGTTTCTTCCAACATTAAGTGGATAATATATCATTGCTCTCAGCTTCATTTCTGGGTCTATAAAGAAGACGCATCTAACGGCGGCTGTCGTGCTTGCGCTTGGGTGCACCATGCCGAATAGAGTGGAGACTTTCATGTCTAAGTCGGCTATTATTGGAAATGGGATTTCCACGCCTAACTTCTCTTTGATTCGCCTTGTCCAAGCTATGTGGGAGTATATGCTGTCGATGCTTAAGCCGATAAGCTGAACGTTTCTCTTAACGAGCTCGTCGTGAATTTTGGCGAAGGCAACAAACTCTGTTGTGCAGACTGGTGTGAAGTCTGCTGGATGGGAGAATAAGACAATCCATTTTCCTTTGAAGTCTGAAAGTTTAATTTTGCCATGTGTTGTTATTGCCTCAAAATCTGGAACAGTCTCGTTTAACATCAGTAGGGGTCTTTTTTGTTCAAGTTTTTCTTCCATTTTTAACATCTCATTCATGTTTTAAAACACCAAAACTCTATTGTTCGGACTTTCTTATATACTTTTCGTCTATAAATATCCGAAATTAGGATAAAATTTTGCGAAAACGTTGGCAAGACAGCTGAAGCACCAAAAACCAACAACATTAATATTCTGCGAAACAATCCAACTATTATTCTGGAGGAAAAGTCAAGGTAAGTGATGTAATGGGCTTAATACCGGAAGAGCATAAGGAGCATGTGAAAAGCGAGTTCGCCCAAAACCTAGAGAAACCAGTAAAAATTCTAGTGTTCACCCAAGAAGTGGAGTGCAAGTTCTGCGCAGAAACAAGGCAGTTAGTGCAGGAAGTGGCAGCCTTAAACGACAAGATTAGCGTTGAAGTCTATGATTTTGTGGCAGACGCAGATAAAGCCAAACAATACGGGATTGACAAGGTTCCAGCAATTGTTATACTCGGAGAAAAAGATTATGGCGTTAGATTTTACGGAATGCCTTACGGATACGAGTTTCAAACCCTCACGGAAGGAATAGTTAACGTATCGCGGGGCAGAACAGACCTTTCGGAAAAAACTAAGGAGATGCTAAAAGAGGTTAAGACCCAAGTTCACATACAAGTTTTTGTAACCCTCACATGCCCCTACTGCCCGACAGTCGCAAGCACAGCCTACAAACTCGCAATAGAAAACGATTTAATAAAGGCAGATGTCATCGACGCCAGCGAGTTTCCACACTTAGCGCTCAAATATGGCGTCATGGGTGTCCCAAAAACCGTTATAAACGAGAAAACAGAGTTTGTTGGTGCCCTTCCAGAGGATTTGTTTTTGGAACACATTTTACTTGCAACTACATAAAATAGCGCTAAGGGCTGAGTTGCCAAGCTTGGATAAGGAAACCTTAACCCTAATCTTCATTTACAGCGGGGAATTTGCAGAGCGAGTTATAAGGAACTTGATAAACGACCCAAGTTTCTGCAAGTCATGCGGGCTCTACTGCGACTCATGCAAATACAACGTTTATAGCTTCGTCCGCAACATTCGAGCGGCAATCGAGCTGCCAAGCCCATCTGACCTTCCAGCGTTTGTTGACAATCCAGAAAATTACATGCCCAGAAAAATTCCAAACGCTGACTTATGCGTGACCTCTGGACTGCATAAAGACATTCTGTTAGAACTGCCACACCATTTGCAAAAGGCTGGCGTTAAAGGATTAATCGTGCCAATCGAAGACTTTAACGAGGTCCCCTCTGGTCTCAGAAAGCAAGCAGAGGAAAAATGTCAAGAGTTGGGGTTGGAAAGCGCGTTTCCAAAGCCTTTCTGCTCACTTAAACCGTCGAAAGATAAGCCTATAATCGCGAGGTTTGTGAATGAGTTAAGGGTAGGGCGACCTTCGCTAGAGGTTTCCACTGCAAAAAGAGGAAAAGAAGAAGTTATAGAGGCTACTGTTGTGCGGCGAAGCGCTCCATGCGGGTCTACATGGTATGTGGCAAGAAAGTTGTTGGGTGTCGAAACGAAAAAGGAAATTCTTTACGATGCCATAGCAAAAGCCCATCACAGTTATCCATGCACGGCAACCATGAACGTTGACCCAGAAGAGAAAGAGCCAATCCTTCACCTCGGCGGTTACATAATAAGAGAGGCTGTTGAAGAAGCCCTTAAAAAAGCCAAAATTTAAGAAGCGTATCTCGCTGGGTTTTTGTCAAAAGCCACTTTACAAGCTTGACCGCAGAAGTAGTAGGTCTTGCCTTTGTATTCGGATTTGAACTTTGTAGCTTTTTCATTCACGTTCATGCCGCAAACAGGGTCTTTCGCCATGCGCGGTTTCACCTCCTTTTCTGCTATAGTTTTAGAAGTTTTAGGGTTGCCGAGTTGCTTACCACAAAGAGCGAGCTGAAAGCCATTGCGCCAGCAGCTATGATTGGACTGAGCAATCCAACAGCGGCTATTGGAATGGCAACAACATTGTATATGAAAGCCCAGAACAAGTTCTGCTTTATCTTCCTCATCGTCGCCTTGCTCAGCTTTATTCCCCGCGCAACATCACGTAAATCGTCCTTTATGAGCACTATTCCACCAGTTTCCTTCGCAATGTCTGTTCCGCTGCCTATGGCTATACCTATGTCTGCTTGAGCCAAAGCTGGCGCGTCATTCACTCCATCCCCAACCATGGCGACGACTTTGCCCTCACTTTGCAGTTTCTTGATTACATCAACTTTCTGCCACGGCAAAACATTAGCACTAACCGTATCGATGCCGAGTTGTTTGGCTATAGCTCTGGCAGTTGTTTCATTGTCGCCAGTGAGCATCGCGATTTCAAGCCCCATGCTCTTAAGCTCTTTTATGGCTTCTGCCGCACTCGCCTTCGGCGTGTCCATAACCGCAACAACTCCAACTATCTTCCCATCCACAGCGAGAATCATGGCGGTCTTGCCTTGCTCCTCGAACCTCGCGAGTTCTTCCTCCACTTGTCTTGGAATGATTATGCCGTTAGCTTTCATTAATCGTCTGTTCCCGAATAGAATTTGCTTGTTTTTGTAGGAGGCTTTGACTCCGTGTCCGGGTACCGCTTCAAAGGAGTCGGCGTCTGGGATTTTTAATTTTGCTTTGTTGGCGGCTTTCATTATTGCTTCGGCTAATGGATGTTCTGAGCCCTTCTCTGAAATTGCCGCCAACATTAAAACATCGCTTTCCTTGTAGCCAGTAAAGGCTGTTATGTCTGTTACTGAAGGCTCGCCCTTCGTCAATGTGCCAGTTTTATCAAAGACAACAGTTGTTAATTTTCTTGCGTTTTCAACGTATTCTCCGCCTCGAAGCAGTACTCCAAACTCGGCGCCTTTACCTACACCAGCCAAAATGGCTGTTGGCGTGGCTATTCCCAAGGCGCATGGACAAGCAATAAGCAGTATAGCCAACAAAACCAGAAAAGCCTTGGCAAAACCGTCAGCGAGAAACCAGTAGGTAAACGCTATAGCCGCGGTTGTAAAGACTGCTGGAACAAAGTAGCCTACAACACGGTCTGCAAATCTTTGCACTGGAGCGTTTGAGGCTTGGGCTTCCTCAACCAAATGAACTATCTGCATGAGAGCAGTATCCTCTCCAACTTTTGTTGCCTTAACCTTTAATACGCCTGTCTTGTTGATAGTTGCGCCTATCACCTCGCTGCCAACTGTTTTCTCAACTGGAATGCTTTCACCAGTAATTATCTTCTCATCTACAGAAGAATAGCCAGCTACAACAATGCCATCTGTCGGGATTTTTTCGCCTGGCTTAACAACGAGTATGTCGCCAACTTGAACTTCGTCTATTGAAACTTCAACCTCTTTTTCATCCTTTAATATTCTGGCAACTGTTGGCTGAAGCTCAAGCAGTTTTCGGATTGCTGCTGCTGACTTTCTCCTTATGGTTTCTTCTATAAACTTGCCAAGCAAAACAAAAGCCAAAATTCCTATCGCAACTTCCATATAGCCAAATCCTTCTGTCCCAAGCCATGGGAAAAATGTTCCTATTACGCCGTATCCCCAGCCTGCCAAAACACCAGTTGTTATTAGCACATCCATGTTTATTGAACGGTTTTTAAGCGCTTCATATGCTCCCTTATGTATGCTCCATCCCGCAATCCAAACGATAGGCGTTGACAAGACAAAGAAGACTAGGTCCCATGCGGATATTCCAACGATTCGGAAAGTCATTATTACCGCAGCCAAGCCGAACAGTGCTATTACGCGTAGGGCGGCGACGCTTACAACGCCGGCAAGCGCTAGGGCTACTCGGCGTTTCATAGCCTTCAACTCTTGTTCTGGCTGCTCGTAGGTTCTGGCGCATGTTTCACTGCAAAAATAGTATGTTCTGTCGCCGATCCTTCTTTTAATTGCTTTTTCCTTGTCTACATCCATGCCGCAGACTGGGTCTTTAGGCACAAACATCAACTCTTTTTAATATAATTGGGAATTGCAGGACCGCTGCAGATGACTTTTCCTTGGGGAGAAAGGAGAGAAGTTGGAAAAATTATGACTTTTCTGCAGCGGTCTTTCTGCTCTTGGCAAAGCATTTTTATACCTCTACTTATATTCTATTCTGTGTAGGATATAAATATATCGTTAAAAGATATATCGGAATAACCATGAAAAAAAGAGATATGGAAAACGTAATTTCAGACTTCTCCCGATTCTACATACTCACCATTCTCTATGAGGGACCATGCCACGGCTACAGCATAATAGAGAAATTCAAAAAAAGAGTTGGGAAAGAAGTCAGCCCAAGCCTCGTTTACCCATTTCTAAGACAGCTTGAAAGAAAAGGTTTTGTAAAACATTTCACGAAGCCAGTTGGAGCAAAGAAAAGAAAAGTTTTCGAGTTGACTCCAGAAGGGGGGGAACTTTGTAAGCAGCTTTTCAAACGTTTTTCAGCTTTGGTCTCCGTTGCCATCAAGCCCAGCTTAGAAGTTTGTGCCAACTGTGGCTGCAAAGTTTTTGAGGGAGGCTACAAAGAGGCGGTAGATGGAAGAGAGTTAACTTTTTGTTGTGTGCACTGCGCCCAATCATACAAAAAGAATAGGGTAGAAGGCTAGGTCCATTTCCAGACTTTTTTGCCCATTGTGAGCTCTGGAAAGATGAGGAGCCCCCAACTGGCTACGCCTATCACGTACGCAAGGTCTGTCAGGCTCAGTCCAGTTAAGTGGAAGAGTTGTTGTGTTATTGGTATATAGGTTATTCCAAGAGTTAGGGCAACAGACGCCAAGTCAGCTATAACAAAGAACTTGTTTTCGAAGGCTTTTCTACCCATTCTCCAGACGCTGCGCTTTTCTGAACGACAGTTCCAAACAACAAAGAGCTCAAACATAGCTGCTTGCACGAAAGCTGTTGTAGTAGCTTCTCTATAAGTTAGTTGTCTTGCAACTTCATCTATGGTTCCGTCTGGAAGCATCCACGGATGGGATGGCCAAACGTAATATTCTAGGCAGAACACTAAGATTGTTCCAGTTGCTTGCAGTATAAATGATGTTATTATGAACGCTCCCATTCCATGCAATATGCCTTCTTCAGGTTTGCGTGGCGGCCTCTCCATGACATCTATGTCAGGCGGGTCTGTTGCAAGGGCTACTGCTGGCGCGCCATCTGTCACCAGGTTTATCCACAGTATCATTGCTGGCAGAAGCGGAAGAGGAAACAGCTCAGGTGCGAATATTCCACCAAGGATGGCAAAGGTTCCTATCACAAGCAGTTCATCGAAGTTGCATGATATCAGAAAACGTGCATACTTCCTAATATTGTCATAGATCACTCTGCCCTGCTCCACAGCCTTAACTATCGTCGCAAAATTGTCATCTGTTAAAACGAGGTCTGAGGCTTCTCTTGTAACGTCTGTTCCGCTTATGCCCATGGCAACGCCAATGTCGGCTGCCTTTACAGCCGGCGCGTCGTTGACACCATCACCAGTCATGGCCACTATATGACCTTTCTTCTTCAAGGCATTAACAATTTTCAACTTGTGCTCAGGCGACACCCGCGCATAAACCGTTACTTTTTCAACTATTTCCTCAAATTCCTCATCACTTAACTTGTCCATTTCTGCGCCGGTTAGAACCATGTCGCCCTCTTTAAAAATTCCAACTTCTTTGGCTACGGCTATGGCTGTTAATTTGTGATCCCCCGTTATCATGACAGTTTTTATTCCGGCCTTTTGGCATAATTTGTTAGCTTCTATCGCTTCCTCTCTCGGAGGATCTATCATTCCCTGGAGCCCAACAAAAACCATTCCATTTTCAACAGCGTCAGCTTCATACTTCACCATTGTTGATGGCAAGCGTTTATACGCCATTGCAAGGACTCGAAGGGCGTTTCCAGCCAACTTTTCGTTAACCTCTAGAATCTTTGCGCGTTTTTCTTTTGTCAGTTTTTTCTCTTCTTCATCTTCGATTACATGGCTACATCTTTCTAGAAGTACTTCAGGCGCTCCCTTCATGAAGGCATAGACTTCGCCGTCTGGTGCTTTGTGTATCGTGGTCATGCGTTTTCTTTCGGATGTGAACGGTATTTCATAGACTCGCGGATAGCTCTTCTCCAACGTTTCTTTTTCGAACCCAGCCTTTGCCGCTGCAACTATCAAAGCGCCCTCTGTGGGGTCGCCAAATATTTCCCATGTACTGTTTTGGTCATTTCTTCTTAAGCTTGCGTTGTTGCAGAGAGCGCCTATCTTAAGCACATATTCGAGGCTTCCTTCAGTTTTCACGGAGTTTTCGCCCTGGCGAAATTCGCCTTTAGGTTCATAGCCTACACCTGTTACTTCGATGATTTTTCCATCAACGTAAATTTGGCGTACTGTCATTTCTCCCTTTGTAATTGTTCCAGTTTTGTCTGAGCATATCACCGTCACTGCACCAAGGCTTTCAGCTGACGACAACCGCCTCACGATGGCATTGCGTTTTGCAAATTCTCTAGCGCCTAAAGCCAAAGCTATAGTAACGATTGCAGGCAACCCTTCTGGAACAGCTGAAATTGCTAAAGAGATTGACGACATAAAAGCTTGGATAAAACCTTCAGCTTCAAAGTGCATCTTCATCACCACTTCGAAGGCTTCTAAAGCGAAAATTAGCACACAAACAGCTATGACAACTTTGGCTATTTTGCCTGCGAACCTATCCAGCTTTTTCTGAAGGGGGGTTTCCTCTTCCTCGGTTGTTTGCACCATTTCAGCGATTTTTCCAAACTCTGTGTTCATTCCAGTGGCGGTTACAACAGCTTTTCCTCTGCCATAAACTATGTGGGTTGCCGAGAAAACCATGTTACGCCTTTCAGAAATAGGTACATCCTCTTTTAAAACGGTCAACTCCTTATCAACAGGTGTGGATTCACCAGTCAACACAGCTTCATTCGCCTTAAGTTCAACAACTTCTATGAGGCGCGCGTCAGCGGGAACATGGTCTCCCTCTTCTAAGGCAAGTATGTCTCCGGGAACAACCTCTCTGGCTGGGATAATAATTTCTTTACCGTCCCGTATTACACGGGCTTTAGGCGCCGCCAGCTTTTTCAGGGCTTCTACCGCTTTTTCTGCCCTATATTCTTGGACGAAGCCTGTGACTGCGCATAAAACAACTATTGCGCTTATGGTGATTGTGTCTGCGTAGGCTTCCATGAATTCTCCGCCTTGCACCATCTCATAATATCCTATAATTGCAGAGAATATTGTGGCGGCAATTAGAAGTAGGATGAATATGTCTTTAAATTCGTCTAGGAACATGTGAAGAGCTGTTCTGCGTTTAACTTTTCTAATTTCGTTATATCCATACTTAACAAGTCTTTCGCGAGCTTCTTGCGAAGACAGACCTTCGCCGTGGACGTTTAGTTCTTGGAAAACCTCTTCTATTTTCATCGCATGCCAATGTTTTGACATCTACCGTGTCCTCCGCCTTCCAAATTCATTTCATGTAATAGACAAGACATAATGCAACTACCTTATAAAATTCTCTATTTTGCACTCTCCTCATCTAAAAATTTTAGTTTACATTTAGTTTATAAATAAATCATAAAAAGAAATGTGGTTTAGGACATTAGCAAAATTATTAATGGAGCGAATACTTCAGCGACCAATGACATTACCGTAATCATAGTGTTCAACGATGGGCCAGCCGTATCTTTAAACGGGTCGCCAACAGTGTCCCCCGTGACGGCAGCCTTATGCGCCTCTGAACCCTTGCCACCATGCGCCCCAGATTCTATATATTTCTTAGCGTTGTCCCAAAGTCCACCTGAATTAGCCATAAACAAGGCAAAGATTATACCCGTAACAATGCTTCCCGCTAAGAAACCAGCCAACGCTTCTTTTCCCAACACTATCATAGTCAAAACTGGAACAATTATCGCCAAAGAACATGGCAGCATAAGCTCTTTAACAGCGCCTCTAGCTGCAATGTCAACGCATTTAGCGTAGTCTGGTTTTGCCTTTCCCTCCATAAGCCCTGGAATTTCTTTGAACTGCCGTCTAACTTCTTCAACCATTCTTTCAGCATTTCTTCCAACGGCTAGTATGAGAAGGGCTGAAAGGAGCGGAGGCATCATACCGCCTAGAAAGACTCCTGCCACAACTTCTGGTTTCATCAAGTCTAAACTGTGTATGTCAACCAAATGAGCGTAAGCCGCAAAAAGCGCGAGAACCGTTAAAGCAGCAGCGCCAATAGCGAAACCCTTTGTAATAGCTTTTGTAGTGTTTCCCGCAGCATCCAACCTATCTGCAACTTCAATAACCTCTTCGCCTAAACCAGATTGTTCAGCAATGCCCTTCGCATTGTCGGATACAGGTCCATAAGCATCCGCCGATATAGTCATTCCAACCGTTGCGAGCATACCAACGGCTGAAATGGCAATTCCATAAAAGGGGTCAACACCAAAAGCAGTGGCAAGGTACCAAGCGGCTACAGTAGCGGCGCAGATGCCGATGACAGGCGGGACTATACTAACTATCCCGTAGGAAAAGCCCGTCAGTATGTTTATTGCAGCCCCCGTTGTCGAAGCTTGAGCTACCTTCTGCGCTGGCGCCCTATCTATAGATGTAAAATAGTCAGATGTAAGTCCAATGATCACCCCAGCAGCTAACCCCGCAACTGTCGGTAAAAATACGCCTAACCACTTATCCCCTTCTAACCCTGAAAAATATGTAACAACGAAGAGGAATACAGCGAATATAATCCATGTAGAAAACGAGCCTCTATTAAGCGCTGCACCAGGATTACCCTTAATGCTCACTTTAACGACCAGAGCACCTATTATTGAGGCAAAAAGTCCCATAGCAGCTATTATAAGCGGTAACGCCGTTAATGTGCTTTCACCTATTTCTGTACCTATAATCATAGCAGCTACGATGCTCGCGATGTAAGAGTCAACTAAGTCAGCGCCCATTCCCGCTACATCACCTACATTATCGCCTACGTTGTCGGCGATTACCGCTGGATTACGTGGGTCGTCCTCGGGAATGCCCAGCTCCACTTTTCCAACAAGGTCTGCGCTGATGTCAGCCGTTTTTGTATATATGCCTCCACCAGCCTTCGCGAAAAGTGCCAAGGCGCTGGCTCCGAAACTGAAGCCTAGGATCACGGTTGCGTCATTGAAAATGTAATAGAGCAAGCTTATACCCAACAGAGCTAAACCAACAATAAACAAACCCATGACTGCTCCGCCGTAAAAAGCCACTGGAAAAGCCTTCTTCAACCCTTGTTTCGCTGCATTAGCCGTTCTAACATTCGCCTCAACAGCAGCCATCATTCCAACGTAAGCTGCGACAGTCGCGCACAACGAACCAAAAATGTAAGCCACCGCCATGCTTACTCCATAATAAACGTTGTTTTGGAGGAATGCGTAAAGCGCCCCGAGAACCACAGCCATTACAACAACAAAGGCAGCTAATGTCATGTTCTGCCTTCTCAGATAGGCTTTTGCGCCCTCTTTTATTGCACCAGCTATATCCTTCATCCTTTCAGTGCCGCTTTCTTGGCTTGTCACATAACGGTACAAGTATCCAGCCAAAGCAACAGAAGCCAAACCAGCCAAAGGCGTAATCAAGAACCATTCCATACAGTTGCCATCCCCTAAGTTTAGCTTAAATTGTTTCAAATCTGCAAACTCACTTATAAATATTTAACGTGTTCCGCATCAAACAACCTTCAATACGGCAATTTTCGTTAACTTCTATACCGTTCCTTTCAATCCATAAAGCAGCTATAACCCATCAAACAAGCGCCGGGAGTGGGATTTGAACCCACGCGGCCCCGAAAGGCCACAGGCTCTCAAGGCCTGCGCGTTATCCACTCCGCCATCCCGGCTTTTTCCTTCAGAAATAGAGGGTGTTGCTTCTAAAACCTTTTCTTTCAAAAGGCTTAATTAAGTTTAGACAATAAGACCCTATTGCAGTTTGAAGGAGAGGGCTTGTTGTTGAAGGAGATTTACAAGAAAGTGCTTCTAGAAATGATTGACAACTGTAAACGTAGTGATAGAGAGCTTGCCAAGATCTTAGGTGTTTCACAGCCAACTGTTACTCGTGCACGGCGATGGCTTGAGAAAAATGGAATGATTAGAGAATACACTTTGATTCCGGAATTTTCAAGGGTGGGCTTAGAAATTGTGGCGTTTACGCTAATTAAGATACGCCCAGAAACTAAGATGAACAAAGTTAATGAAATTAGAAAAAAAGCAGAATCCTTCTTTGGAAGACATCCAAATGTTGTGATGGCGCTTAGAGGGGAAGGATTAGGAAGCGACGGCGTCCTTCTTTCCTTGCATAAAAACTATGCTGAGTTCATACAGTTTATGAGAGAGCTAAAGATGGAAACTGTCAACACTGAAGTTGTTGGAAGCTTCTTAGCAAGCTTGAAAGACGCTAACCAATACAGGTATCTCTCATTCAAAACTCTAAAAGAATACTTAACCAGAGAAGACTATTCCTAACAGTAAGATAAAACGCATGTCACGTTAACTAAACCGAAAACCTATTTTAAAAGGAAAGCTATCAAATAAAATGCCATAAAAGGGGCCGGTAGTCTAGCTCGGTTAGGACATCCGCTTGACGTGCGGAAGGTCACCGGTTCAAATCCGGTCCGGCCCACCAATACTAACGGTTTTATTGATTGTTTTGGAGTTTGAAGCGGAGGATTGCGGCTATTCCGCCGAAAGAATTTTTGAGCATTTGCCCCTCCTCTGTCTCGTCAGATATCATTTCCACATCGGTGTTTGTGTATTCTGCTATCTGTGCAAAATTGTCTATGAGATCTTGAGTTTCCGCTATGCCTAGGGCTGGTGCCTTGCATTTTGGACACGGTTTTCCAAAAAGGTCTTTCTCAAAGCCCATTAACATCTGGCTTTTTATTGTATGTTGTTCTTCGTAGCCGCAGGCGTTGCATTTCACTTTAACCCGCACCACATCTAATCCTTCAAAAAGAAGTAAAGTTTTGACTGCCCCAGCTTCCAAGGCTTTTCTAACTTCTTCCTCCCCGTAAGTTGCCAATCCCGTGTCATGCCCAATCTCGTAAAGAAACTGCTGCATAATCTGCTTTTCCTCTATATACCGTAGCTTCCGCATTATTTCAGGGGCCTTATCAACAACCTCTTTAACGCCCTGCTCATCCACATAAGCAGTGTCAACTATGTCAATAACCTTCTCTTTTAACATGTAGTTAAGATAGTCACCCTTCTCAAAATCATACTTTGTCGGTCCGGGACCAGCGATTATCAGACCTTTTAGGTTTTCGATTGGTAGAAAAATTTCGTTCGCATGCTCACCGACGCGTCTAAAATATTCTTGAAGCCTCATCTCCCTAAGCCTTTCAAATCTTCGGGCTGATTGCCCTCCAGCCCGTGTTTTGCCAGGTACGCCAGACGTTATTTCTCTAACTATTTCAAGCCGTCGTCCCTGAAGTGTAGCCAATGTGGCGGCGGTGGCGTCTATGAGGAGTATGCCATAAGTTTCCTTTTCCCTCAAAAGTTCTTGCAGATGTTCCGTGTGGAACCTCGAGTCGCATCTGTAAAGGTATATGTTTATTGGTTCAGGCGGTATAATAACGTAAGTTTCAATTTTCTCGCTTCCAGCTCCGTTTTGTGGAATTGCACCACAAAATATGACGAGCCCATTTTCAGGGGTTTCCTTAAAAAGTTTGAGGCGTTGCTGAACTTTCACTATGGCGTCTTGAACGCTCTTGCGGGTTGTGGTTGATTTTATGTTTGAGGCTGTGCCATACTCGTCTCTTAACATATTCATAACTTCGCTTATCTGCTTTCCAGGTGGGACATAAAGAGAAATAAGTTCGGTTCCACGTCCCTCTTTATTGGCCAGCGTATTCAGTATCTTTTTTAGCCTGAAAAGTTCTAGTGATGTTCTTTTTTTGCTCAAGTGTTTTCACTTAGGTGATTTAGCCGTGGAGCATAAGGCAAAGCATCAGATAAAAGTTTGGATTTTAAAGGGCTACGTCATATCCAGAGCTTCTTTTAAGAATACTTTGTAGGGACCGAGTTTGCCTCCGTAATTACCTGCTGAAATCCTAATTACGCCCGGAACCTTCGCCGCTGTTTTTATTCCTTCGCTCATGGCCTTTTTAACTGCTTCAACGGTTAAGCCATTGATGACAATTTCATAAACACAGCTAACATTTTCTGGCAGTTGAGAGTCAGGCACTAACGTTTTTAACGTTGGACAGAAGGGGTGATTAGTGGAAGCTTTAAGTTTGTATTTTAATGACCCTGCTTTTGAACCTGAACGGCAAACTCCGCCTGGAAAGGGCATTATCACCTCGCTCGTTTTGCTTTGGATTGCCTTAACAGCTTCCTCAGCTGCTTTTAATCCTGAGAACCTATCTTTTGCCAAAATAAGGAAGTTTCCGCCTGCTATGGCTTCTGTTACTCCAAAAGAGTCTTCAACTATGAACTCGCCTTCCATCACCGGAATCTTCCACACTTTTCTGTCTCCAACAATGCCCTTCTTCTGAAAACCGTCTCCGAAAAATCTTATACTCCTACCAACTTTTAATTTTCTTTTCGCGTTTGGCATTGCGTCAAAGGCGGAAGTCGTTGGACACGTCATTACACACTGTCCTATGCGCAGTATCATCTGATTCTTTAAGTCAAACCTGTTGCGGTTGTATATTTGAATTAAAGCTCCCACGCGATTGTCAGGGGTTTTATCTGGTGGTACAATACCTTCTATGCCGGCTTCAGCAGGAGACATGATGACACTTGTTGCCAAGCCTGTAGCAACGTTTGCTGCTGTTAAAGCCCATTTTTCGTTTTCGGCTGTTATCAAAATTCTGCCAGCCCACATTGGAAACATTTCAGCGAACGTGTCTACAATCTCGCAGGTGTTCCCGTTTTCCGCTCTATACGTGAATACTTTTTCGCTCATCAATCTCTCTTCCTTTACACAGATTTTAGTATACAAATAGCGAGATAAATTTAAATCCTTTGACACGCACAAACGTTCTTTCCCATGCGCTCTTCATAATATGCTAAATAGCGTACATTAACGTTGTTTCACTTTAACGGTGTTCTGAAATCCTTATAAACAAAATCCTCTAATAGCCTTCTGATTTGACTCTGGTGATTTCGTTGGAGAAAGTTAGGGTAGGCATCATGAAATGTGGCAACATTGGAACCGCTCCCATACTTGAACTTCTCCTCGACGAACTGGCAGATAGGGAAGACATAAGCGTGCGAACCGTAACAACCGGGTCAAAAATGATTGCAGAAGCGGTTGAGGATGCATTGCCAAAAATGTTCGAGTTTAACCCTGACTTTCTGATATTCATATCGCCAAACCCTGCAGTTCAAGGGCCCACAAGGGCAAGACAAGTATTTCTCGAGAAGAAAATTCCAAGCATATTCATATCCGACGCCCCGGGAAAACGTCTTAAAGAAGAATTTGAAAAATCTGGTTTCGGCTACATAATAATTATGGGCGACCCGCTTATTGGAGCACGGAAAGAATTTTTGGATCCGACAGAGATGGCTATTTTTAACGCTAACATCATCAAGGTTTTGGCGATTACGGGCGTTTTCAAAATAATTTATCAAGAGATTGATAGGCTTATTCATGGTTACAAGGCGGGGCTGAATCCGCAGCTTCCTAGGTTGATTATTGACACTGATGAAGTCAGGGAAAATTCTGACTTCCAAAACCCTTATGCCAAGGCGAAAGCCATGGCAGCCTACGAGTTAACTAAGAGGATTGCTGAAGTTAATGTAAGGGCGTGTTTCATGGAGAAAGAAAGGGAAAAATACATTCCGCTTGTGGCGTGCGCTCACGAAATTGCTCAGGTTGCAGCGAGATTAGCCGAGGAAGCTAGGGAGATAGAGAAGTACTCCGATGCTTTGGTTAGGAGACCTCACTCCAAGGATGGAACGCCAAAAGTTAAGGATAAGTTGATGCTACCTCCAACATCAGACGAGGAAATTCTTAAGAAATGGCTTAAATAGTAGAGTTTCATGAAGTTTTCGAAGTTCTTGTGTGATGGAGAGGGAGATGGCATAAAGGAATAGAGAGTATATATGTATATACATTATTAATATGTATATATGATATTTCGAATACGTATATATATTTCTGGATCTTACTTATACTCAAAGGTGATGTGAATTGAAGTCACTTGAAATAACTCCATTGGAAGGAAAAAGGTTACGGGTAATAATAGTCGAAAAGGAATATAGCGAACCATTCTGGATCATCGAACCACTGCACACAAATGCTCCAAAAAACTCGCTATCGTCCATCTTTAAACCTTCCATAGCCTTCAGCAGCTTCCTTGAAAAACTCGTCGATGAAGTTAAACCAGATTTCGCAACAGAAGAACAGGGAAACCGTTCTTCCAAAAAGTTCGCGGAAGAAAATATCTTAGCCAAAGTATTCCAGAAAAAGAACATACCGTTCTTCGCCGTCGACATCGACGAAAACGCCAAGGGTTACCTAGTCTCTCTCCTGGAAGAGAAAAGGCAATTAAGAGATAAAATGATCAAAGCCCTCGATGAACTATCATCCAAAAAGGGAAACGGAAATAGCATCGAAGAGGAGTATCTGACCGCATATCTCCAATGCTTACAGCAAGAGCTTGAAGAAGCAGAGCGCGAAGCGAAATTCTCAGTCAGAGAAAGCTGGATAGCCATGGGAATTCTGGAAAATGCTAGAAAAGTTGAAAAGGAAGAAGTAACATGCATCCACATCTCAAGCCCAGAACACGTTAGCGGCGTAAAGAAACTGCTTGAATCAGTTGATGTGGAGGTGGAAACGATTCAGCCGACTAAAAAACTGGTATTACCAGAGAAAAAAGCCCCTTTAGGCGAACTTGAAGACTTGCTAAAATCTATGCAAATTCAGGTAAAACCTGTGATCAAGAAAGCTTCTGAGGAATTGCCGCACATAATTTTTTTCTTGGACACTGATGAAAGAGCCAGCCCCTTCGACATTTGCATGGCTTATGACGCGGGATTCAGCGTAGTAGTTCCATACGAAAACGTTACAGCAAAAGACGCCAAAAGAATAGTGCAAGACGCAATATTCTCAAGAGACCCTAAGGGAATCAAACACACATGCTTCTTCGTCGGCGGAAAGGACATGGAGAAAGCTGAGGAAGTCTTAAAGGTTGTGCGAGATTCCATGTTCCCGCCCTTTGAGGCTAACGTCATAATCGACCCTGCTGGAGCATACACCACAGCTGCTGCCATGGTCGCTAAGGTTGAGGACGCAATTGCAAATTCAAAGCTTGGGAATCTTAAAGACAAACGCTGCGCAATTTTCGGAACCGGTGCAGTTGGGAGAGTTGCTGCAATCCTGTTGGCTAGGCTTGGATGCGAAGTCACAATAGTTAGCCCAAACCCTGAGCGCACAAATGGGGAAGAATACGTTGCAAACCTATCGAATCTGCTTCGCACTAAATACGGCGTGAACGTAGAGGGAGTCTTCGCCCCAACACCAGAAAAGAAAGCTGAAGTCATGGAAAAAGCAGACGTTATCTTCTGTGCTGCCGGAGCAGGATTCCGCGTAATCAGCAAAGAAATACTGGATAAAATGAAACATATCAAAGTCATAGCTGACGTAAACGCTGTTCCGCCATTGGGAGTTGAAGGAATAAAACTCGAAGACAACATGAGAGAAATAGCGCCAGGAATATTCACTATAGGAGCGTTGACTATCGGCAGGTTGAAGTACAAACTTGAGCAAGAGATTCTGAAAGAGGCACGTAGAAACGGCAAAGCAACAGTTTACAATTATAACTATGCATTTCAATTGGCGAGAAAACTCTTGAAGGGAGAAATATCCGCCGTCAAACTTGCAGTGACGGTAACCTATCCTTCCAAAGAAAAGAAAAGCTCAAGCTAAAGTTACGTTGACGGCCTGTAAGAGCGGAGTATAGTAATCTCAGCGATGTCCGCTGAGTTTTCCGCTATACGCAGTATGCTGTCACGCATGGAACAGCAAGCGCATATTACCTCCGTACTTTTCTCTTTTAAAAAAGCTAACGAGGCTATTTCCTGATCTAATTTTTCCATTTTGGCTTGATTCTCCATTATTTCGTCTGAGTATTTAACGTCATTGGAGAGCATGGCACTTACAGCCTTATCGAAGTTGGCGAGTGCATCACAGCCAGCGGCATACATCTTTTCTCGCAGAGTTTCAGAAATTTGCTTTTGCCTTCCCTCAAGCATTATTATGTGTTTGGCTATGTTAGCTGCTTGATCTGCAACTTGCTCTATTAAGTAAACGAGAGTTTCGTAGTCGAGGCAGTCAAGCGCTTCAAGTCCAAGCTGATTGGCTAAGGCTGGGTCAACGGATGCTCCGCGAATCAGTCGCAAAAGGAAAAATGAAAAGTGGTCAACCTCATCATCAAGGGAGTAAACGGATTTAGCCAAAGCGGCATCCTGATTTCTAAGGGCTGTGAAGGCATCGCGGCACATGGAACTAGATATTTTATACATTCTGTTAATTCCCGTTTGAATGGATGCCTTAGATTCGTCTATCAGAGTTGCAATTTGGATTTCTTTTGTATCAGCTTCCATAATGCGCATATAAAGCGTTTGGACTATTCTGCGGATAGCTTTTTGCTGAGCTACTGTAAAGAATTTCTTTGAAATCAACTTAATGTCTGAATAACCATTTAAATAACACGCGATTATTTTGCGAACTACAGATATATCTTTCTCATCTGGCTCTACATAAAGAGTTATTTTACTTGTTTCCTTCTCCTTTTTTAATCCTGGAAAAATTACGAGGGAACGGTCGCGGTTTATAGCTAGCGAAACGGTGTCTCCCTGTTTTAGTTCGGTCAGCTGGGTCCAGTGTTTCGGAAGGGAAATTACCAGCGAGGAACGTCCAAGGGACATTATTTTTCGTTGCTCCATACATTTTCCCACGCATATTAATACATGTGCACAGATATATATTTTTATATATGATATAGCTAATAAGCTTATTCAAGCGACAACAAAAACTCTTCAAGTTCAAACTCTAATAATCTTTATCATATTTCGCTTTCGAATAGTTTAAATATTAACCATATACCTATGAGAATCCATAAATGATAGGCGAGAGTGTTTGAAATGACGGAAGTCGTTGAGAAGGGATTGAAAAAAATCGGCATAACAGTCTCAAAGCCGGTTCTAGCCATACTCTGCATAATCTTTGGGCTGATAGTGATCATTTGGAAAGAATTTCTAAACCTCGTAGTAGGCGTATTCCTCATAATAGAAGGCGTTCTATTACTGACAGAGTATCTGGAGCTCCAAAGACAACAACCGAAACAATCACCTCAATCCTAAAACATACCTTTTATTTTTTAACATGCTTTGAACACATAAATGACAGGCTTGGAGCAGTTGAAGAAAACTGAAATTCGGAAATTGTTGGTAACAGGAGTTGACACAGTTTTTGTTGCCGCGTCTGCAAGGAGCGCGGGTTATGATGTTTATGTAGCAGACTATTTCGGCGATGTAGACCTTCAAAGATTTTGCTCTGAGTTCACGGCTGTAATCAAACAAGAAAAAGGGAAGAGTTGCGGAAGAATGCAGCTAAATTTTAAACCGGAAGCTTTTCTGGAAATGGCGAAAATTCTAGGCAATAAGCATAAAGTAGATGCGATATTGCTTTCTTCGGGTCTTGACGATTATTTTGATGTTCTCTGCGAATTGAACAGTCTAATTCCAATATTGGGCAACTCTCCAGAAATTATCAAGCGTGTTCGTGAAAAACAACGGTTTTTTAAGGAACTTGAACTGTTAGGCATTCCCCATCCCGAAACCAAGCTTGTAGGCGATGTTTTTGAGGCGAAGGCATCCGCTGCCAAGATTGGATATCCAGTTGTTATAAAACCAACTAGCGGTTTTGGAGGTGCAGGCGCAAGACTTGCATTAAACGACAAGGAGATTGAAAAAACATTTCGTGAAGTTTCTCAAGAGAGCGGAAGCGTCCTAATTCAAAAATTTATTGAAGGCATTCACGCAAGCATATCCATTTTAGCCGGAGACAAAAACATTAGAGTTGTGTCTATAAACGAGCAACTGTTGGGATTACCCTCAGTTTTCCAGAGAGAACCTTTTGGATATTGTGGCAACATCGTCCCTTTACGCTTGGCTAATTCAATTTTCGAAAAATGTAAATCCATCGCTGAGAAAATAGCCTTTCACTTTGATCTTAGAGGCTCAAACGGCGTCGACATCGTAATTTCAAAGGACGGAACACCTTATGTTGTGGAAGTGAACCCAAGATTTCAAGGAACTTTGGGATGCGTTGAAAGAGTTTTGGGAATAAATATGGTGGAGGCGCATGTTAAAGCTTGCCTTTACGGTGAAATGCCGACAATAAGAAAAGCTTCAAGATTTTGCACCCGATTAATTTTGTACGCTCCCAAACGTGTTGTTGTTCCAGACTTAACGGCTTTTCCAAACGTGTGGGATATACCTCTTCCAAACAGCATAATCGAAGAGGGAGAACCGTTATGCTCAGTTTTGACAGAGGCAAAAAGCCGTGACGCTTCCTTTAGAAAGGCTGAAGAAGAGGCTGAACTAATTTATGACGGACTTCGCTCGGTCTAGACACGCAAACCCATCTTTCTAGTGACGGAGATTATCGGTGGACCTGTTAAAGCTGTTACGAGAGTAGATAATCCAGCTTTTATTGGGGTTTCAACAGCGCCCGCAGCCCACATTACTTGAAGAGAACCTGCATCTAGACTGTAAAAAAGGCTGTATGTCTGGCATGGCACAAACACGAAAATGCGGAAAAGAACATCAGCTTCTAAGCCTATGAAAGCGCTTAGTGCAAGAATGTAAACGAGACGAGCGCTTGATTCAGTGTTCCATAGACTTTTCCATTTTGTCGCTACGATAGATGTAGCAATGAGAAGAGCGAATGCAAGATAGACATCCCACATGCCCCATAGAGGAAGCTGCCAAGCGATAGGCACAGCAAAATATCCTATAAGCAAAACCAAATAGTATGCAAGAGGTATCTTCCACTTTCCACGAAAAATAAAGGCAGAAATCGCGGCTCCGATTGGAGCGCCAAGCGTGAATAAAAATTCGTAAACATCCTTGAAGTTTATGGAGTGACCTATCATAGCCCCGACAAGATTTGAAAAGAAACCAACTAACGGACCAAGTATTATTCCTGTAATGGGTTCTGATATGAAGATCCAACTGTGCCAAACATCAGTGGATAGGGGCAGGTAAGATGCGGTTAATGAGTCACAAATGATGATGAAGGCTGCGAAAACAGCTACTAACGAGATGAAAGTTGATTTGGTTAACCTTTCAACGTTCACACCTATCGCCGTTCTTTTCCTTTTTGAGCTTTGAAAATACCACAATAGTTTAATATAAAGTTTCAGAAATTGCTAACTCTATATAGAGGAGTCATTATGGCGTTAGCTGAAACTTTAGAAAAGCTTTCAAACGCAACTGGAGTTGCTGGCAGAGAGGAAGAAGTCAGAGATTTGATGAAAAAGTTCCTAAAACCCCATGTTGACGAAGTTAAAGAGGACAAACTTGGTAACGTTATTGGAATAAAAAAGGGCGCGAAAAACGCTCCAAAGGTTATGCTCGCCGCCCACATGGATGAAATAGGCTTGTTGGTGAAAACAATCTCCAAGGAAGGCTTCTTGCAGTTCGCTAAAATAGGCGGAATAGACGACCGCATTCTGCTCGCCCAAAAAGTCATAGTCTACACTGAAAAAGGACCCATACACGGGATAATAGGCTCAAAGCCTCCACACATACAAAAGGAGGAAGAACGCAAAAAAGTTCCCACATTCGATGAGTTATTTATAGACATAGGCGCAGAAAGTCAAGAAGAAGCAAAGGAGATGGGAGTAAAAATCGGAGACCCCGCCGTCTTCGACATAAAATTCGCAAAAGTTGGAAAAAACATAGTAATCGGCAAAGCTTTCGACGACCGTGTAGGGTGCGCTGTCATGATTGAGGCGATGGGGCTTTTAGAAAAAACAGAGTGCACCGTTTACGCTGTTGGAACTGTTCAAGAAGAAGTTGGCTTAAGAGGGGCAACAACAGCTGCTTTCGGCATATACCCAGATGTTGGAATAGCCCTCGACGTAACCATAGCTGGCGATGTTCCAGGAGTTAAGGAGGTTGAAGCTCCAATAAAGCTTAGGAAGGGACCTTCCCTGACTGTTGCCGATTATGGTTTAATTACCCACCCGAAGGTTTTGCGTCTGCTTGTGGATGCTGCTGAAGAAAATACGATTCCATATCAGCTTGAGACTGGTTTGCCAGGTTCAACAGACGCAGCGCGAATATCCCTTACAAGGGAAGGTGTGCCAAGCGGCGTAATTTCCATACCGACACGTTACATTCACGGTCCTGCTGCTTTGCTAAGCCTTGAGGACGCGGAAAACGCGGCGAAACTTACAGCAATTGCTATTCAGAAAATTCCGAAATACTTCTAAGCAGATTTGGGCAGTGCTTTGGTGTTGAAAGCGTGAATCAAAAAGCCTTGCTTTGCGAAAAGGCAGTTAAAAAGTTCCTTGAAGGATACAATTGCGCTCAAAGCGTTTTATCGACAATGAGCGAGTATTGGAACATTAAAAGCGAGTTTATTCCCAAAATTGCCACGCCATTCGGTGGAGGAATAGGACTACACGGGTCTGTTTGCGGAGCTTTAACTGGTGGAGTTATGGCTATAGGAATCAAATATGGAGCTAACGAACCTTCATCAAAACAGCGTTTAAAAGCTTATGAACTTGCTGGAAATGTTTATAAAGAGTTTGAGAAACGCCATGGAAGCGTCTTATGCAGAGAACTTATTGGATACGACTTGTCTAATTCTGAAGATTTAGAGAAAGTTGAAAAGGCTAGGGTTTTTGAAAAGAAATGCGTTGGTTTCGTAAAAACAATAGTTGAAATGTTGGCGGAAATGGACGAACACTAAACATTTTAAGAGTGCACGCAAATCAGTTATTTGGCTGAGTTTATGCAAAAGAAAAAATTTGAGACTCTTGAGCATACCGCAGACGCTTACATCGCTGCTTACGGAAAGGACTTGGCTGAGGCGTTTGAAAACGCGGCGCTGGCAATGTTTGAAGTTATGACAAACGTAGCGGATGTTAAAGCAGAAGTCGAGGATTACGTTGAGGTTGAAGCAGAAGACGAGTATGCGCTCCTTTACAGCTGGCTTGAAGAACTGCTCATAAAATTGGAAACGAAAGAGATGCTTTACTCAAAGTTTAAAATCCTAAGCATAGAGAAAACTGCAAACGGTTTTAGGCTTAAAGCCAAAATTTTCGGAGAAAAATTTAACCCAAACAAGCATTTGCAGAAGGTTGGCGTAAAAGCTGTCACATATCACCGCATGGAAATAATCAAAAGACCAGAAAAAGTCACGCTAAAATTTATCCTCGACATTTAAAAGGAAGCTGAAGCTTTTCAAGCCAGCTTTAGTTTTTTTAAGCCCTTTTTGATTTCTTCCACAGCCACTTCAGGCGGGACATCCAACTGTTCACATTTAAACTCTACAAACGGAACGCCTTTCTCTCTGTAATAATCCAGAATCGGCTGGGTTTGGCGTTCATATACTTGAATTCTTTCCTTTATGACTTCTGGAGTGTCGTCTGAACGCTGGTAAAGTTGTCCCCCGCACTTATCGCATATCATGTCTACTTTTGGTTTTAAATAGCGTATATTGTATACTTGCCCACAGTTTTTACAGATTCGCCTCGTAGATAAGCGTTCAATGATTATCCATTCAGGCACTATCAAGTGAATTATTACGTCTATTTTAGCGATTTTCTCCAAAGCCTTGGCTTGTTCAATCGTGCGCGGATACCCATCCAAAATAAAGCCTTTGCCGCTCGTTTTAGCTAAACTCTGTTTAAGAACTTCTATCACAACATCATCAGGAACAAGCAAACCCTTTTCCACAAAGCCTTTCACCTTCCTTCCTAAAGGCGTGTCTTCTTTCATGATTTGGCGGAAAATGTCACCAGTTGCAATTACATCCAAGCCAAGCTGAGATTGAAGCCTTGAAGCATAAGTGCCCTTTCCCGAACCGGGAGCGCCGAAAATGACGGCGTTTACCATGCCTTTCACCATTTCACTGTTTTCCTATAGAAATTGTAGGGTTCACAATTAAAGGTTACCATACCGAAAAGTTATCTATTTGACAAAAGGTTCTGGACGGAAACGTTTAAAGCTGTTGACGGAAACTTTAAGGCTCTGCTTGAGGCTGTGGCGCGTATTCCAAATGCATGTGACAAAAATTGAAGAACACATTTACCTGGTTGATGTTGAACCTGCTGGAATAGAAGATTTCATTGCCAGCTACGTTTTGAAAGGAGATTCTGTCGCCATTGTTGAAACAGGTCCCACTTCCTCAATTCCTAACTTGCTGTTAGGGTTGGAAAGACTGAACATTAAGCTGAGTGAAGTGGCGTACGTTGCTGTTTCGCACATCCACTTGGACCACGGCGGAGGGGCAGGAACCCTTCTGAAATATCTACCTAAAGCTAAGCTTGTTGTCCACCCAAGGGGCGCGCCACATTTAGTAAACACTGAAAAGCTTTGGCAACAGTCGAGACAAGTTCTAAAAGAGATAGCTGAAATATATGGTAAGCCAGAACCAATCCCAGAAGATAAGATTATCGCGGCAGCGGATGGCATGGTTTTTGACGTTGGAAACGGTGTCAAACTAAAGGTTTTGGAGACTCTCGGTCATGCTTCGCATCACCTATGCTATTACGAGACGTCAAGTAATGGAATTTTCTGCGGAGACACCGCTGGAGTTTACTTGAACAAATTTGACATTAACGTGCCCACGACACCGCCGCCTTTCCGTCTGGACATTACACTTGCTTCCTTAGGCAAACTCGCCAGTCTAAATCCCAGCGTGTTATATTACAGCCACTTTGGTAATTCACCAGACGCCATGAAAAGACTTCAAGCTTATGAAAAACAACTTAAGCTCTGGGCTAAAGCTGCAAAACAAGGGCTGGAAAAGAAGGAAACTGTTGAAATGATAACAAATAGAATAATTGCAGAAGACGAATCTCTGAAAAAAGCTGAAAAATACATTAGGGCGCATCCAATCCTGAGTCAAACAGTTTTCAGAGAAAGCATCCAAGGAATAATTGATTTTGTTGAGAAATATGGCAATGTATAACTCCATCTGCAGCGAACACCAAAATTGTTTATATTTAACACCTCAAACCTTAGCATTAGGTGAAACTTGTGGAAGAAGGAGAAAGTCGCCCACCCTCTGAAAAGGTTCCTATTGAGAAAATAGACAATTATACTTGGCGCATTCCAAAGTATAAGCCTGGAATGCGTGTTCCAGGAATAATTTTCGCTAATGAAGACTTGTTAGAGAAAATGCAGACGGACAGAACTCTTGAACAATGCGCAAATGTTGCTCATTTACCAGGGATCTACAAGTATGCAATTACATTGCCCGACGGGCATGAAGGATATGGCTTTCCAATAGGGGGTGTGGCTGCAACAGATTACGATGAAGGCGTAATAAGCCCCGGAGGCGTCGGCTATGACATAAACTGTGGCGTTCGTTTGTTAACAACTAACCTTTCTGAAGAAGATATTAGACCGAAACTTGCCCAACTTGCAAATGCAATTTTTGAGAACGTTCCATGTGGACTTGGAAGTCGAAGAAAAGATTTTAGGGTAACTGCTATCGACTTGGATAGGCTTGTTATTGAGGGTGTTCAGTGGGTTATAGACCGAGGGCTTGGATGGTCTGAAGATGCGGAACACTGCGAGGAACGTGGCTGCATGAAGAATGCCGATCCAGATAAGGTTTCAACAACAGCAAAAAATAGGGGTTTAACGCAAATTGGCACTTTGGGCTCGGGAAATCACTTTTTGGAAGTGCAGAAGGTTGACAAAATTTACGATTCAAAAACTGCTAAGGTTTTCGGAATAGACCATGAGGGACAAGTAACCATAATGATACACTGCGGTTCCAGAGGATTTGGACACCAAATATGTTCAGACTACTTAAGGGTTATGGAGAGAGCAGTTCACAAATACAAAATTGTTTTGCCAGACCGCGAGCTTGCATGCGCCCCCGGAAACAGCAACGAGGCAGAGGATTACTATCAAGCAATGGCATGTGCAGTCAACTATGCTTTTGTAAATCGCCAAGTGATAATGCATTGGGTTAGGCAGAGTTTTCAGCAAGTGTACAAGGAAGATCCAGAAAAGTTCGGTTTAAAACTTGTCTATGATGTTGCTCACAACATTGCAAAGGTAGAAAACCATAGCGTGAATGAACATCGCAAGAAAGTTTGGGTTCACAGAAAAGGCGCAACAAGAGCTTTTCCACCAGAGCATCCGGAAATACCAGCAGACTACCGTTCACATGGTCAACCCGTGCTCATACCTGGAAGTATGGGAACAAGTTCGTGGCTTTTAGTTGGTACGGAAAAGGCTATGCAAATAAGCTTTGGTTCTACAGCCCACGGTGCTGGAAGAATGATGAGTAGAAACGCTGCTAAACGGAGGTTTTGGGGTGGAGACATAAAGAAAGCCTTAGAGCAGCGGGGCATTTACGTTAGAGCAGCGAGCTCGGTTGTTTTGGCCGAGGAGGCGGATCCAGCCTACAAAAACGTGGATATTGTTGCAGAAGTAAGCGATAAGGTTGGAATAGCTACGAAAGTTGCGAGAATAGTTCCCTTGGCTGTTGTTAAGGGTTAATGCCACCCGCTAAAGGTTAATTTTGTCCGCGGTTTTCTTCTTTTTTAGGCTAAACCTTTTTATAAGCGTGTTGTGTTTGATGTTGCTGTCACATTAACTCATGTAATCAACGAGGCTTTTGAAAGGCTCTTGGAAAATGCATGAAAAGTTTTGTGGCAGGAGAAATATGAAATATGCAAATACAACAGTTTAAAGATTTACCCTTAAGTATGGAAGTTATGAAAAGCATCGAAGAGCTTGGATTCAGTAATCTTTTTCCAATTCAAGCCCAAGCCATAACCCCGTTACTTGAAGGAAAAGACGTTATTGGACAGGCGCAGACTGGCACGGGAAAAACCGCGGCTTTTGGTATTCCAATGATTGAAAGACTAAACCCGGAAGTTAAGGATGTTCAAGGCTTGGTGTTGGCGCCAACTCGCGAACTCGCCGTTCAAGTTGCGGAACACATCGGTCAACTCGCAAAATACACGAAGCTGAAAGTTTTACCAGTTTACGGAGGAGAACCAATTGAAAGACAGATACGTGCACTTGAAAAAGGCGTTCAAATCGTCGTTGGCACGCCAGGACGCGTAATTGACTTGCTTGATAGGCGTATCCTAAATTTGGCGTTGGTGAAGGTTGTTGTTTTAGACGAGGCGGATAGAATGTTGGACATGGGATTCATAGACGATATTGAATACATACTTTCAAAAGTGCCGTCCAATAGGCAGACAAGCCTTTTCTCAGCAACAATAGACCAGACAGTAATGAAGTTATGCAATAGATACATGAAGAACCCGCAAAAGATACTTGTTAGCAAAGATGAGATAGCTCTTTCACAGATAAGCCAGTATTACATGGTTGTAAACCCTCACAGCAAATTCGAAGTTTTATGCAACATTCTAGACGAGAACCATATGGAGCGAGCCATAATATTCTGTAAAACCCGACTGGAGACAAGCATAATTGCAGATAAGCTGAGGAAGAGGAGATACGATGCAAAATCGTTGCATGCTGGTTTAACTCAACCGCAAAGAGATTTCGTCACTGACTCTTTCAGAAGAGGAAAGCTAAAGTTGCTTGTTGCAACAGACGTTGCCGCACGGGGTTTAGACATTCAAGGAATAACTCATATAATAAACTATGATGTCCCCCAAGACGCCTTAGTCTACTTCCATAGGATAGGGCGAACCGCCAGAAAGGGACAGAGTGGGACAGCCATAACGCTTGTAGGTTACGGAGAAATTGCGGAATTAGACACCATAAAATCTCTGACAAAAACACGTATAGAAGAAATAACATGGCTTTCTTTCCACTAAACATAATAGGCGGAGTGCACACCTTTAAACGAGGTTTAAACTGAAAATGCCTAAAGACCCCGTATGTGGAATAATTCTCGATGAAAAGACAGCTAAGTTCAAAATCACTTATGAAGGTGAAACCTACTATTTTTGCTCATTAATTTGCAAGAAAAAGTTCAAAAGGCACCCAACGAAGTTTGTTAAGTAACATAACGCTCATTATCTACTAACTTTTTTCCATGTGTCCTTATAAGCAAGATTGAGCAGTGTATACCAGTAACGTTCTGTCATTCACAGACGCGCAGACACAGCAACGTTACATAAAAACATAAAAGGAGTGAAAAGGGATGACAGAAAATAAAGATGTTATCTTCATTGGAAGCAAACCACCAATGGCATATGTTCTAGCAATAATCACAAGCCTTTCAGCAAGCAACGCCAAAGAAATAACGTTGAAAGCACGCGGACAAGCAATTACAACAGCGGTCGACGTAGCCGAAATAGCCAGAAGGCGATTTCTAAAAGACCTGCAAATAAGCAAAATATCCATAGGCACAGCGGAAATGCCGCCGAGAGAAGGAGAAAACAAGGCAAGGATGGTTTCAACAATGGAAATAACACTCACGAAAGAGTAGGAAAACAATGCGAAACAAAGTGTCACACGGCGAGTACCTCGCTTTTCTTTCTGTAAAGTATGAAGTTGACCCCGACAGGTTTTTCTACGCACTAATCTCAGCGAGCGAAAACAAGAAATCCACATGTGGAAGCCTTTCAATTGAGTGCCGCAACAAACAAAAGAACAAGGTCACCCTTTTGATAACCAAAGGTGCGAAGGTTGTTGCTCAGTTCCCAGTACCTGAAGAATTTCTATCAAAACAAGGTAACCCAATAAGGGAGTTCAAAGAGACTGTGATGCTCCAAAGACGCTTGATTAAAAAGGATAATCGACCGCGTTCTTTCCAAATCAGAGACTTACGAGTAGGAATGAAAAAAGTTAATTTGAAGGCTAAGGTTGTTGAAATAGCAAAACCGACACTTGTTTTTACAAGGTTTGGAAATTATGCCAGCGTAGCCAACGCTTTAATAGCAGACGAGACAGGGACAATTAAGCTTTGCTTATGGAACAAACAAATTGACGCTATATCCATAGGGGACGTTGTCCAAATTGAAAACGCGAGCACATCAACCTTCAAAGGCGAGAGACAATTAAGAATTGGAAAGAACGGGGTTCTGCGTAATATAACATAGTGATTTACGCTTCCAAACTCGCTCAGAAACAATTGTTCTTATGGTGAACATCAACTAAGAATTAGGCGTTTTTAAATCCAGAGGAAAGAAGAGATAAGTCGGGGACTTTTATTGTAAAAAGGCGACTTTATTGAAGGCAAGAAATTAATAAAGGTTAATGTCTAGACTGAGCTAAGGAGGTTACCGGATGGATTTCGAGTTCACACAAGAAGAAAAAATGTTCAGAGACAGCCTCCGAGAACTCTTACAGAAAGAATTCGCACCGATAGCGGACGAACGCGACAAAAAAGGTCCCTTTACGAAAGCGGAAGCAATAGACATAATGAAGAAGTTCAAAAAGGTTGGCATTGGACTAGACCCCGAAAGTGCAAAGGCAGTTTTCGCCGAAGACCCAATAATGTTTGGAATAATGGCTGAAGAAGTTGGAAAGGTTTGGGCGAGCATACTGCCGCTGTTTGGAATGAGCAGTATTCCAGCAATGTTTGTCCCTTTGGCATCTGAGGAAACTCAAGATAGGCTAATGCCAAAGCTTGAACGCGCAGAATTCATTGGGTGCTTTGCTGAAACAGAACCAGAAGCTGGATGCGACACTTCAAACCTCAAAACTACGGCAAAATTGGAAGGCGACTACTACATAATTAACGGTAACAAAACATGGATAAGTAACGCGTCAATCGCAGATGCAGCCTTCGTCGGCGCCAAAGACCTAACCACTGGCGCAGAGTCCTTCTTCCTAGTAGACCGAGAAACCTCACCTTTTGAAACAAATGCGCTGCATAAAATAGGTTGGAAAGCATCCCCTACAGATGAAATGTTCTTGGTCGACTGCAAAGTTCCAAAAGAAAACGAAATGAACACTATGATGGCCAAGGCTATGTCAGACCCCAAACTGATGGAGCTTTTGCCCCTTTCAGAAGGAATGACGCGGCTTTTTAGCCAAATGGCACCATTCACCGCACTTATGACGCTGCCACGAGCGGGCATGGGCTTAACCTCAATAGGGATAGCTGAAGCTGCTTTCGAGGCTTCTGTGAAATACGCAAAGGAAAGGGTGCAGTTCGGCAAACCCCTCGGCAAATTTCAGCTTATCCAAGAAATGCTCTACAACATGAGTGTTTTAATCGAGACTGGTAGGCTTTTGGGCTACAAAGCCATAGATGCTATTGCAAAAGGCAGTCCAGAGGCTAGAAGGCTTTCTGCAACAGCAAAAGTGTATGGAGGAGAAGCTGCTGTCAAAGTGACGTATGACGCTATACAAATTCATGGAGGCTTAGGGCTTTCAGACGAAATGCCATTGGAAAGATACTACAGAGACGCAAGGATGATGACGATTCCAGATGGCACAAGCGAAATAATGAAGTTGATAACGGGCTACACAATATTGGGTAAGGGTTTCGCAGCTTACACCTAAAACCCACTATTTTTTATATTCTTGACTTCATACAAAACTCTTAATCAACTGAAGATCTTCTTTGCCGCATCTTTGTAAATTTCCAAGTCGCGACTTGAAAACAACACAAACACCACTTTTTCGAGTTTATCCTCTTTTTCCAAAAACTCTTTAACGGTTGATATGGCTACTTGACTTGCTTTTTCAATGGGATATCCATAAGCGCCAGTGCTTATAGAGGGAAAGGCTATAGTCTTTAAACCCTTAGAAACTGCCAATTTTAAGGAGTTGCGGTAGGCATCTGCCAACAGTTCTGGTTCGCCGCTTCTGCCGCCTCTCCACACGGGTCCAACAGTGTGAATGACGTGTTTCGCCTTTAAGTTGCCTCCTGAAGTGATGACAGCTTTTCCTGTTGGAAGCCCGTCGGGATATTCGGTCGCCCTTATCCTTTTGCATTCTTCGAGGATTTTTGGTCCGCCTTTGCGGTGGATTGCGCCGTCTACGCCTCCGCCGCCCATCAATGTTGAGTTTGCAGCGTTAACTATGGCGTCTGTTTCCTGTTCTGTTATGTCTCCTTGAACCAGAACAACTTTTGCTTTGCCAACTTGAAACTCCATATAGTTCATTCCCTCTCCCTTACGTTTAAAATTTGTTTTTCTACGTTTAAATTTTCCTAAAGCGCCGCTGAAATTACAAACCATGCACCAAATACAATGAAGATGGCAATGCAGAAGCCCAATATTATGGTTTGCACTTGCTTGTTCCAGAAGCGTTGAGATTTAAAGACGGTTACAGAAACAAAAGTGTTCCAGAAAAAGTCGCACAACCAATGCACCACAGCAAAAACTGAAAACCCAATTAAACCAAAAACAGCCGCCTTCATCACTAAGTCAGCACCAACAGTTGCCCACCACACCAAGAAATAAGGGTTGCTTCCAGTTGCAAGAACACCCGCAATCAACGAGCCATACTTTAAATAGGAACTTCCATCATCATTTTCTCCTCGAGACCTAAACATCTGAACACCCATAAATATCAAAATTAGACCTCCGAAAAAACCGATGATTTTCTGGATAAGGTTCGAAGTGAGAAGTTGGCTTAAACCAAAATAGATCAAGAACATCAAAGGAAACTCTACAACTCCGTGTCCAACAGATATTAGAACTCCAGCCATCTTATCTTTTAATGACTTTGCAATTGTCACAGCGAATAATGGACCTGGAGACATTACTCCAGACAAAGACAACAAAATCGCCGAGAAAATGAATGTGTAAAAGTCCACCGTTGCTTCCATACTCATTCACTTATATCCTTAACCTTGCCATTCGTCAGCCTTCTTATCTCAGCTGGACTAATCTCAAGAAGCATGTTAATCTGTCCGCCGCCCCCGATAACCTTTTCGTATGTCATAACTTTCTCGTCAATAAAAGTTCTCATACGCATTTTATGACCGACAGGTGGAACAGCGCCAACATTATAACCAGTAAAAGCCTTCACCTCAACGGAATTAGCCCTTCTAACTCTCCTAACTCCAGCAGCGCTAGCAAGCTTTTCTTCGCTTACCCTATCGTTGCCGGTGACAATAGCGAGAAGCGGCAAACCAGCATCATCGACAAAGATTATGCTCTTCACTATCTTTTCACGGCTCACGCCAAGCCGCTTGACAGCAGCATCAACAGTCATCGTGTGCTCTTCAAACTCGAAAAATCTCACATCAACTTTCATGCTTTTAAGGTAGCCCTTTAACTCCTCAGAAAACATGATCAGATCCAGCACCGCTTTGCTTTTCACAGGAGAAGAATTTTATCCTCAGCTGCTCTTAACCCTGCCCCATAGCTAAACTTGTATCCGAAACGCCTCAAAGTTGCCTCTACAGCGGATATTGTGGACATTATGTCATTTTGGTTTACGTTTCCCATGTGGCCAACTCTGAAACCTTTTCCTTTTATTGGACCAAGCGTTGAGGCAACAATTATTCCGCGATTTTTCATTTCACTCCGAAATTTGTTATCTTCAATGTTTTCAGGATAGTAAACAGCTGTTACTGTGTCAGAAGCGCATTCTTGGTCTGCCACAAGTTTGAGGTCTAATGCGTGCATGGCTGCTCTAAAGGCTTCGGCGAGAACCTTGTGTCTTCTAAACCGATTTTCTAACCCTTCATCAAGCAACTGTTTCAAAGCTTCGTTAAGGGCGTAAATCATGTTTACTGGCGGAGTTGCGAAATATTTTGTTGGGTCTCTCATAACTGGCAACCAGTTTCTAAGGTCTCCATACCAAAATCCTACCGAACATTTCCTTTTTTCCAAAAAGTCCAAGACTTTTGAACTTACAGAAAGCAAAGCTAAGCCGGGTGGAACGCCCAAGCATTTTTGCGACCCAGAAGCGCAGATGTCTATGTTCCACTCGTCAACTCGAACCTCCATTCCGCCAAGTGAACAAACAGTGTCAACTATGTAAAGGGCGTCGCTATACTTTTTGACAACTTCACCTATTTCCCTGATGGGATTCATCACACCAGTTGAAGTTTCCACATGAGTGACTGTAACAGCCTTGTAATCGCCTTCTTCCAAAGCATCTCTCACCTGCTCGGGTTTTACGGCTTTACCCCAAGGGACCTCCAAAACCCTCGGCTTTGCTCCATGAACCTTTGCCATTTCAACGAAATACTGCCCGAAAAATCCGGAAACCGTGTTTAAAATTTTGTCTCCCGGCTCTATTATGTTGGCAACAGCCATTTCTAAAGCCAAAGTTCCAGATCCAGCAATCACAAAAACTTCTTCCTTAGTCATGAAAACTTTTTTCAGGTTATTCAGAGCTTCTTTAAAGACGTCGGCAAACTCTTGGCTTGTATGAGATAGTGGTGGCTTGCTCAAGGCTCGCAACACCGAGGGATCCACATTCGTCGGACCAGGAATCATAAGAAGTTCTCTTTCCTGCATTTTCTCACGCAACCTCGCAGATACAAGCAACAAAGTTATATTCTGTTCCCTTTAAATCTTAGGAAGACGATAGAGATAGTAAAAGATGTTACATGAATTGTTTTTGCAATTCTATCATGGCTTTGCTGTCGGTTGCCTTCGAGTAGCTTTCAAGTCTTTCTTTGTTGAGTTCTAGGAAGGTGTGTCCCCATTTAAAAATCGAAAGAAGTTTGTAAGCTTCTTCTTTAAACCCAGCGATGTAGAGGGCTGCTGCTAGGGCTTCGGCGGTACTGAGCCTTGTTGGCTGTCCAAAATTGACGGGGTTTCCAGCTAATAGATAGGGCAAGCACCGCGATGTCCCTCGAACACTTTTAAGCAATGCCTTTTCGGCATGTTCCCAGCTAAAGTCTAAGGCGGCTAACCCGAATTTTTCTATGCGTTGTCTATCAGCTGGTGAAAAGGCTATTTTCGAAAGGGGATTAAGCACAACAGCTCTTCTTGGAAGAAATCTGATTCGGCGAACCACTCGGACTAAACCGTGACGTTTAAGTTTTAGAGCTGTACACTTTTTGGGGTCACATTGTCCAGCATGATAAACAACTATGTTAATTAGTTTTGGCAATAGTTTTTCGCACCTTCAAGTGGCTCATTGGATCATTCAAAACCTGCGGAATCCACTCCAAAAGGTCTGTTGCAACCATGTGATAACCTTCCTCTTCAAAAACAAAGTCTCCAGCAGCACCATTAACAAAAGCGCCAGCAACCGCAGCCTCAAAAGGATCTGCCCCTTGAGCAAGGAAAGCACCGACGATTCCTGAAAGCACATCTCCAGTTCCGCCAACGGTCATGCCAGGATTTCCAGTGAAGTTAAGTTTGAAGCGTTTTCCATTAGAAATCACGTCAACTGAACCTTTCAGCAGTACTGTAGCGCCTAATTCAGCGGCGGTTTTCTGCACTTCTAAAACTTTTTCCTTCAAATCTTCTGAAAGCCTCTTTCCAGCTAGTATAGCGTATTCCCCTGCATGAGGAGTTAAAACCGTGGGCACATTCAACTTCTTTTTAAATTCCGCGAAAGCCTTTAGACCGTCTGCGTCCAAGAGCAACGGCTTACCGGCGCCTTCGATAATATCAATTATAGCCTTAACAGCCTCTTTTGTCTCTGTATGTAAGCCTAACCCGGGACCTAGAACAACAGCGCTTACCTTTTCCACATAAGCCTTTAACGACGGTATATTGCCCGGATTCAAGTGTTCACCCCAAAGCTTTATGGTGATGAGGTCAGGTGACATGGCTGAAATAGCGTGGGCGGTTTTTTCAGGTGCAGCCACGTAAGCCAAGTCTATGCCTGTGCGTAGGGCTGCCAAAGCCACCATGGCTGGAGCCCCAGAGAAAGTTTCACTTCCGCCTATGATTAGTAAGCGTCCAAAGTCTCCTTTATGGGATTCTCTGGGACGAGGCTTATTGACCAGTAGAACATCGCCTGGTCCAGCATAATTTTCAAGCTCTTTTGGCAAGCCTATGCCTTTCACAATGAGTTCGCCAGCGTATTCTTTAGCGTTTAAGAGCCCCTTCTTTGGTTTGTGAAATGTTATTGTTAAGTGGGCTTTGACGGCGTTTCCCAAAACTTCTCCAGTGTCTGAGTCTATGCCTGTTGGCACATCTACGGCGATTCGAAAAGCGCTGAGAGAGTTGATTTTCTCAACTAGATGAGAAATTGGTGGTTTAAGCGTTCCTTTGGTGCCTGTTCCGAGAAGGGCGTCTACAACTATTTCGGCGTTTACTTGTGGTATTAGCGAACTGTCTGAAACCTCGTGGATAACTATGTTTTCTTTCAGAGATTGTAGAGCGTTCCAGTTTTCCAAAGCTGCCTTGTGGGAAATGTCCTTTCCCTTTCCAGCTAGGATAACGGTGACTTTGAAGCCTAAGGAAGATAGATGCCTCGCAATTACGAAGCCGTCGCCTCCGTTTCCTCCTAAGCCGCAGAAAATGGCAACTGGCTTTTCGGGTTTGAATCTTGAAGCAATTTCTATGGCTACGCTGTGCCCTGCATTCTCCATGAGTTGAAGAAGGGAAACTCCAAAATATTCGGCGTTAACTTCTAGGGCACGCATTTCTCTGCTTGAAATGAAATCTTCTTCATGTTTTTCGTTCGTCATATTCAAACCTAACTAATTTATTGTTGCAAATAAGAGATAAGAGTATCCTTATTTTTCATTGCACTTTTATTGCGGCTCCGCAGTACTCGCACTGCACAGATGTTTGTCCCTTGTAAATTTCGCGTGTGTATGGGGCGTTGCAGTTGGGGCACCGAACGATTTGGATGGATGGAGTTTCCTTTAGTGTTACGCCCCTAATTGCGGCTATGTCTCTGTCGGCTTCACCGCCAATTATGTAACTGAAGAACCTTGTAATCACGTCTGCTTCCCAATCTTTCACGTCAAAAGGAGTTTCCGCTAAATTGCGTTCTGGCTTGAAACGAATGTATACTCCAGTCCAAGCAATTAACCCGACTCTTCCTTTTGATATTTCTTGCAAAGCGCCGATGGGCTGTTCTAAAAGGACTGTGCGCTCAAGCCTCTTTTTAGTAGCGATAAAGAGTTTCTTCTCTAACACAACCTCACGTTTTCCTTCAAAGATGAAACGTTGATTTGTGAAGTATAAAGTTCCCTCGTTCTTTTCACCAGTCATAATTTTTCCTTCTATGGCCAGGACTGGACTTTCATCCTGCTTTAATGGGAAGGAAGCTTGAGAAAAGAGTTCAACGGTTTTTTCGGCTATTTTCAAATCTCTGTCTATGGCGTCAATACTTGATGTTAATTCGTTTATGGGTGCGCTTACTTTACTTGCTTCAGAAATCGCTCTTGCCTTCAAAGAGGAGGCGTCTATGCGAAGGCGCGTTGCCATAGATTGACAATAGATTATGTTACCGCGGTCTATTTCAACCCGTAGCCTTCTGGCTTCAGATTCCAATGTGCGAATTTGCGATGTTAAGGGCTGAACGTTGCTGAGAAAAGTTTGTTTGAGAAGCGGAGCAGAATCATTCCATTTTCTAGTTAGCAATTCTATGCTTTTCTCCAAATGTCCCATTGCCGCATACCCACGTCCGCGAACTGTTGCGAGTCTGCTGGGAAGATAACCCATAGCCCCTTCAATACGTGCCAGCTTACTCTCCACATCACTTATGGCTGCAGAGGCGCCTGAAAGCTCAGATTCGATTGAATGAAGTTGAGAATATAGAGCGTCTCTCTCCCGGTTAACATATGCCATTTTCTAACCTCGAAATCCTAAGTTAACGCTAAAATCAGTAGGCCTCAAGTATTTAAATAAAGTTGCGAGTCAAAATGGGGAACAAGCTGGAGCTTTGAAGCAGCAAAATATTTTAATCTATAAGAGTAACATTAAATGAGGAGATTTAAATGCCTACAGCCTTTGTGTTGATTAATACAGAAATAGGTTCAGAAAACGACGTACTGAAAGAGTTGAAAAAGGTTGAGGGAGTAGATGAAGCCTGCGCTGTTTATGGCGTTTATGACATAGTTGCCAGAGTTAAAGCAAACACCATGGATAAGCTTAAAGAAATCGTGACTTGGCGCATAAGAAGACTTGACAAGGTTAGGTCAACATTAACAATGATAGTTATTGAAGAAGCCAGCAAATAAAATCCATCCACCCACTTTTTTAACCTTATAAGACTACCTGCGAAAAACAGCCAGCCCCATAATGGTAAACTCTGAAATGGCAACGGCGAAGAAAACTGCTAAAACCGTCAAATAATCGGCTAGAAGATATGCTATTAAAGCAGCCACTAGTGGAACTAAAACCATAATAAGCCCAGGGACAAGGACGAGAATAAATGTGCTCAGTCTTGCATAGACATTGCCTAAAGCGAAAGCCTCACTCCAAAATTTGTCCATCAAAATCTTAAGCTCCAACATGCTTGCCGCTGCAACTGAAAGCGTGTGGATTGCCCCAAAAGTTAGGATAAAAACAAAATTCTTTTTCAAAAACACCGCTGCAGCAAAAAGGACAATTAAAGAAATTGCGTATATGGCTGTTGTCAACACTACTTTAGCGAGAATTAGTGTTCTCTTTTTTAGTGGAAGGCTCCGTGTGTAGATGGAGGCTAAGCCTTCTATAGAAAGCAGTGTTGGTGGAAGCAGAAGGGTTACTAAAGACATTCCAAACAACATTCCCAAAGTAGCGCTTAATCCAATTTCACCAAATGAAAAAGAAATCGCGAGGATAGCTGTCTGCAGAGCGGGTAAAAGGAACAAGCTTGCGTAGGAAGGTGACCTAGAAGCCATCCTTAAGTCTTTGCGGATTATTCCAAACCATGGAACTTGCGGTTGAATAAACGTGTCCTTAACCATTTCCCTTTTAGGCGTAACGATTCCTCCAAATCCAACGCTGATTTGGCTAATGTAGCGCGTGACGAATTTTAGGCAGTAGATTGCAAGGACAATGTATACAACAGAAGAGATTATCGATAAGCCTAGAACAAAATAGTTAATTTTGTCTAAAAAGGTGGCATAAGACGCTAGGAAACCGAAGGAGAACGGGTAAATCAACGCTATAAAATGTAAAGAGGAAAACGCTTGAGCCATTAAAGCGAATGTTTGGGCTATTTGCACGGCAAAATTAACTACAAGATAAGCTCCGAACGATGGAAGAATCCAGACAATCAAGAAGATGAATCGTAAGAGCGCCTTCCACATGGACCTTCCGCCTAAACTGAGAATTCTGGAGTAGAAGAACCCAGCTAGACTTATGGTAAGGGCTAAGGCGAAAATTTCCGTTACACCAACACTGAGGAAAGAAACTAACCCGCCTAAAAACGAGCCAGTGGAAATAGCGTATATGATGGGAAAAATTGTTAGTGCGACGATGAGCGGTATGTCAAATATTCTTATGAAAGAAAGGAAAACCACTTGTGAAATGTCACGTTTTGAAAGGGGAAGCGCGCTTAAAATATCGGCGATTTTTGAGGAAACAAAAGATGTTGCAACTTGAAGCCCCATAAAGGCTATTAGAAACAGCAATATGGCAAGAAAGGCTGTGACGCCGCCGGCTACAACCAGTTCCTTAGGAGTTTCTATTGGTCCCGTTATAGTAGTCGTGGAAAGAAAAAACGAAAAGCCAAAAGCAGCTATGAAAATTGTTGTTAGAATTTTGCTGATTAAAGTGTTCACTTCAGCGTTTTTAACAAGGCGTTCAATGTCGCTTTCTTTTTGGGGAAGAATTGCGCCAGTGCGGAGAGAGAAAATTGACTGAAAAGAAACTTCCTTATACACCGTGCTGGATAGTCGCCACAACTCCTTAATCTTCACGGTTATTGCTCCTCTTCTAAAGCCCTTATTATTTCCCGCATGTCTGCCTCTTGTTCAGTCACTTTAAGGAAAATGTCTTCCAAAGAACCCTCGGCGCTTTCGACGATTTTGCGTAGTTCTTCAACAGTTCCTTCGCCCACAAGCCGCCCCTCGTTTATTATTCCAACTCTTGTGCATAATTTCTCTGCAACTTCCATTATGTGTGTTGAAAATATGACGACCCCTCCCTTTTTAGCATGGAATGTTATTAGTTCCTTTAGGATTTTTGAAGAGCGAGCGTCTAAACCTATTAGTGGTTCGTCTAGAATCAAAAGCTTTGGCTCATGCAGTAAAGCTGCGGTTACAGCCACTTTTTGCTTGTTTCCTCTTGATAAGGCAGCAATTGGAGTGTCAAAATATTGTTTAATGTCTAAGGCATGAGCTAACTTTTCAAGTCTAGGATTAACAACCTCCGCCTTTAAACGCCTCACCGAAGCTATAAACTCGAAAAATTCTCTCGGAGTAAGCGAGTCAAACAAAACAACTTCCTCAGGAACATAGCCAATCTGACTTTTCACAGCCACCTCATCCGAAAGCGGCATACCAAAAATCTCAATCTTACCGAAGCGCGGCTGCAAAACACCAACCAAAGCCTTTATTGTGCTGGTTTTGCCAGCCCCGTTGGGACCAAGCAAACCGTAAATTTCGCCTAGTTGAACGGTGAATGATAGATTGTCAACAGCCACAAAAGAGCCATAAGCAACTACAAGCCCTTCAACCCTCACAGCTGCTTGTTGCGCCATTAAATTCCTCCACCAAAGGTTTAACTGATTCTTACATTAAGTAGATTCTAAAATAAATTTATTCCAAATTTCCATTATATACTGTCGTTATAAAACTGAAGGAAAAACTGGCAAAGGAGACCAAAATGGCTGCTATAACAATGCACATAGGGTTTGATGATACAGATTCGACGCGGAAAGGATGTACAACATATATCGCTGCCCTTCTAGTGGAAAAACTGCAAAAGTTCAGAGTAGAATTCATCGACTACCTGAATCTAATTAGGCTGAATCCTAATGTGCCGTGGAAAACCAGAGGAAATGGAGCGTTATGTTTAAGAATAAAGTGCGATGGAAACGTTGAAGAAAAGATAAAGGAGACGGTTATAAGCACTGTGGAAGAATATTCTGACATAGATTTTAAAGGGACAGAACCGGGCATAGTCTTTTTGAAAACTGAAAAAATTCCAAAGGAGATTAAAATTTTCTCTAAAAAAACCATAACGGGTGTTGTAAGTCTAAAAGAAGCCTTAAAACTTGTAAAGAAATTTAGGGCTGAAGCTGTGGGCTTCAAAAATGGTAGAGGGATTATTGGCGGTTTGGCGGCTGTCGGCGAAACCCTTCAAAGAGACCACACGTATGAAATTATCGCTTACCGCGTTCCAGAGAACTATGGCTTAAAGAGGATGGTTGACGATGATTCCATATTCAAAATGGATGAGGCGACGCAGCCTTACACATTCAACAATGTTGATTGGGAAAAGAAAAGAGTGATTATTACGCCTAGGGGTCCAGATCCCATCCTCTTTGGCATCAGAGGGGAAACACCAGAAGACGTCAAAAAAGCCTTTAGCATGGTTAAGCCCTTAGAGCCGATAGAAAGATGGGTTATATTCCGCACGAATCAGGGAACTGACGCTCATCTGAAGCGGGTTGAAAAGCTTAGCCAAATAAAACCTTATCACCCTGTCGTTGCGAGAGGTTTTGTAGCTTCTGAGCCAAAAATCGTCCCGAGAAGGCATGTTATTTTTTCAATTAGAGATAATAGTGGGCGAGTTGACTGCGCAGCCTACGAGCCAACTGGCACTTTACGCAAGGTTGCAAGCAAACTGATTGAGGGAGATTATGTCGAAGTTTATGGTGGTGTTCGTAAACCCTCAGGGAAGAAACCATTAACAATAAACCTTGAAAAAATCCGCTTGTTGAAACTTGCGCCAAAAGTTGTTTATCAAAATCCGCTTTGCCCTAAATGCGGCAAAAGACTGAAGTCTATGGGAAAAGGTAAAGGTTTCAGATGTGAAAAATGTAACTTAAAATATGGCGAACTCGGGAAAGTTGGGGTTAAAATTAAACGTGAGATAAGAAGAGGTCTTTACATAACTTCGCCTCGCTCCCAGAGGCATTTGACTAAGCCTTTTAGGCGTTATGGCTTAGAGAAGCGGCAAGCGAAAATTGAAAAATTGATTGATGAGTGGCATTTTCCTTAAGTTTTCCCTTCGTTGGCTTTGAAGATTTCGCAAAGCATCTGATAAAGTTCCTCGCCGCCTTCCACCTTTGTGAATAGGTCTCTTTCCGCCCGCAGCAAGCGCCCCATTGTTCTGTATGTTTCCCGCCATTCAAGCTCTCTCCACATCATACGGTAATGTTTCTGCTCAATCCAAGCTCTGAAAATCAAAACAACAAACATGCCTAGAGTAACTGCGAGATTCAGTATGTATATGTCCATTAAGTCCGTGGAGTTTCACCTCCTTCAGTTACATTTTGCTAATTTAATGAATGTGAAATAGATTTAAATCAAACTTTTGATAGCTTTAACAAACGAGAGACCGACTTGAGTGAAATAATTCCGTCCCTTGCATACCAGCTTGGATTAGGTGGAGTAGGCGGCTTTATAGTCGGTTTTACGATTAAGAAAGTAAGTAAACTTATAGTCATGTTGATAGGCTTGTTCATAATTGCGCTCCTCTATATGAGCGCCAGCGGAATAATAAACATAAATTACGAGAGACTATGGGATTCCTTAGCCGGTTTGCTGAACCTTGCTGGCGAAGCAGCTGGGTGGCTTATTGGTCTAATATCTTTAATTCCTTTCTTCGGAAGCTTCTTCGCTGGATTCCTGCTCGGCTTTAAACTTGGTTGATTGAATTTGCGGCTAATAACGTAGTCAACTACTGGCAAGAAGAATATGAAGAATCACAAATAGTTTAAATGTTTGCGACTCGTTAATCCATTGAAATCCAAATTAGTGCTCGCTGGAGTGTTTGGAATAATTGAAAAAGAAGTTTCCAGAAGAGGAATATAGCCTTCCATTCTTTCGAGAAGCAGGTTACGTTAGGAAGCTTTGTCCCAAATGTGGAGAATATTTTTGGACGCAGAACCCAGACCAGGAAACTTGTGGAGAGGCAACTTCAGAAGGCTGCGCTTACTATACTTTTATAGATAATCCCCCGACAAGAAAAACCTACACGTTCTCTGAGATGCGTGAGGCTTTCCTCTCATTCTTCGAAAAGCACGGACATATGCGAATAAAGCCTTACCCAGTTGTGGCGCGGTGGCGAGATGACATTTACTTAACCCACGCAAGCATAATCGACTTTCAACCATACGTAACAGAAGGAATAGCGCCACCTCCAGCAAACCCACTTGTGGTTTCTCAGCCATGCATCCGCCTTGTGGACATAGCCAACACTGGGCCAACCTTTGGCAGACACTTAACAATTTTTGAGATGGGTGGAGCTCATGCCTTTAATTATCCGGACAAGGAAGTTTATTGGAAAGACCAGACGGTTCGGTATCACCACCAATGGGTTACAGAAGACTTGGGTGTGAAATCTGAAGAAATAGTTTACAAGGAAGATGTTTGGGTTGGTGGAGGAAACGCCGGTCCAGATGTCGAATGTATCATTAGGGGGCTTGAAGTCGCCACCTTAGTTTTTATGCAATACAAGGTCATCAACGACGAATTTGTTAAACTGCCCATAAGAACTGTTGACACTGGTTATGGAATAGACCGCTACGCTTGGCTTTCGCAAGGTGCGCCGAGCTGCTTCCACACGGTTTACGGCAGTTTACTCGACAAAATCTTCAAGATGGCTGGAATAAAAGTTGACGAGAAATTGTTGGTTGAAGCAGCCAAATTCTCGGGTTTAGTGAGCTTGGATAAAACGGCGAGTAGACTTGAAGCTAGAAAGCGAATGGCGGAGCTTGTAGGCGCAGACATTGATTATTTGGATAAGCATCTTACGCCAATTGAAAACGCCTTCGCCGTGGCAGACCACACTAAATGTTTAAGTTTCATCCTTTCTGAAGGGGTTGTTCCTTCAAACATTCATGAAGGGTATTTAGCTCGGTTGCTTTTCCGCAGAATCTACCGCCTGCTAAAGATGCTTGGGATAACTGAGAGGCTTTATGACATAATGGACATGCAAATTGAGCTTTGGTCAAAGGATTACCCACACCTCAAGGAAATGCGAAACGAAATAATGGAAATGCTCAAGGTGGAAGAGGAAAAATTCGAGGAAACAATAAAAAGAGGCGAAGGGCTCGTAAAAAGAGCTTCCGGCGAGCTTAAAACGAAAAAAGCCAAAAAAATTCCTATCGAGACTTTGACGGAGCTTTATGATTCTCATGGGCTTCCACCAGAAATCGTTAAGCAGATAGCGGAAAACGAAGGATTGAATGTTGAAGTTCCAGAAAACTTCTATGCACTGATTGCTCAGAGACACATGCAAGCCTCCAAACCAGTGGAGGAAGAAGAAACTAAAGCTGAGAAGTGGCTTGAAAACGCTGTTGCCAACCTTCCAGAAACCGAACCGCTTTATTACAAAGACCAGTACATGAAGGAGTTTGAGGCAACTGTTCTAAAAGTGGTAGACGGCGAATACGTGGTTTTAGACAAGACATGTTTTTACCCGGAGGGCGGGGGGCAACCAGCAGACAACGGCTATTTCATGTTTGACGGCGGCAAAGTTGCTGTTGTTGACGTTAAAAAAATTGGTAAAGTGATTGTTCACAAGATAACTGGAAAAACTCCGGAGGAAGGCATTAAGGTTAAGGGCTTTATTGACTGGGATAGGCGCTACAGCCTTATGAAGAGTCACACCGCTACACATGTTGTTAATGGAGCTGCACGCCGTGTTTTGGGGCAGCATGTTTGGCAGTTTGGAACCCAGAAAGGCATAGAAACCTCTAGGCTTGACATCTCGCACTATCGCAGACTAACACCAGAAGAAGTTCACATGATAGAAACGTTGGCAAACCAAGCCGTCTTGCAGAACATTCCAGTTGAAACTCTCTGGATGCCGAGAAGCGAAGCAGAAAGCCGATACGGTTTTAGACTTTATCAAGGCGGGGCAGTTCCAGGCAAAGAAATCAGGGTTGTTAGGGTTGGGGACTGGGATGTTGAGGCTTGCGGCGGAACACACTTGAAAAACACTGGCGAAATAGGCTTTATTAAAATAATTCACACTGAAAGAGTTCAAGACGGAGTGGAAAGACTGGTTTATTCCTTTGGGATTCCAGCCCTTAAGGCTGTGCAACAAAACGAGAAGCTATTATGGAAACTTTCAGAAATCCTCAACGCTCCACTGGAAAAGCTTGACAAGACAGTGGAGAAACTTGTCAATGAACTGAAAGAGGCAAAAGCCGAGAAACGAAAGCTAATTAAAGAGACGGCGATTCGAGAAAGTGTAGGGCTAAAAGACAGAGTTGAAACTATTGTGACAAGAAAAATTGGTGATATCAACGTTGTCTTGCGTAATTTTCAAGAGTTAATTGATGTTGACCTTATGGTGCAGACCGCAAATGAAATAATCAAAAAAGACGAGGCAACAGTCGCCATCTTCTACGGGTCTAATGGCAAAACTGCACGGATAATGGTTATGGCTGGGAAAAAGGCGTTGGAAAAAGGCGTTGACGCAGGCGAAATTGTAAGACAAGCATCAGCACTTTTAGGCGGCGGAGGAGGCGGAAGACCAAACTTTGCCCAAGGCGGAGGAACAAAAGTCGACAAACTGCAAGAGGCGATTGAAAAAGCAGAAGAAACATTGAAGAAACAATTAAAACTATAGTTTCACAAGAGCCTTCTCGTAGTCAACAACCACGTAATTTTTGCCCTTTCTCGCCACTTTATGTCCTTCTATCTCCAGAAGTTTCTTCTGGGCTTCCGCTCCGCCAGGATATTTCTCGTTTATTACTCCGCCTGTCTTAAGCGTGCGCCAATATGGCGTGATGTTCTTTTCGCCTTTCTTTCTCTGTTCTTCTGCGGCGTTTGCGGCAACCCAAGCGAAAATGCCAGTTGTCATGGGACAGCCTATTGTTGCCTTATGTTTTTTGGCTAGTGCACTGCGAATCTCGTTGATGGTTATGAGTTTTCCTTTTGGCACTTTCTTCATGATTTCATCAACTTCAATTGGTGCTGGAATTACAACGGTACCCGAACCCCACCTTTTACTCATCTTTTCAGTTATTTTCTCAACTTTTGGTAAGCCCTTGCTGTTTTTCAGTTTTTCAGACCAGCTTTTTTGCTTCGGCATAAAATTATTCCTCAAATCAAAGTTTTCGAGGTTGTTAATAACACTTGTCAAAATATGGGAAGATTTAGTAAAAGATTAATGCATCTTTGTATAGATTAGTTAACGGTGTTATCGAAATGAGGGATATAGTTCTCTGTTCGTGAAAACAAAACCTTTAATACTTCTCAAGCCAGTTCAGAAAGTTTTATGGAAGTTTTGAAAGAAATCGAGGAAAAATGGCAGAAGCGTTGGGAAGAGGCAAAAATTTTCGAGACGAATCCAGACCCGTCGAAGCCAAAGTTCTTTATAACTGTTGCTTACCCGTACCCAAACTCTCCGCAGCACATAGGGCACGCGAGAACCTACACTTTGACAGATGTTTACGCCAGATACATGCGGATGCGCGGCTATAATGTGCTCTTGCCTATGGCTTTCCACTATACTGGAACTCCAGTCTTAGCCATGTCTAGGCGCCTCGCGGAAAACGACGAGGAACTAATAAGGGACTTTACGAAAGTCTATAAGGTTCCAAAGGAGAAGCTTAAAGACTTAACAGACCCGCTTGCCATGGCTCGCTACTTCCATGAAGAAATAAAAGAAGGAATGAAGCGAATAGGCTATTCCATAGATTGGAGACGCGAATTCACAACAATAGACCCACAATACAACCGCTTTATCGAATGGCAGTTCCACAAACTCCGCCAAGCAGGATACATAAAACGTGGAAGCCATCCAGTGGGATGGTGTCCAAAATGTGGAAATCCCGTAGGGCAACATGACACGGTGGGCGATGTTGAACCAGAAATAGACGAGTTCACACTAATAAAATTTAAACATGGCGAATGGGTTCTCCCAACAGCTACGCTGCGTCCAGAAACGGTCTTCGGCGTGACAAACATTTGGCTGAATCCAAAAGCCAAATACGTAAAAGCCACAGTTGACAACGAAAAATGGATAATAAGCCAAGAATGCGCAGAAAAACTAGAATATCAAAACAGAAAAGTCACAATACTGGAAAGCTTTGAAGGAAAAGAGCTTATAGGAAAAAAGGCTGTAAACCCAGTCACAAACAACGAAATCCTAATTCTTCCAGCAGACTTCGTTGACCCCAAAAACGCAACAGGCGTAGTAATGTCCGTTCCTGGACACGCCCCCTACGATTACGTCGCACTAGAAAACATCAAAAGAGACTCGCCAAAACTGAAAGAGTACGGATTAACCGCGGAAGACGTGAACTCCATAAAGCCCATTTCCCTAATTGAAGTTCCCTCATATTCAGAAGTTCCAGCAGGCGACGTAGTTAAAAGAATGGGCATAGAAGAACAAACAGACCCGAAACTCGAAGAAGCCACAAAAGAAGTCTACAGACATGAATTCCACAATGGCAAGATGAAGCAAATCACCGGAAAATATTTTGGGCTGCCAGTGGCTGAAGCAAAAGAAAAAGTAAAACAAGACCTACTAGCCGAAGGCAAAGTCACAGTGATGTATGAGCTTTTGAATAGGCCAGTTCAATGCCGTTGCGGAACAGAATGCATCGTAAAAATCTTTGAAGACCAGTGGTTTATAGACTATGGAAACCCAGAATGGAAAGCCTTAGCCTACAAATGCCTAGAAAAAATGAAAATCCTACCAGAAGAACTCCGCGCAGAATACAGGTACGTGATAGACTGGCTTCGTGAAAAGGCATGCGCGAGAAAATCGGGCTTAGGCACGAGACTGCCATGGGACCCAGAATGGATTATTGAATCCCTTTCAGACTCAACAATTTACATGGCTTATTACACCATAGCAAGACACATAAAGGAACACGAAATCAAACCAGACCAACTAACAGACGATGTTTTTGATTATGTTTTTCTAGGAATTGGAGATGCAAAAGAAATAGCGAAAAAAGCAAAGTTAAACATAGAAATTTTAGAGAAGATGCGTCGAGAATTCCTGTACTTTTATCCTCTTGACAGCAGACACTCTGCCCACGAACTAATCCCAAACCATCTAACCTTCATGATATTCAACCACACAGCCATATTCCCAGAAAACCATTGGCCACGCCAAATAGTGACAAACGGTCATGTAACTATGGAAGGCGCAAAAATGAGCAAATCCTTCGGAAACATAATACCGCTAAGAGAAGGCCTTGCCATGTTTGGAGCAGACCCCATAAGGCTGGGCGTATTGGGAACTGCTGAACTGTTGCAAGATGCTGATTTTAGTCCGTCGGTGGCGAAATCAATGCGCGACAGATTGGAACGCCTTCATAAACTTGTATTGGAAGCGGCTAAAAACCCGAAGGCTGATGTTTCGGAGAAAACGTTAACAACAATAGATAAGTGGATGCTTAGCAGGTTGCAAGAACACGTCAAAAAGGCAACAGAAGCCATGGAAAAATTAGCTGTACGAAAAGCCATCCACAGCATCCTATTTGAATTAGACCAAGACGTTCAATGGTACCAAAAACGTGCAAAGGCAATGCAAGAAAACACGATGCCGCACATGCTCCGCGAGACATTAGACGTTCAAATACGGATGTTAGCTCCCTTTGCACCGCACATATGCGAGGAATTGTGGGAGATTATGGGTGGGCAAGGCTTCGTTTCGCTAGGCACATGGCCGACAGCAGATGAAACAAAGACGGATGTCAAAGCAGAGGAAAATGAAACGTTAATCATGAACCTATTAGAGGATACACAAAACATAGTTAAGGCAACAAGCATAAAACCTAAAAGAATATGCTACTACACAGCTTCCTCTTGGAAGTGGAAAACCTACCTAAAAATAATTGAAAAATCTGTTTCATCAGAGGCTCTCCAAAGCGGCATAATAAGGGAATTGCTCCAAGACCCAGAATTAAAAGCTAAAGCAAAGGAAGTTGCAGAATTTACGAACAAAATTATGGAGGAAGTAAAGCGTATGCCCATGGAGAGAAAGCAAAAACTGTTGAAAATCGGAGTTTTCGACGAGAACCAAGCCTTAAAAGAGGCAAAAGACTTTTTGAAGCAGGAGTTAAACGCTGAAATCCAAATCTATTGCGAGGAAGAACCGCAACGCTATGACCCGAAAAACAGAGCCCGAACAGCCAAACCATACCGCCCTGCAATCTACATTGAATAAAAACTAAAGTTCACCCTTAATTTTCCACAACCTACACGGTTCCAAAGAGATAAAACTATATCCAGCACCTCCTATGAAATCCATAAGGAAGGGTCCGTGGCGCAGCTTGGATTGGCTTAGGCTCCAAAAAGCGCGTCGGCCTTCTAAGCCGGAGATCCTGGGTTCAAATCCCAGCGGACCCGCCACTTCTAAAGGCTATGTAATGTTCTTTTTGGAGGGGAAATTTTAAATCTGCGTTGCAATAATAAATGAAAATGCTTTAATGTTTGACTTGTAAGTGTATAAGGGATTGTTATGAGCACACATGCGGAGGACTTAAAACTTCGGTTAATGACGATTGAACTGCTTAGAACTGCGAAGTATAAGAGGAATATTACATATCGCGAGTTGGCTTCCAAAACTGGTTTGCCAGTTACGGTTTTAAGCAGATATGCCAAAGGGCATGTTTTGCCAAATACTTCTAGGGCGAAGCAACTTTGGAAGGTTTTGTCGAAAATTGTTGGGTTGGAAGCGGAGCTTCGCAGTAGAATAAGGTTTGATGAGGACGGGTATTTTGATAACACTGAGATTATCGGTGATTTTAACGTTCTTCAGCAAGCGGCTAATCATGCTTTGGCGAACTTTGCTGGAAAACGTGTAACCAAAGTTTTGTCAGCGGCTGTTGACGGAATTCCTTTGGCGACTATGGTTGCTAACGCTCTTGGAGTGAACCTTGTAATTGCTAAGAAAAGTAAAGAGGTTGGCGTCAAGGCTTTCTTAGAAGAGACTTATGTTTTGGGGAAGGATTCAGGAGTGACTGTGACGCTTTATGTGCCGAAGGACGCCATCAAAAAGAGGGACAGCGTGCTGATAGTTGACGACATGATTAAAACTGGGGAGACGCAAGCGGCCATGGTTAATTTGGTTAAAAAGGCAAAGGCTGAAATTTCTGGGATCTTCTCGCTTATAGCTGTTGGAGACGAGTGGAAGAAGAAATTGAAAATTGCTGGAGAATGCCCAATCGAGGTTATCACCTACATTAAGGCGCCCCACGAATCAAGCACTCAGCCTTAACAGGGCAAACAGTGCATCTTCTTTTTCTGCAGAAATCTTTTCCAAGTCTAAGAAGCGCTGTTTCAAAATTCGCAAAAGACTTTCCTTCAAATTTGTTTTTTAACCAGAAGCGCTTTAATTGCGCCAAAGCGTCTTCGCCAATATCCTTTACTATTCCAAGGTTTTTGGCGCCGAGAACCACAATGTTTGTTGGAGCAGGGTCTGCCTTATCCCAGATGTCGCGCATTTCTCTTAGAAAAATGCTTATTGTTGCATTGCCTATGCCTTTTCCTAAATCTTTAAGCCTCTTTTCTAAATCGCGCGGGTCTAAAGCTTCTTTATGGATGCGGCAGAGGCTTCCATTATACTTTGCCATTAAATTTTGCATGACTTCTAAGAGTTTATCAGCAGTTTTAAAATCATAACGCGTGTAACTGCCTTCATCTAAAATTTTGACAAGCCCGTCCCATCCAGTTTCGATTATCTGTTTTGGGCTTAAGACGTTATACCTTTTGAAGCAGTTGTAGGTTTTAATGACTGACGTTTCTGTTATTGGCGCTCCAAAAAGCACTGACGCCAAAAACCATTTGAAAACCTCTTCATCTTTTCCTTCTGAGAGGTCTATACCTAAAACTTCTGGATATCGGCGTCCAAATTTTTCAATAAGGTTTATTAGAGTTTCCCGTTTCATGTTCTTCACCTTGCCCTAACAAAATTTTATACTGCTCAACTGCATAAACGGTTTACTGGTTGGGCATAATGCAAACACGGACAATAGAGTGGCGAAACGGAAAAGTCGTAACAATAGACCAGACAAGGCTTCCACATGAAACCGTTTTCTTGGAATTGAAAACTTGCGAAGAGGTGGCTGAAGCCATAAAAACCATGAAAATAAGGGGCGCGCCTCTGCTAGGAGCCGCTGCAGCCTTTGCATTGGCTTTAACCGCTTACAATTCAAAAGCAAAAACAAGGGAGAAACTAATTAAGGAAATGGAAAAAGCAGCAGAAACTCTTAAAAGGACGCGCCCAACGGCTTTTAACCTCTTTTGGGCTATAGACAGAATTCTTGAAAAAGCAAAAACTTTCGATGGAAACGCTGAGAACTTGGCGGATTTTGTTGTCCGAGAAGCACAAAGAATAGCTGATGAAGACATTGAAGCAAATCGTTCTATTGGTAAGTATGGTGCCGGCCTCATAACGGACGGTGATGTCGTCTTAACGCATTGTAATGCTGGAGCCTTGGCAACTGTGGGTTATGGCACAGCCTTAGGCATAATAAGAGCCGCATGGGAAGATGGAAAACGCATAAGGGTTATAGCCACCGAAACCCGCCCAAAACTGCAGGGAGCCAGACTCACAGCATACGAGCTTAAGAGGGACGGAATACCAGTAACTTTGATAACCGACAACATGGTTGGCTACGTGATGCGCAGGAAGCTGGTTAACAAGGTTGTGGTTGGCGCTGACAGGATAGTTAAGGATGCTGTCATCAACAAGATTGGAACATTCACCATTGCAGTTTTAGCCAAAGAACACAACATACCCTTTTATGTTGCCGCTCCAAAATCCACCTTTGACTTAACGCGCACATCTGCAGATGTTGTCATTGAAGAAAGAAGTCCTGAAGAGGTTCTATATATCGGTTCACAGCGGATTGCCGTTGAAGGCATAGATGTTCTCAACCCTGCCTTTGATATAACTCCTCTGGAATATGTGACAGCTATTATCTGTGAAAGCGGAATCTTATATAAGGAGGACTTTGACAAGGTTAGAGCCGACTGCAAGTGATGAAACTTACACCTCTGGTGGCGTTGCATGAATAAAAATAAGGCAGAAAAGCAAATCCGGCAAGAAGTTAAGATTAAAGGCGTTATTGTGGAAAAGGGTGTTAGAATTTCCGAGAAGGATGCTATAAAAGAACTTTCTTCCAGAGGCTATGGTGCAGAGGAAAACAGTAAGCTTTTACTCACATTCTACGAGGCGCTTTACCTAATGGATAAAGGAATGTTAGAGGTTGAAGATGAAAAAGAAGGGAACGTGGATTTCAGAAATCTTCTGCAACACTATGAGAGTATAGATGAAAATGCCTGGGCTAAATATTTAATCTACCGTGACCTAAGAAACCGCGGATACGTCGTCAGGGAAGGCTTTGGTTTAGGCGTGGATTTTAGGGTTTATGAAAGAGGCGAGTACGGCAAAGACGCTGCTAAATACTTAATTTTAAGCGTTCAAGAAGGAAAACCAATTGCGTTAGAGGACTTAACAAACGCCCTCAAGAACTGCCAAAGCCTAAAGAAGGAGCTTGTTTTGGCTGTTATGAACCGCAGAGGGGAAACTGTTTACTATTCGGTTTCGCAGTTAACGTTAAAGTAATGTGGGGAAAAGGATGAAAGCCTTTAAGCCGGTTCGTGGAATGCGCGATTTCCTAGCAGAAGAGGCAAGTCTAATGCGGTTTATTGAGGAAAAAGCGAGAAAAATAGCCAAGATTTACGGTTATAAAGAAGTTATAACGCCAGTCGTCGAATCATATGAGCTTTTAGCGGCGAAAATCGGCGAGGAAGTGCGGTCGCGAATGTTTGTGTTTAAAGACCTAGGTGGAAGAGATATCGCTTTACGACCCGAGTTTACAGCATCTGTTGCGAGGCTAATTGCAACAACTCTGAGAACAGAACCTAGACCGCTTAGAACTTTTTCGTTTGGAAGCGTCTACCGCTACGATGAGCCGCAGAAAGGTCGATATAGAGAGTTTTGGCAATCAAACTATGAATTAATGGGTTCAAACATGCCCGAAGCTGATGTTGAAATTTTAATGTTAACCAACAGCCTAATGGAGTCTGTTGGACTGAGAGATTATGTCTTCAAAATAGGGCATATTGGAGTTTTGAGGGGAATATTTAACCAAGAAGGCTTAGAAGAGAAAACTCAAAACGCCGTCATGCAACTGTTGGACAAGAAACAGTATGAGGAAGCACTTAAAATTGTGGAAGATGCTGGCGTATCGAAAAGCTGTTTAAACAAAATGCATGAACTTGTGAAGCTAAAAGGCAGAGAAGTGGTTGCCATAGCAGAAAAATTGAGAAAACTTGTAGATGGATATGAAGAAGCCGTTAAAGCCGTAGAAAACTTCTATGAAATTTTAAAGCTCATCCGAGAAAGCGAATGTAAAATGGATATCATTGTTGACGCTGGGTTTGCACGGGGACTTGAATACTATACGGGAATCATTTTTGAGGTGTACGTACCAGAATTTGACATAGCCCTAGGCGGAGGCGGAAGATACGACCACCTCGTCGAATTGTTTGGGGGAGAACCAACGCCTGCTGTGGGTGTCGCCCATGGAATAGATAGGATAATGTTAGCCATGCAAATGCAAAAGGTCGCCGTCGAAAGGACAGAGAGAGCTGTCATGGTAATACCAGTGGAAAGCAGCTTGAAAGGCGAAGCCTTGAAGATTGCGCAGATGCTCAGAACCGCTGATATACCAGTGGAAGTTGAGGTTATGGGGCGTAAGGTGGCCAAGGCTTTGGAAGACGCTGACAGAAGAAAAATGGAGTATGCAATAATAGTTGGGGGAAAAGAGCTAAAGGAAGGAGCGGTTGTTCTTCGGAACTTGAAAAAACGGAAGCAAAAAACTGTGAAGCTTGAAGAAATAGTAAATGAGTTAAAAGGACATGATGACTAGGACTCTCGCTTTTCTCTTCTCAGAAAGTCCCCTATGTCAAAAATGTTTTTAACATAAACTCCATTTCCCTCCTCGTCGAGATTCCGTGTGATTTCCCCAAATCCTAGACACTCTCCACGCATATTCAGAACTAGGGTGAAGTCTCCCTTTCTCTTGGAACCATCCACCCTAATTATTCCTTGCCTAAAAATGTCTCTCCCACATATGAAAAGCCACGCGGTTTTTCCATCAACTATTATTTTGTTTGCCGCCCTTTCCGCAATCATCTTCAACAAACTTATGCTTGGAGAGAAGCCCCCATTTCTAATTTCTCCAAGATAAATTCCAGCATAGAAGAAGTCCCCTCTAACAAAATTTTTCAATTTCTCATTTAAGAGGAAGCATCTGTTACCTTTTTTCAGAATCAAATTTTCGTCAAGACTCAGTTCCGCATCAAACCGCTTCACAAAATCCATTATGGACTTTATCATCCTAATCACGCTCCCTTTTTAAGCTTACAAACAAAAAATCCTTGAGTTTGACCCGGCCATATTCTCCTGCAGTTTTCCACTGAACTGTCAAGTTGTTTTCCGAAAATTTTTGTGGGAGCTTTTTCTCCGTAACAGCAAATTTTTTCGGTTTTGAGGTTCAAGTTCCTTACTGCCCACTCTATGTTGAATTCGTTTTCTTCTGGTTCTAGGGAGCACGTTGCATATACTATTTCTCCATCATCCTTTAGGACTTTAACTGCTTCTGCCAATATTTCTCTTTGAAGCGCCGCATTCCTTTCAACATCCCTAATTGTTCTTCTATTGAACCACCCTTCATCTGTCGCGAAGTTGCCTGAGCACGGGACATCGAGAAGAACTTTGTCAAACTTGATTTTAAGCTGCGAAACTTTTCGAGCATCCAAACAATAAACCACAGTGTTTTTGACACCGCATCGCTCAAGCTGATTTGACAAGGCTGTTAACCTTTCCCTTTTAACGTCTAAGGCAACTATTACTCCAGTGTTCCCCATCAAATCAGCCAGTTGGACAGTTTTTCCCCCGGGTGCCGCACATGCATCCAGCACAATTTTACCTTTCAAATCGGAGAACAGCGTTGCCGGAATTTGGGCAGCTGCCTCCTGAATTGAGTACAAGCCCAAAAGATATTCGGTTGTCGACCCTAAGGAAAATTTTGATTTACAAACCCAATAGGCATGTTCCAAGAAGGGAATTTTTTCAAGCACAACCCCTAAAGACCTCAGCCTGTCTACGACGTCTCCTTCATTAGCATTCATGGAATTTATCCTTATGGCTTGTCTTGGCTTAACATCCCTAAATTCCCAACCCAACTCAGCATAACGCCTTAAGAAAAATTTCTTACTTAACATCAGTTTCAAATCCGCTTTTTCCTCATAAAAACTTGGCGCCATTACGAAGTTGACCGCGACAACAAAAAGTTAATAGGTTGCCATTTTTACATCCATGTAGCCTACATTTCAAGAGCGAAGCTGAAAATGTTTAAACAATGTAAAAGTGGTGCTCTCGAGAAGACCATAATCAGCAATGGGCGTTTTGTTAGCTGGGGGTCTGCTTAGCTATGGGACGTTATAGACAAATTGAAGAAATAGTCAAGTTAATGAATAATCCGGAAGTTATAAGAAACACAAGCATCATAGCCCACGTAGACCATGGAAAAACAACCCTCTCCGACAGCCTCCTAGCTGCCGCTGGAATAATCAGCGAACAGGTTGCAGGACAGAAACTCTTCCTCGATTCTTGGGAGCTTGAGCAGAAGAGGCAGATGACGGTTTTTGCCTCAAACATAAGCTTAGCCCACGTATACAAGGGGAAAGAATACCTCATAAACCTCATAGACACGCCAGGCCACATAGACTTCAGCGGAGCAGTTACAAGAAGTCTACGCGCCGTTGACGGCGCCTTAGTTGTTGTGGACGCTGTGGAAGGCCCCATGACCCAGACAGAAACTGTTTTAATGCAAGCACTTCGGGAAAGGGTCAAGCCGATTCTTTACATAAACAAGGTTGACAGGCTCATAAAGGAGTTGAAGCTTACTCCAGAAGAGGTTCAGCGCAAATTCGCGAAAATCATAGTTAGAATAAACACTCTCATAGAGAAATACGCTCCACCAGAACATAAGAAGGATTGGCAGGTGAAGGTTGAGGATGGGCGTGTGGCTTTCGGCTCAGCCCTTCACAAGTGGGGATTAAACTTGCCCCACATGAAAGCGAAGGGCATAACCTTCAAAGACATCGTCGACGCTTACACGGGAGAACCGGAAGAAGTTACAAAGAAAGTTGATGCCTTAAGCAAAAAGGCTCCGTTACATGAACCAATACTGGATATGTTTTGCGAACATTTGCCGAATCCGCTGGAAGCGCAACCGTATAGGCAGAGCCAAATTTGGCCTGGAGACCCGAACACGCCTGTTGGAAAGGCCATGGCTAAAGTTGATCCTAATGGGCCGCTTCTTATGTGTGTGACGACGATAGAGGTTGACCCGCATAGTGGAGTTGTTGCTATTGGCAGAGTTTTCAGCGGCACTGTTGAAAAAGGGAAAACCGTTTACTTGGTAGGTAGCCGACAGAAAGGCACTATTCAACAGGTTTACATGAGTATGGCTGCAGACAGAGTGATTGTGGACAAAGTTCCTGCTGGGAACATCGCTGCACTTTCTGGTTTACCCTCAATTCATGTAGGCGAGACAATAGCCGAAGAAGGTGTGGAAACACAGCCTTTTGAAGGCTTAAAGTATGTGTCTGACCCTGTGGTTACGGTGGCAGTTGAGCCTGAAGACGTAAAGGATTTGCCGCTTTTCGACAAAGTTATGCATAAGCTGACTTTGGAAGACCCGAACTTGCATTTTAAAATAAACAAGGAAAGCGGAGAGTTTCTCTTAAGCGGCATGGGTGAACTGCACTTGGAAGTTACCGCCTATCGAATGCAGGAAGCAGGATTAAAAGTTAAGATCAGCAAGCCAATCGTGATTTACCGCGAAACCATCAGCCGCGACTATAAGGGTCCGCCCATAATGGGCAAAAGCCCAAACAAGCACAATAGACTTTGGGTTACATTGGAAAAACTTTCAGATGAAGTTATAGAGGCAATAAAGGCTGGGAAGATTTCAGAAATGCAAACCCGCGACGAGAGACAGAAAATCCTCACGAAACAGTTTGGTTGGTCAACGGAAGACGCGCGTAATGTGATAGCAATTGAAGACACGAACATCCTTGTTAATAGGATAAAGGGGAGACAATATGTTGAAGAAGTGCTGGATCACGTAAAGTCTGGTTTCCGCGAAGCCGTTCACACATGTGTTTTGGCGAAAGAGCCAGCTTACGGGTTGAAAGTGAACCTTGAAGACATTTTGATTCATGAAGACCCTGTGCATAGGGGTCCAGCCCAAATTCTTCCCATGACTTGGCGTCCCATATGGTGCTGTTTTCTCTTGAGCGACCCTAAGCTTTTAGAGCCTATTCTAAACTTTGATTGTAAAGTGCCGAACGAGTTTGTAAGCTCAGTCATATCTATAGTTCAGAAGCGCAGGGGCAAAATTTTGGACATGGTGAACGAGGAGGACATGGTTATAGTCAAGGCTGAAATGCCCGTTGCCGAATCCTTTGGACTTGCTGATGAACTACGATCTTCAACACAGGGCAGAGCTTTTTGGGCAACGCAGTTCAGTCGGTGGGCGCCTGTTCCAGAGTCCATGCAGATGGATATCATAAGGCAAATTCGCGAACGTAGAGGCTTGAGTCCGACGCCGCCAAGGGCAGAAGAATTCTATGAAGAGGCGTAACCGAGACTAACCCTTATTTATTTAAAACTGTTAATCGGAAAAGGTTAAAGCTATGGTGGCATTTGTTTTTAGGCAAAGTTGGTGCTGGTTATGTTTAATCCTATGAGCATGTTGGATTTGGTGGTTGTGCTTGTTGTTGGAATAGCGTTGGGTTTCATATTTCGCAACAGAAAACGCGTCAACCTCGAAAAAGTCACTTTATTGACTATTTTAGCGTTAATTTTCTCCTTAGGATTTAGTATAGGCTCAGACAATGAGCTTTTGGCTTCTATGCCACAAGTAGGCATGAACGCCCTCATCATCTCATTATTAACCATTATTTTTAGTGTTGCTTTTTTGGAAATAGCCAGAAAGGCTGCGAGGATAAAATGATAAAATACATTTTAGCGGCCCTCGCCTTAGGGATCATCGCTGGCTATGCGAACAACAACTATGGACCAGCTTTTCCAAACGGTTGGGTATCCGATTACCTATTCAATTTTTCCCTCCTTCTGCTATTGTTTGTGATGGGCTTCGCTTTCGGAGCTGATAAACAAGCTGCGGCGAACCTTAGAAAGACTGGTTGGAGAATTTTCATTGTCCCCTTATCCATAGCCGTGGGAAGCATTCTAGGCGGTTTAGTTGGCGGATACATTCTGGGCATAAACCTTGTGGGTTCGATGGCGGTTAGCGCAGGCTTCGGATGGTACACTTTGGCTGGACCCCTCTCAGGACAGCTTTTTGGAGCGGAATTTGGAGCATTGGGTTTTGCAACGAACTTTTTGAGAGAGTTGTTTACAATTTTGGCGATTCCTCTTTTGGTTAAAGCTGGAAAGTACGCGCCGATAGCTTCTGGAGGGGCAACAGCCATGGACACAACATTGCCCGTTATAGTGCAGTATTGCGGCTCAGAATCCCTGATAATCGCGTTCTTAAGCGGTTTCGTGCTTAGCCTAATTGCCCCGTTTACTATAACGGCGATAGCAGCATTGCCGCGCTGAATTATGTTTTGTATGAATGTCTAGTGTGTTCTGATAGAAGATTTCTTCACAATTTATAAATATTCTGTCCGGCGTATTTTGTTTTGGAGAGGGGATTTTGATTAAGAGAAAAATGTTTAGAATATGCAGTGTTGCCGCTTTTACTGCAATGCTTTTGATACTCTCTGTTAACGCAGTTGCTCCTGTGAAAGGCAATAATGTAACTAACATCCAGTTCGGCTGTGAACTTGTCACCATAATTAGAGATAATTACGGCGTTCCACACATTTTCGCACTGTCCAAAGAGGGATTAGCTTTTGGCTGCGGCTACGCTATGGCTCAGGATAGGCTTTGGCAAGCTGACGTTTTTAGAAGATCAGCTTTTGGAAACCTTGCCGAACTTGGGTTAGCCACAATAGAGGAGGACTACGAGATTAGAAAGTGGGGTTACAGCCGAGAAGAGCTTAGAGAAATTTATGAGAAGTGGGTTCCCACAAAACCAGAAGCGCGTCTAAAGGAAATGATGAAAGCCTATGTGGATGGCATAAACCTCTACATTACCCAAGCCCAGATTAAGGCTCTATTCGGCGACTATTCGATGATTCCGTTGGAATACCTTCCAGGAGCCGTCGCCAAAGATGGTCTTTTACCCATTGAACCCTTCACCATCGAAGACTGCGCAGCCATAACGGTTATGATGGCTTGGAGATTTGGCGGTTGCGGCGGGTCTGAACTTCAATATGCAGCTGCTCTAGATGCTCTAGTGAATAAGTACGGACCTACATGGGGATGGTTAATTTTCAATGATCTCTTTCCGCAGAACGATCCAGGAGCAGAGGTAACTATACCAAGCGAGGATGGATGCTACACGCCAAAATGCTCAAGTTCTACAAGCTTCCAGTTCAATTTCCCAAGCAGCATAAGCCAAGTTTATCAAAGATATAAGGAATCCGAAGAACAAATAACTGAACTTTTCCATTCGTTGGGTATACCGACAAAGTTTGGAAGCAACGCTTGGATGGTTAGTCCCAAAAAATCGCAGAGTGGAAACGCCCTTCAAGTTGGCGGTCCACAGATGGGGCAGTCAATACCACAGATAGTTTTGGAAGTGGGCTTGCATGGCGCGGGAATAGATGCCGTGGGCATGATGATGCCTCAGGGACCGTTCATTTTGATTGGCGTAAGCGAATATGGCGCTTGGACATCAACTACTGGCGTTTCGGACGTTATGGACACTTACATTGAGGTTCTGAATCCACTTAATCACACTGAATACTGGTATAATGGTAAATGGGTTCCGATGGAGGTTAGAACAGAGAGAATATACGGATACAAGAAGCAAACATACGTCGATATGCCAGTTTATCGCACGGTGCACGGCCCAGTTTTTGCTTGGGATAAAGCCAACAACCTAGCTTTCGCCATGAAGACACCATACTATAAGAACGAACTTGCGGCAGAAGAGGGCTGGATGCTCTTCCAAGAAGCAAAGAACATATGGGAATTCCAAGACGCAGTTAAAACTGTGCAGCCATCCCATAACTTCTACTGGATAGACCGCATGGGAAACATAGGTTACTGGCACGCTGGCACCTTCCCAATAAAGCCAACAACAGGCAAGGGCGGAAGACAAATCGATGATAGACTGCCACTATGGGGGACAGGCGAAGAAGAATGGGTTGGACTCACTGGCTTTGAGGAAATGCCCAAATGCATCAACCCCAAGCAGGGCTGGCTTGCCAACTGGAACAACAAGCCAATAGCTAACTGGCCCTACGCAGAATCAGATGCCCAATGGGGTCAAGGTCACAGAGTCAAAAGGATAATGGATCTTCTCGCTTCAAAAGACAAATTCTCCTTTGAAGACATGAACCTTATCAACATAGATGCCGGATACAACCATATTCCGGGAATGAACTTCCTCCATTACCTAATAGAAGCAGCCGAGGAAGCAGCCCCAAGCGACCCCGATGTTGCAGCAGCACTTCCTTACCTTAAATCCTGGAATCACCACTACAATGACTTTTTAGACCCGAAGTGGCCTAACCCTGCCGCGACATACGACGATCCCGGCTTAACAATCTTCGAAGAATGGTACAAAAGGATCCTTCAAGCAGTATTCGCTGACGACATTCCAGCCTCAATTATGAAAGTGCGAGAGTGGCAGTCTAGCACGCTTATTCATGTCTTTGATGGACCAAATTCCAAACTGCCTTTATCTTACGACTATCTTAACGGAGCAAATAGAAACGCTGTTATCGTAGGAGCGTTAAAGGATGCTCTTGCTTATCTAAATTCTACGAGAGGACCAAACATATCTACATGGTTGACTCCAGTTAACAAAGTGAAATTCAGTCAGCTGGGAGCTTTGCCAGCGCCGACAATGCATTATATGAATCGTGGCACCTACAACCATATTGCGGAAATGCCTAGGTGGAACTGGCTTAAGCCGCCAAAAGCAGTAAACGTTATACCGCCTGGCCAAAGCGGATTCATACACCTTGTAAACGGCACAATTGTCGTTAGCCCTCATGCCTATGACCAGCTGCCACTTTACGAAACATGGACCTACAAACCTGTCTTGCTCAGATTCTTAAGCATATGGGAAGTACGGGAATCCGTAACGATTCTGCTATACATCAAATAGAAAATCTAGAAAAACCAATCAACCCCCCATTTTTATCCTCGAAAGTGACGAAGACATCTTCATTTTCTGGTAGTTTTTGGCTTCGAAAACAACCAATAGAAGACTACCCCCTCTAGTTTTCTGCAGCCTTCAAAAGTCAATTTTGCTGCGCTGCAAGCTTGCTAAATTGGATACCCCCTCTAGGTTTTTGCCAACGTCTAGAAGGCTTTGAGATTGGTGCGGTCGCCGGGATTCGAACCCGGGATCGCAGGCTTGGAAGGCTTCCACAAGCCTTTTGGCTTCTGTGTCCTAAACCAGACTAGACGACGACCGCCCATGCGTGTATAATTATGTTTATTCTTTAGGGAGGGTTGTAGATAAAATTTCTTTTTGGTTATCATTACGGTTTCTCGTTTGGCTTGAAGAGTTCTTTCTCGTGTCTCGGCTTTGGCTTGAAGCTTCCGCGATATTGGGGCATGGAAGCTCTCTGGCGCTCCAAGTTCCTTATTCTAGCGTAAAGCTTCGAAATTTTTGTTTTTGATGGTTTTCTAGGTTTTGGAAATCGCGCTGGAACCGGAGTGAACGGCTTTTTAACCTCGGCACGGGAAGCCTTTTTCCGTCTTTGCTCAGTTACACTTTTGACCTTTCTGAAAACCACGTAGCCCTCCTCTAAATTTACTTCTTGCGTCTCCCAACCTGCTTCCAGCCAAGCCCTCGCATGCGCGTTGTTCGACGAGTTACTCCACCATGCTTCGCTGCGATACGCGCTCATGGGAAGGTTGTCCCCTATTATTCCATCAATTTTAGCGAGTGGAAGCTTAACCATGTTGGTGAATGCGGCTCTAAATTTCAGGTAACTTCCGAGTCTATCATATTTTGAAACAGTTTTTGGTGAAACAATTTTTCGAGCACAGTTTAGACATAACATTCTCGTTAGGTCTCCTGTGGCAACATCTGGAACCATACAATCAAAACAATGTAATCGTCCACATCTCTGGCATCGCCTAAGATATCTAATCGATAGAACTCTGCCGCAGATTCCGCATTCATCCTTAAGCGGCATCTAAACCACTAGGCTATAAATGTGAAATCTCGATATAAACTTCGCTGGTTTAAACACTATTCATTATTCGAAAGTTGCAATAAAACTTATACATGACCGACACTGTGCTCCGAATGTGAAAATTAATGCTTTTTAGCGAGTACCTTCATGAAAAAGCGGAGGAATCAAGGCACAATGAAACTGTTGGATACCTAATAACCATAGTTGGCGCCATTTTCTTTGTTGGAGGACTTCTTGAAATAGTGATAACAGTTGAAAATCCAGAATGGTTTCTAATAATTCCCTATCACATTACGCAGCATCCATACAGCCTGCTTGGTTTAACGCTAACATCAATAGGCATTGTTCTTTTATGTACAGGCATAATCATAAGCCTTCACTATGCGAGGGAGCGGGGATGGTACATGAAGGAGCTGCATAAAGCACACGCAACTGAAGAGCAAAAACTGAAGAGAACAAAGGTCGGAGAGAAACAAAAAACCAAGGATTAGCCCTTAACACGGTATAAGCATAAGCTCTATAACCACTCTGGCATTTTAATGTGAAAATAATGTTCAGTTGCTGCAAACTATGCGTATGCTCGCAGCTTTTGAAAACAAAATTCTTTTTCTCTTTCAGCGACATCTTTGGAATACAAAGTTTAGACATTAACTGTTTTATACACGCATGCTCAGAATAATCTTCACGGTGAAATCTAAAATGGGCGATGATGTTATTAGCGGCCTTAGGGATAGGCTTGTTAAAGTTGGAAGGGAGTTGTATAGCCAAGGTTTAGTTGTTGAAGCAGAAGGCAACATTAGCGCCCGCATTCCAAACACGGATAAAATCCTCATAAAACCTTCAGGCGTATGCATGGGCTTTTTAAATCCAGAAGATCTCATCATCGTGGACCTCGAAGGGAACAAGGTTGAGGGAAAACTGAACCCATCTCTGGAAACCCCTATGCATACGGCGATTTACCGAGCCCGCCCCGACGTTAACGGAGTAGCGCATTCACATGCCCCCACAGCAACAGCCTTCGGAATTGCAGGAATCGAAATTATACCTTTACAAGTAGAAATGTTTATACATGTTCCAAATGGAGTTCCAATAGTTCCATTTAAATTTCCAGGTTCAAAAGAGTTGGCGGAGGCCGTCCAGAAGAATATTGTGAAATACAACGCTGTCATTTTGGAAAATCATGGAATTATAACAGTTGGTTCAACAATAGAGGATGCATGTCTCCTAAACAGGATGGTGGAAGAGTGCGCCAAACTCCAGTATACGGCTATAATGCTTGCTGGACGCGAGGCTGTCAGTTGGGAAGCGTTAAAGAAAAAACTTCTTGCTGAAAGCGGAAACATAGATTTGGAGGCTTTAAGAAGGAAGTTTAAAGTGTTTAAGATTTAGACTTTCTGTTCAGGTTTAGCCTCTCTAAGCATTAAACATAATATAAGTGCAATAATATCAAAAATTAGAATGGATACAACTGACAGATAGTAGGGGTTTAAGGGGTAAGCGCTCATTGTTGCCGATTTTATGGCGTCCATAACCATTATGAATATGACTGAACCAGCCTGAGAGAAAAGCCAAAGGAGACTTGAGGCGCTGCCAGCAAGGGCTGACCCTACAATCTCAGCAGACATTTCGAGACCTATTGGCAAGGCTGACATCAAGAAAAATCCCAAAACAAACCCAACAGATGCTAGAAGTAGGAAATCTGCACCTTCTGCTAGGAGGAAAAGCGCCAATGCGGCAACCGCTAAGTTCACCACTATAAACGGCTTTCTACGTTTAATTTTGTCAGAGATTCCGGGAATAACAAGTGATCCGATGATGCCCCCGACGATTATCAGCCCGCCGATGAGACCGGCGTCTGTTACGGATATTCCCCTTGACACTAATATTGCCTCAAGCCATGTAAGTAATGCCGTGAAAAGCCCAACGCCGATGAAGAACAATATTTCAAGTATTACGAAATCTCTGTTTTTCCAGAATTTTCCAATATCTCTAATGGAGAATGCTGCGCTAACTTCTTCCGTTGGAGTTTCTAGGTGAGAAGTCGGTTTTTCCTTCGCTAAGATCACGAAGAGTAAGGCTCCTATAACAGCAATTACTGCGTAGATCGTCAACATGTTCCTCAATAAGCTCATGTCGGGTGTTGGCACAAGGAATGGGGTAAGAGTTAAGGCAGCTATCATTCCAACGTATTGCCCCATTATTCCGAGTCCAGTGGCAAGGGCGCGCTCTTCGAAAGGAAACCATAGGGTTACAAGTTTTGATACCGCGTTAAAAATAAAGGGTTGACCCAGAGCCACACATGATTGGAAAAGGAGCAGCATGATGAAGTTTTCTCCCGAGAATATTCGAAGAACCGCGAAAAGAGCCATTATTGATGCGCCAATTGATACCGCAAGCTTAAAACCTTTCTTGTCGATGAGTATTCCAGCAGGAACAGAAACTGGTATAAACAGTAACGGCCAAACCATGGATAAAAGTCCAACATCTGATTCGGTTACTCCGAACAATGTCGTCATTATGGGAGTTGTTATCGGAGCGAAATTTAACCATAATATCTGTGAGACAACGGCGACAAGCATGTACGTGAATAGGACAACCCAACGATAAGGGTAAACAGGGAATTTAGCGCTCATGCGTTTTTGTTTTGAAGCTTTAGGTTGATATGCTTTACTGTTATAGCCGCGCATAAAACCTAAATAATCTCTGAGAGGAATACTTCTATTCAGATTGAGTGTGGAATTATGAAAGTTACAGTTCTTGGTGGAGCTGGAACAATTGGAAGTATGGCTGTAAAGATTCTTGCTGGAAGCAAAATGTTTTCAGAAATAACCATAGGAGACGTTAACTTTGACCAAGCGAAAAAGCTTGCTTCAGAGATTGGCTTAAAGGAAGTTTCAGCTGTTAAAGTTAACGTTACAGATTCAAAGAGTTTAAAGAACGTAATAAAAGGCTCAGATGTAGTGTTAAGCTGTGTTGGCCCATTCTACAGATTTGCTCCCATTGTTCTAAGGGCTTCAATTAATGCTGGAGTAAACCATGTGGACATTTGCGATGATGTTGACGCAACCGAGGAGCTTTTAAAAATGGATGCAGACGCAAAGAAGGCTGGAATAGCAGCCCTCATAGGCATGGGGAGTTCTCCGGGAATAGCAAATGTTCTTGTTAGATTTTGCGCCGACATGCTTTTAGATGATGTTGACTCAATAGACATTTACCATGCCCACGGCGGAGAAGAAACCGAAGGACCAGCCGTTGTCAAGCATAGAATACATTCCATGATAATCCCTGTTCCAGTTTTCCTTGACGGTCAGTTTAAAACTGTTAAGGTTCTGGAAGAAAGTGGAAAAGCCCTAGAAGAGGATGCGGAATTTCCAGATGTTGGAACTTACAGGGTTTACGCCTACCCTCATCCTGAAACTATAACTCTTCCAAAGCATATTAAGGGTGTTAAGCGCGTTACAAACCTTGGGTTGGTTTTACCTCCAGCCTACGCTGAGCTCATCAAAGGCGTCGTTAGGCTAGGCATGACAAGTGAAGAGCCTATAGAGGTAAATGGGCAGAAAATAGCTCCCCTTGATTTTGCAGTTGCCTTTGCATTGCACCAAAGACCAAAACTTCTAAAAGAAGCAGGAATAACCGAACCCATGGGATGCCTAAAAATAGTTGTTAAAGGAAGAAAGAAGGGCGAACCAAACACGTATGTGTTTTCCATGTCTTCAAGAGGGATGGGTATGCGTGAAGGAACCGGTGTGCCGGCGGCCCTTGGAACCATGCTTATGGCTCTTGGCAAAATAAAGTTAAAGGGAGTCTTCCCGCCAGAAGCAGCGGTCAATCCTCTTGAAATGTTTATGCTTGCAAGAGAGAAAATACAGATCGGCGGAACTGTGGGCTTACCAATTTATGTGGAGCACATAGACAAAAATGGTAAAGTTCGAAAGTTAAGCCTCGAATCGCTGGTCAAAACGCCTTGAAAGGAAAATATATACTGGCTCATGACACGGGAACAAGCAGCAACAAAGCTGTTTTAGTTGGGTTAGACGGCGAAATAATTGGGCACGCCTCAGCCGATTATCCAGTAGTCTATCCGAGGAAAGGATGCGCTGAACAATCGCCAATGGACTGGTGGAAAGCAGTTACAAAAACCACTAGCGAAATTCTGAAAGCAACAAGAATTAAGCCATCGGACATAGCCGCAATAATATTCACAACACAAATGTCTGGAACCTTACCCGTCAACAGCGAAGGCGAACCATTAACGCCATGCATGATATGGCTGGACACAAGAGCCAAAGAACAAGCTGAAAAAATGAGCCGCGGGATAATAAAAGTTGCAGGATACGATTTGTTCACGCTAATAAAGTTTTTAAGGATAACAGGCGGAATTTACGGCCACGCTGGTAAAGACCCCGTATGCAAAATATTATGGTTAAAGGAGAAAGAACCCAAAATATACGCGGAAACCTACAAGTTTTTAGACTGCAAAGATTATCTGATATACAAGTGCACTGGGAACTTCGTAACAAGCAGAGACTGTGCAAACGTATGGTGGATGATGGATACAAGAAAAGGAAGGTTCACCTGGTCGGATTCCATACTTAAAAAGTATGGAATAGCGAAGGCTAAGCTTCCAGAAATACTGAAATCTACGGATGTTGCTGGAAAATTAACATCAAAAGCAGCACAGGAAATGAATTTACGCGAAGGCATACCGGTAATAGTTGGAGCTGGAGACGTAGCCTCAGCAGCCGCTGGTTCAGGCGCTGTCAAGGAGAAAAAATTACATGCCTACATTGGAACAAGCAGCTGGCTTGGCTGCCACCTTTCAGAAAGAAAAAACGATTTATTTCATTACATAGGCAGCATCTGCAGCGCAAACCCAGAAATGTACCTGTGCGTAGCAGAACAGGAAACAGCTGGAGCATGCCTAGACTGGTTGAAGAACACCATATTCCCGGAAAGCCGCGAAGACATCTACAAGATTATTGATGAAACAGCAGCAAAAGTTGAGCCTGGCGCAAGAGGCCTGATTTTTACTCCATGGCTCTTCGGGGAAAGAGCACCCATCGACGACCCAACGGTGAGGGGGGGCTTCTACAACTTAAGCTTAGAGCATTCGCGTGAACATATGATTCGGGCTGTGTTGGAAGGAGTTGCTTTAAACTTGAAGTGGGCTTTGGGTTACGTGGAAAAAATATCTGGAAAAGCTGAAAGCATAAACATTATAGGCGGAGGCGCCATGTTAAATGCATGGTGCCAAATATTCGCCGATGCCCTAAACAGACGTATCAAACTGGTTCATGACCCGAAAGAGGCTGGTGCAAGAGGAGCAGCCATAATCGCAATGGTTGCTTTAGGCTATTTAGGAAGCTTTGAAGAAGCTGAAAAACTTGTTAAAATAGACATGATTTATGAGCCTAACCCGAAAAACGTTTCCGTTTATGATAGAATCTTCAGAGAATTCCAAAACATCTACAAGAACAATAAAAAGATGTATCGAAGACTGAACATAGAAAGTGACTAACTAGACTTGCTAACGAAATTTCATGGAAAGACCTCCAAAATTGCTTGGAAACCGGGACGCTGCAACACATACATTTATTATTCCCTGCTTAATTCTGTTATATCGTCCATTCCAGAACTGATGAGTGATAAATTATGTCGGAAGAAGATGTTGAAGCCCTTCCATTAGCCCTTCCGGAAGGCATTGAAGATGATAAATATGTTGTAGCCACCTATTATGCTGCAGTTCCGCGCGACTGGCCTATTGACAAAATAGCAATGGCAGTGGCGGTTGAACAGAGCACTGGAACATGGATTAGGGTCCCGGGAGAAACTGTGGAGCTTAGGAAAAAACATATAGCCAAGGTCATAGCCATCAGCGAAATCCCAGATTTTGAATATGAGATTCCGGCGGATGTGAAGTTGAGACGCTACATGGTCCAGATAGCTTATCCTTACGAGAACTTTATGAACGAAATATCAATGCTGCTCACAACAATAATTGGAAACATATCTATGGCTGGAAGATTAAAACTTGTAGATGTAAAATTCCCAAAAAGTTATCTGGAAATGTTTAAGGGGCCAAAATTCGGTGTTCAAGGTATAAGAGAATACTTGAAAGTTCCACGTAGACCCCTCCTTAACAATATGATTAAGCCGTGCACAGGCTACCCGCCAGAGGTGGGAGCAAAACTTGCATATGAAGCATTAGTTGGCGGAGCTGACTTTGTTAAAGATGACGAATTATTGGCAAACGCACCGTTTAACACTGTTGAAGATAGAATCGTGAAATACATGGATGTTGTTGATAAAGCGACTCAAGAAACTGGCGAAAAAAAGATGTATACGATCAATGTTACTGCAGATGCTCCAAAAATTTTCGAGCTCGCTGAAAAAGTTATAGAGTTGGGGGCTAACGCCATAATGGTGAACCATCTTGTAACAGGCATAGGCGTTCTAAAGGCATTAGCCGAAGACCCAAGCGTCAAAGTTCCTATTCTCGGGCATATGGACTTCGCCGGAGCCGTCTACGAAGACGCTGAATCCGGTATGTCCTCCCATCTAATTCTCGGCAAACTTCCAAGGCTGGCTGGAGCCGACATACTTGTTTATCCAGCTCCCTATGGCAAACAACCTTTCTTCCTCAAGGAAAAATACCTTAAAGTTGGAAGAAACATGCTCTTTCCAATGCATAACATTAAGCCCACATTACCAATGCCCTCGGGAGGCATAACCCAAATACATGTGCCACAACTAATAAGCGATTTAGGAACAAACATCGCCATAGGCGCAGGGGGGGCAATCCACGCTCATCCCATGGGGCCAAAAGCAGGAGCAAAAGCCTTTAGACAAGCAATTGAAGCGGCAATGAACAGAATACCAATAGAGCAGTACGCTGAAGAGCATCCGGAACTGAAAGCAGCCGTAGAAGCTTGGAAAGCTGGACCAGTATCATTATTGCTTGAATAGGCACAATCATCCTTAGAATAATGGGTGTACGCAGGCAAAATTGAAAGTTTTAGTAAAGGTTTCTTTACTTTTTATGAGTAAAAAGTTTTTTACGGAAAGGGTTTAATCTTTTTCCACTTAGGTATTTCATGATGAGTTATGTCTGATTTCGAAGAGGACACCTATTCAGTTATTTTTTCCTCTTTGAAGCATCCGATTAGACGCCGCATTCTTAGGATGCTGGCCAAAGGCTCACGCAGTTTTTCAGAATTACAGGAGGAGTTACGTATTGAAAGCAGTCATTTGACCTATCATTTGGAAAGTCTTAGGCATTTAGTTATCAAAAATGATGATGGACGGTATACGCTGTCTTCTTTCGGCGAAGCAGCAGTTTCGATGATGCATGATGTAGAAGAAGGCCCGATAAAAATTCCATTTCATGTTGCATTCAGTTATCGTGCTTTGCTTTCGTTGGTGATGCTTGGTGGGTTTTTGTATTTTCAGTTCATAGCCATTGATCATCAATTTTTTCTTTTCTTCATGTTTTCATCTTTCATTTTTCTATTCTTTGGAGCGGTTTTGTTGTTTCAGGCGGTTGCTGAGGCTAATGCGCGAAGGCGCAAGATCTTCGTGAACAGCGTTGCTCTCTTTTGCATAGCAGCCATATTAGTTGCTGCTTATTCGCTTGCAACCTTGCCTAGAGGAGGCGTTTTACAGACCCATTATTGGGAACCGAAGAGCTTTTCGATAATCGCCACCAGATTTACCGGACCTGGCACTTATATGGGAAGCAATTATCCTTATGAACAGATATATTCAGCTAATTACGCAGTTGGGTACGTGGCTGCTTTTGCCAACTGGGGTCCTGGTGGCGGACTGGTAATTTCTACCGATGAGCCTGTGAACTTGAACGGAACTTTGTATGCAGCCCTCGAGTTTACCGCTGCGCCTGGAACTTTCAGGGAAGTTAGATCTGTGCCTGTTACATTTGTTAATAGTTCAACGGCTTTGGTGGATCTTAGCAGTTTATATTTCTGGGGTTGGGGCAGTGACTTTGCGTACGGTGGACATCGGGTTAGGGTTGATTGGTATAAGATCGAGCTGTGGGTTAGCTTGTGGCTTAACGGTGACGATTATGGAAGTGCCATTAACTTCACTTTAAAGCCGGCTACAGGAATAGTGATATATGATTTCTTAGTGGATTCTACACTGCAGAATACGGCAGCTATTCTCCTATGCGGAATCTTCGCCACAATTTATGGCTACATACCGGCGAAAGCTTTGAAGCCAAGTGTTGATAGGAAAGTTATGCCTAAGCTGAACCGATTTCTACTTCGTTTATCCAAAGGACAAAAGACACAGAGGAGTTTTCTTAAGAAATGTGTTAATTGTGGCAAGGACATTCCGATTGCTTCTGAACAGTGCCCATACTGCAATGCAGAACAGAAATAAACGCTTTAAAACCTTAATTAGTTCTTTCTTTGGCCACTAATGTTTTGAAGAAAACCCTAAATTCCGATGGAGAACAGCTTATTTGTGTTGTTGTTCAGAGTTTCCAGCCAACAACAACATTTAATCCGATGGTTTCTCTCGACACTTTGGTAGACCTTAGAGTTCAAATGTCGTCGTCAGACGTGTTTGTAGGTCGTAGACGTCTTAAATTGAGTTGGCAATCAAGTTTGGAAGCAAAGCTTTCTAAACAGAATTTGTATGGCGCTTAAACATTTACATAAACATTGAGCAAGCGATATTCCAAGCCACAAACGAGGAATGTCAGGTCAAAGTAGCTCATACCCTAAAAGAAGCATGCCCCCCTTATAGAGGCAGGCTTTGAATAGTTCACCGAAATGGAAGGCGCCAAAATTTTCAGAAAACGCAAGTAAAAACATGCGTGTTATTTATAGGGCTGGCGTGTTGGCGTAACCCGCCTTTTGTTCAATGTGGCATTTGGCTAATCGGGCTACCCGCGCCTTAGGTAGATTCCTCACAGGCGTCTGTTTGCCCTTTCCACTTGCAGGACGGCCGTTTCACCGTTTCGCATCCAGCATCCTCGACAACTTAGCATGCCTCATTGGCATCTGCTGGATGGACGTTTCGTTTCTGCTCCGTTGCCAAGGCTCTCGCCTTACGTCCTTGCGGACGTTGCAATTCTACATGTGGGCGGAGTTTCCTCAAGCCTCTCATCGAGGCTCGAAAGCCACACGCCAACTCGCCAGCCCAAAATAAAATTTGCAAAGGGCTGGCAATAAGAGTTTTGGAAGCTTTATTTGCAGCTTCCGCTTATGAATGGTTGATGGGTGCCCTCATGTCTAGGCGTGTCATTTTAATTACCGGCTCTCCTTGTGTTGGAAAGACTTCTGTGGCGCGTTTGCTCTCTTCAAGATTGGGGGCTTGCTATGTGGATTTGACGGATTTAGCCCTAAAAGAGAACATGGTTTTAGGTAAGGATGAAGAGCGAGACTCGGTTATTGTTGATGAAGTTCGAATGAGGAGGAAACTCCGCGAAATTATTGAAAAACAAATTGAAAAAGATGTTGTGATAGACGGGCATTACGCTGCTGCCGTAGCTCCAAAAAAACTTGTGACAAACGTTTTTGTTTTAAGGCGTAACCCAATTGAGCTGCGGAAACACATGGAAAGTCGCGGTTTTTCTGGGCGCAAACTGTGGGAAAACTTGGCTTCTGAAATTTTGGACGTATGCCTGGTTGAGGCTTTGGGAGTTTTTGGGAAAAGTGGAATTTGCGAGTTGGATGTTTCAGGAAAAAGCGTGAAGGCAGTTGTTGATGAAATTTTTGAAATTTTGCGTGGACAACGAAGATGCCGCGTTGGTGTTGTGGACTGGTTGGGGTTTTTAGAAGCAGAGGGGTTGCTGAATGATTACTTGAAAATTTAAGGGTTCATCTTAAACTTGCAAGTATCTGCTGTTTCGTCAACAATATGATTTTTCTGCGGTTTGCATAGGATTTTGCGTGGTCGCTGAACTTCTCGCCTATAATGATGGGATTTGCCAAGCCCACGTCTTCAGAAGCCTTATCAAGGTTTATCACAACATTAATGCCTATTGTTCTCTTCCAGTCCCTCACCCAAACTCCATGAGACGCGCGTCCCTTCTGAACTATCAAGTCGAACTTTCTTGAGACTCCGCAGAAACCTTCCAACGCTGCCTTTTCCTGTTCTATTTTGTAGCCCGCCTTCTTGAAGTATTGTATTACTAGTTTTAAAAGTTCAGACGAAACCGCGGTTTTTGCAGTTTCCTCTTCGTTGCTCATTTGTTCTCCTCGTGTAAACGTTATTTAGTTGAGTGTGGAAAAGGCTTTCGGAGGCTGAAGACATGAAGCCGGTCTTAATAGTTGCTTGTGGTAAATGCGGTGGATTTTTTCTAGCGAAATCAGAACACAAGACTAGAACATGCCCTTACTGCGGCTCTAAAGTCATCATTGAAAAAGCTAAAAAGGTGGCTTCAGCAGAAAACGCTCAAAGAGCATCCGCAATCCTACAAGAGTTGAAGAGGAAAGGGAAGAACAGGGTCTTAAGCGCCTAGGGCTATTTTGAGGTATGCCATTAACCCTATGCCCATCACAATTGTTAAAAGTTGAACAAGCGACTCCCCAGCATGAACGCGTTTATGAAGTTCTGGCATAAGGTCTGTTGCGGCAATGTAAATGAAGCCCCCAGCCGCAAAAGGAACTAGAAGAGCTTCTATGCTTTGCAAATATGCCAAGTAATAAGTGGTTACTGCGCCGACGACTGCTGTTATTGCTGATAAAAAGTTGTAGGTTAAGGCTTTTTTCTTGCTTAAGCCTCCGTAAATTAAAACCCCGAAATCTCCTATTTCTTGTGGTATTTCGTGAAATACAACGGCGAGCGTTGCGGCAAAACCTATGGCGTAGTTGCCGCTTTCAGAGGCAATTATGTAGGTTGCTGCAATTATCATGCCGTCAATAAAATTGTGGATCCCGTCGCCTATCAAGTTTAAGTAAACAAAAGCGTGAACTGGGCATTCTTCCTCGTGGCAATGGCGCCAGTAGAAGAACTTCTCTAGAGCGAAGAAAATGACGATGCCGAGAATGACATAATAGAACGTGGTTATCCGTGTTGCATCCTCCTCTACGGCTTCCGGAAGCAAATGGAGAAAAGCGCCGCCAAGAAGAGTTCCAGACGAAAACCCAACCAAAGACATCAACACACGCTTTAAGGCGCGTTCATCTAAGCCTACGAAAATTATTCCTATGAAGGCGATTAGGCTTACTGTTATTACCGAAACCAAAATGGCGATTAAAACATTCATAAGAATGTCGTCAACTCTCCTCGCTTATTAGAATATCGGTGCTTCACATGATTTGTTTAAGCATCTGGCAACTTTTACATACTGGTTCCGCAGCAGGCTCCCCACATTCAGCACATTCTTTAAACCCTTCTTGCTTAGCCATCTTTTCCATGGTTGGCCTCATCTTTTCAGCCGACTTGAAAATTGTGAATTTTATTCCAGTATGCTTTTCTTCCATGCGGTTAAGCATAATGCGGATGTCGTTTCTTAATGCTTCTGAAGCGTAAGGACAAGGCATGCTCTGAAATTTTATCTTTTTAATGTACGCGTAAAGGGCTGTTTCCTTCTCTGGAATTTCGCAGAAGGGTTTCACTTTCTGCACAAGCTTCGGATGGGCTTCGTCTGTTACGGGCTTTTCTCTCGCTATGCGCATTATGTCTCCGTGAAAAATGTTGAGGAGGAACGTTTGCACTTCATCGTCAAGAGTGTGGGCTGTTACAAGCTTGTCTGCCCCAAGTTTTCTGGCGGTTATGTTTAATGCTTTTCTTCGCATTACGCCGCAATATGCGCAAGGCGTTAAACCCTCATCTTTCCTTTTCTTCAAACGCTTCACAATTTCATCAAGTGTGCAGCCATAAAGTTCCTTGAAGGATGTCACATGATGTTCTACGCCGAGTTTTTTGCAGTTTTCCGCTGCTATTTGGAGGGCTTCGTCTCTATAGCCTTTTATTCCCTCGTCAACCGTAACTGCCACCAAGGATGCTTTTGGGTAATCCCGTTCTATTTTTGCTAAAACGTGGAGTAAGCTGACGCTGTCTTTTCCGCCAGAAACTGCAACAGCTATTCTGTCATCAAACCTAAACATTTGGTATTTCGCTATCGTCGCCCTCACCTTTTCCTCGACGGATTTGGTGAAGCATCGTCTGCAAAGTTTTTCTCCAGAGTACTGCCTAAAAAAGAAGGCCTCGTTACGTTTGCAAACTGTGCAAACATCAACGTTCATTTTCTCGTTCACTCAGCAGTTTTCAGAATTACTAAAATAAACCAAATACAATAGCTTTTTGAAAGAGGCAAAACGATGGCGAAAAAACCGTTAAGAAGCATGGATTTAAAAGAGGTTGTTTATGACGCTGAGCATTGGGCTTTACTTAAAAAGTTTAGGGAAAAAGCATCTTGGATTATGGAGGCTTTGGAGAAAAATGGCATTTACAGCATAGTCCACGGAAGCATAGCTAGAGGCGACGTAAACGCCAAAAGCGACATAGACGTTTTCATTCCCTTTCAAGTTTCCTCTTTCATAGTGGAAACAGCCTTAGGAAAGGCGGGAATACCAATCGTTAGAAGAACTGTTGTGCAGGCTACGCCAACCTACGCCATGAAGGCATACATAGAGATAGAGGAAAACACCATGGTCTCCTTCCCGCTGATGAAGATGCGCAAAGTGGAAATGGAATTTTACAAATTCGGCGGAGAAGCCACATTAAAGGATTTGAAGAATGGCGTGAGGGTCTGCGGGGTGGATAAGCGTTTACTCCTAATTGAGCCAACAGAGAAGGGGCATAGAGAAAGCACTATTGTTGGACGCGAGGAACATGTTGCAAAACTTCTTGGAATATCTGTGGAAACAGTTTTGGACCGCGTCCACGCCCTATTAAGAAGAGACGAGGTGGGGAGAACAGGCGTTTTCATAGAAAAGGAGCTTTTGGAAGGCGAAACCTTTGAAATGGTTTTGAAGAGATTCGCCGATAAAAATCCTGCAGTCCGAAGGAGATTGAAAACAGTTTAAGCAAGCGCTAGTGTAATGGAAACCTTAGAAGGGCGGCTATTCCACCTAAAGAGACAAGTTTCGCGCCAGCCTCATGTTCCGTGCTGACAACGATTATTTTTCCGCCCTTTTCCTCAACTTTCTTCATCAAAGCTTCTACAAGGAGTCGCTTTTCATCTGAAGCTTCACGCAACACGATATCAGCCAAAACAAGCTTTTCCACAGCGCCCAACTCCACAGCCTTCTCAACATCTTCAAACCCATAAGTTATGGTTGGTTCGCCTTTGCCGAGCCTTTTCAAAATCTCTTCTATAACCTCTGTTTCTTCGATTACTCGAAGTTTTTTGGCGGTTTTCAAGAGCACTCCGGAGCGTAGTGCCTCGTGAATCCCAGCGACGCCGCTGTTGTTGACGCTTTTCACGTCCGCAACAGATTTGGCGATGCCTCCAGCTTCGTTTTCAATGAACTTTGCGAAGTCGTTTTTCACGAAGCCCACGCCTATAATCACTATTGGGTAATGTGTTGCATCCCAAACTTGTCGTAGGCTTTGCAACGCCTTGTTGAAGAACTCTTTCATTGCAGAGCTTCTTTTTTCAGTTTCAAGTTTTCCCGGAAGCCTTATGTTTTCTTCCACTTTCACGTCGACACCGTACTGGGCTGTTGTCGCTATGGCGTAGCCCTCATCGTCGATAGCAACTATTATTATCGGTTTTTCGGTTGTTTTACTTGCCTCTTTCAAACGCTCAACTTGATGTTTAGCCCACTCCTTTTTCACGATTGTGGCGGGAGTGTTTAGGGTTATGTTAAGAGTGTGATGTGCTCCTTTAGGAACTATTTCTGGCGCTTCGCAGATGGTTCCGTGAACCCTTAGCTTTCCGAGAATTTTGTCCCATGAAACCTTCTCAACCCTAACCCCGAGAAAAACCGAAACCCTTTCTTCCCGTCCCGGTCTTGCATATTTCTCGTTTGGTTTTAGTTCTCGTGTTGTGTAGGCGTAAACTTCGTCGCCTTTGTAAATGATGTTGTATAAATGCCAAAGATCATCGAAAGTTTCCGGAATAACCTTAACAAAACCCTTCTTCAAGTTCATTTCCAAAATTTTCAAACTTACTTCTCTTCCGCCTATGTCGTTTTTGTTAGGGCATCTTGCTCAATGTCACTTCAAAGAAATGCTCTCTACCTTGACGCAGGATGAAAATCTTCACCTTATCCCCAATTTGCCTTTTATGAACCTCTTTCACAAGGTCTTCAATGCTGTAAATTGTAACATCATCCATTCCGAAGATTATGTCTCCGGCAACTATTCCCACATCTTCTGCGGGGCTTCCCTCGGCAATTTTTGTGACGAGAACCCCTCTCTTAACTGGCAATCCATAGTAGCGAGACAACTCCTCCGTTATGGTTAGCCCTATTATCCCAAGCCAAGGCCTAGCGGAAATCTTCTTAGTTATTATCTCGTTCGTGCAGTTCTTCGCCAAATTTATTGGAATCGCAAAGCCTATCCCGTGGGCGAATGGAATTATAGCAGTGTTTAAAGCCACAACCTTACCATCCAAATCCACTAGGGGACCGCCGCTGTTTCCAGGATTTATAGCGGCGTCAGTTTGCACAAGGTTTTCTAAAAGTCCTCTTGGAGACTCTATTGTTCTGTTGATGGCGCTTATCACTCCGGAAGTGACGGTGGGTCCTCCAGCCAGTCCGAAAGGGTTTCCTATGGCGTATACTCTTTGCCCAACTCTTAGCTTGTCTGAGTCGCCGAGTTCTGCTGCTGGAAGGTCTTTTCCATCAACTTTGATAACAGCCGTGTCATGCAAAGCGCAGACACCAACTATTTTTCCATCTAAAACTTCGCCATTCCACAACGTGACAGCAATTTTTTCGGCTCCCCGCACAACATGGCTATTGGTTAATATGTAACCTTTGGAGTCGATGATTATGCCTGAACCCATTCCCTCAACGGGAACCACTTGATAAAACATTGTTTGAACAAGCCTCACAGTACTTATGTTAACAACACTTTTGCTTACCTTTTCGAGTATGTCGAGAAAACGGCTTTCATCTGTTGAAGACAAACTTTATCCTCCGAAAACATTTAAGAAAGGTTCTACTTCTTCCTTGTTTAAAGCTTTTACTCGAAAACCTCTGGAAACCAGCCTTTACACTTTAACCTCCGGGGGCTCCGTGGAACGGGACATTTTTCCAGAGAAGTTCCCACCAGTCTTCTTCAGTTATTGTTTCGCCCCGGACAATTATGTTTAGGACCACTTTTAGCAGTTCATGGTGCCTTTTCTCGTCTGCTAATATGGCGTTTAAGAGAAGCTTAACCTTGTCATTTTCGATTGTTGGTATAACTTTATCCAATTTTTTGATTAGTTCTGCTTCCATTTCTATGTGTTTTTCCACAAGTTTCCTTTGCTTATCTAAATTTTCTTGCGTTAACGCTTGAGAGACACCTG
>JAVZMA010000003.1:0-5147 GCA_038883475.1 Bathyarchaeia archaeon
ATCGTAGTAGTGGAAAAACTGTTTTATGGCTGAGAAAGCCAAAGCCTTGTAAGCCGCGCTTATACCCTCGAAAAGCTCGCTGTTGAGGAAGTCGCCCACCAGATGGCTAGCCCAACGCCTCTCCAAAACATCTTGGCTTGAAAGTTTCTGGAAATGCATGTTCAAAAGCTGCCTAGGCGAGAGGTCGAAGCCCTTAGCCCGCAGCCACTTGAAAAACAGGCATAGAACCCTCAGATAATCCCGCCTGGAGCTGGGCGCATACTTGGCTATGAAACGGGCAACCAGCTCGTCCCTGGAAAACTCCTCAACCTCTTCCAAGTCGACGCTTAAACGGTTGACAGCCCTCATCCCAAAGCCCCACAAAAAGCTGCAACTATAAACTAATATAACGTTTTCTTATAGGAAAAGGTTTTTAGTTTAGTTGTCATATGAAAGTCTGCAAGTGGATAAGACATAGTGTGAGGTAGATGATTAATGTCTGTGTTTGCAGCGCCTGGAGCATATGACCGAGCTATAACCGTTTTCTCGCCAGATGGGCGGCTCTTCCAAGTAGAATATGCAATGGAGCTTGTTAACCGTGGAGCAACAATCTTGGGAATGCGTTGCTCTGAAGGAGTTGTTTTGGGAGCTGAGGAAAATGTTGAGCCTCTAGAGGAGGCGGAATATTCTTGGAAGATTTTCAAAATTGATGAGCATATTGGAGCGGCGATAGTTGGTTTAAGCTCCGACGCAAGAATTTTGATAGACCAAGCGCGGATTTACGCTCAAAGCAACAGGTTAACGTATGATGAGCCCATAGACGTTGAAGTTGTAACAAAAAGAACATGCGACATAAAACAGCTATACACGCAGCATGCGGGCGTGAGACCCTTCGGAGTTTCGATAATTTTTGGCGGAGTGGACAAGACGGGAAACAGAGTTTTTTACACTCACCCAAGCGGAACTTATAGAGGGTATAAAGCAACAGCCATAGGCGCTGGAAGGGAAACCGTGCTCTCAATTTTGAAGGACGAGTACCGCGAAGACATGAAACTTGAAGAAGCCATAAAACTTGCTGTAAAATGCTTAATGAAAGCTTTAGAGGCAAGGCAACTGCCCATCAGAATAAAGATCGCAGTCATCCCATCAGCAACAAAGAAAATGGAAATGTTAAGTGACGAAAAAATTGAGGGCTATGTAAAAGCGTTAGGTTCTGGCAAGTGAAATGCTGATGAGTGAAAAATACACGGTTGCACGCATAACAAAAGACAATGAGCATTTCGAAGTTCTAGTAAAGCCGCAAAAAGCGCTAGACTACCGCATGGGAAAAATCTCGTCAATAACAGAGGTTCTGGCAACCGAGACAATTTTTTCGGACGCCAATAAAGGCACAAAAGTCGCGGAAGGAAACTTGCAAAAAGCTTTTGGAACAACAGACCCGCTTAAAATCGCGGAGATAATACTCAAAAAAGGCACAATCCAGTTGACTACAGAGCAACGGAGAAAAATGATTGAGGACAAAAGAAAACAGATAATAGACTTTATAGCTCGGCAGGCGGTTGACCCCAAAACAAATCTTCCACATCCACCGCTGAGAATAGAAAACGCCATGGAACAAATACATTACTCAATAGACCCATTCAAGCCAGTAGAGGAACAAGCAAGAGAAATAATCAAACTTTTGCGTTCAATTTTGCCCTTAAAAATAGAGCAAGTATCTGTAGGGGTTCATATACCCGCCGAGTATTCAGCAAGAGCCTACGGCACAATAAAGGCTTTTGGAGCAATTAAGAGGGAGGAGTGGCGTGCGGACGGTTCATGGTATGGAGTTCTTGAAATGCCAGCAGGCTTATATGGACCATTCCTTGAAAAACTTGGGGAAGTAACCAAAGGAAGCGGTGAAGCAAAGATAATCTCATAATAATTGTTATGGTGTGTGATGAGTTTGCCGACATTTTTTGAAAGGAGACAGCTTGTAACCCCCGGTGATTTGATTGCTGAAGGCGATTACGTAGCTGGAGAGAACACTTACAAGGAAGACAACAAGATATACGCCTCGCGGATTGGGCTAGTTGATTATGAAGACAAAAAAGTCAACGTGGTTGCCTTAAGGGCTTTTTACATTCCAAGAGTTGGAGACACCGTTATAGGAACAGTTGTTGAGGTGGGCTTCAACGGCTGGGTTGTGGACATAAATTCGCCATACCCAGCCCTTTTAAGAGCCTCAGACGTCTTAGGCAGACCCTTCAGACCGCAAAAGGACGAGTTGTCACAGGTTCTCGATGTTGGGGACTTGATAGTGGCAAAAATAGTTGCCTATGACAGGACACATGACCCACAACTCACTGTCGGAGAGCCTGGACTGGGGAAAATAACTCGCGGAGAAATAGTTAAGGTAACTCCGACAAAGATTCCCAGAGTTATAGGTAGAAAGGGCTCGATGATATCCATGATAAAGCAGGAGACTGGGTGCCAAATAATTTTGGGGCTTAACGGGATTATATTAATTACTGGAAAGAATCTTGAAGATGAACAGTTAGCAATGATGGCCATCCACAAAATCGAGGAAGAGTCTCATACAAGCGGTTTAACAGACCGCATAGTCCAAATGTTAAAGGAAGAAAAAGCGAAAAGGGAGGTAGTGAAAAATGAGTCAGAAAACTGAAAAGTTAATGGATAAGAAAGGTTTAAGGTTAGACGGCAGAAAACCGGATGAGCTGAGACCGATAAAAATTGAGGTTGGCGCGTTATCAAACGCTGACGGCTCAGCATACATTGAACAGGGGAAAAACAAGATTTTAGCCGCAGTATACGGTCCAAGGGAGCTACACCCTAAACACATGGCGCTTCCAGATAGAACGGTTTTGAGGTGCCGCTATCACATGGCGCCTTTTTCCGTTCAGGAACGTAAATCGCCAGCGCCTTCGAGGAGAGAAATAGAACTTTCAAAGGTCATCAGGGAAGCTCTTGAACCATCAATTTTCTTGGAATATTACCCGCGCACGGCAATAGATGTTTTCGTAGAGGTTCTACAGGCTGATGGAGGAACGAGATGTGCAAGCATAACTGCTGCTTCCCTGGCATTGGCAGATGCAGGTGTTCCAATGCGAGATTTAGTTGTGGCATGTGCAGCTGGAAAAATTGACGACACGATAGTGTTGGATCTGATGGATGAAGAGGATAAAATTGGAACGGCAGATGTGCCCGTGGCTTTAATGCCAAACCTAAACGTTATAACACTATTGCAGATGGATGGAATACTGACGCGGGAGGAGTTTGAAAAAGCTGTAAATCTGGCCATTGAGGGATGCAAAAAAATCTATGCCATGCAAAAGGAAGCCTTAAGGGCTAAGTATGTAGTGGTGAAGGAGGCTGAAGAATAATGTCAACAGTGATTACCCGTGTGAAACAGAGGCAAATAGCCCAGTTAATCGCGAAAGGAAAACGTTTAGACGGGAGAGGCTTAACAGATTACCGCGAAATAAAACTTGAACAGGGAATAATCGAACGCGCGGAAGGTTCAGCAAGAGTCTGCCTTGGAAAAACAGAGGTTATGGTTGGAACAAAAATCGAAGTTGGCGAACCATTCTCAGACACGCCAGACGAAGGCGTCCTAACAGTCAATGCTGAACTAGTGCCATTAGCTTCTCCAACATTTGAACCTGGACCCCCAGACGAAAACTCCATAGAACTTGCCAGAATTGTTGACCGTGGAATTAGGGAATCGAAGGCTATTGATGTGGGGAAGTTGTGCATTGAACCGGGAAAGAAAGTCTTTGTAATCTTTGTGGATGTCTATGTGCTGAACCACGATGGAAATCTAATAGACGCCTCAGCCCTTGCAGCCATGGCAGCCTTGCTGAACACAAAAATGCCCAAATACGAAGTTGAGGAAGGCGAAATCAAAATAAAACCGGGGTACACTCAAATTCCAATCAGGAGACATCCGGTGACGGTTACTTTTGCCAAGATAAATGAAAAGCTTGTTGTAGATCCGTGGCTGGATGAAGAGCAAGTGATGGATGCGAGGCTCAGCATAGCCTTCGACGATGACGGCAACATCTGCGCCGTGCAGAAAGGCGGAAGTGGATACTTCACACAGAAACAAGTGTTTGAGGCTGTTACTATAGGTAGGGAAAAGGCTGATGAAATCCGCAAAAAATTAGGATGGTGAGCTTGTTTTGGGAAGAACTAAAAAGGTTGGACCAACCCGCGGGCTTGGACCCCGTTATGGCGCAACCGTTAGAAAACGTTATGTAAAAGTGGTTACGGAGATGAAGAAGTCGCATACATGCCCTCAATGCGGTTTTCCAAGAGTTAAAAGAGTTAGCGTGGGCGTTTGGAAATGTAGAAAATGCGGCTTCACGTTTGCAGGCGGAGCTTATACACCGAGTACAAAACTTGGAGCGGTTGCAAGGCGAGTGGCTAAAGGCGCGCCAGTTGAAGAAGCAGTGAAGGCTGTTGAGGGAGAAGAAGAATAGTTTTCGATTCAAGTGATTTACGATTGGCTGGTAGATGGCGTATTCTTTTAACGACGTCGAGAAGACCGACTAAAACCATGAGGACTCTCTGTAGAGAGATAAGCTACAATATTCCCTTCGCTATACGGATAAACCGTGGCAAATTGAGCTTGGAAGGAATAGCGAAAAAATCCGTGGAGTTTGGCGCTGAAAAAGTGATAATTATTGAAAGATGGAAATTTGGACTTGGAAAGATGCAGTTTTTTAATGTAAAACCAGAAGGATTGGAAAAAGTCCCACTAATCATTTACGTGCGCAACGCAAAATTTCGAAGAAATTTGGCAGGAGAAATAATGAAGGGAAGGAGGATAAAATCAATAGTAGTTGCAGACTTGCCGCAAGAAAATTCCACAGCTAAGAAAATTGAAAAAGCTTTATCTGATTTTTTTGCAATACCATTTCTCTCGTTAAAAGAAGCAATTAATAGAAAATATGATGCAGCAATACAAATCAAAGTTAATCCGCAAAAAGAATTGGTCATCACTTTTATACTTCTGCCAGAATTGGTAGAGATTGGTCCACAAATCATAGTATCACATGTAATTTGGAGTTAGAACCCTTGAAGGCGAAGGCTGTTGTCAAGTTAAAGCTTCCCTCAAGAAAGCATCTAGAAATATTCGCTAAGGCGTTGGAGCCGGAGGTTAAAAA
>JAVZMA010000003.1:5243-88819 GCA_038883475.1 Bathyarchaeia archaeon
TCCGCAAATCATAGTATCACATGTAATTTGGAGTTAGAACCCTTGAAGGCGAAGGCTGTTGTCAAGTTAAAGCTTCCCTCAAGAAAGCATCTAGAAATATTCGCTAAGGCGTTGGAGCCGGAGGTTAAAAAGCCAGCCACCGCCCGTTCAAAGACAAGCATGGAAAAGAGAGAGAAATTTCTGGTTTTGACCGTTGAAGCCAAGGATACGGTGGCCCTGCGTGCTACGTTAAATGCTTATTTAAGGTGGATGAACTCAATTATGAACGTCATTGCGTTTTTGGAACTTCAATGACCAAGTTAACCTTTAAAATTGCAGATTTCGGGCGCACTCAACGTGTTTATGCTGCTTGCTTGTTTAGGGAGATGCTGAGTTTTAGAAAGCCTTTACCATGAATGTAAAGGTCTTTCACCAGTCTTTTTAATGGAGTTCTGGTTCCACGCTTTTCTTCCCATTCAACTGGAAATTCCAGACACTTGTAACCTTTATGTATGCTTCGAACGATGATTTCGGTATCCCAAAACCAGTCTTTACTTTCACACACATCTAAAAGGTCTTTCACAAGTTTGCCAGAAAACGCCTTAAACCCTATTTGATGATCATATACATGCGTTTTAAAAGCTGTTCGAACCATCCAATTATATATTCTGGATACAAAATGGCGGAGTCCTGGACGGTGAACTTTGGCTCCGTTTACATATCTTGACCCGGTGGCAAGGTCGTAACCGTTCTTTATTGCCGATATTAATTGTGGGTAATATTTCATGTCCGTGGCTAAATCGCAGTCGATATAGATGTAGGCGTTGCCGTTGACTTTTTTCCAAGCGTTTTTGAGGGCTAAACCTCTGCCTAGTTTTCTGTCTGAATGAATATGGATGATGCGTGGATTGCTTTTTGCCAACCGCTGGGCAATAGCGTCGGTTCCATCTACACTTCCATCTTCAGCTATGACAATAACGTAATCATTTTCTAAGGCGCTGGTCTCCTTTAACAATGTCTCTACAGCTTTTTCCAGAAATTGCGATTCGTTACAGGCGGGAATCGTGACAACCAACAAAGCAGCGGCACCTATAAACCACAATCATTTTGCTTACAATATAAAAATTTAGAAAAGCTGGTTGGCTTAAACTTTTATACTACCAACAAATGATAAGGATTATCCAATCAAAGTCTAAAACACCGCAGAATATCGGATTGGCGAACGACATGGCAATGCCAAAATTTGGCGCAGTTTTTAGCAAACTCTTTAAGCAAAGCGGGGTTAACGGCGTCATCCTAAGTCTGGGGTTAACCTCTAGGTTTATAGTTTTGGTCTCCGCAATAGTTGGATATTACACAATAGGGGTTAGAGAACCTTTTCCCAACGAGGGTTTATGGGACTTAGGATTACCTGTAGTTAACCTCTTCTCCCGCTGGGATGCAGGACATTATATAAACATTGCATTGAATGGGTATTCCGTTGGGCTGGAAGGTCCCAGTGAGGCTTGGGCTTTTTTCCCGTTATATCCTTTGCTCATGCGTATAACGGGAGTTCCATTCGCGATTTTTTTCAGCGAGTTTCAAGCAGTGGCAGTTGCCGGATTCTTAATAAGTAACGTTTTGTTTTTTATTCTCATCATCTTTTTTTACAAGTTGAGCGAGATTGTGCTTAAAAACAATCGTTTAGCGTTACTCTCCACTATTGTGTTTTTGGTATGGCCTGGTTCCTTGTTCTATTCGTGTGTGTATCCAGAGTGTCTTTTTATGACTTTGATTGTAACCGCCTTATATTTTCTTGAGCGGGGTAAAAATTTTGAGGCGATGATTTTAGGTTTTCTTGCTGGTTGGGCTCGCCCCACTGGATTTTTGGTTTTCGTACCTTTCGTTTACAAGGCAATTGAAAAGCGCAGTCTCCGTTTGTTTTTTCAATCGCTGATAGTTTCTTCACCTTACTTGCTGTTTAGCCTTTATGGGTTTGTCATAACGGGTATTTTTCCAATAAGAGAATGGGTGTACATGAAGTATTGGAGCCACCCAATTACCCTTGTCTTTTTTCAGCTTTTGGATTATCCGCTTCCTCAAGAAGTCCCAAAACTTGGGTATTCGCTTCTTGCTCTTGTTGAGCTGATTTTTGTAATGACTGTTATTGCCGGTCTTTTATTGTCTAAAGACTTGCTTGTTGCCACCTTGTCACTTGGTCTTAAAAGGAGGCATGATGAAGCGAAATATTATGGTTTTGCCTTGGCGATATTTCCGACAATTCTGTTTTACGGAACCATAAACAATCTGCACAGATATGCTTTAGCCTTAATCCCCATGTACTGGGTGTTAGGGAAAATTGCCAGTCGCCATGAGGCAATAATGATAGTGCTTATATCTATAATGTTAATGATGGTGGTGATAGGAACAGTCCTTTTTGCGACATGGAGGTATTACCTATAATTTGGCTGATTTTTAGCGACCTTGAGAAAATCCTTAATTAACAGCTGTGCCTATTGCTGTGCAGAACGGGAGTGTATATAAGTGAGCGAGGAACTTTCGAAACTTCCACCTCAAGTTCAAGAACGCCTATTAAGGCTTCAACAGCTTCAACAAACCCTCCAGTCAGTTCTGGCTCAAAAACAGCAAGTGGAAATTGAGTTGACGGAAAGTGAGCAAGCCTTAAATGAACTGCAAAAAATGGGAGATGACGCGGTTATTTACAAGGCTATTGGCACGCTTTTAGTGAAAACTGAAAAGGCGAAAATAACCGCAGAGTTAAGCGAGCGGAAGGAACTTCTAAACACTAGGGCAACAGTTTTAGGAAAACAAGAAGAGAGACTGCGTACTCAACTGAAGGATTTGCAAGCCAAACTGCAAGAAGACCTACGTCCATTATCTGCGCCTTAACAGCTAAGTCTGCCTAGGTGAAAAATGTGGAGGAACTGCGCCTACCAGAGCTGACAAGCGAGCAAATTGAGGAACTTTGTTTAATTGCAGAGGAAGCCGCACGGAAATACGTAACGTCAAAAGTTCCCTTAAAGAGGATAGAAGAGCTGAACATAAGCGTTGAGGCTGAAGGCACAAAGCCTATGACGTTAACCATCGATGTAGACGTTGTTTTATCACCCTTAATGAGAGACTTTGATGTGCAAAAACTTGTCAACGAAGCAGTAAAGGAAGCCTTCGCATCTGCTGAAAAATATTTGAGGAACATGCCATGTCGCTTGCAGAAGTAACCAAGCTTCTTGAAGAATTAGATGCTAAACTAGTTGTTTTGTTATGCCACCACAATGCAGACCCAGATGCCATCTGTTCAGCATACGCCTTCGCGGGCTTGCTCAAGAGCTTAAAACCAAAAATGGAGGTTGAAATTGGAGCCGCGCAGGGAATAAGCCGTTTGTCAAAACATCTTTTGAAACATTTACCAATAGAGTTGAAAACACAGCCAAATGTGGAGAACGCGAACGCCATAGTTTTGCTTGACACAAACACTGTTCAACAGTTAGATAATCTTGCTGAAAAAGTGAAAGCTGCAAAGGCTCCAATAATTGTTATAGACCATCATGCAGCTCACCCTGAAACAGAAAAAATGGCGAAAATCTGCATAACAAACGAAGAGTCATCCTCAACATGCGAAATCATTTACAACTTCTTTAAACAAGCTGGTGTAAAGCCTGCAGAAAAAGAGGCGAAAGCATTGTTTTTGGGTATAGCCTTTGACACACGCCATTTTGTTTTAGCCAACTCATCCACGCTGAAAGCCGTTGCAGAACTCATCGATGCCGGAGTAAACGCGCAAGAAGCCTTGTCCATGCTCTCATTACCCATGGACTTCTCCGAACGGGTAGCAAGGTTAAAGGCTTGTAGAAGAGCAAAAATTTTCAAGATTGGAGAATGGATACTTGCCTTTTCTCATGTTAGCGCCTTTCAAGCTTCGGCGGCTAGAGCCATAGTGGATTTAGGCGCTCATGTCGCAGTAGTAGCTGGACAGAAGAACGAAAACCTAGAGATTAGCCTACGTTGCACTCGGGAATTTCATGAAACAACCGGAATACATTTGGGCAGAGATATAGCTAAACCTTTAGGCGAATACTTACGCGGTATGGGTGGTGGACATTCAACAGCCGCTGGAGTTAATGGCGTTGGCGATATTGAAGCTGGGCTTAAGCGTTGTTTAAGGCTTTTTAAGGAGAAGATTTCTAGCCATAATTAAGTAGCTACTCTTAAATGAGAGATTACTCTCCGCTTAAAATCGGGCAGGCATCATAAGCATGGCCATAATTGAAGCAAAAAACCTAACATACACCTATCCAAACGCAACAAAACCATCAATAGTAGACATCTCAATAAAAATAGAGAAAGGCGAATTCACCCTAATAACCGGACCAAGCGGATGCGGAAAAACAACCCTCTGCCGATGCCTAAATGGGTTAATTCCCCACTTTTACCAAGGCGAGTTAAAGGGCCAAATAACAGTCGCTGGGCTTGACGTCACCAAACATCCAATTTATGAACTGGCAAAGCATGTGGGTCTTGTTTTTCAAAATCCTGAAAACCAGCTTTTCGCCCTATCTGTCGAGAAGGATGTAGCTTTCGGGCTTGAAAACCTAGGATTTCCCAGAGAAGAAATTCGCGAGAGAGTGGATTGGGCGATGGAATTGACCGGCATATATGATTTGAGAGAAAGGGCTCCATACGAGCTTTCCGGGGGACAACAGCAGCGTGTCGCAATTGCTTCGGTTTTAGCCATGCAGCCAGAGGTAATGGTTCTTGATGAACCAACATCTTTTCTCGACCCGTTGACTGCCAAGAAGATATTCGACGTGATTTACGAACTTAACAGAAAATTAGGAATAACCGTCGTGCTTGTTGAGCATAGGCTGGATTTGACAGCCAAATACGCAGATCACATAATCGTAATGGACGAGGGTAGAGTAGTTATAGATGGTGAACCACGCCAAATTTTAAGCTCAGAGGAAACCCGACTGATTGGTGTTGGAATTCCAAAGGCAACGCTTCTTTATCAAATGCTAAGGAAAGAGGGGGTAAGATTAGGCAATAAAATTCCCCTCTCTTCCGAAGAAATGGCAGCGCTGATACGGGAGGCTTTTAAATCCGATGATTGATGTTGAAAATGTCTACTTCAAATATCCAAACGGCGTGGAAGCATTAAAGGGAATATCCCTAAAAATCTATGATGGAGAATTTGTTGCTATAATGGGACAAAACGGCGCTGGAAAAACAACACTTGTTAAACACTTTAACGGGCTTCTCAAGCCAACAAAGGGCAGAGTCCTCGTTGACGGCGTCGAAACAACAAAAACCAGCGTGGCAACCCTAGCCAGAAACGTGGGTTTTGTCTTCCAAAACCCAGACCACCAGTTGTTCAGCGAAACAGTGGAGGATGAAATAGCCTTCGCCCTTAAAAACTTTGGATTCAAACAAAATGTTATAGAGAAAAGAATAACGTGGGCGCTAAACCTTTTAGGCTTGGCACAATACAGAAAAACTTCGCCGTTCATGCTTAGCGGTGGAGAAAGAAAACGTGTTGCTTTAGCCTCTGTTTTGGCGTGGGACCCAAAAATACTGATATTGGATGAGCCAACGATAGGACAAGACTACCAACAAAAGGAGAAGTTGAGACAATTTATTATGCAAATGAAAACTCAGAGGAAAACAACCATCATCGTCACACATGATGTGGAGTTCGTGGCAGAATGCAACCCAAGAGTCATACTAATGCGCGACGGGAAAATAGTTGCCGATGGAGAAGCAAAGAAAATTCTCACAAACACCGAAACCCTATATAAAGCATCTATTATTCCGCCTCAAGTAACCCAAATCTTCATCCAGCTTCAAGATTTGAAACTGCCCCAAGAAGTTATTGACGTTTATGAAGCAAGAGAAATTTTGCTAAATCATTTGGGGAAGAAGGAATATAAATGAGCGTTTTCGACGGACTCAAATTCCGCAAAGTTTATTCGCCAATTCACAACTTAGACCCGCGGATAAAATTCGTGTATGTATGCGTGATATTTGTCGTCGCCATAATTTTTGGGGAACTGATACCCTTAATAGTGCTCTTCCTAATACAGATTCCATTCGTATTTTTAGCTGGCGTTCAACGAGAATGGCTACGTTCGTTGCGAGGCGCAGCATTCTTGGCTACAATAATCTTCTTGACAAACTTCTTGTTCTCGTATTTTGGAGCGAGAGGATTAGCGGAGAGTCTTGAAGGCGCCGCTGCCATGACGCTGCGTTTTATAGTGCTCATCGAGTCTTTTTCCATATTTTTCCTAACAACATCGCCAGACAACCTAGGCTTAGCCCTGGAACAAGCCCGAGTGCCTTACGAGTTTTCCTTTGCCTTCACAACCGCCGTTAGGTTTGTTCCAGTTTTGGCTGAAGAAGCCCAGACAATTATGGATGCCCAAAAGGCAAGAGGGTTAGAGTTGGAACGCGGAAACTTTCTAAAAAGAATACGGAATTATATTCCCATACTTGTGCCGTTAATTGTGAGCGCCATCCGCAGAAGCCTTGAACTGGCAGAAGCTATGGAATCCCGCGCTTGGGGCGCAACCAAAAAACGTACAAACCTTTACACCTTAAAAATGCATAGGGGAGACTTTGTTCTATTAGCCATAACAGTCGGAATTTTAGCAGTGGCAATTTATGTTCGCTTAACTTACGTTAGGATTCCATCTCTCTTCAGCTTTTAAAGATAGAGAGAAGAACCTCAAAACCGCAAGACTTTTAATACTGGCGAAAATGTAATGGGTTCTCGGAGCTTGAAAAGTTGAAATGGTTGAAGGCGGCGGCGGAAGAAATCATCACAGGAATCAAAAGCAGTATTGAAGAGTTAAGCGCGGAAGAAGTTGAAAGGCTGATTGAACTTTTAATCGGCGCAAAGAACAAGAAAATCTTCATTGTAGGCATGGGAAGAAGCGGATTTGTTGCAAGAGCCTTTGCATTACGTCTAATGAACTTGGGCTTCAACGTCTATTTTTTGGGCGAAACCATCACACCAGCAGCGGAAAAAGGAGACTTACTGATAGCAATCTCAGGAACAGGTGCCACAAAGATGGTTTTAACCGCAAGCGCAGCCGCTAAGGAAATTGGAGCAACAGTAATCGCCATAACATCCTTTCCAGAATCTCCACTGGGCCAAATGGCTGACCACATAGTTACTATTAAAGGAAGAACAAAAACCGGATGGCCCAAAGAAGAGGATTATCTAGCAAGGCAAATTATGGGTGAACGTGAACCCTTAACTCCTCTTGGAAGCGTTTTTGAAAACAACTGCATGGTTTTTTTAGACAGTTTGGTTGTGGAGTTAATGCATCGGATGGGACGAACGGAGGAAGATTTACGGCGTAGACACGCTACAATAGAATGAAGAGGATGGAGTGTGTAAGATATCCGCGCTAAATGGAAAAAGAAAAGGATGCGCCGACAGAAAAAGAAACGGCAAAAGAGAAGGGCAAGATACAAGTGAAACTATTTTAAGGGTTTCAGCCAGCTTGTTATTCTCGATGGTTGATGCTCATAATAATCACCTTTCTACGCCCTTAAAGTGATCAAATTTAGGTTTTGAATGCGTTTAGCATTTTTCTTCTGTTTTGGCGTTCAAGAGATTCCCTAAAGATTAGGCGTGCATATAACTTATTAAGACTCACTACACACTATATTCTACTTGAAAGCCCAAGTGTCAAAACTAGGAGGCAACAAAGCCCGGTGAAAAAGCAAAAGTCAAAGGACACGCAAGCCATTCAAGAACCACAAGTAGGCATAATAATAAAGGAAGAAGGAAGGAAACCAACAGTATTCCGAGAAATCTACCCAATACAAGAACCATACGTCTACGCCGCCATAGTAAAAAACCCAGAAACCCAAAAGATAGTCTACGAAGTTATAGAACCCACGTTAAAAAAGGAGGAGGAAAACCTCCTCAAAGAAATAAAGAAGTTCTTAATGGAAGAAGTAGACGTAAACTTAAAGGAGATAGAAACCAGAGAAAAAGCCGAAAACTACCTCAAAGAAAAAACTAAGCAAATAATTAAGAAATACCGAATAAAAGTTCCGCCAGAAGCCGTTGACAAACTCACCTACTACATAATTAGGGACTTTATAGGCTACGGGAAAATAGACCCACTAATGAAGGACCACTTAATCGAGGATGTATCAGCAGACGGCGTAAACATACCATTATATGTTTGGCATCGGCTCTACGAGTCTTTGCCAACAAACATAGTTTTCAAGGATGAAGCCGAACTGAATTCATTTATAATCCGCTTAGCATATCTTTCTGGAAAAAACATTTCCATAGCTTCACCAATTTTGGACGCTTCTCTTCCAGATGGCAGTCGTGTACAATTAACCTATGGAAATGAGGTTACGCGGAGAGGTTCAACCTTCACCATTAGACGCTTCAGAGTTGACCCGCTGACAATTTCAGACCTGATAGCCTTCAAAACAGTCTCGTCCGAAATGGCTGCATACCTGTGGTATATTATAGAGAACAGAGCGTCAGTGCTTGTTGCAGGAGGAGTAGCCGCGGGAAAAACTACGATGCTGAACTGTTTGTCCATGTTCATAAAGCCAGAAATGAAAATCGTAAGCGTAGAAGACACACAAGAACTTAACCTTCCGCATGAAAATTGGATACCGTCGGTTGCAAGGCTAGGTTTCGGCCACGAAGACAAAAAGAGCGGGACAATAACCCTTTTCGACCTGCTAAAAGCTGCTGTCAGACAAAGACCAGACTACATAATCGTCGGCGAAGTTAGAGGCGAAGAAGCATACACGCTTTTCCAAGCCATGGCAACTGGTCACCTTGGAATGAGCACAATACACGCAGAATCGGTTGAAGCCGTGATAAATAGACTGGAGTCTGAACCCATGAATATTCCACGGTCGCTAATAGCAATGACTGACGTGATAATGGTTGTAACAAGAACTGAAGTAGAGGGAAAACCAGCGAGACGAACCCTCACAACCACCGAAATTGCGGGAATAGACCAAAAAACAAAGAACATAATAACAGAAGAAATTTTCCGCTGGAACCCAAAAGAAGACAGGTTTATCCCCGTTGGAAACAGCCCGTTTATAGAGGCTCATATGAATAAAATGAGCATAACAGAGGATGATGTCAGGCGTGAGTTGAACAGAAGAAAAACCGTTCTAGAGTGGATGGTGCACAGTGGAATCCGCCGTTACATGGATGTTGCTAACGTAATTCGCGAATACTACACTAATCCAAACCGTGTGTATCAAAAGGCTAGAATGGGGTTAAAATGAACAAAAACAAAGCCCTAGAAAAAGTCAAGAAACTTACCATTCGCCTCAAATCAATGCTTAAGAGAAAAACTGAAGCGCCTAAGGAAGAGCTTAGTATAGGGCTTAATAAGCCACATTCTTTGGCATTTCAGCTTTTAGGCAGTAGAATAGATCGAGTTTTGCCCCTTTTCAGAGATTTAGACCAAAGTCTGTACAAGTCTGGGATAAAAGTTAATTTCAAGGCTTACGTCAGTTTAACTGTTTTTTCCGCGATGCTAGTCACCATCGCAACCGCTGTCCTTGTTCCATCCCTACTGATTCTTGCCTTCCACACACCAGTTTTGCCAGCACTTCTTTATGGTTGCGGTGGAGGATTGTTTGCTTTCGCATTCTCAATCATGGGATTTTACTTTTATCCAATTTACCGTGCGGACAAGCTCAAGAGAGAGTTGGAAGATGAGTTGCCATTCACAACAGGCTATATGGCCATTCTCGCCAGCGCTGGAGTCTCACCGGAAAAAATTTTTTATACGCTTTCAAACATGAGTGTGCCATTAGCGATTTCTTACGAAGCTAGGGATGTTGTTAGAAACATAAACCTTTTCGGTTTAGATGTGATTTCAGCCCTTGAAGAAGCATCAAGACGTTCTCCCTCGGAGGTATTTCGAGAAACACTGGAAGGTTTCATTTCAACAATACATTCTGGCGGTAATTTAGCAGCATATCTACGTGAAAAATCTAAACAGTTTATGAAGTTGAAAAGAATAAGTCTTAAGAAGTTCTCAGACACATTATCTATTCTGTCGGAGTTCTACATATCTATTCTGTTGACTGGTCCGCTTCTCTTGGTGATAATGTTGGCAGTTATATCCATGCTTGGAGGAGGTTTCCTCGGGGGTTTAAGTTCTGAGCTTATGCTGAACTTACTTACTTACATCGGAATCCCTGTTGGCGCCATAATATTTCTGATAATATTGGATGCTATATCGCCACGATGGTAGCGAAAATGCCAAAAATAGAGAAGAAAACCAAAAAACTTGCGCTTGCAATCTCTGTTTTGTTAGCTGTTTTCATGATTCTACTCGCATACTTCATGTTTTGGGGCAGCAAAACTTTTGATGAACTCGTCTTTTTTGCGGCAATAATCGCCATTGCACCCACATCCATTTTAACTTACATCGAATACAGATGGAGGAAAGCTGTTGATGAACGTCTACCAGACCTTTTCAGAAGCATTGTTCAAGCTCAACAAACTGGCATGACGCTGCCTCAAGCTTTAGAGGAAGCTGCAAAAAGGGATTATGGACCGCTTACGGCAGAATTGAGGAAAATGACCGCGCAGATTTCTTGGGGAATGAGTTTTGATGATGCCCTTTTAGCTTTGGGGAGACGAGTTAACACGGTTTTGATGCAGAGGACTGTTCCCATGATTATTGAAGCTGGGCATTCAGGAGGGCACGTTGAAAGGGTTTTTGAACCCATGGGCAAGTTTATACAGACAACTATTTTGCTGGAAAAGGAACGGCGAACACAGACGAGGCCTTACATCGCCATAATTTATGTAGCCTTCTCCGTTTTCTTGTTCACAATAGTGCTTCTTTTCAAGTCGTTTTTTGCGACAATAGAGGGTTTGCCAACGCTTGGCGCAACCGTGATGACGGCAGAAGAGATGCAACGACTGTTTTTCCACATGACTACAATTCAAGCCTTTTTCGGCGGGCTAGTAGCTGGGAAAATGGGGGATGGAACGATAAGCGCTGGGTTGAAGCATAGTCTCATAATGATGTTGTGCGGTTATGTGGCGCTAAAACTTTTCTTGTGAGGTGAAAGGCAATGAAAAGTGAATATAAAAGGTTTTTCCGTGATAAACGCGCCATAACCCCTGTTCTAAGCAATCTTCTGCTCATGGTTGTGGCTGTAGCAGCCATGGCGATAGCTACAACTTCAACCTATGTTGTTACAACAAATCTTCGGGAAAACATGAGTGAACGCCTTTTGGTAGAGGATGTCTGGTTTAACTCCACCAACACTATAATGGTTTATCTCCGCAATATTGGAAAGGGCGCTATTGACGTTTCAAGGGTCTACGTTAACGGTACTCCTCAGCCCTTCAGTTCACCCTTCCATTTAGAAATAGATGAGCATGGATGGCTAAACGTTTCATATTCTTGGGTTTCAGGCGAAATTTATTATGTAGATGTTGTTACGGCTAGGGGGAATCACGCTGGAGGCTATTATAAGGCGCCTTAAACGCGATAAACGTGGCGTAAGCAATGTGATAGTCGTTATGTTAAGTTTAATTTTGATAGTAATGATTGTTGGCAACGTCGTTCTATGGAGCTACCAAATGAACCAGCTTGATTTGGAAAGAATGCAAGAAACAGTGCAAGTTACCAATGTTACTCGTATAACACGTTCTTCATGGTTCACGGCTCAAGAAGATTTTTCAATTCTCACGGGAACCAGAATAGGCGGCACGTACACCGACACGAAAGTCATAGATGATTTTCACGAAACTTTTAGGGAGGAAATACCATCTATTTGTTATAACCCTTCAGCCTACACTTTAGGTGGCTTCACAACATTTGTTTCTGGTTCATTAACAGATTTGCAAACTGACAATGGCGTTTATATGCAGCTAGGCAGCTATCCTTCTGCATTTTCCAATGCTACAGAAACTTTTGGAAATACGTCGGCTGGAACAAGTCGACGTGATACGAGAAACACCATCGTTGGTTCGCTTTTTACTCCAGCAAAGGACGGTGAAGCACAAAGTGTTACTGCGTACATCCGTGTAACAACAGTTTCTAAGAGAATGAAGTGTGCAATTTATTTGCACAGCAACCTAAGTTTGGTAGCTCAAACAGAAGAGAAAACAGTTTCTTCCGGCACCACCGGTTGGGTCACATTCAACTTTCCCACATTCAAACCAATACTTAAAGCAGGCGTAGAATACTTGCTTGTTGCGTGGTCAGAAACTGGAAATGGTTATGCTTATCTGTATTATACTTCAGGAACAACAAGCCAAGGACATTACGTAAGCTCCACTTATGGGACAAGCTTTCCAAACCCCATGCCAAATCCTGCTCATGAAAATAGAGCGTATAGTATCTATTGCACTTTCAAGCCTGCAATAGAAGAAACTGTTGAAATTGAGTTCACAGGCACGTCCAACACAGAATCTTGGACGAGCCTGACGTGGACGGTTGATGGTTGTTTTACGACGGAGGGAGTAACTACAACATTTCAACTTTACAATTACCAAACAGAGGAATACCCCACAAGTGGAGATGGATACATGACAGCCACCATAGGAACAGCAGATGCAACCATGACGCAAACAATAACAACTAACCCTACGCAATTCAGAGACGCAAACGGAAACTGGAAATTGAAGATTACAGGAATTAAACTCGCAGAAACACAATTTAATTTTAAAGCCGATTGGATAGAATACAAAATAACGATACCCGACATTTACCGTCTTGACATCTACACCTACTTTGCAATAGATTTGTCAACATACCCGCTAGACCATATACAAGGAATCGAAATACTGCTTAGATACAACGTCTCTGAAAACATGGAAAAATGGTTTATAAAAGCATACAATTGGGCAACTATGAGCTTTAGCGATGCAGGCTTTAACAACACTGAAGGAAGTCAACCCCTATTAGATGAATGGACTGAGTATGCGATTAATGTTACTGGAAACTGGATGGACTATGTTAGAAGCGATGGCACCCTTTGCATAAAATTCGAGGATGAAGGGTTAAACACAAGCCAAACGATTATAGGGATAGATTTTCTAGGCGTCAGAGCAATAATTAATGGAGCAAGCATCAAGATCAGAAATCTAGGACCATTAACAACGCATGTTGTAGCTGTGTGGATAATAGATTCAACAAACCATCAACGTTATAGTACTAACTTATTCATAAACTCTGGAGAAGAGGCAACATGCATCAAAGCAGACATGAAACTGCCAGAAGACAAATTTACTGTCAAAATAGTTACGGAAAGAGGCAACATGGCAGTTTTTATAATAGATTAGGATTATTTTTTCAGTTTCTCTTTCAGAGCCTTTATAACTTCCTTTTGGTTCCTCGCCTCAATAATCTGGATATTGTATAACTCAGCCATCTTCCTACCATTTTCATTAATCTTCGGAACCGCAATCAGGTAAGCCTTTTCAGGAGAAACATCAAATATTTTGGCGAAAAGAGCGATAACAGGCTGCTCTGAAATTTCACCTTCAACGGAAGATGCAAAATCGATAACCATCAATTTTTCAGCAGTCTTTTTATATGCCGCAATGTCAAACCTATGATTTGCGCCTGATTTACCCTTAAGGAACGCTGGGCTTTCAACGTGAAAACCGTCCTCCACCAGCATTTCCTGAACTGGGGTCACCAAAACCCAGCCGAGCGGAGCCTCTCCCTTCACTTCTTCATTAAGGCTGTAAACGTAAACATCTTGTATTTCCGCGTCTTCAAAAGTGAAGTTTTCATGGCAACTTCTACAGAAATGTGCGGAGACCGGAATGTCAAAACTTTTCCCGCAAACCTTGCAGGTGCACCACACCCCGGCCTTCCTATAATCAACATCAGCCGTCTTAAGCTCCTCACCACATTTTGGACAAACCATCTTAGTTCCTTTCAAGAAACTCTCTTGCACATCCATATACCCGCATTTAACGTGTTCTATGAGGGAACTTTTTTGGATATCAAAAGACTTACAGTAGGGGCAGCAATAACGAACGGAAATGTTTGCGGAACCACATTTTGGGCAATAAATAACCTTATCGTAAAGCTTCCGCTCTAAGATTCCAGTCTCATAAAGCTTGTTCAAAAAAGGCATAACCTTTGAAACGTCTCCAATTATCTCCTCAACCGCTGGGTAACGATAACCAACTTGCGAGTCATAAGCGGGCTCAAGCTCGCTGATTTCTCCGCTTAAAAATTTGCCTAGCAAAACTTGTGTGCCACGATCCCTGTAAAGCTCCAAGCGCTCTGCTTTGTTTTTTCTCTGCATCTCTTTCCCAGTCTCAGATTTTAAATTTGCTTCTCAATATTTTATTAAGTTTTGCGTGAACTAACCTTAGAGTTATGAGAAACATTTTTAAAATTTCCCGCTGTGGTTGACTTAGAAGGAGTGAAAAACGCTGAACACACATTCGAAGCACTTGGTGAAATGTCCAAAATGCGGCTTCACTTTTGACATAACATATGGCAGGGCATTCGCTTGCTCCGGCTGTCCCTCTTCTGTACAGTGCGCTATGGCTAAATGTCCAAAATGCGGAAACGAATTTCCTCTCTCCTAAGAATGAAACCGTCAGATGCATCTCCACACCCTAAAGTTGCATTCACAGCTTATTCTTTCTCTCTGATTTGAATGATAATTAATTCGTTGAATAAAGAGGTTGAGGCTAACTAATTATGAGTAAAAATATATACCGAGTATTTCACAGTCACCTTTTTTAGTTAGAGAAACGCATATTCAAAGCGCTATCATAGTGTAATTGAGGTTAAGGCGTTCGCTGGTGAGAACTGGATGGTGGCTCAAAAACGTTTGGTCATCCGCTGGACCACACTAAAGGGAGCAGCTGCAATAATTCTTTTCATTTTGATAGCTATTTTAACCGAGTATTTGGTTGCTCTTTACGCCATTAGCTTAGGAGTGGAAGACAAGGGGCTGTTGCAATGGGGTTTCACATTTCCAGGTACGGATTGGAATTTCGTTTTAACTATTAGCCCAATATTTCATTTAGTTCCTGCAGCCGTCATCCTCTCCCTTGTTTTCAGCTGGATATGTTTAACAAGCTACTTCACGATAAAGCCCGCTGAGACGCTAAAGCCTAAGACTAAGGCGTATGCAAAAGGAGAACGGGAAACTGGACTTCTAAAGAGGTTTTTTGATGGAGCGAGGAGAAGACTTTTGAAAGTTAGGGGAATAGCCTACATGTGGCAAAGGATACATTTCGCCAGAGCCGCAATAAAAAGCACTTTAACATTGCTACTAACCTTCGGAACCCTCATAATAGTAATTTCCCTGTTGACCTATCCTAACCTAATTTATCACACCATAGCAGGCGCCTACCAGAGCAACACTTCATTGCTTAACTTCGTTAAGGGCACAGCACGGTTTTTCGCTCCCCTAGGCGCGTTCTTTTCAGCTATAAATGACGCTTTAATTGCCGCGGCGCCCGGATTTAGGGATTTTGTGGTCGCCGTGGGCTCGGTGATTGCACCTTTAACTCTTTTAGATGGGGTTGGAAAGTATCTGGTTTTCCAGAACCTTGCAGCTTGGATTTCGGCTTTGGCTACCTTGTTGTACGGCGGATACAAGCGGAAATCTTTCAGACATAGAACAGTTAAGAGAAGGTAGAAAAGGGAAACTTAATGGCTGACCGCCCAAGATTTGGTCCCGCTGGAATCCCTCCATCCTTTAGGGCTAGAAAAGCTGGTTTAACGGATGTCCCTAGACTTCTTATGGAAGAGGGACTTGACGCCTTTGAATATCAAGCTGTTCGATGGGGTGCAAAACCGCAGATAAAGAGGGAAGAGGCTGAAAAACTCAGGCGAGAAGCAGAAAAATTTGATGTTTTGCTAAGCCTCCATGGCTCCTACTTCATAAACTTTTGTGGAAATAAACAAGTTATTGAAGCAAGTAAACAACGCTTAATCGCATGCGCAACCGCAGCCGAGTGGATGAAATCATACATAGTGGTCTTCCACCCTGGGTTTTACGGAAAAAAGGCTCCAAAAGATGTCTTAAAAGACTGTGTTGAAGCCTTGAAAGAAGTTGTTAAAGCCACGAGCGCACTTGGAATTGAGAACGTAAGCTTAGGCCCAGAAACCATGGGCAAGCCTTCCCAATTTGGAAGCCTAGAAGAAGTTTTGAGTCTTTGCGAGGAAGTTGAGCGGACGCGTCCAGTCATTGACTGGGCACACTTGCACGCAAGAGATAGAGGACGTTTCAAGACTGTTGAGGATTTCCGTGAAGTTGTTGTGGAAGTTGAAAAGCGTTTGGGAACAGAAGCCGTCAGAAATATGCATTGCCACTTCACGAAGGTGGAGTTCACCGAAAAAGGCGAGAAACAACACCACACAATGGAAGAGGCGAATTATGGACCAGACTTTGAAATGCTAGCAAAAGTCATAGCCGAGTTCAAATTGAACCCGGTCATCATAAGCGAAAGCCCGGTTCTTGATGTGGACGCAGTGAAAATGCGCGACATACTCAGAAGAGAAATGAAAGCCACTTAAAGAGAAATTTCTTTTTATTCTATTGTCTCCCTTCTTTTAACAATATAGGCTGTGAAAATCCACGTTAGAATCAGATATGCAGTTGCACCCACCTCGATGAGCACATCTCCTAGAAAATAGTAGTAAAGCGTAACCAACGAAAAAGTTGTGCCGATGAAGAATAACATGACAACAAGCCAAAACGCCCAAACTCTTCTCTTTAACAAGCCATAAGCTGTGAGCAGACTTAAGATGCCCATTATGCCAATGTGGGGCGGAAAACAAGCTAAAGGCAAAACAATGAAGAAAATTACTCCAGTAACAGCGTAAAAGATGAAGGACGCGGCGATGCCAATGCTTTCAATTTTGAGCTTAGACTTCAACGACATATTTTGCACACCTTTTAACAATGCATTAACAACGATAATTAATAAATTATGCTGTCACTTATCAAGAGTAAAACAACGGATTTTGCAGCCTATCTTTCCTTTCAGCATCATCGCTTATTTGGTAAGGTGGTGTTTTGCCTTTCGGAAGTAGAAATTTTAAAAAGAGCCTAGAACATACCTCTAAGAACAAACCGTAGGAAGAATAACAAGATGAGTTACCGCGAAATTTTCGTTTCACAATCCAATGTTTTCAGCGGTTTCCAAAAACCATTCGAAAAAGCAGATTACATAATTTTAGGCGTTCCATTTGACGCCACAAGCACTTATAGAACCGGCGCAAGGTTTGGTCCAAACGCTATAAGGGAGGCGTCACTAAACATTGAAACCTATAGTTTCCGCGCTGAAGTTGATGTGGAAGATTTACAACTGCATGATTTAGGCGATTTACATGTGTCCGCAGATGCTAATGAAACTGTGAAAAGACTTGGACTTGTTGTTAAAGAAATTCTAGATGCAAGAAAAACGCCCGTCGTCATAGGCGGCGAACACACAATAACTTTGGGCGCGGTTAAAGGGTTAGGCATAAAAGCCAAGAAAACGGCAGTTGTGAGTTTTGATGCGCACCTTGACCTTAGGAACGAGTTTATGGGACTCAAACTTTCCCATACAACGTTTATGCGCAGAATAAACGAAGAAGTAAAACCAACCAAAATAATTGAAGTGGGCACAAGAGCAGTCTGCAAAGAAGAACTCAAATATGCAGAAAAGGCGGGCATAAAGTTTTTCACGGCACAGCAAATCAGAAAAGAAGGAAGCATGCAAATTGTAAAGTTGTTAAAGAAGGAACTGGCAGAAATAGAAAGCCTCTATTTATCCATAGACATAGATGTTCTAGACCCTGCTTATGCGCCAGCAGTGCAAAACCCAGAACCAGAAGGCATCGAAACACACACCCTATTGGACATTTTATGCAGCCTATGCGACGAACGCGTATTAGGCTTTGATGTTGTGGAAGTCGCCCCAAGCTATGACCAAGGAGCAACAGCCATACAAGCCACAAAAGTAATTTTTGAAGTGTTATGCAGTCTTGAAAAAGCGCGAAGAGGCTAAAACAGAACCTCTGTTTTAATGTCTGACCCTTCTAATTTTGATTACAACTTTTTGGCGGTCTGGACAGCCTGAAATAAACTCGTCTTTGTCTTTTTCCCATGGAAACGTTCCGCTGAACTGTAAAGTAACCAGATAGGGGAAAATAGAGTTATAGAAGAAGCTGCAAATGTTTGGAGCTCTATAGCTTTTATTTGCCTCTTCAGAGAAAAGCGTTAAATCAAATTCTTCTCCGACACGGTGCCCTGCTGAGCATTCGCCTTTAACCTCTACAATTTCCCCAATTAATTTACATCCTATCACCATTTTCACCTCAAAGTCTTGTTTAGGGGCTTACTTCCTTAACAGTTTTGCTATAAAGAAACCGTTACATTCGTGTATATGTGGATAAAGCCTTCTACATTTCTCCATGCCCCTTAAACCCGACAAACCAATGTTAGGCGTTATTTCACTCAGCGAAAATTCTGGATGCCACTTAAGAAACTTTTCAACGAGCATCTCGTTTTCCTCAACCGTTATGCTGCACGTCGAATAGACAAGCGCGCCTCCCAGCTTAACTTTTTCAGCGCAACTGTTTATCATCTGCCATTGTATTTCAGACATCTTCTCAATAGAACGCGGCGTAAGCCTCCACTTGGCTGAAGGAAGCTTTCCAAAGGCACCGGTACTTGTGCATGGCGGGTCCAACACAACCATGTCTACCTCAGGAACTATTGGTAGCGAGTTGCACGCATCCGCTATAATAGGCAAGGCTATTTTTACGCCCATGCGGGAGACCTCGCTTTGCCAAATACTCGTCCTACGTCGGGAATAGTCAATGGAATAGATTAAGCCGCTATTCTCCATTAACTGTGCTAGAAAAGTTGTCTTTGCCCCAGGTGCAGCACAAACGTCTAGCACGGTTGCTCCGGGTTTTGGATTTGCAACTTCAGCGGCGAAACAACTCGCCTTGTCTTGAATGTAGAATAAGCCTTCTTGGAAGCTTGCTGTTCTGGCTAAAGGTTTTTTTGTACCTAAAACTTTGTATGCGTACTTTAAATCCTCGACTTTCTCAACCCTTATCCCTTCTTGTGAGAGTTTTTCGAGAATTTGGTTTTCAGCTGCCTTAAGCGTGTTTATCCTTATGTATGTTGGCGGCGGCTCCGCGTTTGCTTCCAGCAAGGCTATGGCTTCTTTTCTGCCAAAAAGTTTGGTGCAGTACTTAACGAACCATGTTGGGTGGAAGGTTGAAAGTCCAATTCTTTCTTCATCGCTAACATCCTTCAATATTGCCGTTGGGTCCTCTGTAAGCAATAAGCCTAGCACATGCTCAACTTTTTGGAGAGTTTTCCATCCCAGAATTGCACGGGCTAGTTTAGCTATATTCTGGGCTTCTTCAATGTCAATTTTCGACCAGTTTTTGGCTATTCGTGTCTGATAAACATAAAGCCTCAGAAAGGCTTGGACGCCTTGGGTTAACTCGCTTATTGCTCTTGGCTTAAGAACATTGTTAATAAATTTGTCGATTAGGTTGCGGCGCCTAACAGTTTCACAAACAAGCCCGTGAGCAAATCTTATGGCGTCAACGTCGCTTATGCCCAGTTGCTTAACAGTTTTTGCCAAGGCTAGACGCTCACTTAATTTTTGCGTTTCCATCCAGCTTAGGGTTTCAATCGCAAGCATCCAAGCTTCTTTAAGCAACTTCTTCCCAGCCGCAGAATCTAGGTTTAGTAAGATTTTAGTCTATCTTGCTCATTAATAAAAAGTTAGGTTAAGGCGACTATGGCGCAGAGAAGTCTCGATGAATTTTCGCTTCCAAAATCCGAGCCCAAAGAAGAGGCCAAAAAAGAAGCTTTGCCCTTCACAGAAGCCGTAAAAAAAGAAAAAAGGCAGCGTGCTTTTCCTCCGTTGGCTCCTGAAAACTTGCCACCATCATATTTTGTTTCAGCCACATACGACGGAAAAGCTGGAAAAGCCCTAATCAAACTTTACGAGCCAACATCTGGGAAAATCTATTTTTGGTATGACAATTCGGGACACAAGCCCTACTGCCTAACAAACCTCTCACCATACGAGCTGGAGAAAATAGACCGCTTAATAAAACATCCAGGGTTTGACCATTTCGAACTCGAAGAAAGGTTTGACCCGCTACAAGATAAAATGGTTAAAGTAACAAAAATAGTGGCGAAAGACCCGTTAGCCATCGGCGGGCGCCCCACGGGATGCATAAGAGACATAATCCCAGAAGACTTCCCAAAAGTTTCAGACACCCCAATTCCAGCTGAGACAATTAAAGTTTGGGAGTCAAAGATAAAGTATTACCAGTCCTATGTTTATGACCGTGAAATTTGGCCAGGCATGATATATGAGGTTAGAGACGGTAAGCTGGTTCCAAAACGCTTGGAAGAAATAGAGAAGAATGTTCAGAGAATAAAGGGAATTTTTAAAGATGCGCATCCAGAAGAGCTTGAGCATATTGAGCAGTGGGCGAGGCTTCTGGAGTACCCAGCTCCAAAGTTTCACCGTGCCGCCATTGACATAGAGGTGCACACACCGGTTCCAACAAGGATGCCAGACCCTCGGGAAGCTGCTTACCCGGTTGTTTGTGCCTCAATTTATGGTTCAGATGGGCAAAAGAGGGTTTTACTTTTGAAGCGGGAAGGAGTTCGCGAAGGCGCTGAACGTTTGCCAGCTGGTGTGAAATTGGAATATTTTGATTCGGAGGAGAAGCTTATAAAAGCCATATTTGATGTTCTGTGGAGTTATCCCTTCGTGATCACTTTTAATGGCGACGATTTTGACCTGCGTTATCTGGCTCATCGAGCGCAGAATTTCGGTTTCAGAAGGGATGAAATTCCAATAGATGTTGGTAGGCGTGTATGTCTTCTAAAATATGGTGTTCACATAGACCTTTACAAGTTCTTCTTCAACCGTTCAATCCAGATTTACGCCTTCAACAACCGCTATCGTGATGTAACACTTGACGATGTTGGCAAAGCCCTTGTCGGAATGGAAAAAATATCTTTAGAAAAAAGCATAGGCGAGTTAACCTACACGGAGCTTGCCAAATACTGTTTTAGAGACGCGGAAATAACGTTTACACTTACAAGCTTCGAAGATGAACTGGTGATGAAGCTTATTCTTGTTTTAGCCAGAATCAGCAGCATGCCAATGGAAGACGTTTGCCGACAAGGTGTTTCCCGCTGGATAAGAAATTTCATGCACCGAGAACACCGCAGGAGAAACATGCTCATCCCAAACGCTGAAGACATACTAGCTTTAAAGGGCAAGACAGCAACAAAAGCCATAATTAAAGGCAAAAAGTACAAGGGAGCAATAGTTGTTGAGCCAGTCCCAGGCGTCCACTTCAACGTTGCCGTAATGGATTTCCCAAGCCTATACCCCTCAATAATAAAAGTTTGGAACTTAGGCTACCAGTCCATTTTGTGTCCGCATCCAGAATGCCGCACAAACCTTGTTCCCGGAACACCACATTGGGTCTGCACAAAAAAGCGGGGTTTAGAAAGTCTTCTTATAGGTTCGCTTAGAGATTTGCGAGTACAATGGTACAAGCCGAAATCTAAAGACAAGGCTTTATCAGCAGAGTTGAGAAGCTGGTACAACATTATTCAAGGAGCCCTTAAGGTAATTTTAAATGCTAGCTACGGAGTTTTCGGGGCTGAAACCTTCGACTTATATTGCCCGCCAGTTGCTGAGGCAACAGCCGCCATTGGAAGACATGCAATAACCCAAATAATTAATAGAGCAAAGGAACTTGGCATCCAAGTTCTTTACGGCGATACAGACAGTGTTTTCCTAAAGAGCCCTTCAAAGGAGCAAATCCGCGAGTTGGGAGAGTGGACTGAACGCGAATTGAAAATGAGCTTAGATGTGGACAAGGTTTACCGATACGCGGTTTTCAGCTCTAGAAAAAAGAATTATCTAGGCGTTCTAGAAGATGGAAGCGTTGACGTGAAAGGGTTAACTGGCAAAAAGAAGCACATACCGCTGTTTATCAAGAAGGCTTTTGACAAAATGAAAGAACGCTTAGCTGCCGTGAAAACTCCGGCAGACTTCGAAGATGCAAAAAAGGACATTATCCGAAACATCCGCGACTGTTACGTGCGATTAAAAAGACGCGAATGGGAAAGCCTAAACGAACTCGCCTTCAATGTAGTTTTAGGCGAACACCCAGAACGCTACACAAAAACAACACCTCAACATGTTAAAGCAGCAAGAATTCTAAAAGAAGGGGGCGTAGAGCCTAAAGCAGGCGACTTAATAAGTTTCGTGAAAGTTGTCAACGAACCCCATGTCAAACCAGTGGAGTTGGCAACAAAAAACGAGATAGACGTTGACAAGTACATAGCCTATCTCCACTCTACATTTGACCAGGTTTTAGATGCGTTAGGTTTGGACTTCGACGAAATAATAGGATTAACAAAACTGGAACGCTTCATGTAGCACCATGCGTATCAATGATTATGGCCATCCTTTCCAGCGTACCTTTTCCATACGCCACTTCGTTGTAAAACTTCTTCCAAGGCAAAGCCTAAGATGTTTATCGACACGATGGAGCCGACGAAAATGCCGAACAATCCAAGCTCAACTGGAACATCAAATATTAACGACAAATAACCACCAACAATTACAGTTATGACCACTGTTTCAATAAAACTTCCCAGAAGCCTACTTGCAAACCCACTTCTGCCAACATACCACGCTGAGACACATGCCAGAAAATTTGCAATCGCTCCGCCCACAATGTCAATGGCGCCTAAACCGCCGTAAACATTCGCTACCAAACAACCTAAGCTTGATCCAATTGCGATGGGAAGTCCAAATATCATTGATAAGGGAAGTAAAGCGTCAGCAACCCTAACTTGATAGACCCCGAAACTTATTGGCGCCAAAAGAATGACCAGCGCAGCATAAAGTGCGGCAAAAACTGCTGTCAACGCTAAATCTCTACTGTCAAATTTCAACTTTTCACCTCCTACTCCCGGGGTTTTTATGGCGGAACGGGTGGAGGTCCACTCACCCGCCATCAACAATTCCTAAACGAAACAAACTTATACTTATTAAACATTGCTGAAATTATTTTCCCGAAACGCTTTCTTCCTCTGCTGCAACCTCAGCGCCGACAACCCCAGTTTCGCCCATTTCCACGCTAACCGCCTCTTCCGATGCGCCTTGTTTTTTGGAGAATAATAAATCATAGGGTGGCGGAGGAGCATCCAAAATTGTTGAAAGAAGATACATCGCCATAAACGCATGTTGGTAAACCCTTTGAAAAACATATGGCACTTTTGTTTCCGGGTCAACTTCTAACATCTCGTTTATTTCAGCGTCTTTGCCTGTTAAGGTGGCGATGCCCTCAATTTCAAACTTTACAATGCTTGGTTTGGTGGAGAGAGAAAGGCTGAAGCCAACGACAACCATCTGGCTTTTGCGCTCCCTTTCCTCCAGTTTGGCTTTAACGTCAAAATTGACTGTTTCAGCCTTCGCCTTTACATCCAGCCTAACTCCTACCAAACTGGTGATTTCCACTTTAACCGAAACGTTTGGAACATATAATACTGGGCAGATTTTTGATTCCCCACATTAAACACTAAACGCGCGATTTTGTCCTCTAAACCTCCAAGATTAGCCTCGCTCCAAAACGATTTTTGCCTTTTGTGTGTCGCACAACAGCACATACAAGTTAAGTCATAGATAATTGAAAAACCAAAGCAGCAAAAGTTGATAACGCAACCAAAACAGAAATTATCACAACCACTTGGCGCTCCGTCAGCGGCCGATGATAAGTAATAAGAGTGATCAAACTTCTTCTATGATCAGAAGAAAGCTTCTTCCCATCAAAAGAAACATTTGCCTTAGTTCTAAAAAAGAAATAATTCAACAAAATCAAACAAGAATTTACAATGTATGGTAAAAGCGCAATTAACAGAAAAGACTTCAAATCAGTAATTATAGCGAATGCGGCTATCGTCAACCCTATGGCAAAAGACCCGGAATTTCCAACAAAAATTTTTCCTTGAAAATTAAAAAAGGCAAGTAGAAGCCAAACAATTAACGGGATGTATAAAAGAACTGCATTAGATCTTGAAAGGCTCATCAATCCAATCAAGATTATTGCAGGACAAATCGTCTCCAATCCGTTTAATCCACCAAGCTGGTTCACAGTGTTAGTAGCTACCGTCACAATTAACGGAACAATAATAAAGTAGTAATAATAACCAAAGGCTATTGTTCCAAGAAATGGGACAGTTATGGACGTGCGAAGCTCAAGTTTCGTCGCCAAAGAAATAAGGGGGACCGCAGCTATCAACGGGAAAAAGGCTTTGTAGCGCCACCTTAAATCCATCCAATCGTCAAGCAAACCCATAAAACCGCCAAACAATATACATGCAGCCAAGGTTAAAGCCTCTTCAGTGTTAATTGAATAATGTAGCAGGAAGAGGTAGGCTGCGCTAACTATTACGTATATTACGCCTAAACCCGTTGGAACTAGTGGTTTGTTTGGCTTATGTTGGTCTGGAACTTTGGGAAACAAGCAAATCGCTCCATTATTGGCTTGAGTAGTATTTTTGCCAGTCAATTTCGTAGAGGCACACAAGCGGAATGAGACAGCGGTCTGAAGCTAGTGGATATCTGTTGAGCCCTTCATCTCCGGACAAGTCCAGCCCTGCAAAGTAAGCCTCCTTGAAATACACGGGTTGAATACCAGACCCATCAGCTGGTGTGGCGCCGTTCTGGTCACACCACCGTTGTTTTCCCCAGCTCATCAGCTTGTAAATTGTGGAGTTCTTTCCAGCATCGTTCCACTCCCATCTGCTTGTGGTAGCGTTGTATTGCCCAAATTTAGTTTCGTTAACCCATGAAGAAGCCTCATCTATCAAGTTGGGAACATCGGTCTTTCCATCGCCGTTGGTGTCGCCGTTCAGAAAGCGAGTTTGCGCTTCCCCAGAGATTCGCGCCATCCACATCCATTTCCCCTCGTCGCCATAGCCAGCCCAATATGCGTACCAAGCATCTCCAGACTTCACAGCAATCAGGGTTGTGAATACCAAGATATACTTTGCATCATAAAGTTTCAGCATTTTCAGCGCATTGGTTTCATTAGCCATGAATATGAATCCTATATTCTCTATTTGTGTATTATTTATTGTGGCGTTATCGGCAAGCGACGTTACATTGCCAAGTATTGCCAGCCAATATCCATAGTCCCACCAAGCACACACAACCTTTTCATTGTTGGGCTTGTATCCTAAGTTGCTTTCCAACCAATTGAGCAGGTTGAACCATTCTTGCACTGGTTCGTTTGGCGCTATGGGGAGACTGCCAGCAGAAATTGTGACTGGAGCATAAGCTTGACTGTACACTTTGGGTATGCCGCCTGTCTGTGGCGAAAAGGCAAGGTTTGTCATTAAAACGATGAATATGAGGAAGACAGCTGTTCCGCTGAACTCTTTGCCAACGCGCTCTAAACCATGCTTTGCTTTCACAAAAACCTTTGGTGGCTCTGTCAGCAACGCGATAAACGGTTTTAGAATAGTGAGGACCCCAAGGGACGCCAGAAGCCCATAAGCTGGCGCAAATATTACAAGCAAACGCACCATCGAACATGCAAAGTAAAGTGATGTTAAACCAAAGAGAAGCAGAAACAGATTTTTGTTCGTGGGATTTCTCATGGCGAAGGCTAAACTTGCTAGAAAGAAAATTATTCCTATTCCAAGTTCGTAGTATATGGAGCCCCAAGCTGAAATTCTATGTTCAGCAACAGACTCAATCAAAGGAGACTCCGCACGTATAAGAGGATTTATAACGGTAAGAAACTTGCCAGCCATGGCTTCCATATAGCCCAACCGCCAAAGAACAACAAAACCGCCCGCCAGCGCCGCCAAAGATATTATAACACATAAAACTTTTGAACGTGCAGTTGTCAGAGCACGGAGAATCTCACTTACGAAGAGAAGGACAAAAACACCCGCAACTGCCATTATAACTTGAGTTGTTAGATATCTTGGTGAAACATATGGAACGTTTATAGCGATAAAAAGTCCTAATCCAAAGGTTATGCTGTATGATAGTAAGAGGCGTTGCGAGTACCTCTTAAGCAGTATTAACACAAAAACGAAAAGCACCGTCAAACCCACCGGGTAATATGATGCTCCCCAACCAGAACAGAAATATGCTAGTACCGCAGCAGCCCCAAGCGAATATTTTACAGTAGAGCTGAGGGGTCTTTCTTCTTCGATAGCTCTCAGAAACATAAAGATGAATAATAAGAGGGCAACTATTCCTATGGTTTCGTCGTCAAAGAATCCGACTGAAGTTCTTTGGATGTAAGAGGGGTTTAAGGCTAAAAAGAGGGCTGAAAGCATGCCTACAAATTTTCCTCCGACATCTTTCCCGATGAAATAAATAATTAGACATGCCAATGTGCCAAACATCGCGGGGAAGATTGCGCAGAAACTCATCAATTCGATTCTTACGCCTAAAGCAGAAATGATGATGTAGAGAACAGCGGCAGTCATGGGCAATGCTGGGTAGGACATTGCCATGTTCTGTCCTTCTGGATACCAACGTTGAGTGTCAATCCATTGCTCAGGCCAGTAAGGCGATAGCAAACCGTACTGCACCATGTGCTCTGTTAATCTGTATTGAAAGTAGGGGTCGAACTCGGAGAGAGATACCACGTCTTTTTGTAATTCCCAGCGGAGGGGAAACGCACGCACGGTGAAGGCGATGAAGAGGATTAACAGCAGAATTGAATAGGTCATTAATGATGCATGGTCTATTTTTATGCGGATTTTACCAAAACTTTTCAGTCCGGCAACGATACGTTCTCGTGTTACGGCTTCGGTCAGTTTCATTTAGGTCATCTCCCCTACAAGATTATGGAGGTATTTTATTATTCTTACGGTGGAAAGCTAATTTGAGCAACATAACCGTTCACCGAAGCTTACGTTTATACCCGTATCTTTCTGGGTCATAGAAAGGAAAGGCTTTAATTTTCGCCTTCACGTTTTTGTTTCGAATTTTCACATACACAATTTCCCCTTCTTGAGCGTAGAGTGTTGGAATATAGCCCATTCCTATGCCACAGTTAAGAATTGGCGAAAATGTTCCGCTGGTCAACTTCCCTATTTCCTTTCCTTCATCATCGCGAATTTCGAAGTTTGGACGCGGTATTCCTTGTTCAATCATTTGGATTCCAACGCGTTTGCGTTTGATTCCCTCTGTTTTTTGTTTTAGCAAGGCTTCTTTTCCTATGAAGTTTTCTTTGTTTAGCTTCACAACAAAGCCCAATCCAGCTTCGAGTGGAGTTACGTTTTCGTCTATGTCGTTTCCGTAAAGGCACATCCCAGCCTCAAGTCTCAAAGTGTCTCTGGCTCCCAAGCCGCAAGGTTCAATACTATACTGCTTACCAGCGTCAAGAATAGCGTTCCACACTTTTACAGCGTTGTCTGGTTTGGTTAAGGATGCATCCCACACAAAGATTTCAAACCCGTCTTCACCTGTATATCCAGTTCTAGAAAGGAACACTTCAGCGTTTGCCAAGCGTGTGGATGCGCATTTGAAACGCTCAATTCTGCTTAAGTCTTCCGTCGAAATTTTTTGCAGTGTTTTTTCGGAGTTTGGTCCCTGAACCGCGAACATTGCCACGCTGTCTGATATCTCCTCTATTTTTACGTCAAAGCCTTTGGAGTTTTCAACCAACCAATTATAGTCTTTTTCGCGGTTGGTTGCGTTTGAAACCAGCATAAACTTCCTTTCTTCTAGGCAATAGATTATGAAGTCGTCTATTATGCCCCCGTTTTGGTTGCACATTACTGAGTATTGAGCGCTGTTTGGTGATAAAGTGGATACATCGTTTGTTATGACGTAGTTTAGGAAACTTTCAACGTCGACGCCAGTAATTATTATTCTTCCCATGTGAGATATGTCGAAAATGCCCACGCTGTTGCGCACTGCTAGGTGTTCGGGGATTATGCCTTTATACCATAGGGGCATTTCAAACTTTGCAAAAATTGTCATTTTCGCATTTTGCTTGTGAAAGTTGTAAAGCTGGGTTTTTCGGGTTTTCTCCATCAATTTTCATTCCTTGATAAGTGTTTATTTGAGGGGTTTCACGTCCACATCGATGGGTATTAGTGAGAGTTTTTTGCCGCATTTTGGGCATTTTCCATTGTATTGGTTGAGGATTTCGTCGGGAGGTTTAAGGTCAACCCCCTCATACAACACTTGACCGCATCCTTGGCAAATAACACGCTGGGGCACAATAATCCCCCTCAACAATGAAAAAGTAATGTTTGCGGTATATTTATTGGTTGCCCATTCGGCTAAGGAAAGATTCAAATTGACGCAAACAAAATAAACGTTTTAGTGCCTTCAAATGGTCAAAGTCGCCATTGCAAAAGGAACGAATCCGATAGAAACAACAGTTAACGCTCTTAAAATAGTTGAATCTGACTTAAGTTTCATATTTTCAGCGGATAAGCCAATTTTGGTTAAACCTAACTATATTAACTCGAAGCATCCCTCAACTGGCATCACAACCGATAGTAGAGTAATAGAGGGTGTCGTAAAGTTCTTAAAAGAAGGCGGGGTGGAAAATATTGTTATAGGCGAGGGAAGCGGTTTTGCGGACACTTTTGAAGCTTTCAGAGTTGCGGGAGTTGATGTTATTGCAAAAAGGTGGAATGTAAAACTTGTCGACCTCAACAGAGATGAGTTTGTTGAAGCTTATCCGCCTAATCCAATAGCGCTTAAGAAGGTGAAAGTGGCTAAGACCGCATTACAAAGCATCATAATAAGCGTTCCGAAGCTTAAGCTTCACAGAATGGCAACTGTCACATTAGGTTTGAAGAACATGATGGGCGCATTAGCTTCTAAGGGCTCTATGCATAATGGCTGGCTCAGCAAAAACATCGCTGACCTAGCATCGTTACTAAAACCAAGCCTAACAGTCATAGACGGGATAATAGCTGGAGAAGGACATGAAACAAGCGGAAACCCCGTGGAAATGGATTTAGTTATCGCTGGCGTAGACCCCGTGGCTGTTGATGCTGTTGGCGCTGCTGTCATGGGCGTAGACCCAAAAGATGTTAAGCACCTTGTCTTAGCTGAGGAAAAAGGCCTTGGAACATGCGATTTAAACAAAATTACCGTTGTAGGAGAACCATTAGATAAGGTGAAGCGGACATTCCGCAAATCCTTTTCATCAAAAATTCTTTCGCACCTCGGTTGAAAAACATTGGTCAACGCATTTAAAAGAAGAATGAATTGTATCTCTAAATAAAGGGGGAAACTCGGATGAAGATAGTCTTTCACAAAAACTATTGTAGAGTGTACTCTTCTGACCCGGCTGCTGCACCGGGTCGAATGGAATCTATTATGAAAGAGTTAAGCGGCTTCGAGGTTGTTGAACCCGAAATGGCAATGGATGAGGATGTAGCGCTTGTTCATGGAAAAAGTCACATAGAATATGTTAAGAGCACGCCGGTAGTTTATGAGACTGCTTTGCTGGCTGTGGGAGGCGCCATTAAGGCTTCTGAAATCGCCATGAAAGGTGAACCAGCCTTTGGGGTTGTAAGACCGCCGGGACATCATGCCAGCCAAAACAGTTGCTGGGGGTTTTGCTACTTCAACAATGTTGCCGTTTCCGTCGAGAGATTGCTTAGAAAGGGTTTAATTGCAAAGGCTGTTATTCTGGACATAGACCTTCATTACGGAGATGGAACAGCAAACATCTTCGCAAATTCTTCAAAGGTTTTGTACCACCACATCGCAGACGGGGAAAGAGAAAACTTCTTTAATGATCTGAAGGAGTTCTTAAGTTCGATTTCCAAATGTGACATTGTAGCTGTTTCCGCTGGCTTCGACCGCCATGAACAAGATTGGGGAGGCGTCCTAAGCACTAGTGATTACTTCCAAACAGCTGAAATTGTAAAGGATTTTGCGGAAAGGGTTTGCAGCGGAAGGAGATACGCTGTTTTAGAGGGAGGCTACAACCACAAGGTTTTGGGTAAAAACGTTAAAGCTTTCGTGGAAGGGTTTGAATAGCCTCTTAATCAATTCATTAGAAGAATTTTCCCTACAATTAAGAGCTTTAATTCCGTGCCGATATAGAAACTTTTAATTTCCTCTATAACGCTTAATCTGGAAACCAGCCATCTCAACACGCATTAATGTGGTTTGTGCAAGCATGGAAAAATACACACTCATCATAACAGAAAAGCCGGATGCAGCGCAAAGAATAGCTTCAGCCCTTGACACAAAAGGAAAAACAAGCAAAAAAGAAGATAACGGCGTGCCCTACTATGTGGCTAAAAGGGACAGAGAGATAGTTGTCGTTCCAGCCATAGGCCACCTATATACTGTAACTGGAGAAAGAAGCGAGAGAAACTATTATCCAGTTTTTAACTTTAAATGGGTGCCAAGATACGTTGCCGAGAGAGGCGCAAAACAAATCCGCACATGGCTTGAGACTATTTCTAAACTGGCAAAAGATGCAGACATGTTTATTGACGCATGCGACTATGACATAGAGGGAAGCATCATCGGATACTGCATACTAAAATATGCATGCGGAAACAAGGAAAGCGTCTCAAAGAGGATGAAGTATTCAACATTAACCAAAGAGGAGCTGGAAAAATCCTACAATGAGCTATTACCCCACCTCGACTTCGCGTTGATAGAGGCTGGGCGAACAAGACACGAAGTGGATTGGCTTTACGGAGTAAACCTCTCGCGGGCTTTAACCATAGCTGCAAGAGATTGGAGTGGGAAATATGCAACCTTAAGCACTGGAAGGGTGCAGGGACCAACTTTAAGATTTCTCATCGCAAGAGAGAAAGCTATCAGGAGTTTTGTGCCTACACCCTACTGGGAAATCAGAGCGGAAATCGAAATCGACGGGAAAACCTTCGAGGCTGAATATGAAAAGGATGTTATTGAAACTAAAAGGGAAGCAAACAAGATATTAAGCGAGTGTAAAGGAAAAAATGGGGAAGTAGAGAAAATTGAAGTTAAACAGTTCCAGCAGTTGCCGCCGACACCTTTTGATTTAGGAACACTTCAAAGCGAAGCCTACAGCCTATTTGGCTATACGCCAATGCGAACCTCAGACATAGCTCAACGCCTCTACCTAGACGCTTTAATCTCCTACCCAAGAACAAGCAGCCAAAAACTTCCGCCAACAATCAACTATGAGGAAATACTGAAAAACCTAGGCAAAGTCCCCGAATACAAGAAGCTAACAGCAGAACTCCTCGCAAAACCGGAACTGAGACCAAAAGAGGGGAAGAAAGAGGACCCAGCGCATCCAGCTATCTACCCGACTGGAAATCTTCCAGAAAGAGTCCTAAGCGACCAAGAGAGGAATTTATGGGATCTTGTGGTAAGGAGGTTCATGGCGGTTTTTGAAGAACCAGCAATTAGACAGAGCATGAAAGTTCACATTAACGTCGATGGACACTGTTTCTACTTGAGGGGAAGACAGATATTAAAGGAAGGGTGGATGCGTTTCTATGGACCTTATGTGAGGTCAGAGGAAGTTCTTTTGCCGCAAATAAAGGAAGGACAAAAAGTCAATGTTAAGAAAGTCATCCTAGAAGACAAGTTCACCAAGCCACCGCCTCGATATAACCCCGGCAGCCTCTTAAAGAGGATGGAGGAAGAAGAAATTGGGACAAAAGCCACGAGAGCAGAAATCATACAGACATTGTATGATAGAAAGTATATCCGTGACGAACGGATGGTTGTCACAGATTTAGGGTTTGAGGTTATGGAAGTTTTAAAGCGGTACTGTCCAACCGTTGTTTCCGTTAAGTTGACAAAGGAACTTGAAGAGAGAATGAACAGAATTCAATTAAACAACGAGAAAAGAGAAAATGTTTTGGTGGACGCTGTAGAAATCCTCAAACCAGCAATTGAGGAGTTGAAAGAAAAAGAGAAGGTGATTGGCGAACAGTTAAGCAACGCCATAAAAAGAGCCAGACTAGAAGAAAGAACCGTAGGTGCCTGTCCAATCTGCAACTCGGGAAAACTCATGATACTCTATTCGAGGAAAACAGGCAAACGATTTATCGGCTGCACAAACTACTTCAAAAAATTGTGTTCAGCCTCATTTCCCCTACCTCAGAGGGGCACTGTGAGACCGCTTGGCAGAAACTGCCGTGGATGTGGTTGGCCAACAGTTCAGGTTAGGATTAAGGGAAGACGCCCTTGGAACCTTTGTTTTAACCCGAAATGCCCGATAAAAGAGGAGAGGATGAAAAGAATTGAAATGTCAAATCTGCAGTAGAAAAGCAGTTGATAAAGGCTTTTGCGAACTGCACATGAAAGCTTACGAAAGCATCAACAAGAAGTATGTAGCTTGGAAAAAGGCTTTAGAAATTTCTTGGAGAGAGTATTTAAGTGAGATTGCTAGAAATCCATTAACAGGAGAATGGGCTAAAGAGGTGGCGGAACACCTAATAAAAAGCGGAGAAAGCCAAAATGTCGCTGAAGGTTAAGAAAAGAATTTCCTCAATTTCATATTCCATGAACAGGTTGTACAAGAGAATATCAACAGCGAGACCCTCAACTCTTGCCCTCTCAGTACTGGTTGTAGCTTTCGCTGTGTTCTTGCTTGGAGGTGGCTTATACAATATTATCATGAAGCCTTTACCCGCTGTTTATTATGGTGGACGCTTCATCTTTCTATATCCGCAACTTTCAGAACAGTTCGTAACCGACAGCATTATTGCAACTATTTTATACTCGCTTGGTGTTATTGGTTTGATATCCATATATCAAAGTACAAAGTACGCCTACAAGCCAAGACAAGCCTACATGATGTTTCTGGTTGGAATAACGCTGCTGTTAATAGCCTACATACTCCTAGAAGCCATTATAAGGTCAAAAGTTGGCTGACAATCCCTCTACCAAGGATTACTTTTTAAACCCAGCTTGTAAGCTGCAAAATTCGTAAGCAAGTGTATTGGCGGAGTTATGATTAGCACCACAAGTGTAAGCTCCCAAGAAACTATTCCCAAAGGAAGCGCAAAAAGAAGCGCCCCCACTATAAAGTCTATTTGATCCATGACTGGCAAAAGTTCTCCGGGTGCAAGTCCAAGTCTCCTTTTAATGAAGGCCCCTGTTAAATCGCCTACCAAAGCTCCAAACGACAATAAAAAGCCAAACTGGAAACCTTGAACATTATTAGGATAATTGAGAAAGGCGTTTTCTGCAAAACCAACAACTGTCCCAACCACTAATGCTGAAAAGAACCCTCGGAAAGTTTTGTTTCTCCCAAAAATTGGTTTTCCATCAATGAAACTTTTACCAAAATCTAATGGAATCCCCCCGCCAGTTATTACTGGTAAGGCGTTCGCGCAGTAAGCGGGGAGTATAAACATCAAAGCTTCGATTATTAGTTGCATGCGTAAACGCCCTCACGGTTGATGGGGGGAGTTTTCGCTTATTCCCTTTTCATCTATTCTTAAATAACATGTCAGTGGCTGGCTTTTTCTGCTAGTTTCCTTCGGGGTTTTTTCTAGCAATACCTTAATTATTTTTGAATTTTCTGTGGGCTTCATAGCAATTATTGTGTCAGCCCAAAATTTTAAAACTCTCGTTCCAACGGGCTCCACTTCTGCATAAATGTCATTTATGACGCTTCGAACTTGACTTGTCATCAAAACTGCGATTTTGTGCGTCTTTGCAACTTGCGCCAAAGCCGCTACTTGCCTGTTTAGCTCGCGGTTCAGCTTGAATGTTTTTTCCGGATGTTCTGAAACTTCGGAGCGGTAGAGGGACGTGATTGTGTCGAAAATCACAAGCCCGAAGTTTTTTGTTATGTACTCTGCCATGTGGTCTATGACTACGCCTTGTTCGTGGAAGTTGCTTGGCTTCACTAAAAGTATATATTCTGCAGTTTTATTGAGTCCCCCCGATGCGATTTGAGAGAGTCTATGCGTAGAGAACGTGGCATCACAGTCCACGAAAAGTGTTTTGTAACCCATCTCTGCACAGTTTACGGCACATTGTATGCTTAGGGTAGTTTTCCCGGTTTCAGCCTCTCCATAAATCAAGCTGACACTTTCTGGCGGTATGCCTCCACCCAAAGCATTGTCAATGGATTTACAGCCTGTTGGAATATTTGGTAGCAAAGTCACTCACATCAACGGATATAAGTTACGAAACTAATAATTGTCTTACGCTCAAAACCCGATATAGGAAAGGCTATATGAAAGCGAAGATTGCGGTAGCAACGGTTTCAGGGAAGGCATACTATTTAATCGTTAACGAATTGAAAAAGAGAAATTTGCCATTTTTAAGTTTAATCCCAAAAGAACCAATCCCAATAGAAATAAAGGTGGTCATAACCACAGAAAAAGAGAAAAACCAAATAAACCATGAAAAAATCCTAGTTTTTCAAGAAAACACCGAACCAGAAGCTATAGTGAACCAAGCAATCCAAATTCTTGAAGGAAGAGAAGCCTACGAAAAAATAGTTATAGGCATAGATCCCGGCGAAGTCTTCGGTCTCGCGGTTTTGGCTGATGGGAGAATAATAAAAACAGAAAACTGCTTCAGCGTGGAGGAAACGATAGAGAAAATTAAGAATATTTTGAAGAACATCGAAAAAAAACCAACAACTTCGGTTTCTATAAAAGTCGGCGATGGCGTTCGCGCGTACAAGGAGAAACTTCTAGAGGCTTTAGATGAGGCTTTACCATCACATGTTGTTTTGGAAAGTGTAAGTGAAGCGGGGACAAACCGTTACCTAAACGATAACAAGCATAGGAGAGGAGTCAGGGACATTGTGTCCGCCATGAAGATAGCTGGAAGAAGCGGACATACTTTTCCGAGGAGGAGAGAAAATGAATCGGACAGTTGAAAATGGCAAAACGCTGCTGGTTGACGGCCCAGCTTCCGTCACAGTTATTTCCGGTAAGGCTGAGGTTTTCGGCTCGGTTCTTGGAGGCTCGAGCAAAGTTGTGATAAGGGAGGGTAAAAGGCTGCCATTTGTGGTGACGGAAAAGGCAAGTTTCCAGATTTCGCTGGGAGAAAACGCAAGCGTTGAAGAAGTTGATGAAAACACCATTCCTTCTTCATGGAACAACGCTTATGAAGAACTCATGAAGGTTGACGCAAGGCCAGCCGTTGCAATCGTTTTAGGGACAGTTGATTCTGGAAAAACGAGTTTCTGTACATATTTAATAAACAATCTGCTGAGGGAGAAACGGAAAGTTGCGGTTTTAGACGGGGATTTAGGTCAATCCGATATAGGACCGCCATGCACGGTTGCATATGCCTTTGTCGCAAAGCCAGTAACCGACCTCTTTAATTTGGAACTTAAAAATGCCTTCTTTGTCGGTGTAACATCTCCAAGCGCAGCAATAAACAAAGTGATTGAGGGACTAACGACATTAAAAAGGGAAATTATTGAAAGTAGTCCTGATTTTATTGTTATAAACACTGACGGATGGGTTGAGGAAGAAGAGGCGGTAAGCTACAAAGTTAAGCTTGTTGAGGAGCTTAACCCGGACATTGTTTTCTGCATCCAACAAAAAGACGAGTTAACACCTCTTTTGGATGCTCTTGAAAAGTTCAAAAAAGTCGTTGTCGATTCCCCCATGGCTATTAGGCAGAGGAGTAGGGAAAAACGCAAAAGCTTGAGGGAGCTTGGATATATAAAGCATTTGAAAAACGCGAAAGTACAATCTTTTCCCATAAACTGGCTAAAAATAGAGGACGATTGGCTGCTTGGTTTGGATAAAACTTTAGGAAATGTTAGATACGCAAACAAAGTCTACGAACTTTTGGGAATGAAACCATTGCACTTGGCTGAGTTACCAGAAAAAATTTGCATAGTTGTTGGAAGAGGTCGCTGGATTAACGAAGACAACATCAAAAGGATTGAGGAATTCGCTAAAAAGAAGGTTGCCGTTGTTCGGAAAGGTGAAGAGGCGGGATTGCTTACGGCTTTGTATGACCAGAAAAGAAAGTTTCTTGGTATAGGTATTTTATACGAAGTTGATTTCTTTAGGAAAACTCTAAAAATTTATACGCCGGTCTCCGAAAACGTCTCAACAGTTGCTTTTGGAAGAGTTAAACTTGACAAGAACATGAAGGAAATACCGGTTTTCGCTGAAGAAGAGCCGTTTGAGTTTGCCGCTACTGAGTAAAACACTGCCCATTGGTTATTCCTTGTCTATAATTGTTTGAATGGGCAAAGCGTGTTCACGGGACACTCTTTACAAAGCGGGTTTCTTGCTTTACAATATCTTCTGCCAAGCAAAATCAGCAGTACGTGAACTGCCAAGTAATCTTTTGGTTTATAAAGCGATTCAAGAGAACCGCGAACCAGCTCATAACCTCCATTGGGAGGCGCCAAACCCAAGCGTTTTGCTACACGGTTAACGTGAGTGTCCACGGGAATCGTGGGCTTTTCTGAGCAAAAGAGCAGTAGAACGTCGGCTGTTTTAGGTCCAACTCCGGGAAGTTGAAGAAGTTCTTCTCTTGCTTTAGAAAGCGGTAATGATAAGATGGTGTTTAGGTTGCCGTTGAATTTTTCAAGGATTATTTTTGAAAGTTGCTTTATTGTTTTAGCTTTGTTTCTGTACAAACCAGCCACTTTTAAGCATTCTTCAATTTGGCTTGTCTCTGCGTTCGCTAAGGCTTGGGGCGTTATCTCAAATTGTTTCGAAAGTTTTTCGAAGGCTTTAGCGGTGTTTCTGTCGTTGGTGTTCTGGGAAATCACCGTGACGATTAGTGTTTCAAATGCGTCTCCTGTCGACGTTATCCATCTTGGCATTGTAAAGGTTTTTCTCAAAATCTCCAAGATTTTTTCAGCTCTGTTCTCGGTCATATCGCGGCATCATCCTTGAAAATAATAAATAGTGAGTATGTAGGCTATATAAGGAATGGAGAAAAACGATGGAACGCGCAAAAATTGTTAAAGGCGAAATGGTAGAGTTAGATACAAATTTTCTGGCAGTTTACATGGAAACGAGCAACGCTTGCTTAATCCTTTTAAGCGAGAGAGAAGACAAACTTGGAACACTAGCGATAGCGGTTCCAAAGCCAAAAGACATGCTTGGCCCCCCATCATCTTCTGTCCTCTTAGGCGACAGAAACGCGATTTCAGCCCGAATGTTCGCTGAATACATAGCGTCAAGAAAGGGGAAAATAGCCTTAGTATCAATATACTTAGAAAAGGTCAGCGAGATGCAAGCACAATCAGTTTTTATGAAACTCATCGAAAAAGTTGCCCACGCAGAGGCGGGAAAAGAGGGAACAGCAACATGAGCCTAAGAGAATTTCTTAACATTATGGAAGAGAAGGGAGAGATTCTACATATAAAGGATAAAGTAAACTCGCAATTTGAAGCGGCCTACATCATGAAAAACTTCGACAAAAATGGCCCAATCCTCATGTTCGAAAACGTTGAAGGCTACAAGACAAGAGTTGTTGCCAACGTGTGCGGAACTCGGAAAAGGATTTGCGCGGCACTTAAAGTCAAAGAGGAGGAAATCTATAGAAAACTGACTGAGGCGTGGCGTTCACCGAAAAAACCAAAAATCGCAAGCGACGGCCCAGCAAAGGAAGTTGTTAAAAGCGATTTGTCAGGAATTCCAATCCTTCACCATTTCGAAAGGGACGCTGCTCCATACGTAACCTCAGCAGTTGTGTACGGCAGAAGCCTTGACGGCAGCATCGAAAACGTGTCTGTGCATCGCCTCCAACTTTTAGACGAGAGGCATTTGGCAATTCGTTTGGTTCCACGACACCTTTATAAATTGTGGTCCATGGCGAAGGAAGCCGACAAAGACTTGGATGTTTCCATTTCCATCGGCGTGCATCCTGCAGTTATGCTCGCAGCCTCTTCACCGCTTCCCTTCGGAGTCAATGAGTTTGAGGTTGCAAACACTTTAATGGATGGCGGTCTACGCCTAATCGAGTGTGAACATGTAGATGCCTATGCCCCTGCAGAGGCAGAACTGGTTTTGGAGGGCAAAATCTCTACGAAAAAGGAAGTTGACGAGGGGCCTTTCGTTGATATAACCGGAACCTACGACATTACGAGAAAGCAGCCCGTTGTGGAAATAGTCGGCGTCATGCACCGCAGAGATTATGTTTATCAGGCGCTTTTGCCTTCTGGAGCAGAGCATAGGCTTTTAATGGGTTTGCCTCATGAAGTGTTAATTTGGGATTCCGTTTCAAAAGTTGTGCCGAAAGTCCACGCCGTCAACCTTTCAGAAGGCGGAAGCGGATGGCTCCACGCAATAATCTCAATAGATAAACAGCTTGACGGAGACGGAAAAAACGCTTTGCTAGCAGCTTTTGCAGCGCATCCAAGCCTAAAACACGCTGTTGTCGTGGACTCGGACATCAACGTTTTCGACGTTTCCGATGTTGAATGGGCTATCGCGACACGCTTTCAGGCGAGCGAAGACCTAATTGTAATAGAAAACGCGAGAGGCTCATCCCTAGACTCTTCAGCAGACCAGGAAACAGGCTTAACTACCAAAGTGGGCTTAGACGCCACTAGACCGTTAACTAAACCCAAGGATAAGTTTGAACGCGCCAAAATTCCCGCTAGCGAACATGCCAAAAAGGTTATTAATAATTTAAGCGGTTGGAAGAAGAAATTTTCCGCACACTAACTTATATATGGGATTTTAAGAGAGATAAAAAGGACGGTGGTTTGTTGTCGTCTGACGAAGAGGAAAGCGGCTTAACGTTGAAAGTTGAGGATGTTATGGTTAGGGAAGTGATAACAATAGATGAAAACCTAACTGTTAAAGAAGCAGCAGAGGTCATGAATAAGTTTGAGATAGGCTGTTTAATCGCAGTTAAAAAGGGTAAAGCCATCGGAATAATAACGGAAAGAGACCTTTTGAAGAGGGTTGTTGCAGAGGCTAAGGATGCAAATAAAACGAAAGTGAAAGATGTTATGTCCAGCCCGCTTGTTGTAGTTGAACCCAGCACCGACCTGGAGGAAGCCATACGTTTGATGTTTCAGATGAAAATTAAAAAGCTGCCAGTGGTGGAGGGAAAGCGCCTCGTGGGCTTAGTAAGCCTAACGGACATAGCTCGTTTTCAGCCTCAAATGATAAAAATACTTAAACAACTTGCTGCAAGACACGCTGCGCCAAAAAGCATGAAGAAAGTCATAGATTACTATGTTGTCTGACAAGCACTACTCATTATGCTGACCAATTATTCAAATAATAGTCAACAAGCCGCATAGAAAAGAAAAGGATAAAGGAGCTCAACACAATCGTTTTATCGAAAGGTAAATAGTAAGGGCAAGACAAGCCGATGAAAAAAACTATAGTGCTAAAGGTTAACCCCCAAAAACCGGAGAAAGAAAAAATTCGGATAGCAGCCAACTTCATAAGGAACGGGGGATTAGTGGCGTTTCCAACAGAAACTGTTTATGGTTTAGGGGCAGATGCATTAAATCCAAAGGCTGTTTTGGACGCATTTAAAGCGAAAAGACGTCCCTTAGACAACCCTCCAATAGTTCACGTGGCAAACGTAAAAGACGTTTACAAACTCGCCGAAAACGTCCCTCCCAAAGCTGAAAAGCTCATGAAGGAACTTTGGCCAGGCCCATTAACACTCGTTTTTAAACGTTCAAGCATTGTTCCCAGTGTGACCGTGTCTGGTTTGGGTACTATAGCTATTAGAATGCCGAGGCATGAGGTTGCTTTAGCCTTGATAAGGGAAAGCCAATGCCCAATAATAGGGCCTAGTGCGAATTTAGCTGGAAGACCAAGTCCCACATCTGCGGCGCATGTTTTGGAGGACCTTGATGGAAAAATAGATGCTGTTTTGGATGCTGGACCCACTTACATTGGGGTGGAATCAACTGTTCTGGACTTGACAGTTAATCCTCCGCAGGTTCTTCGTCCCGGAGGAACTCCGTTTGAAGTGTTAAAGCAGTTTATAAAGGGGGTGAGGCTTAATCCGGTTGCTGTTGCAGATAGGGAAGTAGTTGTTGAGAAGGCGCGTTCGCCCGGCGTAAAACATAAGCATTATGCTCCGCGAGCAGATTTGGTTGTTGTTGAGGGAGAACTGCCAGCGGTGTTCAACAAAGTGAGGGAGTTAGCTGAAACTTACACACGCAAAGGCAAAAGGGTTGGGGTTCTCGCCACCGATGAAACCGTCGCAGATTATGGGGTGGGTGTTGTTAAATCTCTTGGGAGTAGAAGCGACATGGCGTCTATTGCTAAGAATTTGTTTAGGCTTCTTAGAGAGTTTGACGCTGAGAAAGTTGACGTTATAGTGGCTGAGGGCATACCCATGGAGGGGCTTGGCTTGGCTGTTATGAATAGGCTTCGTAAGGCTTCCGGATATAAGATTGTTAAGGCTGACGAAAATTAGAAATGCTTATATAGAAGTGTCTTTTCGTCTAAAATTTTGCTGTAACAAATTCATCCTTCACATGAGAAAAACCTCATAGGAGGTGATGTCTCATGTCTGCTGTACCTTCTGGAACCGTTCCAGTTCTGATATTGAAGGAAGGAACAAGCAGAACAACAGGAAGAGAGGCGCAGAGAAACAACATAATGGCTGCAAAAATAATAGCGGAAACAGTGAAAACAACCTTAGGCCCGAAAGGCATGGATAAAATGCTCGTAAGTAGCTTCGGGGATGTTTCAATAACAAACGACGGCGCAACAATCTTGAAGGAGCTTGACGTGCAGCATCCAGCAGCAAAAATGCTTGTGGAAGTTGCGAAAGCCCAAGATAATGAGGTTGGCGACGGAACAACAACTGCAGCAGTTTTAGCTGGAGAGTTGCTAGCGAAGGCTGAAACGCTTTTAGACCAGAACATCCACCCAACAGTCATTATTGAAGGTTTTAAAAAAGCCAGTGAAAAAGCCCAAGAAGTCTTGGACAAAATGGCGTTGCCAGTAAGCATAAATGACAATGAAAAGCTTATTGACATAGCTGTTACCTCTATGGGCAGCAAAGGCATAACCGTCGCTAAAGAGCATTTTGCCAAACTAGCTGTTGAAGCCGTAAAACAAGTTGCAGAGGAGAAGGATGGAAAGTTTAAGGCTGACATTGATTTAATTAAAATTCTGAAGAAACACGGTAAAAGCCTAGACGAAACAGAGCTTGTCAAGGGCATGGTCATCGACAAGGAAGTTGCCCATCCACAGATGCCAAAGCTTGTAAAAGACGCGAAGATTGCGCTTTTAAATGCCAAGTTAGAGATTGAGAAAACGGAGTTTGACGCAAAAATCAACATTGAAAGCCCAGAGCAGATGAAACTTTTCTTGGATGAAGAGGAGCGAATGCTTAAGGAGATGGTTGACAAGATTGCGGAGGTCGGCGCAAATGTTGTCCTCTGCGAGAAAGGCATAGACGATGTAGCATTGCATTTCTTGGCTAAAAGAGGCATTTTGGCGGTTAAAAACATCAGCAGCAGCGACATGGAGAAGCTTGCAAGGGCAACTGGAGGCAAAATTATAGCCAGTGTCAAAGACTTAACTCCAGACGTGCTTGGAGAGGCGAAAGTTGTCGAAGAAGTTAAGATAGGCGAGGACAAACTTGTCTATATAAGGGAGTGCAAAAACCCCAAAGCAGTAACCATTGTTATAAGAGGCGGAACAGAACACGTCGTCGACGAAGCAGAGCGCTCCTTACATGACGCATTATGCGTTGTCAGAAACGCCATAGAAGATGGAAAAATAGTTCCAGGCGGTGGCGCGCCAGAAGCGGAAGTTGCAAAGCAGTTAAGGGATTATGCTGTTAAGGTTGGTGGACGCGAGCAACTGGCAATAGAGGCTTTCGCGGATGCTGTCGAGTCGATTCCGCTTACTTTGGCTGAAAACGCTGGTTTAGACCCCATTGACATTATGGTTGCTTTAAGAGCTAAGCATGAAAGTGCGGCTACACCATCTTATGGCGTTGACGTCTTCTCTGGCAAAGTCAGAGACATGCTTGAACTAAAAGTTGTGGAGCCATTGCGGGTGAAGCAGCAAGTCATCAAATCAGCAACGGAAGCGGCAAACATGATACTAAAGATTGACGATTTGATTGCAGCGAAAGGCATGGAGAAGGAAAAAGAGAAGGAGAAAAAGCCTAAAGAAGAGTTCGGCGGAGAAGAATACTAGACAATAATTTTTCCCTTTTTATCTAACAAACAAGTTTTGTCTTACCCAAAAAGTTGGAGAGTTAAGCCTGCGCGGTCCATTTTTCCTGCAGAAACTTCGGTATGTCAGATGAATCTCTTGGACCCACCATCACTTGCCAACCGCTGAGTTCTTCGATTTCTCCGCTTAGCCGCGCTGCTTTTCCAGGAATTATAAGTTTTCTATGCTTAACCTTATTTTCCAGTCCAGAAGCTTTAATGGCGTCTGCAACTTTTTCCGCCGTCAATTTCCTTCCAGCCACAGCGCTGTCTACAGCTATGCCTTCAGTATCAACAACCAGCAGGTAAGCGTTTATTTTTGCGGATTCTACGTCGGAAGCCACCGTGTAGTATGTGAGGGCGAAGTTGGTTGTGAACATTACTGGTGAGTTTTCGTCTGGTGTTCCGAAAACTTTTAAGCCTGGTTCTACTGCTACGGGTTTGCGTGGGTCTGTGTATATGTTTTGCCGCAGTATAACCGTTGGGAGGAGAGACCAACCGTCAACGCTGTGCATTATCACAATGTCTGCAAAACGGACGATAAGCATGGATGCCAAGTAAGCCTCTTTCCACTTTGCAATTTCCGCGGGAGCTTCGCCTTTCTCCATCCAAACCGTCATGGGCACGCCCATCAACGGGAAGCCTAAAAGTTCATCTCCTCCTTTGCAAGCTGCTCTCCGAATCATTGTAAAGTTGTTCAGCGTGTCGGCTAAGCCTTCGCTTGGAAAAGTGCCTGGGTCAAGCACAAGGTCTTCAACACCGTATTCAATTAGGGTTTTTGCCAAAGACTTTAGCAGTTTAAGGTTATTTGGCGCAAACACGGTTAACGGACAGTTATACATCAATGCAAGTTCAGCCATGTCCTTCCAGTTGTCTTTCGTAGCCGCGTAAAGGAGGGGTCTCGCTTTTGGCACTGCAATTAATCCCGCTTCCAGAACATTTGGGTTTAGGGAGCAGAGGATTAGTGGCAAGGTTGTGTTTTCTGCAACTTTCTTAACTGTTGCCTTAAACTTTTCAGGGTCGTTTGACGTGGAGCGAACTGCAATCATGTCCAGTTTTAGCGTTTGCCCAATATATTCAAAGTTGAACTTTTCTGTGCGCTTAACTCTGTCGAGAATCTCCTCGTCTGACATTTCGTCTGTTACGTCTATTGCGATTGCTGTTGGATTAAAGTATGTGAGTTCATGGCGGTACATGACTAGTTTTCCGCCGATTTTCACGGCTTTGTCTCCGGCGCCTACAACGACTTCTTTTATGGCGGGTTTCAACATTTCTTTCAACTGTGCGTAGGCTTTTTCGTGTTCTTTCTTCAGCAGTGGTGGACACTTTTCGATGGTGACTTCGCGGTTGACAACTTTTGTTGCGAAAGCCATGCAGTTTTCTTCGCCGCATTCTTTACAGTTTGTTTTGGGAAGAAGCTTGTAAACGTCTATTGGGCTTAACTCTTTCACGCCAACTTTGCCCTTACCTTCTTTTCCACTCATCCAAACACTCTCCAAAACACCCTTCAATCTAAACTTTCGCGGAAACCCATTCCACCAGTTTGTCAGCGTTTCCCGAACTTTCACCAGTCAACTGTTTAACAACCTCTTTCAGAGTTTTTACAGCAGCAGGATGCATCATCATAAACAGGTCTACACCAGCAAGCAGCAACGTCAGAGCCGTAACAACCTCCCATAAGGGTCCCCTCAGTTCGCGGGGTTCCCATTCTGGAGCCATTTTAAGCCACGCTTCCCTTGCAGCCCAAGCGTTTGTTGTTCCAGAGGACATGGGATGCGCCAGTTCTGGATCACCCATTAAACCTGCAAGTCTAGCTCTTTCCATGTTTGTAAAAGCGTAGTCGAGACCGTAGCCGAGTGCGGCGGTTGTCAAGTCCATAATTATGTCTTCTTTTGAAAGGTAATCGTACAGTTTACGGTTAAGTTCCCGAGCTAAGTTTAAGTCCATAGGCGTGAATGAAAGCGCGACATGCCCGTTTTTCTTTACAAATTTGCCGCATCTTTCAATATCCATGTCCCGCGTAAGCGAGCTTATCAGGAAACGTTCGCCTTTGAAGGTCTCTGCAACCTCTGCGAAAACGTCAGCGTCTTTCACTGGGTCGCCGCATCCGCCGATTACAAGGGGCACGTCAACTGCTTGAGCTACTTCCTCCACTGTTTTCACAGCCTCTTTTGGCGTGGCATCCTTCACAAGGGGGTCGATGCTTATTAAGTGAATAGTCACGAGGTCGGCGCCAAACTTTTCAACTGCAAGCTTAGCCCAAGCGGCAGGGTCTCCCAAAACATCTTTCACATGCATCTTCACAGCCTTTGCGAGGGGAACTTCGATGTCAAAAACGTCAAGCGTTACAACCGGCGGGTGTGGTGTGGGGCGCTCAAAAGTGTAGAAGGCTGGTGTGGTTTCGCCTCCAATTGTAACCGTTTTTCCACGGGTTCCACCTTCGCTTCTTGTAGCTCCAAGCTTCACTTCCACAATCTTGCCAGGGTAAGTTTCAACTGGGGGGATAAACTCTGCTTCGAGAATAGCTGTGGGCTTAGCCTTCAATGGTGGAACAACTTTTGGCGGCGCAACAACTGGAGCAGCAACGGCACCGGGTTGGAGCCAGATTTCTAGGTCTCCAACATTCATTTCAAAGTCTTCAAGTTCAACTTCCTGAAGTTTCGCGAGAAGTTCTGTTAGACGTGGGCTGAGTTTCAGCCCTAAAGCCTTCTCTCCTTTCTCTTTTTCAGCCAAGTGTTTTCACCTTTTCTCTGTTTTTTCGCCTTTCGTGGAGCGAATGATGACTCTTTTTGCGTAGATTTTGGCGTCTTTCAAGATTATTTTGAAGCCTCCCGCTGTTATTGGCAGGGTTGCGGCTGTCGCCACCGGCACCATTGGTGCTTCTTCTGCGGCTTCGGTTGGCGCCGCTTCTGCAACCGCCACGACTTCTTCTTTCCATTGAGCCACAACCGGGTGGTTCCGCGCCTTTAAGAAAGCTTTCAGTTCATCGATTGTTTTGGCGTCTTCTTCTGTTGCAATTTTGTCAACCAGTTCGGCTGGTATGAAGTCTTTCACTCTTTCCTTTACTTCCTTTGGCATCCAAACAACTCGGTTCCATCCACCGTCGGCTTGCAGAAACTTCTTTGAGCGCATGTACTCTATTGATATGCCGTGGAAACCGTCAACTTGTCTTCCGCCAGCAGTTGAGTCTGCAAGCGTTGAGAAGGGCAGTCCGTTAACAGTAACATCTTTGTAGCCTCTGTGCACGATGCCGAAGCCGTCGACCTCTGGAATGTAAAAGGCGACCCCTTCAAAGCAGCCACACGAAGTGTGCGGATAGCCAAAGGCTGTGTAAAGCCAAACCCTTGTAATTTCGCCAAGAGTACGTTTTTTCACGGCTTCGTTTACGCCTGAGTATTCACCCTTAACAGGGTCAAGCAGTTCGCCTCTTTCAATTGTGAACACCGGACCTTTCGGGTCTATGCTTGCTGCGGCTCTTCCGTCAAACCAGCTTATGGCTCCGCAGTTCGAATATCGTTGTGGAGTTATTACGCAGCAGTGAGTTGGGGCGAAAGACTGGCATAGGATGCAACCGTAAAACTTGTCCACTTCTTCGTCTTTGAGCCCTCTTGCTCTGGCGTCTCTAGCATCATAAATTTGTAGAGCCTCGTTGTAGAGGGGCTTTATTTTTTCTGGGTCTGTTATGAATGTTACTTGCATTTTTTCGATTATAGGCAGTTCACTTTTGAAAAGCCTATGCAAGACTTTTCCGATGAGCTGGAAGGAGTTTAACCCTTTTTCAAAGGATTTTTTGCTCAGCCTAAGCCATATGTCGTAGCGCTGGTTTAGGTGCATGAAGCCTTCGATGTAGTTGCAGTAGGCGTGGATGCGTCTTTCTATTACACCTTCAAGTTCTGTTTCGAGTTTTGCGCCGGCAACCTCTATGAGGATGCCTAAAGGATAGGTTTTCCCTTCCTCCATGTCCTTTAAGTCTGGTCCTATGACTGTTACTTTTCCATCTTCGACTTCCTCGGGTTTTTTGACTCTTGCAAGTTCAAATTTTTCTTTGACGTCTGGTCCACCGAGTTCAACGAACATGTCTTTTCTGCGTATCCTCTCGCCTTCGTAGATTACTCCCACGTCGACTGGTATGTCCTTAAACATTGACATTTTATTCACTTCCTCCTTCAAATTTTCCTATTATTAATTTGAGGTTTTCTATCCAATCTTTAACAGAAATATTGGAAAACGACCAACTTGCGTGCGGTTGGTAAACATTATCTAAGGTTATTACTTTTAGGTTTTGGGCGAAGTGCTTCAGCCCAGAAAGAATTGTCCACTCCATGTAGTATGGAAGCCCAACGAACAAGGCTAGGTCATGCGGTCCTTTGCCGTCGATTCCATTCCACGCAGCGTCAACAAGTCTATTTCCAATGTCCACGGCGGGCATGAAGCCAGCGGGTTTGTAGCCTCTTTTTGTAAATTCGCTTATTATGTGGGCTGTGGCTACTACTGGAATGTTTGCCTTTTTTGCAAGGTCAATCATGTAGTCGATTAGTTTCCGTCCTTCAAGCTCTGTTTCGACAGCCTTATGTCCCACGACTAGTATTGGGTGTTTCGCCCGTTTAATCATGGCGGCGACAACATCAGCCTTTGTTATGACTAAAGCTTTTTTGGGTCCTGGTATTTCTGCTGTTTGCCAAGGTTCAGCTACTGCTGCCATGACTCATTCACTCCTTACGTTTTCTAATCATCCGTGGAAGAAGCGTCGGGTCTGGAATCACTGTTTCCTTCCACCCTTTCTCGTCGAGAATCTTTACAATTTCATCTTTCATCGTCACTGGAATGTCTGCAATTGTGCGCACGAATAGGTGTATGTCTTCTGGCATTGTGCCATACAATCTCTTATGTAAGTCGATGTAGTGTGTGAGTTTTATGGCTCTTCCCTTTGTGGTGTCATTTGGCCGCATACAAAGCTTGGCTATCATGACGATGGCTTCTTCTTTGGTTTCAGCAGCGTAGAAGAGATGTTCCGGTGTTGGTCCAACGTAAACTTTCTCGCCTGTTCTTGCATCATAAACATACCAGTCTTCTTCACGGTCAGCTCTTCCCAAAAGCATACGCCTATACTTGATTCCATGGGGACCAACAATTACCGGAACGCCTAGACGCCAGAATCCGCTTGCGATTGCTGCAGCCTTTTGCGAGTAAGCGCCCCACGCGAGTCCAACTGCGCCTACGCGGTTCAGGATGTAATCAGCTATTTCTTCGTAGTTGGCTCTCAAATTGCGCTTTGCAAATATATTGGCAATTTTTATTGCGGCTCCTGCAATGTGTGAGTTTGAAACGCATGAACCAACATTCACAAGACATCCAGCAGTAAATTCTCCAGTGAAGTACTCATATGGTGTTTTGCCCTCCTCATTCTTGTACATAGCGGCTGACATGGCTGAGCAACCAGATGTCACAACTATGTAGCGCCTGTTGGCAAATTCCGTACAAATTTCCGCGACATCTTTTCCGCCGCTTGGATAGTTGGAGCAGCCTACGACAGCAACTACGCCTGGAATTTCGCCGAGCACAATTGGGCTGCCGACATTCCTAATTTCGATGTCTTGTATGGCGCCTCTTCCAGCCCTAACCTTGTAGGTTTCCGACTTAAGCTGTTTCTCTCCAGCCTTCACAATGAAACTGTGAACTGGCAAGCCAACGGGGCAAGCTTGTTCGCAACGGCCACAGCCAACGCATGGTTCGTATAAGTCGGCAAGCTTTGCCAATGATCCTTGCGCGGCTGCTTTCATAGCATCTGGAATCTGCAAGTCTTGTGGACATGCTCTCCTGCAGTCGCCGCATTGTCTGCAGTCTTTTGCTCTTTGAAGAACCTCTTCAACCTCAGGGATTACCTTAAACTTCTTTCTTAAGGGCGCAACTTTCAAAGCGACTTTTACGGCTACTTCTCCGACTTTTTCTGGGTCGAGAATTAAGGCTCCAGGCGCTTTTCCGCTTACTAAGTCTTCTACTATGGCGTCTGCTGGGTCGTTTGTGCGGTTCGGCAAGCCCATGCAGTTCTTTTCCGATGCAACGATTACTGGCGCCTTAATCTTTTGAGCTTCATAGAACGCGTCAGCCCTTATGCACTGCTCATCTAAGACAACAACATCTGGAACGCCACTTCTTATGAAACGAAGTTGCCAAGAAATTGGCCCAACTATTTTACCGCGTTTATAATATCGTGTTATGTCGTGGGCTGTGCAGCAAAGTCCACAAACTTCAATTTCGCCGTCAAACCCGTTCTCTTTCATGTAATCTATTATTCCAACAGAAGGAACAACATTGTGACCTATGCAGAGGATTACTGGTTTCTCTATGTTTATAGTTCCATAACCCAAGTCAACTAGCGGAGCTTCTGGGTCTGCCTTTGGAAGCCCATAAGCTGCTATTTGAGCAATGTCTGCAACTTCCATCCCAACTTGGTCTATCATACCAGCGTGGAGAACCTTGGACTCAAAGTCGAGGTTGCTTCCCTCTTGCCCAGTATGCGTAACAGACACCAAGTGGGTAAGCTGAGTTTCAACATAATCCAAAACTTCTTCCAAATCACCTAAAGTCTCGGGTTTTACTCCACAAACAAGACGGGTTACAGGCGCCTCAACCTGAACGTTCAGTCCACCAACATCTAGAGGCATGTTGCGGCCGAATTTCTCAATTAAATGTTCAACTAAGTGACGAGCGTGCCCAATGTGTGTTGCTGCTCCTATGCAGCAAGCCAAAAGCACTATCCGTGATTGTTGTCCTGACATGTTTATTCCGCATGCTCCACGTTTGTTTCCAGTTAAGTCGCATTTTCCGAAGGTGCAGAGGCAACAAACATCGCAGAAGGGTAGGTAGAAGGGTTTGTAGCGTTGAAGAAGCTTCATGTCCCAATCTCTTAGCGCTGTCAGCGATGGAAATGGTGTTGGCCCCATCGGTTCCGTCCATTTTTCTTCGGCTAATTTGCCTATGGAAAGTTGAAGATTCTTGAAAATTCCAATGTCAGTTTTAAGCTCATCGATTTTTACGTTAACATTCTTCCTATTCACTAATGACACAACCTAGATGGTTCAGAAGATTTATCCTTAACAACACATCGTTTTAAGCTTTTCTAGAGATATTTTCCATAATAAATGATGAAAAGAAAATGTTGCCTATTTATCTCTGCAAATAACCAGCCCTTTCCATAATTTTCACGACAGAAACATAAGCTGGAGAATCCTTAGGTAACTCCAGCAAAGATTTCCCAGAGAGAACGTGCTCTTCAACAACCTCGTCGTAGGCGATCTTCCCCAGAAACTTATGCTTCAACATTTTTTCAGCCTTCTCGCCTAGGCTTTCAGGAAACCGGAAACCTCCTACAACATAGAAGTTTTTGAAGTCAATTTTAACCTCCTTTGCTATGCGGTAAGCGCGTTCCACATGGTCAAAAGACTTTTTGGAAGGGTCAAGAACGTCAAAAATGTCATCAACCCTAGACGTGATTCTACGGTTTAAATGCTCTAAACCAGCAGGCGAGTCGATCAAAACATACTTGTAATTTTTGGTTAAGGACTCCAACGCACCTTTCAAGGCAGAGTTGGGCAGACAGTAACATCCCTCAACCCACTTTGTTCCAAGAGAAATAAAATCGAAAGAGTCACTTTCATACATTCCATGCGACCAAATCTTGCTTTCAATTCTTTCTGTTGGCGGAATGCCAACTGTTGTTCCTCCACCTTCGATGAAAGTTTCTACAAGCAATTCTGAAATTGTCTTTTTTCCAACTTCTTTTAAGTCAACTCCAACCATTTCGCCGAGATTCTGGTCAGGGTCCGCATCCACAAGCAACAATGGAGTTTCTCCCGTCTCAACAAAATATTTAGCCATTAAGGCAACAAAGCTTGTTTTTCCTGTTCCGCCGCGACCTATTGTTACAAGCATTTTCATGAATTTCTCCTCACCCAACTAGAACACATTCAAGTATTTTAGGCGTTTTTCGCCATAAGCCTATTACCAATGTCTTCTATGGCTCTTACAGCCTCAGTCACCCCATGCTTAAGTGGTGTTTCCCCGCGCATTTCAGCTTCCACAATCTTTGGGTCGAAAGGCACAAAGCCAAGGACCTTTAAACCGTTTTTCTCCGCGAATCCCTCTATCACTTTCTTCTGAACATCGTCTCCAACTTTGTTGCCAATTAGAAAAATTTTCTTTAACCCCGCCTTTGCGCTTAAATCATAAATGTTTTTGGCGGTTTCAAGAGCCTTCAAACCGGCATCAACAACTATGAGCATGACATCCACATGCTGCGCCGTTCCCCTCCCAATATGTTCTATGCCTGCTTCCATGTCAACAACCACAGCCTCATCACGTTCAACCACCAAATGCCTAAGAAGCGCACGTATAACAGCGTTAGCTGGACAGGTGCACCCAGAACCCATGGAACGCACAGTGCCCATGACAATAAGGTTCACGCCAAAAGGAGTCTCCACAGAATAGTCGCGCACAATATCATCAACAGTAAAGGATAACCTAAAAACGCCTGAATAACCCGTGCTCGTTTTTGACTCAAGCAGCTCCTTATTCTCAGATATAGGCAATATTTTGCGGGCTTCTTCAGGCGACAAACCTAACGTTAAAGCAAGGTTCGGCGAAGGGTCAGCGTCGATGGCTATCGTTTTCAATCCGTTTTTCGCGAAAAAATAAGCTAAGCTGCCAGCGATTAGGGTTTTGCCTACGCCGCCTTTGCCTGAAACAGCGATTTTCAAGATTTTTCCTCACAGTTAACTTGCCATCGCAAACCTATTTACGCTTTCCTCACAAAAAGAGGGGAAGTTGAGATGTATACTTCTAAATTTACATTTTAAACAGTCTATTCTAAGCCCTTAAAAAGCCACGAAAAATCTGGACGCTTCTCTCTCTTGTCTATTTTTTCAGCCAACGCGTGAACCACTATCGGCAAGGCTATGGTCGCGTCGCAATAACATTGCACGTTTCTCCCTTCCTTTGCTTCCTTACCCCAGCTTATCGCCTCCTCAAAGGTGCAGCCGGAAAGCCCACCCCAATGAGGCGCATCCGTGGTTATTTGTATGGCGTATTTGTGAGGATACGTTCTTTCATATTTTCTTGATTCGGTTAGGCTTCTGCCAACCGTCGTTAACTGGATGAAGTCTTTGGGAACCCCGCCACCTATGTATATCACCCCAGTGTTCGCGGTTTTAGCTTTAATATCGACAAGTTGCTCGAAGTCCTTCATCTGGTCGATGGTGATGTTGAAAGTGCTTTCAAGTTTTCTGTTTAGCAAGTAGGCTATTCCGTATCCGCTGTCAACTATTGCGGGACAAAATACGGGGATTTTGTTTTCGTAGGCTGTCGCCGTGATGCTCTTTATTCCAAGCTGCGAAAGCTCTTTCCCAAAAAGATACAGAAACTCCGCTGAGGAATACTTGTAGTCAGGCTTTAGCTTCTTCATAAAAGTGGCAATTAGGCTTTCCATTTGCCTATACTCTAATTCGTCTGCAAAAACGTCGTAGAACCTGTCTATTTTGTTCTCTAGGAGAGCGTTATCATCAACCAGATGGTGTCCCTGCCAGTAAGTGCCGCCCATAGCCTCCAAAATGTCTTCAGAGATGTTTGCGCCAGTGGAAACTATTACGTCGATGAAGCGTTTTTCAATAAGCCAGTTAACGATTTTCCACTGTCCCGTTGTGCTCATGGAACCAGCATAACCGAAAAATATGGTTAAATCATCTTTGAGCATTTCTTCCCAGACTTCAACTACCTCTCCAAGTTTTCTTCCTTGAAAGCCGGTCTTAGCCATCTCAGAGAGAAGTTCTGATATTTTCTTTGGAACTTTCACCTCTATAGGCTCTAGCTTCTTTCTAAAAAATGGAGTTGCCCTCTTTTCTTTAATCACTTTTTCACACCACGATTTTAGAAGGTTTAATTGTTTTCTACTGTCTTTTAAATTTTTATTTTTCTGAAATCGCCTTGCCCGCGCGCAACTCGCTACAAGAGGTATAGGTTTCCTACACTGTTCCAAACAAAGGAGTTAGGCATGGCTTTTGCAATTGCAAAAGTGCCTCTCCAGCCAGTGCAATGCGACGGCGCTACTAACGCGGGGTTCAATTGCTTTAATGCCTTAACAGTCTTGCTTATTCTTGCCTCAGAGTCTTTTCCAGCAAGATGAAAGCCGCCCATCACAGCATAAACCTCAGAGACCTTCGCCACTTGCTTTGCGTAAAGAACAGAGTTTATTATTCCAGCGTGAGCACAGCCGGATATAACCACCAAGCCTTTTCCTTTAACGTTTACGACAAGCGCTCGGTCATCCAAAACTAAAGGGTCAGGAAGCCACTTGCCGTCCGAATAAAACCTTTGTTGAGGATAACCCTTCTCAAAATCTGTTTGCCGCGGAATTTCGCCAGTAACCAGTATCGTGTTGTCTGCAAGAAGGTAAGGCTCTTTGGTTTTGACAAACTTGGCGGGTTTCACATCGTCCTCTGATGGGAAAGGCGGATATTCACGTATAGCGCCTTTTAGGTCTGCTACGCCTCTTCTTCTAAACATGTCGTCATGCACTATTATAGGCAAATCCTCTTTATTGATAAAGCGTGTTGTCTCCACAAGCCCGCCTGAGTGGTCAAAGTGACCGTGGGAAAGCGCTATTGCTTCAACTTGTGCCAGGTTAACTCCCATGTTGCAAGCGTTTGTAACCACTCCCTTCGAGCTTATTCCAGTGTCAAACAAAACATTATGATAAGTCTCGCCTACCAAAACGCGAACCAGCACAGAGAAACCATGTTCAGCTATGGGATAACGAAAATGTTTTCTAACCCACTCCTCTCCCATGCGTTCTCTTACCCAACTTCGCATTGGTTTAACCTCTTTCCTGTTGACTGTGGATAAAAGGTCGATGGAGTTGTCCATGAGGCTTAGTATTTCTACGCTGTCAACTTCTTTTAACAACGTTACTCCTTCCAACTTGCATGGCTTGCTTTTATAAGAATAGGTCTTTCTGCTCTGGTCTTATTAGCTCTGTTGCTTTTGCACTTTCAGACTTTTGGTATTTGTATCCGCGGATTATGGCTGCTGGAACTCCTTCATCCGCCTGCCCTATAACCAACTCTGCAGCAGAAGCCAACTCGTCAGCAACTGCTGTTTGCTTAACTTGCAAGACATAGCCAAACAAGTCTTTCTCGCCTCTTCGGTCTCGGATGGGTTTTAAACCAGCAACACCAATTGCCACGTTAATTTCGCCTTCCCTTAACGGGCGACCATGAGTGTCGGAAATTATGACTGCAACATCACAGCTTGTCAGCCGCTTTATCTCCTCTCTAATTTTTTGAGCTGAAACGTCTGGGTTGTCAGGCAGTAAGGCGACGAAGTGCTTTCCTGGAACGTTGGATTTGTCAACGCCAGAGTTTGCGCAGATAAACCCATGTTTTGTTTCCGTTATTATTTTGCCGTCTCCCATGCGTTTGATGTTCTTGGATTCGCGGAGAACAACCTCAACCATTGCTGGGTCTTTCCCATATTGCCTAGCTATGTTTTTCGCAAACTCAGATGGCTCAACCTCGTCAAGGTTTACAACTTTTCCTTCAGCCCTAGAAACAACAACGTGCGTTACTACAATTATGTCTCCGTTCTGGATTGGCGTTCCCTGTTTTTCAGCGGCTTTGCAGATGAGTTCTGCGATGTTGTCTCCAGCCTTTACAATTGGCAAGCCTTCAATTCCTATTATCTGAATAAGGTTCATGGAAAGGTTCCGCTTTTAACTGGGAGCTTGCAACTATTTAAATTCAGCTTTTCCAACTATGATAGGGCGAGAGCTTTTACAAAAACTTTAAACTTGAACATCTTGTTATTGTGTATAAAGTGTGTTGCCTATGAGCGCCCCGAAGATTAGTTTTGAAGATTCGCTTGGAAAGAACGTTGTGGATGCTGGAAAATGTGTTGGCTGTAGCACGTGCGTTGTCGTCTGCCCCTTCAACTGCCTCGAATACACAAGTGAAGAGCCAAGGATAGTTAAGGAATGTAAAATATGCGGAATCTGTGCACAAACGTGTCCCTGCTATGGTTGGGATTGGGCTAAAGCTGAGAATTTCGTTTTTGGAAGGGAAAGAAAGCCAGAGGAGGATTTCGGAGTTTACCGTAAGCTTGTCGTAGCCCAAGCAAAGAATGATGATGTATTAAGCGCATGCCAAGACGGAGGCGTCGTCACCGCGCTTCTTTTGTTTGCCTTAGAAAATGGATTTGTAGACGGCGCTGTTGTTTCTGGTTTAAGCCAAGAAAAACCCTTCCATCCAGTTCCAAAACTGGCGTTAACACGCGAAGACATTCTGAAAAGTGCTGGAACAAAATACTCCTACTCGCCGAACATCCAAGCCCTCGCAGAAGGCATAAAACAGAAAAAATCAAGCCTCGCATTTGTTGGCACACCATGCCAAATTCATGCAGTTAGAAAGATGCAGATGGCTGGGCTGAAAAGATACACGGCGCCCATAAAGTTTTTGATTGGGCTAATGTGCTCAGAATGTTTCTATTATGAGGGGCTTATGCAAAAGCACATTCAAGAGAAGCTTGGAATAAACTTGAATGGCATAAAAAAGATGAATATTAAGGGGAAGATGCTTGTCACAACCGAAAAAGGTGTTCAAGCAATAGCATTACCAGAAATAAAGCAGTATGCCCGCAGAAGCTGCAGTTTCTGCGACGACTTCAGTTCAGAACTCGCCGACATTTCCACAGGTGGGTTAGGATTAGACAAGTGGACATTCACAATCATACGCACAGAAAGAGGCGAGGAACTATTTTCGAAAGCTGAGAAAGCGGGAATTCTAAACGTTAAGGCTGCAGAAGGGGAAGCTAACGCGCTGAACCTTTTAACTAAACTTTCTAAGAAGAAGAGGGGCGCAAGCAAAACAACATAAAAGGCATGGCTTATATTTCGCGGATTTCACACTGAAGTTTTTTAAGGATTTCTTCTGCTTTCGTCGGCTCCACCTTGAGTGTGATAAGCTTTTTTGATGTGCGCAGCTTCAGCTTAACAACATCCCTTAACCTCTTCACAATACAGTATTCTGCGCGTCCGCTTATTTCGATGAATTTGTCAACGTCAAAGACTTCTGTAGGCATACTTTTTTCTCCAAGTTTCGGTGTCTCTCTTTAAATTTCCACACTTTTATCTATTTTGGTTTGTCTCTCCAAATAGACAACAACAAAATTCATCAAGCTGTTCGCCAGTGTTAATGCAGCAAATGTAGAAAGAAAAGAGGATGTTGCCTCTCATTTACTCTGTTATTTCTTCGACTTCTTTTTTGCCCTTTTCCAGTTCTTTTACTTGCTCCGCGTCTTCCTTCAACAGTAACGCCTGAAATTCGCCGACATGCGTTTTCTCTTCCCTAGCCACTTCAAAAAGAACTTTCTTGATGGTTTCGTTTTTTGTTGCCGCTGCCAGTTGCTCATAGAGGCTTACAGCGTCTAACTCTGCAATTATTGCCACCCTCAATATTTCGCGGTCTAAAAGCTTCTCTCCAACCTTCTCAATTTTTATAGGTATCTGCGACATCATTTCACATACACTTCCATGCGTTCGCTATTTTTGCTTTCAAAACACATTAAACTTTTGCAAAAGAAGAAGCATTCCACATTGTCATTTACGGCTAATCAAAAATCTCCACCAATAATTTTCCTAGCCCTGTTTTGTTTTAGTTTTCTGTAAAGTTGCTCCACTTTCTCGCGGCTGACGTAGCCCTTATGCGGTCGGAAGCCTCCAGAAAACCCATGCGGGATGTGCAAAAGCTCGTGGATTAGGGTTTTCTCCTTCTACTCCTCTGACAACTTGTCGTAACGTTCAGAAATAACCTCTATAATGTAGGATGGGGGAAGGTTAAGCGTTTCCTGCCATATCTTGCCTAAACCGTGGATGCGGGCAATTGTACGTTTGGATTTTGAGCCCTTACTTCTTACACAGAAGACGAATTGCGGCGGTATGTGGAAAAGGTTTAGGTTTTCAGCGATTTCGTCAACTCGCTTTTTCACATCTGAAGCTTCAACATACTTTATTGGCATAGGCTCGTCACCTAAACTCCTACGCGCTTGCGTGAATAAACTGTTCACGTTCTTTATAGTGTTGGAAGTCTCGTTATCCCTTCTATTTTGTCAAAGTCTTCATCGAAAGAGTATATTTCCTTTATATTGTTTAGCCTCATGATGTCGACAGCTAAAGCGTCGTTGACTTCAAGTTTCAAATCGTCTCCTAGCTCTGCTGCAGCAAAGTACGCCTCTCGGGTTACACCCATTGTTTTCACGTTATCAAGCATGAACAACCCGCGGACGAGAGTGGTTAACTGATCCAGCGGCATGCCATGTTTGAGAATGTTCACTATTTCAGAAATGTGAATTACTGTCGTCATCACCTCTTCTTTTCCTTGAGATACGTTGCTGATTATCTTCTTTGCGTGTTCTTTCATCTGCCTCTCTTTTTGAGTTAGCTGTTTTTTCGGTTTATAGTAGGCGTAGATAAACACGTTAGCGTCTAAGAATCTCATGCACTTGCCTCATAGAATTTCTTTTCGAACTGTTTCCAGCTTCCGATGGCTTCCACGCCCAAGTCAACTTTATCGAAGTTTTCAGTTAAGTCAACGCGGCGCTTAGGAATTATCTTCAAGTATCCTTTCCTCTTGATGATGTATAGCTCACGACTTTCTCCAATTTCAGCCTCACGCCAGTCCGCAGGCAAGATGAGACGCCCTTGAGCATCCACTTTTTTGACTTCAACACCAATTTCCAAATATTACACCATAAAATAGACTATCATGCCATAATATAAGGATTCCTCCATAAAAATGACAAGCGTTGGAACTGTGCCATAATTTCGAAGAACTGTAGAAGATTAAAAGTCTCAGAAACTCTAGTTCAAAGCGTTGGCTGAATAGAAGCCAAGGTGGTGGACCGGGGGGGATTTGAACCCCCGACCTCCTGAGTGCAAGTCAGGCGTTCGTACCAAACTGAACTACCGGCCCAAGGCTTTTCTTGATATTTTGGTGGCTCTGTTGGCTTTAAGGTTTTATGTATCACTGTTGTTACTATCACAGTCCTAAATTGAGGCGGCGAAACGGTGACGAAGGCTGACGATGCCGAAGCTTTGACGTCTGCTGGTTTAAGGGATATATTTTTTAATTTAAGCCTTTTTCAGTTTCTAACTTTCGTTAGGAGGGGCATATTCTACACTTTCATGATAAACTATCTTTACATGTTGATGGGAAACGTTACATCAACAGCGGCTCTTGGAACACTTAACATGCTTGCTTCGGCTTTGGGTCAAAATCTGCTTTGGGGCAAGATAAGCGACCGCTACAAGGTAAGAGCAACGCTTATAATAGCAGGCGAAACCATAGCAGGATTCACCTACATGGCGGTCTTTCTGATTCACAGATCTTTTCTTGATGTTGAAAACAATTTCGCTGCCGGCTTAACAATAATTTTCGGCTTATCTATACTGGAGTTCTTTTGGTCCATGTCGGATGTTGGATGGGCAGCGCTGCTAACGGATGTCACAACTCCAACAACACGGGGAAAGGTTACCGGAACATTAAATTTCATCGCTTCGCTTGGCAGAATGGTAGGCATATTATGTGCTGGATACTTGTACTTTGACGGGGAAGGCTTCAAAAGTGGAATAATCTTTTACATAGTAACCATTTTGCTTTTTATCGGAACAACAACAATGGCTTTAGTTTCAAGGCGTGAAAGAACAAAAACCAAAACCAAAAACACCCTAGTGATCGACAAACAAGAGGAAAACGGGAATAAACTTTACATAGAAAACGAGAAAACCTACAACTGGTTTCTGGTAGCCCTCACAATAATAGTTTTAGGAGCAGCTTCAATAAATCAGATTTTCCTCCTGTTCCTAGAACTTCCAGAAGGGTTAGGTGCAGAAAGCTATGAAATGAGCATGATACTTGCCTCTTGGACTGTTGGCGGGATGATTGCAAGCATAGCTTCTGGATGGCTTGCCAACAAGATTGGAAAAAGTAAAGTGATACTGTTGGGGTTGATTTTAGCGATTTTTACGCCGCCGTCTTATGCCTTTGCCAAAGATGTCCCCTTAATGGCGTTAGTTTACGGATTCAATGGAGCATCATTCTGGATTATTCAAACAGTTGGTTTCGCCCTCGCTGGAGACCTAATTCAAGAACACAAAAGAGGACGCCTACTGAGCCGGTATAACACAGTTATGGCATTAAGCTGGGGACCAGCAGGAATGCTTATCGGCGGACCATTCGCAGATTTTCAAATTAATGTCCTCGGATTGCCAAAACAAATAGCATGTGTTAACGCTTTCTATCTTTCTTCAATTATAGTAGCGTTGGGCACATTACTTTTTACTGTGAAAATAGCATTTAAATCCTAAACGCACTACATTTCTACCAACAAAAACTTAGGTGGGAGAAACACATTTGGAGCTTAAAACCGTTAAAATTGACGTGCCAAAAGACAGTAACGTGATTTTGGGAATGGCGCATTTCATTAAGACTGTTGAAGACCTTTACGAAGCCTTGGTTAACGCTGTTCCAAACATAAAGTTTGGCATTGGGTTCTGCGAAAGCTCTGGTCCATGCTTGGTTAGGCATGAGGGAAACGATGAAGCGTTGAGGCGTTTGGCGGCTGAAAAGGCCTTTGAACTCGCATGCGGTCACAGCTTCATAATTTTCATAAAAAACGCTTATCCAATAAACGTTTTAGACAAGATTAAGAAAGTGCCTGAAGTCTGCACGGTTTACGCCGCAACAGCAAATCCTTTGGAAGTTGTTATTGCAGAAACGGAGCAGGGCAGAGGCATAATAGGCGTCATCGACGGCTCAAAAAGTAGAGGCATAGAGAAAGAAGAGGATATTAAGGAGAGAAAGGAGTTTCTGCGGAAAATAGGATATAAGCTTGGTTAAGACTAGAAAAACATAAGCAGGGTGAAGCCGCTCTTAATGGGCGTGCTCCGAACGTCAGCAGCCTAGACGCTGCTCAGGTACTGTATTTTCTTTTATCGGTTTAAGGCAATTTCTCGCTCAAACTCGAAGGGAATCCTTTCTCTCATTTTTTCAGCGGCGTAAGAAACTAGCTGCCTAAACTGTCTTTCAGTCAAGACATTCCTCGCCCTCGAAAGAATTTCAAGGCATATTTCTTTAAAAACAAGGTCGGCGCAGCCAATTTTTGCGTCGTCAATTAATTCTTTGCAAGCTTGAAGGATTTGCTCGTTCATGCAACTTCACCCTGCAACTAAGAGCTTAACTTAAAAACATTAAAACTCTTATGAATTCAAAAACTGAATTGCAAATCTGCATTCCCAATAAATAAAGGCATGGAGGATGCAAAAACTATTTAGTGTCGTTTGCCGTCTTCAACCATGCAAGGCATTAAACGCTAGTTCTGGTGTCGTCATGAGTAAAGAAGAGGAGAATGTTAAGGCAGTTGAGGAAAGAAGGAAACAGATGTTTGAAGAATCCGAGAAGCTGAAGGCTAGAATGGGAAAAATCAAACATAAAGTAGCGGTTATAAGTGGCAAGGGCGGTGTTGGAAAAAGCACAATAACCGCAAACCTCGCCATAGCCTTCGCCATGCACGGACACACAAACAGTATAGGAGTTTTAGACGCAGACATCCACGGACCAAGCATACCAAAAATATTGGGATTAACAGGTCAAAGACTTCAAATTGGGCCGCCCGGCGTTTTTCCCGTTTTTGGGTCGCTTGGAATCAAAGTTGTTTCCATGGATTTTTTGTTGCCAGATGAAGATGCGCCTGTTATTTGGCGTGGACCATTAAAAATGACGGCTATACGCCAGTTTCTTTCAGACATTGTCTGGGGAGAACTAGACATACTGCTAATTGATTTGCCTCCTGGAACTGGAGACGAACCCCTCAGCATTGCTCAGTTATTGCCAGACATGGATGGCGTGATAATTGTTACGATTCCGTCTGAGGTTTCGCAGGTTGTCGTGAAGAAGGCTGTAACTTTCGCAAGGAGGCTTGGGATGCCAATTATTGGTGTTGTGGAAAACATGAGCGGTTTCGTCTGCCCCAACTGCGGAGCAAAAATTGACATATTTCAGTCTGGAGGCGGAAAGCGCATGGCTGACGAGTTGGGCATTCCGTTTCTTGGTAGCATACCGCTAGACCAGAAAATAAGCCAAGCCTCAGACAAGGGTTTGCCCTTCATAGTTGAGGACTCAAATTCTCCTGCTTCGAAGGCGTTTATGGAAATTGCTGAAAAAGTTGAGGCTTACTTGAAGGGGCGGGAAGGCGGAGATAAGAGGCATGGGCGCAAACGGTAAGCTTCGTTTTATAGGGGTTGTCGAAAAGGCAGGAGAGCAAGAGGCTAGAGTGCGCATCTTTCCAGAATACTGTTCTGGTTTGAAAGGCATAGAAGATTTTTCGCATCTAATCGTTCTTTACTGGATTCATTTGCGGGATAATGAGGGGGAAAGGCGAACTTTGCTTGTTTTTCCTAGAAGGCATAAGGTGAACGTGGAAGTAGGCGTCTTTGCATGTAGAAGCCCATCCCGCCCGAACCCCATAGGCTTATGTGTAACAAGGCTACTGAAAGTTGAAGGATGCACTTTGACTGTTAGCGGGCTTGACGCTTTAGAAGGCTCACCGATAATTGACATTAAACCCTACATTCCAGCGCATGATTCTGTTCCAGACGCGCGTGTTCCAGAATGGAGCAGGTCTACGGAAAACTAGGGGTTTTCTGAAAAGGTTTAAATGAAAATGAAAAGTAATTAGCTCCTATGCCAGAGTTTACGTTTGAAGGAAGCGCCAAGTGGAAAGGCGAAACAGAGTCGGATTTGACGGTTAAGGGTAAGCATATCGCAACTGTTAGTCCCCCGCCAGAGTTTGGTGGAAAGAAAGGCTATATTGTTCCAGAAGAGGTTTTCGCCGCGTCTTTGGCTTCATGCATGAACACGCTGTTCATTTTGATTGCCAAAAACTCCAACTTAGCCCTCAAGAATGCTGAGACAAAGGCTGTTGTGAAGATGAATGTTGAGGGTTTGGAGAAGCTGATTTTCACCAAAATACATTTTGCCATAGCGGTTGGGTTGGATAAGGATAATGAGTGGGAGCGGAAGAAGGCGAATCGCTGTTTTGAAATGGCGCAGAAAATCTGTCCATTGAGACTGTCGTGGGGAGAAGCAGTCAAAATAAGCTTTGAATTGAAGTTTCAATGAAGGGCAGAACCAGCCTAAAGTATATGGGCGTGTATTTATACAGATTCATAAAGCATATAAGATATGTCGCGAGATATACTAGTTATGCAGAAGGAAAAAGAGAAAAAACTCGAAGAAATCATCAAAAAAGACGAAGAAACAACCAAAAGAACCACAATAATCCTTGAAAAAGAAGAAAGAGAGTTCATCGACTCCCTAATCCGCGAAGGAAAGGAGCCAGGCATTAAGCCTCTAATCTCTAAAATGCTTGACGTTTACAGAAGCATGATGATTTATGATTGGCGCTTTCCGGGGGAATATTATTGCGGCATAAGCCGCATAGCCTTCCTAAACATAGAAATAATCAACATTTTACTCCAAAACATTCCAAAAGAGAAATGGCGCGAAATTGGGAGAAAAATGGGTGAAGCCCTAAAAGTTTCTATGGAAGCCACACTTGACATAAAAACTGAAGCCCGCGAGTGTTGGCAAGATGTTTTTAAGCGTTTGAGAGTACAGGGTTTCGGCGACTTCTACCTAAAAGACAAATACATACTGCTAAAAGCGCCTTTCATTGGTGAAACTGAAGTTTGGGCGGGGCTTTTAGAGGGACTTCTTGGAAAGGAGTTGGATGTGAAAACTTCTACGTCTCCATTCGTTTTCGAAATTAAGGAAAAGTAACACAGACTAAACTTTAATGTTTTAACGTTAAAATAGTGCTGAACATTGCTTTTAATAGTGGAGGCTTCCGCATAAAGGGAGTAGGAACAAAATTGAGTGAAGCCATGCTTTACGAAAAACTCGAAAACAAAAAGGTTAGATGTAACCTTTGTGGAAGAAGATGCGTCATAAACGATGGCGGAACGGGCTTCTGCCTAGTTAGAAAAAACGAGGGAGGCACACTTTTCTCGCTTGTTTACGCAAAAGCCATCTCCGCCTGCGTAGACCCGATAACGAAAAAGCCGCTTTCACATTTCCATCCTGGAGCACTTGTCATGTCAATTGCCACAGTTGGCTGCAACTTTCGCTGTCGCTTTTGCGATAACTGGATGATAAGCCAAGAGAAAGAGATTGCAGGCAAGCATTTTCCGCCTGAAGAGGTTGTGAAGGCAACGAGAGATAATGGTTGTCAAGGCATAAGCTACACTTACACTGAACCAACGATTTTTATGGAGTATGCTTATGACACGGCTAAACTTGCCCATCAAGTTGGGTTTTTCAACACTTTTGTAACGAACGGCTATATGACGCCGGAAGCAGTTAAAACCATAGCGCCTTTTTTGGATGCAGCAACAGTGGATTTTAAAGGCGGCGGAGACCCCGAATTTTACAAGAGTTTTTCTTCTGTTCCTTCTGTTGAGCCAATTTACGAGGCTTTGAAGGAAATGAAAAGGAATGACATTCACATTGAAATCACGAATCTGGTCATTCCGAAAATAGGGGATTCGCTTGAAAGAATAGGGGAACTTGCAGCATGGATAAGAGATTCGTTGGGAAGGGACACGCCCTTCCACCTTTTACGGTTTCACCCAGACTACAAGCTGACGACGATACCTTCCACTCCAATTGAAACTTTGGAAAAGGCTTGCTTAGCCGCAAAGAACGCGGGATTAAATTATGTGTATATTGGGAATGTGCCTGGACATCCCTATGAAAATACCTATTGCCCCAACTGTAATGAAATGGTTATTAAACGGTACAGTTTTGAAATAGTAAGGTGGAATTTGACGAAGGACATGCGCTGTCCAGTCTGTGGACATGAGATTCCAATTAAGGGCAAACTACACGCAAGCGGATACTCCTATCCCTATGCTCTATTCTAGCAGTTGCAATTGGCTAATCTAACAAAAATTTCTAGAGGGGCTAGCCAATTTAGGATAAAATAGCAAGACAAAATTGACTGTGAAAAACTAGAGGGGGAGGTCTGCTATTGGCTTAAAAACACACCAAAACAATGAAAAATTTCAAGCTATACTTTTATTTCGACGTTTCCACGCATACTAATTAGAAGAGTTATGTGGAGACTTCTCCGTTCAGACGCTCTAGCGGTGTTAAACGACAAAATGGCGCAGAAAAGCCTAGGCAGATATTTCGCTGTCATGAAAGACGAACGATTAGCCAAGTTCAAAATAGCCAAAGCAATTCCGGCAGAATTCAGCGAAAAAGACACAACAGAAGAACTTTGGCGAAAACATGCAGACCTTACAAAGGAATTTTATAGTGTAGAAAGAGAGGTTGACACTGGAAAAAGGGAGTTACCAAAAGAAAACCCGGAAAAATCTTATCTTGACTTAAAAATCGAAATTGCAAACAGAATCCTCTCCAACTGCCACTTCTGCACCCGCAGATGCAGCGTCAACAGACTAGAAGGCAAATTGGGCTATTGTAAATGCGGTTTAGATATAACTGTTTCAAGTATCTTCGAACACATGGGCGAAGAACCAGAGCTCGTGCCTTCAGGAACAATTTTCACAATGGGATGCACAATGCGCTGCCGCCATTGCCAAAACTGGACAATCTCCCAATGGACAGAAAACGGAATAATCTACACACCAAAAGAACTAGCAAAAGAAGTTGAAACGCTACGCCAAAACGGATGCAGAAACGCTAACCTCGTAGGCGGAGAACCAACACCATGGCTTCAACAATGGCTAAAAACCTTCAAACATGTAAACACAAACATCCCTATAGTCTGGAACTCAAACACCTACTACAGCCCAGAAACAGCACAGCTACTAGCAGGATTCGCCGATGTCTACCTATTAGACTTCAAGTATGGACCAGGTGAATGCGCCGAAAAAATTTCCGACGCCCCGAATTATTGGCAAGTTTGCACTCGTAACCATCTAACGGCGAAAAAATACGGCGAACTAATAATACGCGTGCTTGTCTTGCCAAACCATTTGGAATGCTGCACAAAGCCGATACTGAATTGGATAGCCGAAAACCTCGGCGCAGAAACAAGAGTCAACGTCATGTTCCAGTACAGACCAGAATGGCGAGCTTATGAAATTCCGGAACTGCGCCGAAGACTCACTAAAGAAGAGATGGAGAAAGCACTGCATTTTGCTAAGGAAGCGAAACTTGTAAACTTTATCACATAAGAAGTATAGCGCCAAAAATCTTCCGAAACGTATATTATGCCTGTTGTTTTAAAGGGTGCTCTTCACGGCTGAAAAAAGGAGATGAAAAAGACGCCAAAAACAGTCCTCGATGATGATGACTTAATTATCCGCTGGCACAGATGTGACATTTGTAGAAGCGACGCCTATACTGTTTACATATTGCAGCTTGATAAGTGGTATTGCACCGACTGTATTCACATTGCGTGTGAACTGATGGAAGTTTGCAACAGCCTAAGCGTATGAACACATATTAACGCTAGCTTTCGTTAAAAACCCTTTTATCCAACAACACGCATTCAATCCTCAAAGCAAAGGTTGAATGAGTTAAAATGCCATATTGCCCAGAATGCGGTGGAGAAATGCAGTATATTATAGCCACAAAACATTATATATGTAAAAGTTGCGGCTTATCCGTAACACAACAAGAACTTATAGAACTGAGGGAAAAACTGAGACCTTCCTTCGAAAATGAGGAAGAAGAGCGGGAGAAACGGAAAAAGGAATATTTGAAGTGGTGGCTCAGCAAGAAAAAATAATCACCCAGAAAGAACAGTAAAGCTTTAAACCTTATTATGTAAAATCTTAGTCTATGCCAACTGTTCACGTTTATGTTTGGAAAGGATTCTCAAACGAGGCTAAGAAGAAAGTAATAGAGGGCGTAACCAAGGTCTTTACTGAAATGGGCATACCCGCCGAAGCAGTTGAAGTTTTAATTCATGAAGTTCCAAAAGAAAATTGGGGAGTAGGCGGAGAACAAGCAAGCGAAAAACTCAAACATGTAAAAACACCTTAAACCAAGCCATTTATGCAATTAATTGGCATGGAAACCTTCTGGAACTTGTTAAAGCAGTTCTGCTCTATACTAGCTTAGCAATCATTCCAATGTTTGTTCCTTTAGAAAAGCTATGACGGAGGCAAAGAAGATGAAGGCGTGCTAGTTGCCTCTCTGATAAGTTTCCACATTAATTTGACGTACGCTGCCATGATGCCCAACAACATTATTATGTATCCTATGTACGTGAAGATTATGCCTCCTATCCACCAACTTGGAGATAACAATGTAATTCCAGTTCCAACCCATTGTATTATTCTTCCAACAATAACCCATAGTATAACATAAATCACAAACCTAACAGCATAGCTAAAAGCTTCTTCCCAAGATATCTCTTCTTCAGCAACCATATATGTCACTTGGAGACAATCTTTACTTATACCTTCTTTATTAAACTTATCATTTAATAATTTCAAGCAGAAAAACTTAACCTTAGTTCTTTGTAAGAGTTGGCATTTTAAAACAGCTATAGCCCAAGTAGAACATAATGATGGACCTTTTAAGTGAAAAGTTAGTAGCAAACAGTATAAAACAGACAGCCTTATCTTAACTTTAGGATTCACATGGGAGAACGAAGAAAATGAGTCAGCAGATGGAGATAATATGTGTCGGCAACGAACTGTTAATAGGCAAAACATTAAACACAAACGCCCAATGGATGGCTAAACGCGCCACATCCCTTGGAATAATGGTAAAACGAATAACAGTTGTAGGCGACGACATAGACGAAATTGCAAACGCCGTAAAAGAGGCTTTACAAAGAAAGCCAAAGTTCATAATAACAACTGGCGGGCTTGGTCCAACATTCGACGATAAAACATTAGAAGGCATCGCCAAAGCATTAAACCGCAAACTGGAAGTTGACAACAAAGCCCTAGCAATGGTTAAAGAAAGGTATGAGGCATACGCCAAAGAAGGAAAAATAGAGAAGGTTGAACTTACACCTTCAAGAGTTAAAATGGCAACAATCCCGGAAGGGGCAGAACCACTACCAAACCCCGTGGGAACCGCGCCGGGTGTGCAAATACTAATCGACGAGACGGTTCTGATAGCTTTGCCAGGTGTGCCGTCGGAAATGGAGGCTATTTTTGAACAGTCCATTTCACCTTTACTTAGGAAAGAAGCCGAGGGTTTCACGTTTTTCGAGACAAGCATTTACGTGGATGACATAATGGAGTCAGCCCTAGCGCCTTTAATTGACCAGGCGATGCGTGATAACCCCTACGTTTACATAAAATCACATCCCAGAGGCGCTGAGAAAAAACCCCACATTGAAATCCACATATCAACAACAGCTAAAGATTCTAAAATCGCACGGGAACGTTTCGTAAAAACCATAGCTCAATTAACAGAACTCGTACAGAAAAATGGTGGAAAAATCAAAGTGCCCAAAAAATAAGCTGCGGGAAAAGATGCTTGCAGATTACCATATCCACACAGAAGCTTCTCCAGACGGAAAAGGGTCAATGGAAGAATTTATAAGGAAAGCAAAGGGAAAAGGGCTTAGCGAAATAGGTTTTTCAGAACACATAATATTCCACAAAATTAAAGATGCGCCATCCATGCCCATTAAGTCGATGCCAGTCTACCTTCAACAATTTCTCAATTTGAAGGAAAAAGCAGAACTGCCACTCAAATTAGGCGTTGAAATAGATTTCATCATTGGCGACGAAGAAAAAATTAGGGAATTCGTTCAAAAATATCCCTTTGATTATGTTATTGGAGCTGTGCACTTCATTGGGAAATGGGCCGTTGACCATCCATCCCAAATTCACGAATACGCGAAAAGGAACATCTTCCAAGTTTATGAGGAATATTTTGGCATAGTTAAAAAGTTATGTGAAAGTGGGCTTTTTGATGTTTTGGCGCATCCAGACCTTATTAAAATATTTGGGTTTAAACCAAAAAGCGATTTCTCCCACGTGCTTGTGGAGGTTGCCGAAGCCATGGCGAAATCAAACATTTGCGCGGAAATCAACGCTGCTGGATTAAGAAAACCGTGTAAGGAGATTTATCCAAGCGAACAATTGTTGAAAATATTGCATGACTACAATGTTCCCATAGTTTTCGGTTCAGACGCGCACCAACCGGAAGATGTTGGCAGAGATTTCAAAGAAGCAGTGAAATTAGCGAAAAAAGCGGGATACATTCAGACTTGCGTGTTCAATCGCAGACGGAGAGAATCTCTGAAGATTTGAAGTCAAATAGGACTAGTTTTAAAGTTATTTTTGCTATTGATTAGAAATTCGCAAGAACCATATTAGACAGTTGGCATATTTCCAGAAAATGAAGCACAAACTTTCAGCAGCAGTCATAGCAATAACAGTTTTGCTTACATTTCCCTATTTCATCCCATTTTGCCAGTCACAAAACTACAGCATTTCATATCAACTTCTAAATGAAACGGGCGGTTCTATCGCCTATAGGCTGAATGTCACAGTTCAGCAGTCGCTTTATGACTACTATCGCGGACAAAGCCATACGCTACGTTCAGAAAGCGACTTTGCAAAATTCGTCACCCCAGATGCTTTAAAGCCAATAGCCGACCGCCTCCGAGAAAAATACAGAGACGATGAAGATTTTGCAAACGGCGCCTTAATGATTGTGCATCAAATACCCTATGTGGAGACTTTGCCAGTCAAATATCCCGTAGAGACCATCGTGGAAAACCAAGGAGACTGCGACCTTTTCTCATATATCGCCGCGTCAATCATGAAGGCTGGCGGTCTCAACGTTGTCTTATTGTACTATGAGGATGCATCTCACATGAACGTTGGCGTCAGTCTCCCCCATGTACCCCAAGACTCCCGTGAACCAGCCTACTATGTAACTTACAACCATGTTAGGTATTACGTGGCTGAATGCACAGGTGGAGACCTTCAGAATGGTTGGAGAGTTGGCGAAATGCCAGATGACTTAAAAAATGTTCCTGTGCAAGTAATCACCCTAGAAAACTGTGAACAGCAAGCACCTGGACAAGTTTCCGCAAACTACGAAAATGTTGGGTTATCAACAATTTCGCTGACTGCTTCAGCAACGTTCGTTTTTCAAGGCTGGTCGGTAACACTTTCGGGACAGCTTTCGCCGGTACTTCAAAATGAAAGCATCACAATTTACGGCAGAATCAACAGTTCACCGTGGATTGTCTTGGGAACAGCAACAACCGATTCCAACGGAATGTTCACATATGTTTGGACTGCAGACGCGGCTGGCATATGCTACGTTCGAGCAAGCTGGTCTGGAAATGAAGATTACCTTGGAGCAGACAGCCCAATTCAAACCCTAACAATAGTGTCCACATTCTTCATCTTGCTATTAACAGTCTCTGTCGCTTTAGCTTGCATCGGTTTAGCCGTCTATTTAACAACGAGACAAACCAAGCAAGGCGCTTTTGAACCACAGCCGCCGCAAATCCCAGAAATCTCCCAACAACGATAAGTTTTAGTTAGGGCAAAATTATTGATACCTAACACACATCATCCTCATAAAAGGGGTTCGAATGTTCATAGTCTTCATAATAGGAACGGCGGGATCTGGAAAATCTATGCTAACAGCAGCATTTGGAGAATGGCTTAGAATGAATAAGCAAGATGTTGCAATTGTTAACCTCGACCCAGGAGCCTTAACGCTTCCATACACGCCAGATGTAGATGTACGCGACTACGTCAACGTCGCGGATTTGATGGAAAAGTATGGTTTAGGTCCAAACGGCGCCTTGATAATGGCTGCCGATTTAGTTGCAGACGAAATTGAAAAAATTTCTGATGATATCGAAGACTTGAGGTCGGATATTGTTTTGGTAGACACGCCGGGTCAAATGGAGTTGTTTGCTTTTCGCGCTGCTGGACCATACATCGCCAACGAATTAACAAGAGAGCCTAAAGCCATAGTTTACTTGTTTGACGCAGTTTTTTCGGTAAACCCGCTAAACTACGTTTCAAACCTTTTTTTGTCCGCTGCTGTCTACAACCGCTTTTTCCTACCTCAAATACACTTATTATCAAAATGTGATTTGCTTCCAAAAGAAGAGGTAGACAAAATTGTGGAATGGTCAGCAAATCCGAAAGCTTTAGAGTTTGCAATTGAGCAAAAACTTGAGGGAACAAAGCGTTTGCTTAGTAGGAATATGATGCGGGCAGTTTACCAGTTGGGTTTAAGGTTTTTATTAGTTCCAGTTTCGGCAAAAACGAATGATGGAATGATTAACTTTAACATGGCTTTAGAACGCATTTTAGCAAGCGGAGAAAAATACACGTACTAAACGCAAATCATATTTCTTAAGGCTGTTTTCTCTAACAGTCATCAAGTAGTTTCCATGCTGCCGCCAAGGCTCCATATTCAGCTTTTTCCAGAGAGTCAGCGCTGGACAATATAATTACATCATCTTCCTCCGGGTTCATAGAAGCCATTATTTGACTTGCTGCTTCAGGAAAATCTTTGGCTACATCATCGCTTACAGCTGGAATTATTAAACATCCTTTCTTAAACAGTAATGTCGTGGCACCCTTCGCGCCAGCCATTATCGCCGCGTCCCGCTGTTCCACACCAGACTTTATTTTATGCCCGCAATTTTTGATTAAAACTGCAAAACTGTGTTTCGCGATGGTTAGCTCGTTTTTCCCAATTTCGATTTTTTTCTTAAAAAAGGACTGATACTCCTTAAACAGCTTTAGACCTTTATCTGTTAGGGTGCATCCGGTCTTTGAAGTTGTAATTAAGCCAGCATCTTTTAGTCTACTAATTATTGTGCGGATAGCTCCCTCTCCTACATTTAAGTTCTCAGCAAGCTTTCCGCGTCCGGTGGGTTTTTCCGCTATGAGTTCAAGTGCACGCAAAATATGAAGAACAGAGAATGTGGGAGGTGGCCCAGGAGCCTTTTCACTTACAACTTTTTCCAGATATTTTTTGAGCAAGTAAGGCATAGTTTCACAATTATAGTTTTAGTAGCAATTATTAAAACTGTTTGGAAGAAGAACCGGCGTCTACACCTTGTCTTTTAGAGTGTAGTACTCCCTGACTATTCCAGCTGTTAACGCGATTAAACCTACTGCCAGCAAGTAGACCATTGGATATATGAATACTGACAGCATGCTTTCATACGTCACTGAAGACGGCAGTTGCGGAGTGAAAAATACAGCTATCCAAATTATAACGAAAGTAGCTAAGCACCCAATCCCAAGCCCAACGGAAAGCCCGTGAACAAAGCTGCTTCTATCCGCCCACTGATTGTTTCGCCGCAAATCAATAATTTTTGCTGGCTCTTGTTCTTCAATTTCCGCGGCATTCTCTTGCTCGTCTCTTTCGCATTGGACGCTTTCTTCATCTTCCTCTTTAAGTTGAACACTTTCCTGATCTTCTTGCTCGGCCGCCATATGCTTCACCTTCTTTTGTTTGTTGTGGGAGTGAATTAATAAGATTATTCAATTTTGGATTCTAATTACGAATAAGAATTTAAAATATGAAAGGAAGCTACTTTGGCAACAGTTTAGGAGTAAGCTGCTCTATTGCACTTTTAAGTTTATTCCACTCCTCAAGATTTCTAATGTTAAACTTATGCTTCCTTTTCCAAGCGTCGCCTCTTTTTTGCCAAAGATACAAGCCTATCGACCGCCTTCCAAAAGACTCGAAAATCACTATTGCTTCCCACCATTTTTCGCTTTTAAAAATTGTGACATAATCAACAACCTTGTAGAATTCTGATATTGGAAGCTTCTCCTCTGTTCCAGACATTCAAGCTTCACCCTTTCCCTACGAATAGAACAATTAGCTCATTTATGCCTTTAGTACGTTTGGATTTTCCCTTGAGCCAGCTCCATGCAAAAACTCTCTATGTTCTCCAGCTCGTAATCTAAAACCTCGCCTATTTTGCGTCTAACTTTTTCTAGAGAGTTGTCGCCTCGCATTACAACTTGGGCTGCAGCCACAGCCGGCTGATCTATGGGACTGCCGATTTTGCTTAGAAGCCAAATGTAAACCTCTTCGACTTCCGGCACTTCGTCATAAACGTGCTGGGCTATCTTGTAAGTTAAAACATTGTAAATTTTCCCCACGTGACTTACAGGGTTTTTGCCCGCCGCAGCTTCGGAGCAGAAGGGTCTGTTTAGTGATATTAGACCGTTTACACGGTTCCCTCGACCTACCTGTCCAGAGTCTCCGCTGTCCGCGCTTGTGCCTAAAACCGTTAAGTATAAGCCGCCTAAGCCTCTTCCAGGCGCGTCGAGAGTGTTCAGCTGTATGTCGATTTTTTCGAAGCCCGTGTTGGACGAGACAAATTTTTGGATTTCCTCTTGAATTTTCGCCTTTTTTTCAAAATAGTCTTCTTCGCTGTTGATGAAGCGGTCAACGAACGCCATAGCAACCGTCAATTTTAGGTTATTGTTGCTTCTGAATCCCATTACCTTTATGTCTTCGCCGGATTCGGGGTGACGATTTTTGAACTCTTTGGAATTGAGGAACCTTTCAAGTTCCAAAACTATCTTTTCTGTTCGCGTCATCGGCGCATAGCCCACAGCAGCCGACGTGTCATTCGCGCCTAGAACCTTTCCTTTCCTTTTGAAAATATCCATGAGACCAACGGAGCCTGGTTTTAGCTCAACCTGGTATCTTACATGTTTTTCCGGGTCAATAAAACGCATGTTTTTCTTAAACCATTCCTTCGCTGTGTTTATGGCTATTTCATTGACGTCTATTTTTACTCCTTCAAATTCTGTTGTTGCTCTGTCGCCGAACACGAAAAGCATTGGCTGTTTTACTGCGCCGCCTCCAAATTTTGGTTCAGCTTCGCCCGCCACAAGAAGCGACTTGTCCAGGTTATGGTGCAGTATTGTTCCTACTTTGTCCATGTATTCTTTGCTTAGGCGCACGGAAATGCTGTCCATAACCGCGTCGCAGATGTAGTCTGGATGCCCCAAGCCCTTTCTCTCGACGATTTCAACTCGCTGCTTTTCTAATGGAGTCTGTTTTAAGTCTTCAACTATTATGTTCCGCATCAGTTTTCCTCTGCAAAGTTTAAGGTTTATTCACAGCAACAAATATATATTTTACTGTATCAAATTGTATACGAAAATAACTGGTGGTTATTTTTGGAGCAAATAACAGGAGTCTGGCTTAAAAAACTGAGGATGGAAGCAGGATTAACACAGAAAAAACTAGCAGATTTAGTCGGCGTTTCACAAGCGCACATAGCAAAAGTGGAACAAGGGAAAGTTGACCCCCGACTGTCAACAGTCAACAAAATCCTAGAGGTTTTAACCAAGAAGAGGCAGAAAAGATGTAAAGACATTATGACCAAAGGCGTTCTTTTTGCCAGACCAAACGACACCATACTCAAAATAAGCGAAGTCATGGTGCGACACGCAATCTCACAAATCCCAGTGATAAGCGGAAAACGCGTGATTGGAACAATAACGGAGGAAACCATCATCAGAAACTTACGTTCAAATCTAGCGGGTGAAAAAGCAAAAAACGTAATGGATCCACCCCTGCCAACGGTTCAAGAGGAAACGAGCATAGAAGCAGTTCGCTCTCTCCTAGAGAAAAATCAAGGCGTTTTGATCGCGAGAGGAAAGGAAATCGTGGGGATAATAACCCGTTCAGACCTCCTTAAAACCATAAGTTGAGAAGGGCGAGCTTTATGCAACTGGAAGATTTCAAGAATAAAGCGAAGGAAGCCATCACAAAGCTGAAGGCTGAAAACCCAAAAGAAGCCATCGTAATTCATCATGACGACGCTGACGGTTTATGCTCAGCCGCGATAACGAAAAAGATGCTGGAGCGAGAAGGAATAACGGTTAAAACGTTTTGTCTCGAAAAAGTTTACACCGAAGTAATCGCCCAATTACATTCAAAGACTGGACAAACAATTTTCTATACAGACATCGGCTCCTCACACGCAGACTTAATATCCGAACTAAACAATGGCAGAAACTTAACCATCATACTGGACCACCACGACCCAAAACCAGCCAAAGACCCAGAAGTTTTTGACCTAAACCTCGAACACCACGGTTTTAGAGGTGAGACAGACTTTTCTGGAACCACATGCTGCTACATGTTCGCCAAAACACTAAATGAAAACAATTCTGATCTAAGTTATTTGGCTTTGGTTGGAAGCTGTGAAATCCCAGAGGGCTTTTCTGGACTGAATAAGGTTGTGCTGGAAGAAGCCATAAAAAACCGTGTTGTCCAACAGAAGGGAAAAAACTTCGAAATAGTGAAGTTCAAAACTCGTGTGGACGCTTTGTTTTCTAAGCTTCAGATTCTGGGCGCGGTTGGCTATTATGAGGGGGGACCAGAAATTGGCATAGACGCTTGCCTAAACGGAACAAGCCCAGAAGTGGAAGAAAAAATAGCCGTTTTGGAGGCTAGACGCAAAGAGGCTAACCGCCGCGTCCTAGCTAGGCTTTATCGTGAAAGACTGAAGGAAACAGCGCACATCCAATGGTTCGATGCTGGAGACATGTACGCTGGAATGGGAACAAAGGTGATTGGACAGTTCTGTTCCTTCTTAGCGTTTCAAATGCGGCTGATAAAGCCTAACAAGTACATTCTTGGGTTTGTGAACGTTCCTCAAGAAATTCCGGGCTGGGGAAAACTAAGCGAAAGGTTTGTCAAGGCTTCTGTCCGCGTGCCAAAAACCATGCAACCGCTCATTGACAGGGGAGAGCTTATTGGAGCCGTAAACCTCTTGGAGAAGGCGTCTAGCGGGTTTGGAATGGCTGATGGACACCAATATGCTGCCAATGTTATAGTGCCAGTTGAAAAGAAACAAACGTTAATTGAAAACGCTGAAAAAGCATTAAATTATTGATGAAAATCCATGAATAAGCTAACCGTTAATTACGCCATTGTTCGACCTGTACCAAATTCTTATGACCGTTGCGTAAGGACAAACACGGAAAGAATAGATGTTGCACTTGCAAAAAAGCAGCATGAAGAATACTGTAAAACTTTACAGGAGCTCGGTTTGAAGCTTATCTGGGTGAAGGGTGATGATTCGCTTCCCGACAGCTGTTTCGTTGAGGATACAGCCATGATAATTGGCGATAAAGCGATAATGTGCCGCATGAAAGTAAAATCGCGCGCTCGAGAAGTGACTGAAGTTGCGAAAGTATTGGAAAAGCTAAAGGAAATTTATTACATTAAGCCGCCTGCCACCATTGATGGCGGAGACGTCCTCAAAATTGAAAACCGTGTTTTTGTTGGGCTTTCTAAAAGAACTAATCTCCAAGCTGTGCAACAACTTAGAAAAATTTTGAACAGATGCGATGTGGAAATTGTTCCAGTGAAGGTTCAAAACGTGCTTCATCTGAAGTCTGCGTGCACCTATCTTGGGGATAAATATGTTATCCTTTCAAGAGGACACTTTGATGTGGACATACTGCGGGATTACGAGAAAATCGCGGTTCCGAGAGGAGAGGAATACGCTGCAGATTGCCTAGCGGTAAACGGAACGATTTTGATGGCAAGGGGCTACCCAAAAACTAAAAAGATGATAAAGGAGGCTGGTTTTTCCGTGAAAGAATTAGAAATGTCAGAATTTCGCAAGGGAGAAGGAGCTTTAACATGCCTTTCAATACTTTTTTAAAATCCCGCCTTTATTGGGTTGCGTGGTTTCATTAATTCTCTTAGGAGTATTGTTGCATAAGAGCCTCTGTAAAGCATAAAGCTTAGTTTTGCTTTATTTCGGGATGAGTTAGCTGAGTCATCGGAAATTTCTCTTAATTGAAAATTGTTTAGTGTGGTTAGGGCTGTTCGCAACTCTCCTTTTGAGCTTATTTCTGGCATAAAATGGATTTTGAAGTTTTCCGGCGTTATGCCCTCCTCTTCTAGGATTTGTTTTTCAATTTCTCCTTGGAGACCTTGGGAAGGTTTTTGTTTAAAGCCTATTAGTGGAAGAGCTAAACGCATTCGCCCATTCCTTAGAGCCTTATTAACTTCTGTAAGTGCTTCACTCTTCACTATTTTATACATGGTTAACAGAGGTAGCCCAGAACGTTGCACATTCACAACATAGTCGCCAACCTCAGCCTTATCCAAAGGAAGCCCGCTCGCGATTCTTCGGCTTAGGAACTTGTTGAAGAGGTAGGCTTGATAGGCTTGGGGAAAAAGCATTTGCAGTTTAATCGGTAAAGTCTTGAAGGCACCAACAAAATCCTCTGGTTTTTTTGCTAAATGCCTCAACATTAAACGCTCATACCGCAGTTGCTTCGGAAAGTTTTTCAAAGCCTTTTGAAAATCTTGACTATTCCAAAGTTGTTCGCGGGCTTGTCTGGATTTCGGGTTTTCGTTCAAGCTTGGTTTTGCAAGGAACAGCGTAACAGCCTTTCTTAAATCTCCTTTAACTATGGCTTTGCCAACCAAATGGGTTATTGGTCGAGTTGTGCCGAAGCGTTGATGACCAAAAAAGTTTGGAACGCCCCCCAACTCTTCGAGTTCTTTAATCGTTTCCTTTATCCGCCTTTGTATTGCAGATTTCGAATGTCGTAGGGCTCTTATTTTAATGCTAAAATTGTTTCCGAGAAGATAATATGAGGAAAGTTTGTGGCGGAAGAAACCGACTGGGCGGATTTCAATGTCTTTAACGTTGAATTTTTTAAAGTCTTCTGGTGAAACACCTTCAATTGTGATGTGTTGTGCGGTAACAGCCTTTGCGTCTTTTATTCCAGCGATATGTATCTGCCTTAGGCGTATGTTTAACTGCCTTGCAACAGCTTTGAGGGCTTCAAAAGTGTCCCAGTTCCGCTTAACCAAAACACACAACAAATAACGCTCATTAAGAGACGGCTTAAAATTTTGGCTTTCGACATGTTGTTGCCTTATCTTTGCCATGGCGCCGTCAACCAGAACCTCCTCCACAACAAAATCCTCAACAAATTCACGGATTACTCCACCAATACCAAGGGAATGTGTGGCATAAACCTCGATGCCCATCAATTTTTCAATTTTGGGAACACGCAAACCCATAACCTTACCATCAGAGAAGAGGAAGCCCACCCGTTATCCTATCAACTTTCTCGCTCGGGACTGGACCAATCCCAAGACAAGTGACCGTTCCAGGCGGAACCTCGGTAAGTCCCCTATCCACTATTAACGCACATGGTAAACCTAGTTCCTTTGCTTGTTTTTCCAGTTCCAGCAGTTCCCTTTCACCTTTCGCTTTAACCGCGATTTTGCACTGCCCCTCATCCAGCCAAGCCTCCCACCAGTTTCTATGATGTTTTCGTGCTTCTTCAGCCGCGGAGACCGCCGCGTGACCAGCTTGAGCTGCAATTTTACCTTTGCTTAACTTTAAATCGGAACGAAAAACGATGACTTGCTTATAGCGGAACTCGTTCATGCTTGCTCAACCGCCTAATTGTTGTCTCTTTCAGATTTTAAGGATTTGCAGATAAGTATAGATAAAGGAAGTAGATGGCAGCCAACAAAAATCGAGGGCTCTTCACAGCTTTTAGCAATGTTTGCCCTTGAAAATCTACATCTCCAAAGTTTCTTACGGGATTTTCCAAATGAAACTTCGCGCAGAAATTGATAACACTATCTAACTGATCGTCAGACAATTTATCAAGCAACCGTCTAATCCTCAGCATCACGGAAAAATCAAAACCTAAAATCTTCATAAAACGTCTCTGATACTGGCTTAAAAAATTCGCGGAAAAGTTACCCGTTTTAAAGGCTTCGTAAACAACTTCAGCTGCAACCCTTGAGCATGTCAAACTAAGCACCACTCCGCCTCCGGTTGTCGGCTTCGCTTGAGAAGCCGCATCACCAACAGCCAAAAAACCATTTGAATACGCCTTCTCAATTGGACCGCCAAGGGTTAAAGGATGAAAATTTACTTCAAGAATTTTGGCGGCTCGTAGCTTTTTCGAAGCCGCTGGATGCTTAAACATAAGTTTCTCCAGAAACCTTTTCGGATTTCCAGTTTCCGCTGCCAAACCAACCTTTGCCCTTCCATGACGCTTTGGAATAAGCCAAGCGAAAAATCCCGGAGCATAGCCTCTGCCAAGGTAGACTTCAACAACATCAGATTCAACATCTTTAACGCCTTCAACTTCAGCTTGCACACCATAAACAAGCATGTTGCGATTAAAAGTCGGCAAACCAGCTTGTCTCAAAATACGCGCAGAAACGCCCTCAGCGTCCACGACAACCTTACACAAATATTTCCCTTCAAAAAGCCCACTTTGCTTAACGGACACGCCTTTTACGAAGCCATCCTCAACAATCAAAGATTCAACCCGTGAATTAAGGCTGTAACGAACACCAGCAACCTTTGCTAAGCCAGCAATGTACCTATCAAAAAGGCTACGGTTAACTGCACATGTTACTGGAAAAGAGAAACGAACTGAAAACTCTCTTCCCGAAGGGGAATAAAAATTTGCTCCGTAAAAGACGTTTTCAATGATTTCTTTTGGAAGCGGGTACAAACCTAAACTCTTGAGACCATTTATGCTTAAATGCCCAGCGCAGTGGCATGGAACCCCGATTTCGCTGTGCTCTTCAAAAACTGTTACTTTTTCAGCGCCTAGTTTTGCAAGGTTTAAGGCAGTAAAAGAACCGCTTGGTCCGCCGCCAACAATTATAACATCTGCGTAATTTTCCATTTATTGTACACTATTGCTAATGGTTGGCTGCAAATAGTTTGTTCACGTTACAAGCTCAACCCGTCTCTTCCCACGTGCCATTGACAATGTCCGTATTTTTCCGCTAACCTCTAGGCGCATTAACAGTTCGTTAAAATCCTTAAACCCTAAATCCTCAAATTCCTCCTTCAAAGCATCAAAAAGGTCAACATCTGTCATAGCGCCTTTCTTACTTAAAATCTCTAGAAGAACAAAATATGCTGGACGGGTTTTCCAAGTTTTCACAGGCATTGATAAGGCTCCTAGGCTACTGGTGTTGCAGGTTTCTGCAATTGCCTAACTTGAACCATGAAACCCTTATACCATTTCTCCATGTCAGGGGTGATCGACGGTCTAATCTGCTTCATCGCCTCCTGAAAATCTTGCAACATGACCTCTTTAGCGTTTATATCTCTCCTTAAAGCATGCATTGCCGCTTCCCTGCAAAGAGCTTCTATGTCCGCGCCAGAATAATACTTGGTTAAAGCAGCCAAATTAGCCAAGTCCACATCTTTTGCTAAAGGCATGTTCTTGGTGTAGATTTTGAAGATTTGAAGCCGCGTCTTCTCATCTGGTTCAGGCACATAAATTAGTCTATCAAATCGCCCAGGACGAAGCACAGCTGGATCCACTATGTCTGGTCTATTGGTTGCCGCAATAACAACTATGTCTTCTAGTGTTACGATGCCGTCCATTTCCGTTAGAAGCTGACTTATCACTCTCTCCGTAACTCCGCTGTCTGCAAAACCTAAACCACGACGCGGAGCAAGCGAATCAATTTCATCAAAGAATATAACGGCTGGAGCAGCCATCCTCGCTTTTCTGAAAACCTCTCTTATGGCTTTCTCAGACTCGCCAACCCATTTCGAGAACACTTCAGGTCCCTTAATTGTTATGAAGTTGGCCTCGCTTTCTGTTGCAACAGCCCTAGCCAAAAGAGTCTTACCACAACCAGGCGGCCCGTAAAGAAGTATGCCTTTAGGCGGTTTTATACCAATTCTCTTGAAAATTTCCGGGTTCTTTAAAGGCCATTCCACTGCTTCCTTAAGTTCTTGTTTAACTTCTTCAAGTCCGCCGATGTCGTCCCAGTGAACTGTTGGCACTTCAATGTAGACTTCGCGCATTGCTGTTGGCGTGACTTCTTTGTAAGCGTTCATAAAGTCCTCCATCTTCACCTCCATCTTCTCCAAAACGCTTGGTGGTATGCGCTCCTCTTCCAGGTTTATCTGTGGCAAGTATCGCCGTAAAGCTTTCATCGCTGTTTCTCTGCAAAGCGCCGCCAAGTCCGCACCGGTATATCCATGAGTAATTTCAGCCAACTTTTTCAAGTCAACATCTTCAGCCAACGGCATGCCGCGCGTGTGAATTTGAAGAATCTCATATCGTCCCTGCTTGTCTGGAACTCCAATCTCAATTTCTCTGTCAAACCTGCCTGGTCTACGCAGCGCAGGGTCAAGGGCACCCGGTCTGTTGGTGGCGCCGATGACTATGACGTTTCCTCTTCCTGACAAGCCGTCCATTAAAGCTAAAAGTTGAGCAACAACTCGCCTTTCAACCTCGCCGGTGACTTCTTCCCTCTTGGGCGCTATTGCATCTAACTCATCAATAAATATTATGCTTGGAGCATTTTGCTGGGCTTGTTGAAAGATTTCTCTAAGACGCGCCTCGGATTCGCCGTAAAACTTGCTCATAATTTCGGGCCCGTTTATTGAGAAGAAGTTAGCTTCCGATTCGTTGGCAACAGCCCTGGCCAAAAGGGTCTTACCACAACCTGGAGGACCATGAAGTAACACGCCTTTTGGAGGCTCTATTCCAAGCCTCTGGAACAATTCAGGATGCCTTAAAGGAAGTTCAACCATCTCTCTAACCCTTTGGATTTCCTCGTGTAATCCTCCGATGTCTTCGTAGGTTGTTCGCGGCAAACCTTTTCCCTCCGGGGCGGGTTCATTTAAAATTGTAAGTCTGGTTTCTGTGGTAACTTTTACTATTCCGTGAGGACGGGTTTTTGTCACGGTGAAGGGTATAGCGTGTCCGAGCATCATAACAAGCGTCGTGTCGCCTTCAACAAGCGTTCTTTCCATTAGACGGTTTTTAACAAAGTTCGTGAAATCCTCATCCACGTTTAAACGCATGTCCACTGGCGCAAGAGTTATGCTTAATGCGCTTTTAACTTTGGCTGGTCTTACAACAACATACTCGTTTATAGCTACTCCAGCATTTTTACGTGTGAAACCATCAATCCGTATGATGTCGCGGTTCTGGTCTTCACTGTAAGCTGGCCACGCAATGGCTGAGGTTGTTCTTTTGCCAACTATTTCTATTACGTCGCCAGCGCTTATGCCCAGCTTCTGCATGGTTCTCTGGTCTATGCGGGCTATTCCCCTTCCAACATCCCGCTGTCTTGCATCTCCAACTCGTAATTGTACTTCGCTCACAAGAATCCTTCCTTTGATTATCTGCCATACATGTTTCGAAACAAAGTTACATTCCTATATAAACGTTAAACATTCGTTTAAGGTTATCTGCTTATCCTACGCACCATAATTGTCTGCACTTGGCTGATTTCGCTAATCCCTTCAAGTTTCTTTTCGAATTCCTCCAGCACGCCAGTCTTATCTTCTGGAAATTTTATTTGAACCAGTAGAGCCTTTAAGCCGAAGGCTATGGGTTCTTCTCCGTAACCGTAAACCGAAGCAAACTCAGGTAGGCATTTCTCAATTTTCTTCTTCAAATCGTCAAAGTTGACGATTATGTCTGTTGGAAATATTTTATAGGCAATTACAACACTTCCCACGTTCTAACCTCCTCTCCATTTTCAAGGTCCCACAAAGCCACATTTTGGGCACTTATATTGTCGACCAAACTTTCTGCATTTCCCACAGCGTCTTATCAGGATTTCTCCACAGTTTGGGCACAGGAACTTTGTGGCTTCAGCCCCTGGTGGGATTGATTTGCCACAGCTAGTGCAAGTGCCTAAGGTTAATGTTGTTGCTTTTTCTGTTGACATAAACATCCCGATGATGGTTCTGTAAATGTAAGACTTATTTATATGTTCTCCGTTTCGCTTAGTAAGTTTATTATTGCAGTTCTGCCCCCTATTTTTGTGGGGTAGTTTTGGGAGTAAACCTCCGAGACCTCGTTCCAAAAGTGACTGTGAGGCTTGAGGATTTAAGTGGAAAAGCCATAGCAATAGACGCTTATAACGCCCTATATCAGTTTTTGGCCATAATCCGTCAGCCAGACGGCACACCGCTAAAGGACAGCAGCGGGAGAATTACAAGCCACTTGAGCGGTCTCCTTTACAGAACAAGCAATCTTGTGGAGTTAGGCATAAAACCCATCTACGTTTTTGATGGAACACCGCCCGCGCTTAAAGAAGTTGAAATCAAAAGGCGTATGAGGGCGAAAGAAGAAGCCTTAATAAAGTATGAGCAAGCCCTTAAGGAAGGCAAGATTGAAGAAGCGCGTATGTATGCGCAAGCCACCTCACGCTTAAAGGATTACATGGCGGAAGACAGCAAACGCCTCTTAGATTTAATGGGAATTCCTTGGATACAAGCTCCAAGCGAAGGAGAAGCGCAAGCAGCCCACGTGGTGAAGCGCGGAGATGCCGATTACTGCGCAAGCCAAGATTACGACAGCCTACTTTTTGGGGCGCCAAGACTTGTAAGAAACGTGACAATTTCGGGGCGGCGGAAACTCCCAAGCAAAAACGTGTATATTGAAGTCATACCAGAAGTAGTTGAGCTGGAACAAGTTCTGAAAGAGTGCGGAATAACCTACGAACAACTCGTTGATGTGGGCATACTGATAGGAACAGACTTTAACCCAGAAGGCGTAAAGGGACTGGGACCAAAAACCGCCTTGAAACTGATAAAGGAGCATGGAAGCATCGAAAATGCTTTACCACATATCAAAAACGCGGATTTTCCGGTTGATCCGCAAAGAATCAGGGAGATATTCCTTAAACCAAAAGTAACGGATAATTATAGAATAGAGTGGAAGAAACCTGACATAGAAGGAGTGGTAAACTTTATTTGCAGAGAAAGAGACTTCTCAGAAGAACGCGTAAAAAAGGCGCTGGAAAAAATGCAAAAGGGAATAACCAAGCTAAAAGGGAAAATAACCCTGGAAAAATGGTTTGGATAATAAACTCTTTAATCAACCTAATATAAGTTAAATTTTGTGACCATAACGCCCAGTTAACGGCACAAACGCAACACCACAAAGATTCTCCTTTTTAATTTTTCCATCAAGTTCCTTTACAACTTTTATGAGACTTTGAAACAGGTGTGCGCTTCCAACAGGAATAAGCATGATTCCGCCAGGCTTCAACTGTTCAATGAGAGGGTTTGGAATATCTGGAGCGGCAGCTGTCACAACTATCCTATCGTAGGGCGCCTTTTCAGGGTAACCCGTCGACCCGTCAGCGCAAATTATTGTGACGCGGTCGCCATATCCAGCCTTCATAACGTTTCTTCTAGCGAACTCAGCCAGTCCCTCAATTATCTCAACTGTGTAGACGTGCCCCCACCCGCTTCTCGGTGCATCGCTGGGCGCGATTATCTCGGCTATTGTGGCTGCATGCCACCCCGAACCCGCTCCAACTTCCAGCACTTTGTGGCCGACTTCCAATTGGAGGGCTTCATTCATTATTGAAACCATGTTTCGCCTAGCTCAGTGGAAGGGCTGAAGCTATGTGGCGCCGAAACTGTTTGCCCAAAACCAATTGGAAGCGGCGTATCCACTGCACTGTATGACTGCATGTTTTCCGGCAGAAATTTCGCTCGAGGCACAGAACGCATGGCCTTGATAACTTTTGGCGAGCGAAGCACGCCCTCTCTTACTAAGTTTTCGATGAGTTTTTCCCATTCCTTCTTTTCCAAATCTTCGCACCGTACGAATAAAAAGCAGAGCGCCTTTTTAATGTATTTGATTCAAAATCTAAATAACAACATACGGTTTGTCCTTTGTAATTTTTCAAGTAAAATGGGGAAGATATCTAAACCGCCTTATTTCACTGTAACTGACTTTGCCAAGTTTCTCGGAGTGTCAGGGTCATATCCCTTTTCAACAGTCATGTAATATGCCAAAAGCTGTAATGGAACCACGAACGGTATGGGCGATAAGATTTCTGGAATTCCCTTGGGCACTTCAACGTAATCATCAGCCAACCGCTTAATCTCCTCGTCTCCTTCCTCTATTATGGCAATTATTGAAGCCCCTCTGGCTTTCATCTCCATCATGTTCCCTATCAAAGTCTTATGTGTCTCATCTTTTGGACAGATGAAAACCACAGGGAAACCAGGTTCTATTAGGCTTATTGGACCATGTTTGCTTTCTCCAGCTGGAAAGGCTATGGCTGGCACATAGGCTATCTCCATGAGTTTCAACCTGCCTTCATATGCGGTGGCGGTGCTGATTCCGCGGCCTAAGAAGAAGAACACTTTAGCGTCCTTGTACTTTTTAGCTATTTGTTTAACCTTCTCTTCTTGTGTTTTAATTATTGTTTCAACAATGTCTGGAAGCTTTTCAAGCTTCTCTGCCAAGAAGTCCATCTCGTCTTGCGAAACCTTGCCTCTCTTCTTAGCCAGTCTAAGAGCTAGCTGCGCCAAAACAGAAAGTTGCGAAGTGAACGTTTTTGTTGCAGCCACTCCTATTTCTGGACCTGACTGTTGACTGATGTA
>JAVZMA010000004.1:0-3793 GCA_038883475.1 Bathyarchaeia archaeon
TTTCTCCTTAACTTCTTCACGTTTCCTCAGAAAAGTCCAAAGTGCAGAACCGCCGACAACAACACAAACAGCACCAACACCAGAACCAACAAAATTAACCATAAAATCCCAACGGTTAGCCGCTTCAGCATCCTGCCTCAAACCTTCAGCTTGCTCAACAAAACCACCAAGCATTGACTGACATTCTTCAGCATAAACCACTGTAGAGTTAAAATCGTCTTGGCTGTAGGCTAGTTTAGCCTTTGACAAAAGCCATCCAGCCTCATTAAGGATGCCTAGTAAGTCGCTAACGTTAGCGCCAGCCGCTTGCGCATCAGCCACAGCTCTGTAACAACTTAAAACTTCACCTTCCGCCGTTTCAACCGCAGCCCTCGCCTCATCATCACTATAGCATGAAGCCGGAGAAACAGAGAAAGCTACGAGAGCTATAATAAAAACCAAGGAAAAAGCCACTACAAACCTAACACGTAGCACGATTTTTACCAGCCTATACGGAGCAAAGTTTCTCCAAAAGTTTCTTTTTGGCATTCACATTTTCCAGCTGCCGCGTCACATGCTTGTTCCGCCTCGAATACTCGCGATAATGTTCTAAAAACTCTCTTCCCTTAGCCGTAAGCACATAACAACGCCTATTCTTCTCGAACTTAAGGAGACAAGCCTCCAAAACCTCACCTAAATATCTCATTAAAACCTTATAACTCAAATTTGCACCATACATAATCTGAGTTTTCTTAGCACCATTATTGCCCTTAACCACATGCAGAATGTCAGCTATAATATCAAACCTACTCCTATAGCTACCCAAAAAGTTGCACCTCTCAAAAACGGAAACTGTCTTTACTTCGTGCTTAGACTAAATGAAGCCAGCCCCGCCCACCCTTCTTTAACTGCTGCTTCTGCTTATCTCCCTCAAAATACTGTTGAGCCCTTTTCTTACGCTTCGAAGACTGCTGGCTGGAAATAAATGTTCTAATAAATTTGCCCCAACCGCCAACAGAGGGGCTAGGCCCCACAACCCTGTCCACGTTGGTTACACCATGCAACTGTAATATCTCCCTTAGACTTAACATCTTAAACTTTCTAGTAGCAAAAATAACTGTGCCCTTCTCAACAAACAGCACGTCATAATCTTTGTCAGCAATACCCTCAGCCCTAAGCTTATCATCTATCCGCTCCCGCCACAATGTTTTCCACTGTTCCTTAAGCTCCTTAACGAAATTGTTCTTGTCTAAGGCTTCCACTTACATGGTCCCTCCCTGACGGAAGCGGATGAGAAAACTTGGTTGAACGTTTGGGTTTCCTCTTTCCCTCTCCCACCATTCTCTAAGTTATCATACATCGCTCTATTTAAAGGGTTAAGTATGAAACATCTAGGTCAATTGTCTAGAACAAAAATCTATTGTTCTACAAAAAACCAGAAATTGAATAGACAAAAAATTCTCAACCCTTAATAAACACATACACAGATTTAAAGGTATGCTAACAACAGCAGACCTGTTAACAATAATCCAAGAGGAAAAATCAAAAAGCATCAAACAACTAGCCAAAGAAACCCAAATTTCCCAAGAAAAGTTACACTTAATCCTAACAAACCTAAGCCAACACAACCTGCTAAATTATAACCCTAAAACAGGAAAAGTGACATTGCCACAATGGCTCATAAACATCAACAAAAAAATAGAGGAGGAAAAACCGGCAACAGGCGAAATAATCTTGCCAAAATACACGGAAATAAAAATAGAGGATATCCTCATTGGAAACTACACCGGAAACGACCTAGAGCTGAAGGTTAGATTGAAGGCTAAACAGAAAGAGATAGCTATATGCAACGTAGGCTAACGCTGCAAAACGTACTTTACTTCCTTAAGCCTTTCCAAAAGAAGTTCACCTTTCTCCGTAATGAAGTACATAACGGAACCATCGTCATTACAAACTTTCTTGATCAAACCCTGCTTCAAAGCAGCGGATAAATATTTTCTAAGCGTGGAGTAGCTTAAATTAGCTTTATACATGAGGTGAGTTGCCTTAACACCCTTTAAAGACAAAGATAGAACATCCATCAGAATCTGAATCTCACCCCTACGATGACGACCCATACTAAACCCATTTTGACAGTTAGAAGGTAGAAAGAAATTATGCGCAACGCGCTATTAAAGTTTACGAAACAAAGCCGTAAATGCGCTTAAACTAATAAGACGCACCATAAATAAGATTAAGTGATATGCGAATATTGCTATTTTGGAAACAATCCTTTTTATTTTAATTCGCCTTTGACATGACGAGGAAGGAGAATGCGAAAATTACTAGCCATAACTATAATTATGTTGTTAGCGTTTGCCACAATTTCCCCCCACATAAACGCAGCGATACCAGAAGAATGTTGCCAAAAAGAATCAGCCATTTCTTTATTACAGCAATTACGTATGAATGTTACGGAGTTACCGAAGGAAGCTTTCGAAAATGCTAGGCTTGCAGATAATAGAAAGAATACTCTATGCAACAAGATTAATGCACTAATTAGCCAAGTTGAGGCTGGAGCTTACGAAGGCTCTTTAAACAAGTTGAGTAATGACCTTAAAAAGACAGTTTCTAAATGTATTATTAACCCATGGAAAGATCGCTTATTAGATTCAATCGAACATGTAATCCATTGCATTAAAGCACGCTGTTACCCCCCACCAGATGTTTCGCCTCCAGTTATTCGCGGGGTTTTCCATTATCCTGACGAGCCAAACTATGATGACCGTGTGGTTGTTTTGGCTTGTGTCACTGACTGCAAAAGTGGGGTTGCCAACGTAACTTTAAGCTATTCCACAAGTTTGGGAGAAAACGTTAACTTAACAATGATCAAAACAAATGGTTTTTACATAGCGGAGATTCCTCCAAAACCATACAACACAAACGTTAGCTACCTTATTTATGCGTGGGACAAAGCTGGAAACTTGGCTGTTTCGCCCACATATTCTTACGTTGTTGGAGACTTTTACCCTCCAATGATAACTTACATTGAGCGTGTTCCAGCGGAGCCAAACTACAACGAAACAGTTTTGGTATTTGTAAACGCAACAGAACCTGAATTCGCAAGCGGCGTAAAGGAGCTAATCCTATCATATAACAATGGAACAAGTTGGACAAACGTTACAATGACCCCTCAAGAAGGGTTATATGCTGCAACAATTCCCGAGTTTGCATTTGGAACAACTGTTCAGTACAGAGTTTACGCCTTTGATTCCACTGGAAACTGGGCAAGTGTAGACGTTTACTCTTACACTGTGCAAGATCGCTTTTTGCCCGTTGCCGCGATATGGTGTCCAACTTCTGGACTTTACCTTTCCGGCAATGTCACCGTTGAGGTTTACGTCTACGACGATAATTTCTTTAAGGCCGATCTAATGGTGAACGGAACAGTTTTAACATCATGGAATGAAACTGGGCATCATACATGCGTATGGAACGCTTCCACATCACCCGATGGCATTTACACGTTGACGCTTAAAGCCTACGACCAAGCGGGAAACATTGGAGAAACATCTTGCCAAGTAACAATTGACAACACCCCGCCGATTGTAGAAATCCATCGGCCATCAGACGGAAGCTTTGTCAGAGGTACAGTCATTGTTGAGGTGAACTGTGAAGATGCAAATCTTGATGTTTTGACGATTATGATTGACGATTTTGTGCATGTTTGGAGGGCGGGCGGAAGTCAAATCTGCATTTGGGAAACCACAGAGTTCGCTGATGGAGCTTACACCCTTGTTCTGTCAGCAAAAGATAAAGCCGGAAATACTGCGGA
>JAVZMA010000004.1:3890-18583 GCA_038883475.1 Bathyarchaeia archaeon
TGATTGACGATTTTGTGCATGTTTGGAGGGCGGGCGGAAGTCAAATCTGCATTTGGGAAACCACAGAGTTCGCTGATGGAGCTTACACCCTTGTTCTGTCAGCAAAAGATAAAGCCGGAAATACTGCGGAAACAAGCATTCAAGTGACAGTGGACAACACTGCGCCATTGTTAAGTAATCCTTATTGGGTTCCTGTGGAACCGCATGTCGGAGAAGAAGTTAACGTTTCCCTAAGTATTTTTGAAGACGGCAGTGGAATCAAAAATGTCACCTTATGGTATAGAGTGGGCAATGGCAAGTGGAACAGTTTAAACATGACCTTAGAAAACGGCAACTGGACTGCGGGAATTCCCAGCCAAGAAGAAAACGCGATAGTCACCTTTTACGTTGACTGCTACGATAATGCAGGAAATCATGCTGCGACAACACAAACAATCTATACTGTGAAAGCTAAGGGCGAAGGTGGATTTTTCGGTTTTCCACTGAGTTGGTTGCTGCTGATAATTGTGGTTATTGGTCTAGCGTCGGGTGGCGTCATTTACTACTACAAAATAAGAAAGAAAAGGTAAAAATCGCGTAACATTGCACCAAGCAGTTTTAGTTTAAAAGCGTTTCATCCACAACTTTTCATTTTTGTGTTTTCGTGATAACAAATATTTTAGTGTAGGAAGCTTCCTAATTGTGGAATTGGTGTGTTAGTTGGGTTTATCTTCGCTCGGCGACGCAGTTAAACGAACCAGCGATGTGCTCAGACTTGGGGCTTCCCGGCAAGTGATGGATTATGAACAACGCTTCTCCTCGATAAAGAGTCTTTACGATGGGCTACTCTCAAACCTTATAAAAATGAGCGTTTATTACAAAGGCGCGCGGGAAACAGCAGAGAAGTTTTTCGGCACTCCAGTTGTCCGTTTCGCTGGAATAGATGGAACAATGTATTCGCGGCCACTTTTTGATTTGGTGATTTTCTTTGGCGGAGCTTACGCTTCAACTGGCACGGTAACTTTTTCAGATGAAGGCTTACCTCATGTCCAATATGACGAAAGAACAACGCAGCAAGGCGCCGGCATATCAAGCGTTGTGCCAATTTACGTTAACGAAATTCCAGAAGTTGACCAAACCTTTTTCGCTGAGGGACAGCCTGAAGAAATCAATCCAACCAAGCCTTTGATGGACGAAGCCATAATAAATAGTGCTACCGTGGCGAATTGGATTATGACTTTTGCGGAATATTACCTCGCATACAAATTTGCCACAAATCCAAGCCAGCTTACACGCATTATATTTTTGGATAGAAGCTTATCCATTGAAAGGGCAAGCCTACTCTACGACACTTCAAAACGCGAGTTGTGGAAAGCAAAAAGCAGCATAATCGGATATAAAATTGACGGCGAACCAATCGACATCAACGACCTAACCATAGCTAGACAATATGTCTGCAATGCTGACTTAGGATTGCCGCCTCCGAGGGCAGATTATCTCCGCTATGCGATAATCGACTTGGCAAGGCGCAAAGGTGCCTTAACAGAAAAGCAGGTTCTAGAAGAATTTGACATTACAGACGAAAAGAGGGCTAAAAGGGTGACGCGGTACCTTAAGCAATTGGTTAAGAAAGGCTTTTTAGACGAAAAGAATGGGGCTTATGTTTTAAAGCCAAAGTATGCAACGACATGGGAACGCGTGAAAAAACTTGTGACAAGTTTAGGCGACCGCCTTTTCTTTGGCAATGTTTCAGAGTCTGAAACGGCTAATTTGATGAAGATTTTGAAGGATGGAAAAGAGCATTGGCTTACAACCCTTGACATTGCCTTCCTAACGCTTTTCACTTTACAAATGCTTATGGAGGAATGCTGGGAAAAGCACATATTGCTCGTTGGAATAACAAAGGACACAGCTGCAAGAGATTTCAAAAGACAGTTAATTCCAATAATGCACAACGAAGACTTGTTGAAAACAACAATACCCCAAGAAGAGTTTGAAAAACTGCCTAACACAGACCGCATGATACTTCAGTCAGCCAGCATTTTCAACCCTGAAAAAATAAAGCCGCCATGGAGCCTCATCGAATATGATTCAGCCTTTAGAACAATGGTTCCAGACAAAGAAAACCGCAGAGGGTTCGTTCGAGGCGCCATAAAAAACAAGATTGGACTTGAAAAGGTTTTCCTTAAAACCTATGTGCAGTTAAGCCAAGCCAAAACAGACCCCTTACTAAGGAGTAATGTGCTGTTGGTTGACCGTTTAGTTTATCCAGAATATGATTACAAGCCCGAAAACATCGTGGAGTTTTGGAACGAACTAAGCGACGGAACAAAAGAGCCCGTAGAAGTCATACTGTTCATGGATAAAACTGTACCAAATAGGCTTCAAGACTTAACAATGGCTGTTTTAGTTGCTATGGCACCATCCAGCATACCTGAAGCTTTCGGCCACAACAAACCCCTTTTCATTGCGGATAAAATTGCAAAATGGAATTACAGCCAATTCAAACGCGTCGTCGACACGACAGCGGATTGGATACTCAATAACCATAAATTGAGAAAGTTCATATTCTACATGAGCACGTTTAGGGAGAGGCGAGCAACAATTGAAGCCGCAAGAAGAGAAACCATTTAACATCACATGCTTCACAGACTTTGATGGCAGATTCCGCGCAAGACTCGCCGCGGTAATACCAAGATATTTCGCCGCTGGCGCCGAAGAGACGAAACTTTCTGGCACAAGCGCCCGCTACCAATGCCGCATTAAAGTCGAATACCAAAAGGATCTTATGGGACTCTTAGAAGAGGGAATGTTACTTGCGGTTAAAAACTTCAAGCAAACAATGCAACAAGGCAGCGAACGATACACGCTTATGGAAATCAGCCGTGTTTGGCCTGAACACTTTGGTTTGAGGGGTTTATCCGACCATGGATATTATCCCATGCAGTTTGAGATCATTGAGCAGTCTGAGGACGATTGGGGCACCGACGACAAGTCCACAATGATGATTCAAATGGATGCCATCCCAATAAACTACGATTTAATCCTCAACGAGAAGTGCCAGTTTGACTTCGTTAAGGGCTTCTCTTATCCAATCGTTGGAAGCCCAGTTTACCTTCTGAACGGTGAAATGATAAACCGAATCTATAACCAAAAGATAGCTGAAGCTTACGGCGTAGACTCGTCCAAAACTGTTGATGACGCGAGAGTTGACCCTAGACTTGGATTAATAAAAATGTTTCAAGCAAGCAAGATTAAAATCCCCATATACGTGGATTTTGAAAAGCTTATCCGCTATCATTTCGGCGTCTTCGCCTTCACCGGCGGTGGAAAAAGCAATTTGATGTCAAACATACTTAGACGTATTCTCCTCCACATGGAAAATGTGAAGGTTGTTGTTTTCGACATAAGCTGTGAATATGTTTTCCTCTTACTGGATTTGTTGGCTGACCCAGCATTTCCAGCAAAGGTTATCATGGAAAGTAAAATAGAGTCACTTGAACAGTTCTTCAACTCCGTTGTGAAACCCCGCGAATACGAGACTGACGAGAGAATCAAAGCTGGACTGCAAGGCATAATGGAACAAGGTAAACTCGCATATTATACTAGGCCTAAACAGAAGATTCCAACATACGCCCAGTTCTTGGAAGAGCTAAACGAGCAGAGGAAAGGCTCAGCAGACAAACCTCACTACATGAACGCCATAGACAAAATTCACGATGCCATCCTCGAATACGTGGAGGAAAATGGCTTAAGCGAAAACCAAGAAGTAAGCGAAGACTTCGTCAGATACATAGACCAAATCGCCATACAAACCATAGAGGAATTTAAAGTTCACGAGAAAAGCGGGTTACATGCTTGGGCGACGACGAGGAACACCATAATCGACATTATAAGAAGAAGACAAGAAAAGGAAGAAAAAGAAACAGGCGGGTTAACTGCCGAAAAAATACGGGAACTTTTAGAGGATAAGGCAACTCGGCTTGTTTGCATTTCTATTTCAGACCCCCTCACAATCAAGGAGCTTGTGATAACCTTAACGCAAGATTTGCTCGTCAGAAGAAAACGCAGATTTCAAGTCAAACCGTATATTCTATTCGTTTTCGATGAGGCACAAGAATTTATACCAAGCAATGCCACCGGCATCGATAGTAGATGCTCTACACATGTTGAAACCTTGCTTAGGCAGGGGCGAAAATATGGCTTAGGCGTCTGCATAGCTACACAACGCATAGCCTACCTAAACACGAACGCCTTGCAACAACTCCACACATATTTTGTCGGAACTTTACCGCGTCCCTATGACCGCGCGTTAATCAGCGACACCTTCATGATAGACAAAGGCATACTGGAAAAAACTTTGGAGTTCGCCCCCGGAGAATGGCTTCTTTCAAGCTACATTGCCACTGGCATAGAGAATGTGCCCATATTTATCAAGGCAGACAACGCGGAAAACGAAATAGAAAAATACCTAAAAAATGTATCTGAAAACGCCTCTAATGTTAGGTGATATGGTTTGAGTGGGGAAATTCCGCTTTCAGAAAAAATTCTGCAAACATTGCATAACCTCTGCGCCACGGCTCCCGACTTGGCGAGAAGGGGCGAAGAACTTGCACAAGTAATGCAAATTGAAAGGGAAGAGGTGGAGAGAATCCTAGACAATTTCAAGTCAGAGGGGTTTGCTGAAAGCTTCTTGGACAACGAAGGGAAAAAACGGTACTATTTGACTGGAAGGGGAATAATAAAGGTCTGCGCGCTCTTTACATAGTGGGAAAGATGCATGTCATAATTTTCTCTTGGGAGTACCCTCCGAGGATAGTTGGGCAACTTGCAAACTATGTTAAAAAACTCGCCGAACAACTCGTAAAGAAAAACGTGAAAGTGCACGTGGTCACTTATCATGACTTCTCGACTGGAGAATTCGACGAACAAGGCGGTGTCAAAACCTATAGAGTGACGAACCCAGTGCGCACCCATATTGGAGTCCTCACATGGGTTCTCACTCTAAATCAAGAAGTTGAGAGGGCTGCAGCCAACATTTATTATAAGGCAAACAAGCATGTGAACCTCATAGATGTACATGATTGGCATTTTATACCTGCCGCTGTTACCTTGAAAAAGGCGTTAAACATACCGTTTATCTATTCTGTTGAAAGCCTTGAAGAACATAGGTCGCATGGTGCGAACTCGCCTTTTAACATGGCTATCAAAAGCATTGAGTGGCTTGGCATGTATGAGGCGGAAAGGCTTGTTTTGAAGTCAGAGTGGATGCGGGATGAAGTTTTTAGGTTATATAAGGTTCCACCAGAGAAGATGAGGGTTATATCTCCAACATCCGCAAACTGGGCGGAGAGCATCCTAGAAATCTACGAAAGCGTTGCAAGACCAAGCGGAGGCAACTGAATGACTAGGGAATTGAATGTGCTAATGCTGACTTGGGAGTTCCCTCCAAGAATCATTGGTGGAATATCACCCCACGTTTATTACCTATCTAAAAACTTGGCGAAAAACGGCGTGAAAGTCTATGTGGTTACATGCGATTTTCCAGGAGCACCCACCCATGAAAAAATTGACGGAGTGGAGGTTTTAAGGATAGATTCCTACAAGAACCCCGCCCCAGACTTTGCAACTTGGGTTTACTTGATGAACATTAACATGCAGAAAGAGGCAGCCGTCCTTGTTAATGACTTAGGTGGGGAAGTTGATATTTTTCACGCTCACGATTGGCTTGTTGCAAACGCTGGAATAGGTCTGAAACATGTTTTTAGAAAGCCGCTTATAGCAACAATGCACTCCACAGAGATTGGGCGCAGGAATGGGATTCACTCGGATTATGAGCGTATGATACACGAGACGGAGGCGTGGCTAACCTATGAGGCTTGGAGGGTTATATGCTGCAGCAACTACATGGTTTCTCATGTTCAGTGGGCTTTCGGGCTTCCCCAAGACAAACTTGTCATGATTCCAAACGGTGTGGACGCGGAAGTTTACGAAAAGTTTGGGAAGGAAGAGTTAAGCCAGTTTAGGAGCAGGTTTGCGTTGCCGGAAGAGAAAATTGTGCTTTTTGTTGGAAGATTAGTCTATGAGAAAGGTGCCCATGTCCTTGTGAATGCCATTCCTAAAGTTCTGGACAGAGTCAATGCAAAGTTTATCGTGGTCGGCGACGGCTATATGAAAGAACAACTTTCAAACCTAGTCAGAAGCATGGGATTAGCCCACAAAGTTCTGTTCACGGGATTTGTTGACGACGAAACTTTAAGGAAACTGCAGAAATGCGCAGACGTTTCCGTCGTGCCATCCCTTTTCGAACCTTTCGGCATAGTTGCCCTAGAAGCCATGGCAGCCCAAAGCCCAGTTGTGGTTTCTGACGCAGGCGGTTTATCAGAGATTGTCGAACATGATGCGACAGGCATAAAAGTGTACGTGAATAATCCAGATTCGCTTGCATGGGGAATAACTAGAGCATTGCTAAACAAAGAGTATACAGAGACCATAAAGGCGAATGCCTACAAAAAAGTTCGCGAACTCTACAACTGGAATAGCATAGCGCAAAAAACAAGAACATTGTATGAAACGGTTTTAAGGGAATATTCAAAAAGTTTTTGGGCGTAAGGTCAGGGATATTTTAGTTTAATAGCCTTGTTTTCGCAAGCGTCAGCGCATTTCAAGCAGTAAATGCATTCTGGGTCGCTGAATTTTTCCCATGGCAAATCCAAAATTGGAACACGCATCGGACAAGCTTCCTCACAGCGGCGACACTCACCCTTAGCGCATTTGACAAGTTCCCTACGCAAACCCAAAAAACTAAACCTGTTTAAAATAGCCATTATCGCCCCGTGTGGACAGAAATATTTGCACCAACCACGTGGAACATAGGCGGCAAAGACGAGAACAGCGCCTAATATGAATAGTTGAACCCAAAAAAGCAGAGGCAAGCCAAAAATTCCAGATGCAGCTTCTAAAAATGATTTTTCATACAATGCCATAGCGAAATCGTGAATCATTTGCGGTAAAGTTGCAAATAGTGTTTCTGCGGGACTTACAGCCGTGAAAGGCGCATAGGCGAAAATGCCCATGGCTGCTTCGTAGCTTCTCTGTATTTTCATCAGTTTTGAAGCTGAAAAGGTTAGGCTAATGAATAGGGCTAATCCTAAAACAGCGTATTTTATGTAGATTCCGCTTTTGTGGGTTCTTGGCGAAATCTCCATCTTCTTGCGCTTAATGAAACTTACCAAATCTTGAATGAAGCCGAAGGGACAAATCCAGCCGCAAAGGGATTTGCCTATCAGAATCCCTGTTATTAGAAAAGCTGCTATTGCAAGCCATGGAAATGAGATGTCAAAACCGTTCCACCCGCTAAGTGTAAGTTGTATGGCTGTGAACGCGTCGCCAACGATGTTTTGCTTTAGACCCCAAGTCCAGAGGACGGGAAGCAAAATCGGCAGTTTGTCTAAGTTGAATATTGCAACGCTGAAAAATATGAAGGAGAGAAACTGAATTACTCGGCGGTAAGTGTTAAACTTGAGCAGGTTCTGTTTTATGCTTTCCTTCTGCATTTTCATCCTCTTCCAGCCAATTTGACGAAGTTCTAATTATTCTATTTTCCTATGACTTTAACGTTTTCTGCCAAAATCCAAGGCGCAACCAACTGCCCAACTTTTCTCTCATTGTTTGCTACTATGGAAATTTTCTTCAGCAGCTCGAAGATGTTGCCAGCCAACATGGCTCCATTAACAGCGTGGGCGATTTTGCCATCTTTGATTTTCCACGCGGGGGTTGCGACAACAGAAAATTCTCCGCTAGCGGGGTTGCTGCTGTGGGCGCCTTGCAAATAATAAACTAGCAAGCCCTCGTCCACTTCGCTGATGAGCTCTTCTGGGGATTTATTTCCAGGCATGACATGGAAGTTCGTGGCTTCCACGCTTGGCGTTGATAGGTAGCCAGCTCTGAAGGCGTTTCCAGTGCTTTCCTTCCCATCTTTCTTAGCTGTGTAGTTGTCGTAGATGAAGTTGCGTAGAACTCCTCTCTCTATAATTGATGTTTTCTGCTGGGGGACACCTTCGCCGTCAAATCTCCATGTGCGGAGACCACCATCTAATAAACCATCATCGTATATTGTGATGGTTTCTGAAACTACTTTTTCACCTATCTTGCCCTTAAACATGGACTGGTTTCTCTGCACATAATCTGCGTTGACCGCGTTAATTAAAGTGTAATAGAATAGTTGTTGAAGCGCCAACTGAGTAAACACAACCTTAGTGGTTTTTGTCTCCGCTCTTTTGGCTTTTAGAGCTGAAACAGCGAGCCTCGCAGCTTCTTCACCAACCCAAGCTGGATTAATGGTGTAGCTTCTTTCGGCGTTAAATTCGAAGCAAACTGGTGTCACTTCGCCTGCTTCATGAGCTATAGTTGCCAAACTACATTGGATTATTGTCCCATGGTCAAAGTTTGCGATACCATTCGAATTTGCAATAGCTTGTGAAAGATACGAAGCGCCGGCTCCACCATCTATCGGAAACGCTCGCTTATCCTTCTTTTCAGCCGCTTCCAGCATTTGCGCAGCGATTTTCACCAAATCCTCGGAGTGAAGCTCAATTATACTCTCATCGTAGGTTTTCTGAACTGATGGAAGCGATTTCTTGATTGGAAGATTGTGCCAGTCTTCGTCTGGTTTGCTTGCCCTCGCGGAGCTTAACGCCTTAATGACTGCCTCCTCTATTGCTTTTTTCTCAAGTATGTTTGTATAAGCGAAGCCAACTGCCTTCCTGATTATGACTCTGATTCCTATTCCTTGATCAATTATTTTTGAGCTTTTGGCAATTTGCCCTCTTTCAATTGACACATTGGTTGTTAGTCCTTGATAGACAAACGCTTCAGCTTCTTCAGCATAGTTCTTCAACGCGAAGCTAACCGCATCCTCGGCTAAACTCAGCATTTCCTCTTGTTTAAGCGCTGCCACCAACTAAAACCTCCTTCACTCTAATGTGGGGACCACCATCGCATACAAAGGCTGTCTGTCCCTTACCGCATCTTCCAGGCCAAAGTTCAAAGTCTTTTCCAACAGCTTCCACTTTCAGCAGTGTTTCAAGCGTGTTTCCGCTTATTGAAGCGTTTCGTACTGGTTTGCCTACTTCGCCTTCAACTATTTCGTAAGCCTCTTGGATGCCTACCTGGAATGTGCCGTCGAGGTTTGCTTGTCCGCCTCTGAAACTTTTGAAGTAGTAGCCGAACTTTATGTCTTCAGCCAGTTCTTCGAAGGAGTGGTCCCTTGGCTCTAGGTAGGTGTTCCGCATTCTAATTATTGGCTCTACACGGTAGTCCTCGGCTCTGGCGTTGCCTGTTGGTTCAGCATTGAATTTTTGTGCTGTTTCGCGGTTGTGCATTAACCCGACGACAACACCATTCTTAACTAGGAGGGTTTTTTGCGCTGGAACCCCTTCATCATCGTATTTGAAGGAACCGAAAGCGCCCTTCACTGTTCCATCATCGTAGAAAGTGACAATTTCTGAGGCTATTTTCTTTCCAAGTCTTCCCAACAAGATGGAGCCAGACAATGTTAAGTCAGCTTCAGCCAAATGCCCGAAAGCCTCGTGGACAAAAACTCCAACAACATTTGGTCCCAAAACAACTGGAAATGTTCCGCCTTTAGGTGGTTTTGCCTTTAACTGTTCAGCAGCCCTTTTTGCAACTCTTTCGCCTACAACTTCTGGAGTTTCAACGTCAAATATTTCGTAGCCGGATGTTGAACCTATTTCTTCACGGCTGAAAGTTAGAATGTCGGCTTTCCTTGCTGTGGCAGTCACCCTTGACCACACGTAGAGTTTGTCTTGTTGGATAAAAGCGCCATCGCTATTTACGAAATAGTCTGTTCCAGTCAGGTCAAGATAGTCTATAGTGCAAGTTTTTACGCAGTGGTTATAGTTCAAAACAGTGCTGTTCATGGACAACGTCATTTTTATTTTGTCCTCCATGGGAATTTTTGAGGGGTCTTTTTGCGGCTTTGATTTGACAACGTCTTCAAAAGTTTTGGTTTCAACAAGTTTTATAGGTTCTTTAAGCCTTAAACTTGCTGTTTTAGCCATTTTACAAGCGTTTGAAACAGCATCAATTAACGTTTCTACATCAAATTTTCCGACAGTTGCGAAACCCCAAGCACCATCGACAAGCACTCGCAGCGCTGTGCCATTCTCTATTCCTTGCCTTGCCGCCTCAACACGACCGTCCTTGACCGTCAGTGTTGTTTTAAAAAGTTTTTGAGCTCTGGCTTCGGCGTAGTTTGCTCCAAACTTCTGAACCGCGGCGTTAACAACTTTTGTTAGAACCTCTTTCAAGCGGTTTCTCCTCTTCCCACATAAAGGGATTTGGAGAGTATAAGGAGCTTGTTCTTTATAAAATTATTATGGTCCATTTTACAAGAAAACAATTAGGCAAGTGCTGGAGAATAAAACTGAGGGTGAAAAGTAAGACTAAGCCTTTCGCATTAAAAATTTAACTTGATCAGCAAAGTCGTATTCGGCGTAAGTCTTTTCCAAACCTATTTTACGAAGTAAACCGTAGCTGGAGTATATGTCTTCCAGAATTCTCTTTTCAATAACTTGCGCTCCACTGCTGAGAAACTCTTCTAATCCCTTTGCGAACAGGTCTATTTTTTCAGATATTTCATCCCGCTTTAAAGAATATTTACTTTCTAGATATTTATAAATTAAGCGTGTGGCTTCTTCTCCGAAAATTTGTTTTAAGACGCGATCTACTATTTTGGAGATTTTGTCTTCGTTGCTTTTCTGTTGAGTTATAGTTGCCATTTTGTTCGCCTCAGAAGTTATCGTGCGTATTGCGACTTAATAAGCTTTGTCGTATAATCGTTTAACACAAATACACATCTTTTACGTAAAAAACCTTCCTACAAGAAGTCTGTAAGGTTCCTCTGTTGAACTCTTCCAGAAACCGCTCTCTTTACAGATTCCTCTTCAAATAGGACAAGTTTTCCATAAATCCCGTCATATCCCGGCGTGACCTTAACTTTTCCTTCTCTAACTCTTACAATGGCTTCTGCAATTTTTTTGTCAACAATCCTGCCTAACTCGTCCATAGAAGCATCGATTAAGACGCTGTACTCGTCTCCAAATTTTTCAATTAGTGTGTTATAGATTTTCCACACTGTTTGGGTTGACGGAGAATCCACGTTTAAAACTGTTGAGATGATTTCCGAAAGTGGAAGCAAATGCATAAACCCTATGGCATTTTCTGGTTTGAAATCAACTGGGCGGTCAGCGAGTTCCTCAACACGTTGTTCCACGCCTTTTGTTAGTTTTCTGCGGCAGACCGGGCATATGTTTCCAAGTTTTATAGCTTCTTGAGGAGAAAGGGAAACGTTGCAGTTTCTATGTCCAGTCCAATGGTATTTTCCGTAGGCTGGGTCTGTTTCTATTGTGAACTTGAAACGCCTCTTATCCTTGCAGCGTATGGCATCCACAACTTCGTGGTAAGTTAAATTTTCAAGTTCAAAGACATTGGCTTCTCTTCCAATACGCCACGGCCAAAAGCTGTGACTGTCGCTGTTGGAGACAAGCGCAAATTTGTCAAGTTTGCTTAGACGCCAGTTCATGGGCGGGTCCGAAGAGAGTCCCGTTTCCAACGCGTAAATGTATTTTGTCATGTCTTGGTAGCATTCCTCTACAGAATCAAAGCCGCTGAACGCTCCAAAGATGCTGAACCATGGCGTCCAAGCGTGGGCTGGGAAAATCATGTTTTCTTTGGAGATTTCCATCACTTCCTCAACTAACTGCGGTGCGGTCATGTTTAATGTTGGTCTTCCATCTAAGCCTAAGTCTCCATATTTTGAAAGCCTCTCGTTTATTTGGAGGGCTGTTTCTATGCTTGGCGTTAGGATGACATGGTGAATCTTTTTGGCTTCGTTTCCAAAATCGAATATTGTGCATACCTCGGTTGTTATCATGAAATACACTGGTGTTTGAGGGTTTTTTGCAACTTTATACAAGCCCGTGTTAAGTTCTGGAACAAGAACCTCTTTAAGCTCCTCAAGCCATTTTGGATGTGTAAAATCTCCAGTGCCCACCAAATTTAAGCCCTTAATTCTTGCGAAGCGAGCTATTTCTTCAACGCGCATATTTTCGCTTGTCGCGCGGCTATACGCACTATGTATGTGGAGGTCGGCTATAACCCTCATAATCTTACCTTGCGTTTCTGAAAACATTATTTTGTTTTCTACATATAACATTAAGGCATGCGTAAGGTTTTTGAAACTTCACTATTTCAGCATTGGTTTATGCCGTTTAAAAATCGTAAATCTAATGTGGATTATGGCAGTAAGAGCGAATATCTGAAGGTAACGCGGATGGGCGCGCATGCTATAAATAGGCGCTACACTGTTCAAGAAGCGTTAAATCCAAAAAATGTTGCTGTGGTCGGGGCTTCAAGCAACCCCACTAAGGTTGGCAATTCCGTGCTGAAAAGCTTAACCAGCAACCCAGACTTGAAAGTTTATCCAGTTAACCCAAAACTACGCGAGGTTGAGGGCTTAAAGGTTTACCCTTCTTTATCAGCAATACCTTCCAGAGTGGACTTAACCGTAATAGCGGTGCCAAGAGATAAGGTTATTTCAGCAGTTAAAGAGTCGGTCAGTAAACGCACCAAGGGAATAGTTATAATTTCCTCCGGGTTTAGGGAGGCTGACGATCAAGCGGGGCCTCTATTACAAAGCGAGTTGACGAAGATTTGCACTAAGACGGGCGTGAGGATTTTTGGTCCAAACATCTTTGGTTTCGTCAATGTCGTTTCGAATGTGAATGCAAGTTTCACGCCGATGTTTAGCAGTCTTAAGAAGGGGCATGTGGCTGTTGTCTCCCAAAGCGGTGGAATATGCCATTATTTGATGCACAATTACATTGATGATTTAGGCTTCAGCTACATAATACATGTTGGAAACAGGTGTGATGTTGACTTCCCAGAAGTGCTGAGTTTTCTCAAAGATGATGTGCACACTCAGGTGATAACGCTATACGTTGAGGGAGTTGACGACGCTCGCGAATTGTACCAAGCCATTTCAGAAACAGCGAAGGCAAAACCCGTAATTGCATTGAAGGCTGGCAAATCAGCAATCGCTGATAAAGCATCTAAAAGTCACACTGGAAGCCTTTCTGGAAACTATCAGCTTTATAGATGCGCCATGAAACAGGCTGGAGCAGTGGTTGTCGATAGCCCAGTTGAGTTGTTAGATTTGGCTAAAGCCTTAACGATGTTTCGTAAAGTGAAAAGCGGAGGAGTTGCAATACTCGCGATACAAGCAGGGCTTGGTTTTATGGCGTTAGACATCATAGAGGAAAGTGGCGGGGTAATCGCAAAGTTTAAACCTGAAACACTTGAGTTTTTGCATGAACTTCTGCCGCCCATAACCATGCGGGACAACCCGATAGACATAGCCTTCAGCGGTCTCAACATAGACGTCATGGAAAGTGTTTTGGAAACTATAGCTAAGGACGAATCTGTTGGGTTAATTCTTTTTGCGTATGCTGCTGCGCCTCCGACGTGGACTATACCGCCGGAAGCAATAAGCGGCATATTTGGAAGAATTGAAAAACCCGTAATGGTCGTGTACTCTTCAACAATGGAGGATTTCAGGAAATTTAAAGCGGAAATGGAACATCTTGGAGTGCCAACCTATTCGTCGCTTGAAAGGGCAGCGAAAATTGCCGCGATAATATCAAAACACAGCAGACAACTGAGCGCTTACAAACTTGGTTAGGCTTTTTCAGTTTTTGCCTCTTTTGTCACGTATTTTTCAAAATATTTTTCCCAGTCTACCCTAAACATGATTATGAAAATTATTATAAGAAGAATTACTGCGATGACGGTGCCGATTAACGCGGATACAAAGCTGCTTTCAACGCCAAAAATATCTTTGATTATCAGAATTGTGTAGCGTCCGCTGTATGCCACAATGAGGCTCATTAAGAACTTTCCTGTTAGCGATGGGATAAACACCTTAACAATGTTATAACGCATAACACCGAGAGGAATAAACAACAAGTCGTCAGGCAAAGGAGTTAAAGCGAAAAGAAAAATTGCAATAGGACCATACCTGTCGAAAACTTTAACGAGAAACTCCATTTTCCGCCTATACCTTTCGCTTATAACTTTTCTGCCGCCCCATCCTAGAAGATAACCTGAAAACTCGCCGACAGCAGAACCTAATCCAGCAGCAACCGCTATTAAAACAGGCTCTAAAGTTTGTCCAAGCGTGAAAATTACTACTGTATAAGGTATTGGGAAGAATATTGAAAGCGAGCCCAGTAGGCTTATTAGGAATATTCCAAAGTATCCAAGGTTAGTTAGGCTTTCCAGCCAATTGATGACATCTTGAGACAGCAATTATGGTGCTCTCCTTCTCCCTTGTAATTGTTTTATTAGCTTAAAGGAATTATTGTCATTTAAGTAGCCAAATCTTATAAATTGAAGAGCCTACTAACAAAAACCTACAAACTCATGGAGGTTTAAGGTTGGCTGAGAAAAAGGGAGCCATATGGATTGCAAGAGAACTTTCAAAATGCAGCGGATGCCGAAAATGCGAAATTGCATGCTCGCTCTTCCACGAAAACCGCATTTGGCCAGAAGCCTCCAGAATAAGGATTTTCATGCTTATTCCCGGAGTTGATTTTCCACATTTCTGCGTTCAATGCGAAGATTACCCATGCGTG
>JAVZMA010000004.1:18681-82693 GCA_038883475.1 Bathyarchaeia archaeon
GAAATTGCATGCTCGCTCTTCCACGAAAACCGCATTTGGCCAGAAGCCTCCAGAATAAGGATTTTCATGCTTATTCCCGGAGTTGATTTTCCACATTTCTGCGTTCAATGCGAAGATTACCCATGCGTGAATGCATGTCCTGTAAACGCTCTTTCAGTCAGCAGAGAAACTGGAGCAGTTTTAGTTGACGCAGAGGCTTGCACGGCTTGCGGAAACTGCGTAGAAGCTTGTCCGGGCAAGGTTCCGCACATGCACCCGAATGGAAGGCACATTTTGATTTGTGACTTGTGCGGCGGCGACCCCCAATGTGTAAAGGTTTGTCAAGAAGGCGGGTGGAATGTTCTAAAGAAAGTTTCAAGGGAAGACCATGCTTACAAGCTTTATTCGCGCACTCCGGAGGAAGTAACGCGGGATTTAGCCATTAAACTGTTTGGGGATAAGGCGGAGGAATTCTTATGATTAAGGGGTATGCTGGAAAGTTTCTTGAAGTCAACCTTTCAGATGAAAAAATAAGGGAGACAAGGTTTGACGATGAAGTTTTAAGGGATTATGTGGGTGGAAGAGGCTTAGCGGCGAAAATCCTCTGGGACAGGCTGGGCGAAAAATGGGAAAGCGTTGACCCACTAAGTCCAGAAAACATCTTGTTGTTTTTGACTGGTCCGCTTACCGGATTTTTCCCTGGTGGAAGAACTTGTGTTTCTGGGAAGTCTCCGCAGAATAACGGCGTTATTGGTTCTACTGTTGCTGGCGAGTTTGGTGTTGAGTTAAAGTGTGCTGGTTACGATGGCATCATTGTTTCGGGAAAGGCGGAAAAACATGTTTACCTTTTCGTCAAGGATTCTGATGTTGAAATTAGGGACGCAAACCATGTTTGGGGCATGGATGCAAAGCAAACGGTTACTTTGTTAACAAAGGAATGCAGGGAGATTTTGAAGAAGCGTTATCCCCAGAAAGGCGTGTGGAGAGAACCATCCATCCTATACATTGGACCCGCCGGCGAAAACATGGTGCGCACGGCTGTTGTTGCAGCTAAATGGACGCATGCGGCTGGCTATGGCGGTTACGGGGCGGTTATGGGTTCAAAGGGGCTTAAGGCTGTTGTTGTTAAGGGAACTGGCCCACTGCCTGATGTTGGCGACATGGAAATGGTTAAGAAGCTAATGCAAGAAGTTTGCGACAACGTTTATGAAAATGAGTTGTGGAGGCGTTGGGGAACTGGTTCAGGCGGCTATGAATTTGCTGCAAAGACAAGTTCTGAGCCTGTTCGGAATTGGCAGGAGGAGTGGCATGATAAGCGGGAGTTCGGTGTTGACCGGTTTGAGAATAGGTTTTGGGTGAAGCAGTTTTGGGGAGACTTCGGCTGCCCAACCACATGCCTAAAGCTTGCTGTTGCCAAGTCTGGAAGGTTTAAAGGCGCTATAACGGATAATCCAGACTATGAGATGCAAGCTTATTTGGGTCCAAACCTTGGAATTTTCTCTCCAGAAGACAATGTTTTCCTTTCTTCGCTCCTTGACGATTTGGGCTTGTGCGGCATACAAACTGGAAACGTGCTTGGCTTTGTAGCTGAGCTTTTCCAAAGAGGGATTTTAAGCGAGAAAGATTTGGACGGCATAAAACCCACATGGGGAAACGCCGAAGCCTTCGCCACATTAGCCAAGAAAATCGCTTTCAGAGAAGGTGTCGGCAACATCTTAGCCGAGGGAACATATCGCGCAGCTTTAAAAATTGGAAAAATGAAAGGCGTTGATGTTATGCCCTATGCAGTTCAATGTAAGGGGATCGGTATAGGTGCTCATGGAATCCGCAGTGAGAAGGATTTCGTTGACATTCATGGCTATGCTTGTTCTGTCCAAGGCGGAGACCACACTTCAACAGCGGCTTTATCACTTGATGATTTCAGAAGCGAGTTGCTGATGATTTTTCACGATTCTGCTGTTTACTGTTACTTCAACGTTTTCGGACTTTCACGCAAAACCATCTTCGAATTTTATAAAGCTGTAACTGGAGTAGAAATGCCAATGGAGGAATGGGTTAACACAAAAGCGTTAAAGATACTGCAGTTGCAAAGAGCCATGCTTCTGTTGGGTGGTCCAGACTTGAAATGGAACCCGAAAACCCATGATGACAACCCGCCGAGGTTCTATGAGCCGCTTCCCACCGGACCTTTCAAAGGCAAAACAGTTGAAAAAAATGCTGTTATGAACGAGGTTAAGAGGTATTACGAGGCTGTGGGCTGGGACGAGAATGGCGTACCGAAAACAGAAGCTCTCAAAAAACTAGGGTTAGAAAACGTTGACAAGGTTCTGGAGAAACTACGCTGAAAACTCCATACTTTTGGATTAAAAAGCAGCCAATACCGATAGACCCCCTCTAGATTTTCAAGCTTCAAAATTTTGGGCTGTTACGCGAATAACTCTTGTAGGAGTGACTATTACCGAAACTTTTTCGTCTTTTTCCTCGAATGGAACAGCCTCAACAACTTGCATGTCATGCACAGTTGTCACTATGGGGATTTCTCCGAACGTTCTTTTCAAAATGCCGATTTCCGCATCGCCATAACCATGCCCTTTTCCAAGCCTATGCCCATGCAAATCAACAGCCACAGAACCCTCAACAATCAAGTCTGGCTTAGGCGTTTCCTCAGCGCTAATTGTTCTGCCAAGTTTAAAGGCTCCCTTAATCGTTGAAGCGAAGCTTTCCTTGCCTTTCACGTCGGCTGGATTGAGTAGGATAAAGCCTCTTTCAAGCCTTGGGGAAGCCATCACAAGAATTTTTCCATCTTTTAAAGCGTTTTCTCTTACTTTACGCTGGGGCGAGTCTGGGTTGGCAAATATTACTTTGGCTTTTCTCCACTCTTCTAGTTGGCGCAGTCTTTCGGCGGCGGCTTCCGCTCCAACAAAGTTTGGGATTCTGCCCTTACATGGCAATGGAAAAGCGGCTATTCCGCGGAGTTGCATCTCGTTCCAGATTTCTTCTCTTAACCGCTGTTTTTTCTGGGCTATACTCATCAGCATCTACAACAGAAAATGAGAGGTGAATTGGTTTTTAACGGTTTCAGATTATTCCCAGTTTTTTGCCGCCTTCCTTGAAGGCTTCAGCAGCCTTGTCCAACTGTTCTGTTGTGTGTTTTGTGCAGACTTGAACGCGGATTCTTGCTTTGTCTCTTGCTACCATGGGATAGAAGATGGGCAGAACAAAGATTCCCTTCGTCCACAGATAATCCGCTAAGTCTCTTGCAGCCTTACTTTTGCCACACATAACTGGAATTATGGGCGTTTCCGTGTTGCCAGTGTCAAAACCCGCGTCCTGCAGTGCATCCAATAAGTGATTGCGGTTTTCCCAAACTTTCTTCACATGCTGAGGCTCGTTTTCAAGCACATCAATAGCCGCTATGCAAGCCGCAGCCACGCCGGGCGGAACCGCGCCGCTTAAAAGCCAACTTCTAACCTTGTTATAGGCGAAGTTGCGGAGGTCTTCGCCGCCGGTTATGTGTCCGCCTATGACTCCGAAAGCTTTTGAAAAAGTTCCCATTTCCACATGTACTTCGTCGCGTCTAAGCTTGTAATGGTTGACTATGCCTCTTCCACCCTCGCCTAAAACGCCTTCGCCATGCGCATCATCCACGTAAACGCCTGCGCCGTGTTCCTTGGCGATTTTAGCTATTTCCTTAAGAGGCGCTGTGTCACCGTCCATGCTGAAGACGCCGTCTGTTATTATCCAAACGTGATTGTATGGAGGCTCATGTTTTTCCGCCTCATCCATAACCCGCACCAAGTCTTCCACATCCTTATGTTTGAACACGGCTCTGTCAGCACGGCTAAGCCTAGCGCCGTCAATTATTGAACCGTGGTTTAACTCATCCGAAACTATCAAGTCTCCCTTATCGGCAAGCTGCGGAATAAGCCCCTCATTAACCATAAACCCAGTCTGGAAAGTCAGCGAAGCGGGGGCTTTCTTAAACTTGGCTAGGCGACGGTCAAGTTCCTCGTGAAGAATCATGTTGCCAGAAATCGATCTATCGCTTCCTGCTCCAGCACCGTATTTTCTGGTTGCCTCTATCATGGCGTTGACAACTTTTGGGTGTGTTGCAAGGTTAAGATAGTTATTCGCACAAAGCATCAAAACCTCTTTACCGTTCACTATGCAGATTGGCTCGCTGGCAGATTCAAGAACCTTAAGCTCCCAGTTCAGGTTTTCACGAACCAAACGCTGATATTCCTCACCTAAATATTTGGTTGGATGGCGCTTAACAACCACATTAACCACCTTCCCTAAATTTGTTTCAACCTTCTTTTAATGTTTATCCACCCTCACCAAACACAAAAATGGTAGAGAAGGGAAGGGGAGCTTCAAAACCTCTTAGCTGTGCGACGGGTCGGACAACGTCATAATGCTAGAGGTAAGCTCCCCCAATTAAAATTGCATTCGAAATTTGTTTATGAATTTTTTGGTTGGAAACCAAATTTTAAACATGCCTAAACGTTGGTTTCAGCAAACTTTTTTGTTAATTTTTCAATCATATCCCGCGTCATCGTAGCCAAGTCGTAAACGGGCTTCCAACCCCAATCCCTACGGGCTAAGCTATCATCAATTGACATAGGCCAAGAATCAGCAATCTTCTGCCTAAAATCTGGTTTATAATCGCACACAAATTCTGGAATGTGCTTTTTTATTTCAGCCGCTAGTTCCCCAGCGGAAAAACTCATCCCAGCTACATTATAGCTTGTGCGGCAAGTAATTTTTGAAGCGTCAGCCTCCATCAAACCTATAGCTGCGTTTATGCAGTCTGGCATGTACATCATCGGCAAAACCGTGTCTTCCCTAACAAAACATGTATAACGCTTCCGCCTGACAGCTTCATAAAAAATCTCCACAGCATAATCTGTTGTTCCTCCGCCGGGCGGCGTCTCACTACTAATTACGCCTGGATAACGCACACTCCGCACATCCACACCGAAACGAGTGAAATAATAGTTGCAGAGAAGCTCACCAGTAACCTTTGTAACGCCATACATCGTTCTAGGAATCATTATGGTGTTTTGCGGAGTTTTTACACGCGGGGCTTCTGGACCGAACACTGCGATGGAGCTGGGCCAAAAAACTTGGGCTAAGCCATGTTCCCTTGCGATTTCAAGCACATTGTAGAGGCTGTGCACGTTAACTTTCCAAGCAAGCTGCGGGTTCTCTTCGCCGACAGCGGATAAAACCGCTGCCAAATGATAAATTGTGTCTACGTCGTATTGAGTTACAATTTTTTCGACGGCTCCGCGGTCTGTCACGTCAACATACTCGAAAGGCCCAGACTCAAAGAGCTTTTTGTCTGGCTTTTTCTTGTGACCAACGGCAACAACACTTTCGCCGCCGTATTTTTCTCGCAACGCCATCGTCAACTCTGACCCTATTTGGCCGGTTGCGCCAGTAACTAGAATCTTCTTTGTTTTTCTCCGCGTCATTCGACAAATCCTCAATTATAAGGGAATGGGATGTTGTAATCTGGCAAATATAAGAATTTTCAGTCAAGAGGTGGGTGCCGCATCATTTTATTAAGGTTTTTAGTTTGCGGTGCAATTCTTCAATGGGTTGCGGGTGCTCATCAACCTTAACTTCCAAAATCACTCTCTTGGAATCTACAATTATCATGGCTGCAGATTTTTCGCCTCTCACGTCTCCTCCAGCCTTGCTTCCAGCCTTCAGCACCTCCACCATTCTTACGGCTAAACTTCCCCCTGAATTTTCGAACGCTTCAGCCATGCAGTCTATAACGCTTTTTCCTGAAAGCAAATTTCCGACAACAATGTAGTCTTCGCCTACACGTTCTCCGCGAAGTTCCGGAGTTTCAGCTCCCGTAAACACAGCTTTTCTCTTCTTAAAATCCATTACAGCAACTTGCCTCTTCTCCCTATCTGGGTCTTTAACCAGAAGTTTGTTTAAGGCTTGGGTTGGCGAAAAACCCCTAGCTAAAAGTTCCAATCCTTCAGTTCCATAAAAGATTTCTGTGTAAGCTTGGGTGGCTACAGCGCCGATTCCCGGCATTGCATGAGGAACTCTGTCGCCAACAGCTATTGAACCAGAAGCCACGGCAACACCCATCAGTCTGGAGTTAGGCGATATGGCTATGATGGAAAAAGTCCCTTTAAACACGTTCCCCATTTGAACTTTAATCTCCGAAGGCGCTTTATCAAAATATGTTTATAGCTAGTGCAATAAATCTTGTCATTGATGGCGATGAGGCTTGGTTTTATAGTTAACCCAATAGCGGGTATGGGCGGCAAGGTAGGCTTGAAAGGGACAGACGGTGTTCTCGAAGAAGCCTTAGCCAGAGGAGCCAAGCCGGTAGCGCCTAAAAGGGCTGTAGAGTTTCTGCGGAAACTGAAAGAAAACTTGAATGAAGCTAAAATAGAAGTTTTGACATGCAAAGGAAAGATGGGTGAAGAAGAAGCAAGGGAAGCAGGTTTTCCAGTTCAAGTTTTGCCAATGAAAATAGGTGAGAAAACAAGCGCCGAGGACACGAAAAAGGCTGTTAAGCTTTTGGCAACTGCCAAAGTTGATTTGATAGTTTTCGTCGGCGGAGACGGAACAGCCAAAGATATTTATGACGCTATGCAAAGCGTGAATCCAGTTCCAGTTTTAGGCGTGCCTTCGGGGGTGAAAATGTATAGCGGCATATTCGCAGTAAGCCCAGAAGACGCTGCTGAAGTTGTTCTGGCATTCGCCAATAAACAAGCGGAAACAGCCGAGTTTGAAATAATGGATGCTGATGAAAGCGCCATCAGAAGCGATAATTTCGCTGTGAAGCTTTACGGCTTTCTGAAAGGCCCCTTTGTTCCAATGCGAATTCAAGGAAGCAAACAAGTAAGTCTAGAAACGGCTGATGAAAAGGAAAACCAAACGGCTATAGCGCGCTTTATTATGGAAGAGATGCGGCCCAAAGCCACCTACATTCTTGGTCCTGGAACTACCGTGAAACGCCTTGCTGAGTTACTAGGCGTGGAAAAAACTGTTCTTGGCGTAGACATTTACAGAGAAGGTAAAGTCATGTTGGATGTTGACGAGAGGAGGATTCTGGAAGAGGTTAGAGACTGGCAAAAAACTTGGATAATAGTTTCGCCAATAGGGCGTCAAGGCATCCTTTTCGGGAGGGGAAACCAGCAGATAAGCCCAGAAATAATTGAGCGTGTAGGAAAAGAGCGGATAATAGTTGCAGCGACAAAAAGCAAGCTTCAAAGCATAGAAGGAGGCGTTTTAAGGGTTGACACAGGAGACACTGAAGTAGACGAGATGCTAAGAGGCTACATTAAAGTGGTAACAGACTATAGGGAATGGCGGCTCATGCCAGTGCAATAGCGAATTTTAAGCTCCGAACCTCTTTGTCTTGCCAATTAAATTCATTAAGATAGGCATTAAATCCATTCCCCTTATCCTATGTAAGCCTCCTTTTGCGCAAGCGCGTTCACTAAACTCTTCCACATCGTCACTGCGCACATACGGTCCACTTATAGCCACTGGAACGGGGTCTCCCTCGTGACTTTTTGTTATGGAAGATGTTGTGTGGTCGGCTGTTACAGCCAAATAGGTATTGTCTAAGTCTATTTTGCCTAGTATGTAGTCGAGCATTTCGTCGATTTTCTCTATTAACTCAATTTTCTGTTCGACGATTCCGTCATGGCTTGCGGCATCTGTCGCTTTCACGTGTAAAAGCACAAAATCACTGTCTCCAAGCGCTTGAACAGTTGCCTTTGCCTTAGCCATAAAATCTGTTTGCGGAGTCCCTGTCGCGCCTTTCACATCGACAAGTTTCATTCCAGCCGCTTTACATGTTCCTCTAATTAATGGCATGGCAGCCACACATACCGTGTTTACACCGTAAATTTCCGAGAGAGATTTCATAGTAGGAACGGAGCCTGCCCCTCTAAACAACAGCACATTCGCGGGCAATAACCCACGTTTAACCCTTTCTTTGTTAATTGGGTGTTCATTCAAAACTTCATGAAACTTTAACATAAGCTCGTTGAGAATTTCAGCGGTGTGTTTAGCGGCTAAACTATCACTTAAGGGTTTCACCTCTGAAACTTTTTTCCCAACTTTTAAAGGGTCAGAGTTGCTAACATCCGCTGAAAGTTTTGAACCGCGAATTAAAAGCACCGCCCGATGCTGAACAGTGCTCTTCAAAAAGAACTTAGCGCCCAAAGATTTCTTTAACTTGATTTTTTGAAGGCTTTCAGTCAACTTTGCTGCGTCTTCATTTTCGATTCTGCCAGCCCTCCTATCCAAAACAACCATGTTTTCGTCAACAGTTGCGAAGTTGCATCTAAGGGCAACATCCCCCGGCAAAAGCTCCATTCCACAGCCTAAAGCTTCTAAGGCTCCTCTTCCCGTGTAAACCTTTAAAGCGTCATAGCCAAGCAACGAAAGGGTAGCTGTGTCGCTTCCAGGCGGGATCCCCGGTGCTATCGGGTCTATTATGCCGCAGATTCCAGTTCTTGCTATTTTGTTCAGAGAAGGTTTCCTTGCAGCTTCTAAAGGCGTTTTCCCATTTAACTCCTTTAAAGGTCTGTCAGCCATTCCGTCTCCAATAAGGAGAATTGCCTTCATTCCCCTTCACACCATAATCGTGACATATTCAAGTTTAATGCTTGCAGTTAAAACACTTGCGCAGTTCACCATCAAAGTTATTTCAAAAACAACTAGAAACGCTTAATAATTTCCATGCTGCATTTTCTTGTCAAGTGGTTTGAATGGGCGATTCAGTTCCACACTGCTGAATTTTTGCTAAAGTTAGCTGGTATTAGGATTAATTTTACGCTAGAATTATATTCAGCAAACATTAAACAAGGTGAAGGATAAAAATGTCAGACGTAGGTGTGACTGTAAAGAAGACTGAAGACTTCTCGGAATGGTACACGCAAGTAGTGCTAAAATCGGGGCTAGCTGATTATGCGCCGGTGAAGGGTTGCATGATTTTCCGCGAGTTGTCTTATGCTATCTGGGAAAAAATCCAAGAAATATTCAACGAAAAAATAAAGGCGACAGGACACAAAAACGTGTACTTCCCAATGTTTATACCTGAAAGCTTTCTGAAGAAAGAGGCTGAACACTTTGCAGGGTTCACGCCGGAAGTTGCATGGGTGACAACGGGCGGAGACACACCTTTAGAGGAAAAGTTGGCTCTGAGACCCACATCGGAGACGATAATGTACGCCACATTCGCCAAATGGATTAGAAGTTGGAGAGACTTGCCAATTAAAATCAACCAGTGGTGCAACATCATAAGATGGGACACCAAAGGAACGAGACTCTTCCTAAGAACAAGAGAATTTCTATGGCAAGAAGGACACACGGCACACGCAACAAAGGAAGAAGCAGACCGCGAAGTGATGGAAATCCTAAACGCTTACAAAGACCTCATGGAAAACTATTTGGCAATTCCAGTGCTTGCTGGAAAGAAGACGGAAAGCGAAAAATTTCCAGGAGCCCTCTACACAACCGCCCTTGAGGCAATAATGCCAGACGGAAAAGCCCTACAGATGGGAACATCGCATAATTTGGGACAAAACTTCGCGAAGGTTTTTGACATCAAGTTCATAGGGGAAGATGAAAAGGAACATTACGTGTGGCAGACCTCTTGGGGCATATCCACGCGATTGATAGGTGCAATCGTCATGGTTCACGGCGACGACAAGGGACTAGTTTTGCCCCCGAAAATTGCGCCAATACATGTTGTAATAGTTCCCATACCCTACAAGAAAGCAGACTCAAACGCAATACTGGCTAAGGCAAAAGAACTTTTTGAAAAACTGCAGAAAACAGGGATAGCTGCGGTTTTAGACGACAGAACCGAATATACGCCTGGATGGAAATTTAATGAGTGGGAACTTAAAGGCGTGCCGGTACGGGTTGAAATAGGTCCAAAGGACTTAAGGCAAAAGCAGGTGACTTTGGCTAGGCGGGATACATTCGAGAGAATTACCGTGAAAGAGGAGGAAGCAGTGAATGCAATAAAGAAACTTCTGGAAGAGATCCAGAACAACCTCTACAGTAAAGCCAAGAAGTCCCTAGAAGAAAAAATCACGACAGTAAAGACTTACGAGGAATTTAAGGAAAAACTGAAGAGTAAAGGCGGCTTTCTCAAAGCTTCTTGGTGTTCCAGCCCTGTTTGCGAAGAAAAGATTAAGGAGGAAACCGGTGCAACCATTAGGATAGTGCCTTTTGAAAAGGAAAGGCCGTTCGCAAAGTGTATTTACTGCGGTGGCGAAGCAAAAGAAGTCGTTTATTTTGCTAGAGCATACTAACGCCTTACTTACTCGTACAGTTTCACGCGTTTTTTAAGCTGCTTAGCAACATCCTCCAATCCAAGCTTTTTCAGCGTGGATTTTGTCGGTATGCCTCTCTCATCCCAACCTCTCTTCTTGTAATATTTCTGCAGCATAACATCATATTTTGTCCTATCAAGTTTTGCGCCTTTCAAAGGTCCTTTTGTCAACGGTTCTTTGAACCATCTTGCTGGCGGAACATCCATTTCCTTGCTCCAGTTCTTGCCGTACTCACGTATCCAGAAGGCGCGAATCAAATTGAATGTTCTGTCCGCGATTAGGTTTAGGTTTTCCCAACTCATTTCCAACCCAGTTGCAGCGTGCAGAAACTTCGGGTACCATTCAAGTTCAAAGCCAACCTCAACCCATGGAAGCCTACACACTGTTAAAGACTCAAATAACCCGCCTCTTAAACGTTGCAACTCGATTACTTTGTCAACTTTTTCCTCGCCGTAGCTTTCGCGCCCAAACTTAACTTCCCATGAGATAACCCAAGCATCTTTATGATGCGCCCCAATCGAACTTGTCGCATAAGAAAGCGCCATGGCTGGCGTAGCATGACAGTCATAGGCAGATATTTCCAGCCCTTTCACATGCATCGCCCAGGAACTTGAGTCCCCACCTATTTTCTCAGCTGCAAAGCGAACCCCTTCAGCCAACACATCACCCAAACCGCGCCTGAAGGTTATGTCCTCAATTAAAGCCTTAGTCTTCTTGAATGCGCCCCATGGAATTTTCTCCTTTATTAATCCCTTCTCAGAAGCCTCCATGGCGAATCCAATGACATTACCCAAAGATATCGTATCTAACCCGAACTCGTCAGCAACCCTGTTAAGCGCTGCAACTTGCGAGAGTTTTCCTAGCCCAATATTTGAACCCAGCATCGTAACATTTTCATAGTCAAGCTCAGACCCTTTCCTGTCAGAACCTTTAACAACGTTGCCGCAGGTCATGTTGCAGTTGGGGCAACCCCTATTTCCAATTTTTATCTTTTCCATGGCAAATCCACCTATATCATCAGCCTTTTCGAAAACTCCTTCTTTGTAATTGTAGGTTGGCAGAGCGCTGTTTTCTTGGCTCCACTCCAGAGTTGACATTGTTCCCTGCCTCTTCCAAAACTCATAGTTCGGTTTAGTCAAAATATCCCTGTAAGCTTCTGCGCCCAACTCCTTCATTTCCTTCGGATACGCAACTTGAATCTCGCCAGAGCCTACAAAAACTACAGCTTTCAAGTTCTTGGAACCCATGACCGCACCTATTCCAGGTCTTCCGCCTGCCCTGCCTTCTTGGCAGACGATGTTGGCGAATTTTACGAGGTTTTCTCCTCCTTGCCCTATGCAGAGGATGCCAGCGCTTGTTCCGTAAAGCTCCCTCAACCTTTTTTCTGTTTCGAAGGAGTTTAAGCCCCAAAGGTCTTTTGCGTCTAGAAAATCTGCGGTTTCATCTTGGACGAGCAAAACTGTTGGTCTGTTAGCTTTTCCCTCAACAATCACAACATCATAGCCTGCCTTCCGCATCTGAACCGCAGCATTAGTGCCAATGTTTCCGTCGCCGTAACTGCCAGTTAAGGGGCTTTTAGCCGCAACAACAAGTTTCCCGCTGCTCGGCAAAATGAGGCCAGTTAATGGGCCAGCAGCGAAAACAAGTTTGTTTTCAGGCGATAACGGGTCAACGCCCGGCTTAAGTTCGTCCCAGAGGATTTTGGCGGCGAAACCTCTTCCGCCTAAAAATTTTTTAGCCATCCCAACGTCGTATTCTTGCGCCACAGCCTTAAACTTTTCAACGTTCACGCGCAGTAGCTTTCCATTCCAGCCAAACATGATTTTACCTCTCGAAACTAACCTATATCATGCTGACAATTAATAAAAGTAATCTTTGCAGTTTCAGTTCATTCCAAAATTTTCCCTAATCTTTTGACATTTTTTGGTTGCTTTTTCAACAGCCCTCATTAAGGCTGGCCTAATTTGGCTTCCTTCAAGCTCGTATATCGCCTCGATTGTTGTTCCTCCAGGCGTTGTCACCATGTCTTTTATTTTCGCTGCATGCTCGCGTGTTTTTAGGACGAGTTTGCCTGTGCCTAAAACCGTTTGGGCTGAACTGTACAGTGCCAGGTCTCTTGGCAAGCCGACCTTTAGACCGGCGTACATAAGTCCCTCTATTATTATTGACATGTATCCTGGTCCGCTTCCGCTTAGGGCGGTTATGGCGTCCATGTATTTCTCTTCAACTTCCTCGCATATTCCCATGACGTTAAAGATTTTTTTCACCTTCTCTTTGTCTTCTGGCTTCACATCTTCGTCGCAAGCGTACGCTGTGAAAGATTCTTGAACGAGAATAGCCACATTGGGCATGGTTCTAACGAAACGTGCTTCTGGAACTATTTTTTTGTAAAATTTCAATGGAACGGTTGCAGCGGTGGAAATTACAAGCTTCCCTTTTATTTCTTCGCTTATCTCTTTTAGAACATTTGCCACATCCATGGGCTTAACACAGATAAAAATGATGTCAGCTTCTCTTGCCGCCTTTTTATTGTCACTAGTTACGGAAGCCCCTAAACTTTCAAGTTCCTTAAGTTTCTCCGTTGTTCTTCTAGTGGCTGTGATTTTGCCCTTGTAACCGCTTTTCAGAAGACTCTTAACGATGGCGCCGCCGATAACACCAGCGCCTATAACGGCAATGTTGTCGTCCATTTCACCACCATTTTAGTCAACAATTTATTCAACCCTAACGTTTAAGTTTTTGCTAGTGAAAACTTAGACGCTAAAATGATTTTTAAACCAGTAGAATTGAAAAAGGTTAAATTAGGAGCTTCTCTGGTTGAACGCGTCTATTTTTTAAGCCCAAATCGCTTATTCTAAACTTTCTATTTCCAAAGAGAGACGCATCTTCTTCGCCAGCGTAAAGGGCAGCTGCAATTCTCCCTAACGCGTCTGCCTTCATGATTCCGCTTCCGCTTGCACCTCCAACAACTATTAAGTCTCTCTCTTCGAAAGCTATGGGTTGACCATCTAAAGTGTTAATTTCATATAAACCAGCAAAAGCTGAGGATGGATGGCAATCCCTAAACTGTGGAAAATATTTAACGAGAACTTGATATATCCCAAACTGGTAGAAGTTCTTTTCAGGTTGCGGCTCATCCTCAAGCTTGAAAGCTCTTGGAAAATCGTCAGCGTAAGTAAGCCAGAAAACCCCTTCGCTAGGGAATGGTCTAATTATTACTCTAGGCTTTGGTAAAATCGTGAAGGGCAAACAGTTGTAAGGGTTGAAACCTTCAACAGAAAGCAACCGCTTCAAAGATGGCTTTTTAGCTTCAACAACAAAAATTTGCCTTTTCTTAGGCTTTATGTAACATTCTATTCCAACATCATCCAAAAGTTGCGGAATCCAAGCCCCAGCCGCCAAAATGGTTTTCTTCGCTTTAATCACTCCCCTATTTGTTTTCACTCCTGAAAAACGTGAATCCTGCCAAAAATATGGTTCTCCTGGAACACCCAAGGGCTCGCGGGGCTCGATAACGAGTTTTTCAGCCTTCACACCGCATTGTATTTCACCGCCGAGTCTCAAAAACTCAGATTCATAAAATTTGACGATGCAATCGGCGTCAATAATCCCTGCGTTTGGAACGAATATTCCTTTATGAACGTTTCCTAAACCCATTAATTTAGCTTCTTCATCTCCCGCTAAATCAGTTTGAACATCAAGTTTGCGAGCCAACTCTGCTTCCTCATATTCTTGATACTGGAAATCCTCCTTCCCCAAAGTTTTCAAGATAGGAAGCATTTCATCATAGCTTTCCTCGTCCAAAAGCCAAAGATATCCTATTTGCTGAAGCTTCAAGTCAACGCCTAAATTTTCCTGCAAATGCTTGTAAAAATCTATGGAGGACTTTGACAGCATATAATTTGTGTAGGAAGAAAAGAAGCACCTGAAGGCGGATGCGCTTTTCGCTGTGCTCCCCTGCCCAACAGCATTATACTTATCAACAACCAAAATTTTCGCGTTCGGATGCTCATTTTTTATGTGGTAGGCTGTTGACAAACCAATAATTCCAGCTCCAACTACGACAGCGTCGTATTCCACCACAGATTCCTCCAAGCCCTACGGAATACTAAATGGCACAGTAAACCACATTATATAGGTTTACTCTTAATAAGACAGCATGCAATGTCCTGCTGAAGAGAACGCTTATTTATTTAAAAGGATATGAGATACAGCAAAAACCTTTAAAGGAGAACACGCCCGTATGGTGAACCGCCACATTAAGGGAATTTCAACTCTCGCATTAATAATATTATTGTTGTGCGCTGTCATTTTTGGAGCCCTCTTATCCTATTTGTGGGTTATGGCAAACTACTATCTAGAGCCCGAAAATGCTATAGATTTAGTCATTACAGAAATCAACTTTCCAGTTGACCATGCAGATTACTTCAATTTAACAGTCATGAACCCATCGCATTCAATATCAGCAGCGAACATAACTAGGATATTTTTTTCACTTGAAAATGACACAACAATGTATGATGTTCAAGAAACTTTTCCATCGCTTCCTATAACAATTGAAAGAGGGTCCGTCAAAACAATAGTTTGCTACAGAAACTGGGGAAATTTCGCTGGAGAGATCATTACGGTTCATGTTTTATCGGATAGCATGTCTGGCGCAAGCAATTCATTTAAAACAAAGTTTGTCAAGCTAGAGGCAGAAGCCTACTTCAATGCGACGGAAAGCTGCAGGTATTTTAATATAACAATTAGAAACCACGCTCTCTCAGCGATAAATCTTACAATCGAAAAAATTTACTTTAATTTTCTTTGGGAGATTCCCAAAGAAAATATTACAGCCGAATTGCCTATGTCCCTTGAAAATGGAACATCTGTCAATATTAGATGCTTCTATAATTGGGAAGGGCAGAAAAATCCTGCTGTGCGCGTTGAAACCCAAGAGGGTTACTTTGTTAACGCTCTGTCAAATGCTTCTGCAGCGGTTTTATTGACGATTTTGGATGTGGAATTTAGCGATTTGGATGCGACAAAGTTTAACTTAATCATCTCAAATTCGCCGGAGTCAACCACGCCTGTGAAGATGACTGATATTGAATTATTTTATGGCTCCGTCACATATCACATGAATGGAACTTTAACTGAACCACAATTGCCTTATTGGATATATCCCAACTCAACAATTACTTTCAATTGCGTATGGGATTGGTCGGGTCATCGGAGTCAAAATGTCACAATAAAGGCATGTACAGAACAAGGTTTCGTTTCAAATTCAATAACTGTTGAGACACCCCCGTCCATTGTTTATAAAATAATTAACTACGACTTTAAATTAACCGAAACAAACAATTTTAACGTGACCATCAAGAACATGCCAATTTCTACACAGAACATCACAGTCACGGAAATAAAGCTGCAAGAAATACAGTTGCTTTTTAACGAAACAATAAATGTTGGCGAAGAAAAACAATTTAATTGTGAGTGGAATTGGAGTGCCCTTAGAGGCCAAAACGTCAACCTCACTGTGGTTACCCGAGAAGGAGTGAACATCACAGAGAGTTTAATGCTTCCATCAGTTCAGCTTGAAATCGTTGATGTTGCCTTTGGAAATTCTGATGCTGGCACACCGTACATCAATATCACAGTTTCAAACACAGAGGTCTCCGTTCGAGCACTGAATATCACACAGATAACCATCAGGGTAAATAATGCAATATACAGAATAGATGGAACTTTAACGAACCCCACAATAAGCCCGCATGGATGTCGGTTAGCGGTCAACTCCACGATCACAATTGTGTGTCCATGGAACTGGACACTTTACCCTGGTCAAGACATAACAGTAACTGTGCAAACAGCAGAAGATTACAGTATATCACAAACATTTCAAATTCCTACGCCATAAATTTTACCTTTGGTGTGTAAGTATTACTTTCGCAATGTTAAGAAGAACTAATTGAGGTGGAAGTCGCTTAAAAGTCTGCGCAGTTAAATATATCATTCCTCCCGAAGGGGAAATAATTATTGATTGCACATTCCCGTGGCGGATGGATAAATAAAACAGTAAATGCTACTGTTGTAACTGAAGAAGGGCAGAGTCTTTCAAGGAATGTGGAGATATCCGCTGTGGAATTGAAATTGTTGGGAGACAATTTAGTCTTTGGCGACTTAAGAGACCAGTACCCCAACATTACGATTTCAATCCCCTACATTAACATAACAATCTCAAACTCAATAAATTCAATTCAAAATGTGACAATCAGCAAAATAATTCTCGAAACTGGAAACAAAACTTATGAAATTGATGGTGCACTGACCTATCCTGCAATAGCTCCAAGCGGATACGTTCTCAATGCTGGTGAAAACGTCACGATAATGTGCCTTTGGAACTGGGACTTGTATTTAGGTTTGGAACCAATAAAAGTCACGGTTTACACCGCTGAAGGCTTCCAAGTGTCAAAGACTTTTTGGCATCCCTAAATTGAAGAGTCATACGTCAACGCTGCAAAACGTGATTTCATTAATTTTATTCATGAAATCCGCGTCTCTGCCACCCAAAAATATTTGAATAGAAAAATAACCTTTGCAGTTTGAGGGAAAAATTTGGAGACTTTAGTATTAACTGATGAGGAAGTTAACGGGCTTCTTTCGATGCCCGAGGTCATGGAGGCTGTTGAAAAAGCCTTTAAAGAGAAGGGACTTAAACGAGTTCAAATGCCGGCGAAGATTTACCTTTTCTATAAAAAATATAACGGTGATTTAAGGGCGATGCCATCCTACCTTGAAGAACTGGATGTATCCGCAGTCAAAATAGTGAACGCCCACCCAGACAACCGAGCGAAACATGGTCTTCCAACAGTAATGGCTGTAATAGTTTTAGTGGATCCGAAAAACGGTTTTCCCTTGGCGGTGATGGGTGGAAAAACCATAACGGATATGAGAACAGGGGCTGCGGGAGGAATAGCTGCAAAATATTTGGCGAGGAAAGACTCGAAAGTTGTAGCTTTTGTTGGAGCCGGAGCTCAAGCGAGAACTCAGCTTATGGCTCTCTTAGAGGTTTACGGAAAACTGAAGGAGGTTAGGGTTTGGAGTCGAAGTGAAGAGACTAGGCAAGCTTTTATGGATGAAATGGAAGAGGCGTATGGGCGCTTGTTCAAATTTGTCCCGGCTGAAACCATAAAAGATGCTGTTGAAGAGGCAGATATAGTTGTCACCACGACTCCTTCAAGAAAACCTCTAGTCATGAATAACATGGTCTCCCCCGGAACACACTTCAACTGCATTGGAGCCGATGCACCTGGAAAAGAGGAGTTGGACCCTGCCATTCTTAAAAGATCAAGAATAGTTGTGGATGATTGGGAACAAGCTGCACATAGTGGGGAAATAAATGTTCCATTAAGCCAAGGAATAATAACGGAGAAAAACGTGTATGCTGAATTAGGCGAGGTTGTCGCAGGTTTAAAACGCCCCAGAGAGAAAAAAGATGAGATAACAATTTTTGTTTCAACAGGCTTGGCTATTCAAGATGCCGTTACCGCGAAAATTGCCTATGACAAAGCAGTTAAAAAGGGAACGGGAAGATTCCTCAAAATCGTGTAAGCTACTGGTAGATGGGCGTCCCCTCATTTGGGTCGCCGAGAAGCTTTAAAAACTCGCTAATCAAATGACGCGTGACAGGTCCGAGTTTGCCTTCACCTATCACCCGCCTATTAACCTCCACTATGGGAGCGATTTCAGCAGCTGTGCCTGTGAAGAAGGCTTCTTCCGCTGTGAAGAGGTCTGTTGGAGTGATGTTGCGTTCAATTACGGTGTATCCGAGTTTTTCAGCCAGTTTTATGACGACTTCTCTTGTTATTCCCACAAGGATTCCAGCTGATGAGGGTGGAGTTATGATTTTTCTGTTTTTGACTATGAAGAGGTTTTCGCCTACTCCTTCGCTTACGTAGCCGTTTTTGTCTAGGCATATGGCTTCGTCGAAGCCTGTAATGTTTGCTTCAATTTTTCCCAGTATACTGTTTAGGTAGTTTAGGGATTTAACTTCGTGGGATGTCGCGTCCACGGGGTCTCTTCTAACCCAGACAATCATAACTTTTAATCCTTTCTCTCTGGCTTCGCTAGAATACAGTTTTATGATGTCAGTTATGATTATCACAGTTGGTTTCAAACATTTTCTCGGGTCAAGCCCTAAGTCGCCGACGCCTCGCGTTACTATTAGGCGTATGTATGCGTCTTGTAAACGGTTTTTCCGCAAAGTTTCTAAAACAGCGTTTATCATTTCTTCTTTTGTTAGCGGAATGTCTAGCATGATCACTTTGGCTGAGTTGTAAAGTCTGTCTATATGTTCTTTCAGTTTGAACACTACGCCTTTGTAGGCGCGGATTCCCTCAAAAACGCCGTCTCCGTAAAGAAGCCCATGGTCATAGACTGAGATTTTCGCTTGGGATTTTGGATAGTATTTCCCGTCTATATAAACGAGAAGTTCTTTCTCCAACAAGCATCCTCCGTTTAAGATGTTAGTTTATCCATTTAAGGTTTGATATATCTTTTGCAAAAACTTGGCGGGTTTCAGCCATTGCTAACCATAGAATTGTGGACGTTTCGAAAGATGCCTTGGCAATGGAAGCGGCTTGAAGGGTCTGTTCTTCATCAAGTCTTTTATTTCGCTTATTAGCTCTTCAAGCTTCATCTTGCGTATTTTTCCAGCTTTTCTGTCTCTGACCGGGAGCACTTCTGCCTCTACTTCTTGTTGTCCAACAACAATTATGTAGGGAACCCACTCCATCTCTGCTTCTCTAACCCTTTTTTGCAGAGTCATCGCCCTATCGTCAATGTCCACACGGATTTGGTTAGCTTCCGTTTTTTCAGCCAATTTTTCCGCGTAGTTAATGTATTTGTCTGACATTGGAATTACGCGCACTTGTGCCGGCGAAAGCCATAAGGGAAGCATTGGCGGTTTACCCTTTTCCTGTTCCCTGTAAGCCTTCTCCAGCAACGCATAAACGCATCTTTCAATCGCCCCGCTTGGAGAGCAGTGAAGAATCAGCGGGTGATGTTTTTCACCCTTTTCATCTACGTAGGTTATGTCGTATCTTTTCGCGTTTTCCACATCAATCTGGTCTGTTGATAGGGCTGCTGCCTTGTCTTGATTATCCACGAAGTTGAAGTCCCATTTAAGCCTGAAATAGAAGAAGGGTTCCTTCCACATTTCAACCAAAACTGGTTTGCCGAAAATTTTCACCAGCGAATTCACGAAATCCCTATTTTCTTCGTAAAAGTCTTTTGTGAACCGTATTGCCGCTTCATAATCGTTCTTGGATAGGCCGATTTCTTCCAACACGTTTATGCACAGTTTAAATCTTGTTATAAACTCTTCCTTTGCCTGTTCAAGGTCTGTGCAGAAGGCATGGCAATCGGGCATAGTGAAGGCTCTTAAACGTCTTAAGCCGACAACTTCGCCGCTTTTCTCCCTTCTGAAACTGTAACGTGTTAACTCGTAAACCCGAAGAGGCATGTGTTTATAGGAGAACTGGGCGTCGTGAACCATGAGGAACTGCCCAAAACACGCGGCGAAACGCAGGAAAAGCTCCTTATCCTCAGATTTTAAGAGGTACTGCCTCGCTGGAAAACGGTTTATGTAATCTGCTAGGCTTGGATGTTGAAAATCGTACATGACGGGCGTTTCAACTTCCATGGCGCCGTACTCTATAACTTTCGCGGTGACAAACTGTTCAAGCAAGGATTTGATTAGTCGCCCTTTAGGATACCAACGGATGTTTCCAGGGTCGCTTCCCGCTTCGTAGTCGGCTATTTCAAGCCTCTTCATCAAAGGCACGTGGGGAGGCATTTGCTGGCTTGCCCTAACCTTTGAAATCTCGTATTTGGCGAACTTTTCAAGGTTTTCGTAGCCTTTAAAGTTGAATTCTTGAACTGGAAGCATTTCTCCGTTTGGCTTCAGTATGAACCAGAATGATTCCAGTTTTTCCTCGGCTTTAACCGCTTCCGAAATTTTTTCCTCGGCTTTCTCTTTTATTTCTGCTGGAAGAATCACACGAGACTGTTCAGCTAGAGGATGCCCCTTTATTGATACAGTGAACTGTTTGTTCCAGCCGAAAGGCGCGCGGAATGTTTCTATACCCTTCTCTTTCGCGTAGCTTTCCATGGCTTTAACTATTTTTAGGGCTTCTGAGGGTTTTGCCAAGTTACTGCTTAGATGCGCATATGGATAAATTAAAATGCGGTTAACCTTCAGCTTCTCGAGAAAAGCTTGAACCTCGTCTACGGCTTTTTTTGCTACGTCTAAATTGTCGCCTTCTTCGACAGCCGTGAACAAGACGACGATTTCTTCTAGGCGATTTTCCTTCTTTTCAGCTTCCTCAGCCATAGCAATCTCTTTTTGGATAGGCTTATACTCGATATAATTTGAGTGTAACTGTAATATTCTCATGGGCTTTTCCCCTCTTCAATTTTAGGCGCTGTACCGCCATTTCTCAAGCATTTTATCCTTCTTTGTTTTCTTCTTATACTCTTTATAGTGTTCCTTGCAGAGGTAAGCGCGCCTCTCGCCGCTGCCAACATTTAAGCCAGCAGACCTAACTTTTTCCGCTGAAAGCGAACGAACAGCGTCGTTTTTGCAGTTGGATACACTACATTTAACGCCTTTGTCAATTTTTCCCAAAGCCTTACGCCTCTCTTAATAGGGATACGCGTTATTCCTTAATTTCTTTTCCATAAAGCGCTTTTGCCCTCCCATAAATGTACTGTTTATCGCCGAAAAATGCTGGTCCAGCAGCCTCAACAACTAAGGAGGCAACAGCCGAGCCGACACATGCACACCATAAAAAGTCTTTGCCTTTGACTAATTCGGCGAGGAAGCCGCCAATGAAAGCGTCTCCAGCCCCAGTTGGGTCAACGATTTTCTCTGATTTGTAAGCTGGAATTTGGTTTAGGCTTCCCTCGAAAGACAGCAAAGCGCCTCTTACCCCAAATGTTACAATAACTGTTTTGACGCCGTAATTGTGAATTGTTTTCATGGCGGATTTAATGTCTGAGGATTTTGTGACTGCTTTAATTTCTGCGGATGAAGACTTGTAAACATCAATAAGTTCCAGTATGCGCCCTTCTTTAAGCGAACCATGCGTAACTTTACCGTTATCGCCGAAATTTCGGACAAGCCCCTGCGGGTCAAGGGACAAAATTTCAGCGTAACCTCTCAGTTTTTCAGCCACATCAAATGTGACTTCGCCAGCTATAGGCGCGATGTGGATGGCTTTGGCTTTTAAAGAACTTGGCAAATCAGCAACTGTTATGTTCGGCGCCTTGCTTCTCAAGCGTAAGACACGGTTGGATAAGTTTTTGCTATATTTAAGTTCGAAACTTGTTGTGTCAACGCCCTTAGCTTTAACAATCCATGAAAGGTCAACGCCTTCATCTTTAAGCCACCAAGAATAGGCTGTTGGAAAATTCTCTCCAACTTTGGAAATTACAGCGGTTTTAGCGTTTAGGCGTTTTGCTGCGAAGGAAACGTAAGCTGCAGAACCGCCCAAAGTAACAAATGGAATGCGGTTGTCTGACAAGAAGATGTGGTCTATGCATAAATGCCCAACTGAAACAACATCAAACACACTTAATCTAAACTCCTCTGAGAATCGGTCTGCTGAATATCTGATGTCGATGATTTTCTTAACCTTAGTAAATAAGTTATTCCTATTATCAACGAAATACCAAAGACGATGGCTCCAAGTACAGAAAGGTAAAAGACTAAACGGAATGTTTCAGGTTCTGGATGTTGTTCACCCCTGTACAAAGCGACACCGACAAGAGACAGAACAAAAACAATTACGAGCAGAATAAAAAGTATCAGATGACGTTTCTTAACTTTGTTTGAAATCATCCTCTTCCACACGTCTAATTAATTTTCTACTTCTGCTTAACTCTTTTCATTTCCCCAACAGTACTGAAAAAAGATGTTTACACAACGACGCAAATGTTCATATTAGGACGTGTTTTATCGACGACAAAATGCATCTTCAGTCACATTAAAATTTTGATTGAAGTAGGAGAATTGCTTTTGCTAGGTCTCCTTCGCTTTCCTCTAGGGCTTTTCTGGCTTCTTCGAGACTTTTGCCCGTTTGGTCAGCCACAAGCCTAACATCCTCTTCAGATATTGTCAGTTTGCGTTCCGTAGCCTTCTCTGTTATTTTTCCACCTGTTACTTGGAAAATTTTTTGTCCTTGAACATCGAGGATTGCCACTTCTGGCTCTTCTATTGTTATTTCTTTGTTTGCCGTTTTTATTATGACTTGTTCCACGTCTGGAACGGCGTCCATGCTCATTCCCATTCGCTGCATCATTCTTCTTGCCTCTCGCGGGCTGATGCGCCTATGCATAAAATCACTCTCTCTACGCTCTCACCACAATTACTATTCTAGAACCTCATATACTTAACTTTCTTCTGCGCATCCGCGCCTCACCTTGACGGCGACGCCACAGCGGAAAGCTTTCATTTCCTCGCCAGACAAAACAGCCCTTCCAACAGCCAAAACATTGCCATCCTCGTCTAAAACGATGACTTCATCCTTTGGGCGAATTTCACAGTCAGCCCTAACAACATGAGCTGCAAACACATCGCCGCCTTCAGCGATAAATTTTGAAACATCCCTTTGAACAGTGACGAAACACTTTGCATCGCAAGCGTTCTCGACTATGCGTTTGGCACCGGTGATGCTTAAAGAGAATAAGCCGTCTGTGGGGCGCATTGTGGCAAGTCTCTTTCCATCCAAGTAAACGTAGCGGATTCTCCCGGTCCTCTTTGAAAACTCGATTTCCACGCTGTCTGGGAAGAGTTTGGCGCCGACCCCCTTTCCAAATTGGTAGTCTGCAACGCTTCTGATACGCCTTAACGGATTTTCCAAGCCTCTGCACCATCAAGTATAAACACAACTAAATAAATAAAAACAGTTTAGGGTGAGTGCCACTACTTGCGATGTGAGGTTTGCGGACGCAAAATCCACGGCAAACCGTATCGAGTCCTAATTGAAGGAGCTAAATTGCTAGTTTGCGGCGAATGCTCAAAACATGGAAAAATCATATGGGAAGAAGAGCCCAAACTAAAACCTTTAACACCGAAACCAAAAGCCGCGCTCCCGCTAACCCAAATACAAAGCAAGAAAACCTCTGCGAATACTGTTGTAGATACAAATTTGGAGCTTGTTGAAGATTTCGGCTTGAAAGTGAAGCAAGCGCGAGAAAAGCTTGGACTTTCCCACGAGGAGTTAGGCAAAAGGTTAAACGAGAAAGTATCAGTTCTCAAAAAAATCGAAACTGGAAAGATGAAGCCTGACAATGCCTTGGCGACGAAGCTTGAACACGCTTTAAAAATAAAGCTGCTCGTTCCCGCAGCAGAAGAAAAAATTCCGAAAGCAACAGTCCCTAAACCCGCAAGCCGCGAACTAACATTGGGAGACTTAATCCAACTGAACAAAAAGGATAAGGAGAAGGAGGAAACAGCGGAACGAAAGCAATCATAGTCCAACGGCGACAACCTTATGAACCCTCAAGTTTAGATGAGCTTCAAAGCTTAGCGGAAGCCGCGGGCTACACTGTTGTTGGAAAAATCGAGCAGATTAGAGAGCCAGATTCACGATATCAGATAGGCTCCGGAAAGGTGGAAGAGCTCGCAAAGCTTGTAAAGGAAACTGGCGCCCAAAAAATAATTTTCGATAACCCAATAAAACCAGTTCAATCATACAACCTAGCAAAAGCCACAGGCGTCGAGGTCATAGACCGTTTCCAGCTTATTCTAGAAATTTTCTCCAAAAGAGCGACCACAACAGAAGCGAAGCTGCAGATTCAACTGGCAAGACTAGGATACGAGTTGGCACATGCAAAAGAGAAGGTTAGACTTGCAAAGAAAGGCGAACAGCCAGGTTTCATGGGACTCGGCGCCTACGAAGTGGATGTTTATTACGAGGCTGTGAAGAAGCAAGTGCACACTTTACGGAAAAAATTGAAGCAAATTCGAGCCAAACGGCTTCTACACCGCGAGAGAAGGGCTGAACTGGGCTTTTCATCCATCTCTTTGGCGGGATATACAAACGCTGGAAAAAGCTCGCTTTTCAACGCCTTAACAGAGGAAGAAGTTCCAGTGGACTCCAGCCTCTTCACAACTCTCTCAACAACAACTAGGCTTGTAAATTTTTCAAAGAGAAAATTTCTGTTAACAGACACCGTTGGCTTCATAGACCGTTTACCCCTATCCTTGATAGAGGCTTTCCACTCGACGCTTGAAGAAACCATATACTCAGACCTAATTCTCTTAGTCGTAGACTTAAGCGAACCCCTAGAAGTTGTCGAAAGAAAACTTTCAGTCTGTCTAGACACAATAGAGCGGATAGGGGCGGCGGGCGTTCCAATAATAACTGCATTTAACAAAATTGACCTGCTATCAGAAGGGGAAATTCAAGAAAAACTCGAGAAAATTAGGGGTAAGGCGCCAACTCCAGTTCCAATATCCGCCCTCTACAAAATCAACATAGACACATTAAAAAGCGAAATATTAAAAAGACTGGAAAACTACGTTCGCGCCTCATTTACAGCGCCGTTAACAAGTGAAACCATGCCTTTCATCTCATGGCTCTTTAACAGAGCAGACGTACATACAGTGAAATACGGGGATGATTCGGTTCATGTGGTTTTCGAGGCAATCCCATGGTTCGCCGACAAAGTAAAGAAGAAAGTGGAAGAATTCGGCGGAAAATTCGAAAAAATCCAAAAATAATAGGCGCATGCTAGAAAAGTGGTCGAAAATGCAAAAAGTAGTCGTCTTAAGATGGGGACACAGACCAAAAAGAGATGCAAGACTAACAACGCATGTTGCCCTAACAGCCCGAGCGCTCGGGGCTTCAGGCTTTATACTTTCAGACATAAGAGATGAAAAAATAAAGGCGACAGTTGAAAAAGTCGCCAAGAACTGGGGCGGTCCATTTCTTTTTGAAATGGGTGTTCCATGGGAAAAAGTTGTTAAGGAATGGAAAGCCGATGGTGGAATAGTGGTTCATCTTACAGCCTACGGAGAAAACATCCAAACAAGCGACGTTTTACAGAGAATTAAGGCGCTTGGCAAGGACATTTTAGTTATTGTTGGAAGCCAGAAAGTTCCAAAAGAATTCTTCTTAGAAGATGTTTCCGATTTTAACGTGGCAATTGGAAACCAACCGCATTCAGAATGCTCAAGCCTAGCCGTTTTCTTAGACCGTCTATTTGAGGGAAAAGAGTTGGCAAAGGATTTCGAGTCTGCGCGAGTTAAGATTATTCCTCAGAAGAGGGGGAAGAGAATAGTTAAATGTTAATTTCCGACTCAGACTTCATAAAGAGATTTAAATTAAAGCTGAACTATGATATAGTAGAGGAGAACACTGCTTAATAGCTTCAAAGGCAAAAGGATGGATATGTTATCAACAATTGACGATGCAACTTTGACGAAAGTTGCAGAAGCTCTTGGCGAAGAAGAAGCCATTAAACTAATTGAGATACTCAAAAACTCAGATGAAATAACGGATGATGAAATAGCAAACAAAACTGGTATAAGGCTAAATTCTGTTCGAAAAATACTCTACAAGCTTTACGACCACTCCCTCGTAAGCCTCAGAAGAACCCGCGACCCGAAAACAGGCTGGTTTGTTTTCCACTGGAAACTGCAGCCAGACCAGTTTGAAGGTTTTATATTGAGTCAAAAACGTAGGGTTCTAGAGAAACTTAACATTAGACTGGAATACGAGAAAAACCATGATTTTTACTATTGTTACACGCCGGGATGCAAACGCGTACCTTTTGAAGAAGCCGTGGAACTCGTGTTTAAATGTCCAACATGCGGGAAGCCGCTCATGCATTACGAAAATGAAAAAATAATCAATGTTTTGACGAAGAAAGTGGAGCAGTTGAGGAAGGAGCTTGGCGAGTGAAAAACTTCCTTCGAGAGAACAAGCAATACAGTTTCTGCGTCAAGTGGGTTGCTCAGAAAATGTGGTAAGGCACTGTCAAGCAGTGGCGGAACTAGCACTAGAAATCGCTAAGGCTTGCAAAGAAAGGGGATTAAATGTTGATTTGGAACTTGTGGAAATAGGTGCGCTTTTACATGATATCGGACGCTCAAAAACTCACACAGTTCACCACGCAATTATTGGAGCCGAAATAGCAGAGTCCCTAGGCTTGCCGGAACCGCTAATTTCAATAATTAAAACCCATGTAGGCGGCGGAATAACAAACAAAGAAGCGAAGAAACTCGGATGGCCAAAGGATGTTTACGTTCCAAGAACTCTTGAGGAAAAAATTGTTGCGTATGCGGACAAGCTCATTGAGGGTTCGCATCGAGTTCCAATAGAGCGGACAATAGAAAACTTTTCTAAGGAACTGCCGCCTCCAGCTGTGATGAGGGTGCGAAGACTGCATGAGGAAATGTCCGCCTTAATCGGAGACTGCCAATGCTTAAAGTAACCCTTCCAACAAAAGTCTACAACAATTTCCAAACAGAGATTGTTAACAAATTTTTGAAAAGCATGTTGAAAGGCTTAAATGCTAACGCGAAGGTTGTTGGCGTCACATCTAGAGGACTCGTTGAAGCGGCGATTTCAGGTGAAGACGAAAACGTGGCGCTACAATATTTAGAGGATGAAATCGGAGTGTGCCCAGAAAACCTTGACGCCGTAAAAAAGTTTTCCACATTAAAGGGGCGAATAACTGCTCTGGGCAAAAGCAAAAGCGAAATATACGTTGATGTGGGAGTTCATTCACCAACCATTGTTGACGCTATAATCCCCTTGCAGCGTTTGCAAGCCCAACTTGCCGATGGAAGAAAAATCGCCCTTAAAAAACTTGTAGAACTCTTCGGCTTCTGCGAAAACCTTCCATTAACCATCAAAATCCTAGATGCAGACAAAGACAAAAACCGCATAGAAGCTGCTCTTGCTGAAGAACAACTTAACAAATACAAAGTTTGGACAAAGTCTCTGTTAGACAGACTAATCGTTTTAGGCTCATCAGAAAGCGAAATTAAACTAGCCTTGAAAGAGATCGGTCTTAAAAGAGACGTGATAGCTGTAGAAACCCTAGGATTTTTTGAACATGCACTTACATGCAAGTTTGGAACAGACGCCGCTGGACTAATCGCGAAAGTTGGAAGAAAACTTCCCAACACAAGCCTAACCATATTCAGCCCAAGAAAACTCATAGAACTACTCGGAAACGTCAATTAACACAAACTTTTCAGCCGCAAAATCTATACTACTAAAAACTGTAATGGGCCGGGCCGGACTTGAACCGGCGACCTCAGCCTCGTAAGGGCTGCTTAAGGCTTGCCTTTTAGGCAAGTGTCCTAACCAAGCTAGACGACCGGCCCATTGTTGATTTAGAACTGTTTTGTTTTATTAAAAGTTTGGTTTTGGAGCAAAAATATTAAGGCGTTTTTGACTATTGTTTGGACATGTAATTTGTTGATGCGATTTGATGGTGGAAAAATGAAGAGAATTCTGGTTACAGGAGCGGGGGGACCCGCTGGAATAAATTTTGTCATGTCGCTTAAGATTGCACCTGAAAAAACTTTGGTTGTTGGAACTGAAGCAAACAGCTATTTTATTCACCTTGCCCCTACAGATAAGAAGTATTTGGTTCCAACCGCTGCAGAACCCAGCTACATCACCAAGTTGAACGAGATAATACGAAAAGAGCGCATAGAGTTTGTTCACGCTCAGCCAGACATTGAAGTAGCTGCGATATCGGAAAACCGCGAAAAACTAGAAGCAAAAGTTTTCTTGCCCTCGAAAAAAGCTATCAGCGTATGCCAAGACAAGCTTGAATCAGCAAAAGTTTGGGAAAAAAACAACATCCCAGTTGCAAAATTTATAGAACTGCAAAACGAGAAAGATGTCAACAAAGCCTTTAAAGAACTCGGAAACCCCATATGGATTAGAGCGAGACATGGCGCCGGAGGAAGAGGAAGCACCCTTGCCTACAATAAAGACACGGCATTAGCGTGGATCAAATATTGGATATCTCGTGGAATGAACTGGCAATTCATCGCCCAAGAATATTTGCCTGGAAGAAATATAGGTTTTCATAGTTTGTGGAAAAACGGCGAACTAGTTGTGTCGATGGCTAGGGAAAGGATAGAGTATATTTACCCAAACCTTGCGCCTTCCGGCGTGACTGGCACTCCAGCGGTTCAGAGAACAATTCATGATGATAAGGTGAATGATGTGGGGACAAGGGCTGTTTTGGCCATAGACAAAGATTTTACTGGAATTGCTTGTGTCGATTTGAAAGAAAACAAGGAAGGGGTTCCATGCGTTACTGAGATTAACGCGGGTAGGATGTTTACGACGTCCTTTTTCTTTTCTTATGCCAGTAAGGTTTTGCGCGGGGACTATTTTGGGAACATACCGTATTTGTATGTTAAGCTCGCGTTCGGAGAACAAATACCGCATATACCGAAGTATAACGTTTTGCCAGAAAATATATACTGGATTCGCCATTTAGACGCACCAGCAAAAATCGTTAAAGACGGAAAAACCCTTGGACAAATGTATAAGTTGGGGGGATGAAAAAGTGAAAGTTTGGTATGACGCATGCACAGGCAAACAAGTAAGATATGGAGTTGCAATAGCAAGACGCCTTAGAAAACGAGGACACAAAGTAATACTGACCACGCGGAAACATCCGGACACGCTGGCTTTGGCAAATTTGTTAAAAGAAGATTTCATTGTTGTTGGGAAATATGACCCGCGTTCACCGCTTTCAAGACTCAAGGAAAGTGCGAAACGACAAATATTTTTCTGTAAGATATTTGAAAACGAAAAGCCTGATGTCGCCATCTCGCACCGCTCCGTGGAATTGTGCAGAGTTGCCTTCGGACTGGGAATACCTAACATTTCAACGCATGATACTGTGCACGCGGAAGCCATAAACAGGCTTACAATGCCTTTAATCGATTATCTGGTTGTTTCAAAGGCTTTACCGAAAAATTCGGTTGAAGGCTATGGCATAAAAAAGATATTTTGGTTTGACGGCGTGGATGAAGTTGCTTGGATAAAAGAGTTTAAACCAGAAATCAAATACGAATATAAAAAACCATTAATTGTTGTTAGGGAACTTGAGGAAAAGGCTGCCTACGCCCAAGAAAAGGAAGACATAACTAAAACCTTGGCAAAAAAGCTTGCTTCGCTTGGAAACGTCCTCTTTCTACCACGCTACAGAAGAAAACCAATGAAAAATTTAATCGTTCCAAAAGAGTTTGTTGACTCCGCGAGCTTAGTTTCAAAAGCAGATTTGGTTATTAGCGCTGGAGGAACAATAGCTCGCGAAGCAGCATTACAAGGTATCCCAACAATAGTTATCTCTTCCTTTGGAAAAATTTACGTCAACGAATACTTGGCAAAAAAGGGCTTTCCAATCTTCACAGTGCCAGCAGATAAAGCGCTTAGCTATGCAAAAAGGCTTCTTGGCGAAGTCTGGGATGTTAAAGACAAGTTGGAAAAACTTGAAAACCCAGTAGACATGATAGAGAGAATAATTGATGATGAAATTACTATGGTATCAAGGTGATTTCGTGGATGAGTGCTCGCGGAAAACGTGTCTTAGTTACTGGCGGCGCAGGTTTTATCGGCTCACACTTAGTTGAAGAATATTTAGTTAACGACGCGGAAAAAGTTGTTGTCTTCGACGATTTTTCCACGGGAACCATGAAAAACCTTGATGACGAGAAGGATAAAAGGTTAAAGATTGTTAAAAGCTCAATTTTAGATTCCACACAACTCAATACCGTTGTTAAAAAGGAAAAAATCAACATCATAGACCATTTAGCAGCCGAATTAGAAGTTTACACGGGCATAAAAGACGCAGAGAAAGACGCAAAAATAAACATCCTAGGAACATTAAACGTCTTAAACGCGGCTTTAAGGAACAATGTCGAAAAAGTCTTGTTCGCTTCTTCGGGCGCTGTTTACGGACAAGCACAGTATCTCCCAATAGATGAAGAACATCCTTTAGAGCCCCATTGGCCCTACGGGGTTAGTAAACTTGCCGCTGAACGCTATGTGCTGCAATATAACAAGCTTTTTGGCCTAAACACCACAGCCTTCAGATATGGCATTGTCTATGGCCCCAAAGAATGGTTTGGCCGCGTTTTAACCATGTTCATAAAAAGGATTTTTCTTGAAAATAAGCCACCTGTAGTTTTTGGCGACGGTTCACAAACTAGAGACTTTGTTTATGTGAAGGATGTTGTTAAGGCTCATATGTTGGCGATTGAAAAGCAAGAATCAGCGGGAAACGTTTTCAATATTGGAAGCGGGAAAGGCGTTTCTATCAAAGAATTGGCAAATATGTTGGTGAAGGCATCGGATAAGGGATTTGACATAATTTATGACAACCCAAGGGAAGGTTCAGCTTCGCATTTTCAGCCCGAGCGCATTAGGCTTCAAGGAGAATTGGTGAACTTCGTTTTAGATTGCCGTAAGGCTGAGGAAATCCTTGGATGGCGCCCGCAAACAGACTTTAATGAAGGAATAACCAAAGAGATTGAGTGGGTTTTAAAGTTCCCCGAAAGGTGGGCTGGGAAACCTAGAGTTTAAGGAAGTTGGTTTTTTCTCGCCTCGATGAACGCTTTTCTCTTAGCCTCATACTCTTGCCGCGTCATCATATGTTTTGCGGGTATACCCTTCACAACAGTTCCAGACGGCACATCTTCCGTTACTGTGCTTCCAGCAGCTACCACAGCGTTTTCGTGCACCGTAACGTTTGGGAGAATTGTCACGCATCCCCCGATAACCACATTGTCCTTTATTATTGACGGCGTTAGGCATTTGCTATGTGGAAATCTGTCGTTTAACAGACTGCTGTTTGGTCCTATGAAAACGTTGTCGCCGAGTTTGCATTCGTTTGATATTGTTACATGAGCTTGTATGATGCAATTCCTACCTATTACGACGTTTTTGCCGATGTCGCAGAAGCTTCCTATCCTCGTTCCATCGCCGATTTTTGTGTTGTCACCTATGACAACATAATTCCAAACAACAACATCTTCGCCGAACTGGACATTCTTTCCAACTATTACGCCTTTTCCAATTTTTGGCTTTGACATGGCGCCGCCTCACTTCGTTGTTTGTTGCGTGTTAGTTTAAATAGTTTGGCAGCAAATTTCTTTTTTCTGTGGAGGCTTCAAAGCTTGTCAGTAAAAGGGCGAGTTTTAGTCGTCGGCTTAGGCGATGTTGGGCGCTCGCTGTTTGAGTTGGTTAAGGAAAACGGGCGTTTTGTAGTTTACGGATTTGATGTTAACGAAAATAAAATGCGAGACATCGGGCAGAAGAGTTTACCAAGAGAAGTTGACGTAATGCACGTTTGCATTCCATGCCTTGACAAAAACACGTTCCTAAACGCGGTTGTTGGTTATGCGAAAAGATTTAACCCCAAACTGGTGATTATCGACAGCACCGTCCCTCCGGGAACAACCACTGAGGCATACAAGCGCATTAGCGGATGCCTCGTCGCGCATTCTCCTGTTCGCGGGGTTCATAAAAGCTTAGAATATATGAAGTGGGAGTTGAAGCGGTGGACAAAATATGTGGGAGGCGCTACGGCAGAGGCTGCAGAGGCTTCAAGGAAACATTTTGAAGAATTAGGCTTGAAAACTAAGGTTTTAAAGAGCTGTTTAGAAACAGAGTTGGCTAAACTTTTTGAGACCACGTATAGGGCTTGGATGATTGTCTGTTTTCAAGAGATGCACCGCATTTCGAAACATTTCAATGCAGACTTTGATGAAACCGTGGATTTCCTAGAAGACACCCATCGAGTTAGGCTTGACAGACCAGTGATGTTTCCCGGAGTTATTGGCGGGCACTGCTTGATTCCAAACACTGAACTTCTTTTGCAAAGTTATGATTCAGATTTTTTGCGTTTAATCTTGAAATCTAATGAAAAACGCAAAAAAGAAGTTGAAGATGAAAGCGTCCGAGAAGAAATTGAAAAAGTCAGAAAGAGAGTAGAGGCTTTAGAAAAGGAGTTATCTGGAAAATCTTGAAACTAGCTTATTTCGCATCTTTTGAGTAAGCGGTTCCATCTTTCGTCTGTTATCCGTTGAATTTCATCAACTAGCTTTTCAAATTTCGGAGTGAACAAATGTCTAAAGCGTCCCTGCACCTGTAAGTATTCCTTCACTGGCTTCTTCTTTTGCGGGTTTGATGCAAAGGCTTTGCTCGGCGGAGAAAGCTGGTACTTGCCATTTACAGCTTCCCACAACGGGAATATACATGTTTCCACAGCCAACCGTGAAAGCTCTATGGATTTGGATGGGTCACTTCTCCATCCGCGCGGGCACGGCGCGAAAACATGTAGAAAAGCTGGACCGTTGACTTCAAGTCCCTTTCTGGCTTTTTGAATCAGGTCTCGCCAGTAATAGGGTGAGGCTGTAGCTACATAGGGCATTTCATGAGCTACCATAATGTCGGCTATGGGCTTCTTATACTCCAGTTTGCCAGGCAAGACTGTGCCTGCCGGCGAGGTTGTTGTTGAGGCGCCTAAGGGTGTTCCTCCACTTCGCTGTATTCCCGTGTTCATGTAAGCCTCATTGTCATAGAGCACAAACAGGAAGTCGTGTCCTCTTTCAACAGCGCCGGAAAGTGCTTGTATTCCTATATCGTAGGTGCCTCCGTCCCCTGCTATGGCGATTACGTCAACATGTTCGTGTTTTATTCTTCCCTTCTTCTTCATTATTTTGATGGCTGCCTCTATTCCTGAGGCGTTTGCCGCAGCGTTTTCAAAAGCCGTGTGCAGCCACGGGACAGCCCAAGAGGTGTATGGGTATATTGTGGAGACTACTTCCATACAACCTGTTGCGGTTGTCACTATTGTTGGTCCTCTTGTGGCTTTCATTATTAATCTCATAACTACTGCTGGTGCGCAGCCAGCGCATGCACGGTGCCCAGAAGTAAAAAGGTCTGGTTTTTCAGCTATGTCTTTTATTGTGAATTTCCATTCAGACTCCATTTTTCATTTTCCTCCTTACTCCCTTAATCCGACATACCGTATCGGGTTTTCAACGCGCTTTGTCTTCAGTATCTCTTGCAAGTCTTCGTAGATTTTGCGGATTTGGCTTGGGCTGGTGTCTCTTCCGCCGAGTCCGTAAATGTAGTTTACAATGTAGGGATGCTTTGGCGCGTCGTAAAGTGCGTGGCGAATTTCTTGAAAGACTTGTCCGCCGCGACCGCCGAAACTCATGCTTCTATCCATAACAGCCAAAGCCTTCACATTTTTAAGAGCGTTGATTATTTCCTCTAAAGGTAATGGTCTAAATGTGCGGATGCGAAGGAGACCAGCTTTTACGCCCTCTGCCCTCAACTCGTCCACGACTGTTTTTACTGTTCCAGCGGTTGACCCTAGGCATATTATGGCTATTTCCGCGTCTTCAAGACTGTAAGGGTCAAGCAAACCATTACCATAACGTCTGCCACTTATTTTCGCATATTCATCATGCACCTGCGGGATTATTTTAAGCGCGTTTTTCATGGCTTCCTCCTGTTGCCGCTTGAACTCAAAATAGTAATTTGGAAACGCCACAGGCCCCATAGTCATGGGATATTCTGGATCAAGCTTAAATGGAGCCTTTTTTCCCTCATGTGTTAATACTTCGGGGAATCGGCGAACTCCAACAAACTTTTTAACAACTTCGTCTGGAAGCACGTTTACGTTTTCTAGAGAGTGACTCAGGATGAAACCGTCCAAGCCGACAATGACTGGCAAAAGAACTTCTGGGTTCTCAGCTATTCTAAAAGCTTGAATTATTGAATCGTAAACTTCTTGAGCGTTTTCAGCGTAAATTTGTATCCAGCCGCTATCTCGTTCGGCCATAGTGTCGGACTGGTCTCCATGAATATTTAAGGGTGCAGATAGTGCTCTATTTGCTATTGCCATGACCACTGGTGCACGGCATCCAGAAGTTACAAACAACATTTCGTGCATTAGAGCTAAGCCAGCAGAGGCTGATGCTGTGAAAGTTCTTGCACCAGTTAAAGACGCAGTTAGACATGCGGTTAGTGCGCTGTGCTCGGATTCTGTGCAGACAAATTCTGTTTCGACCTCGCCATTGGCTACATACTCACTGAACCTTTCCACAATTATTGTTTGGGGAGTTATGGGGTAGGCAGCCACAACATCCACATCGGACTGCTTCACCGCGTAGGCAACTGCTTCGTCTCCGTTTAGGGCTAAAACCTCTTGTTTAACCACACTCTTCATTTCATTGCACATCCCTATTCCAGTTTCATTTCTATTGCTTTCACGGGGCATTCGTTGGCGCATATCCCACAGCCCTTGCAGAAGTTATAATCAAATTCTATGTCTCCCTTTTCAGGCTTCCAGTGGATTGCACCGTCTGGACAGAAGATAACACATAGCAGGCATCGGGTGCACTTTTCCAAGTCTCTTATTGGCTTGTAGGTTTTCCAGTCGCCAGTTAAAAATTCAGTGCTTGGCTTCCAGCATACAGCTCCCATCGAAATTTCTTTCCAACCCTTTTCTTCAAGCTTCATTCGCATCGTGCCTCCTCGTAAGCTTCTTTTATAACGGCAAAATTTTTCTCGGCGACATCCCGCCTAAAACGCTCCATCACGGTTTTCTCGATGCTTTTTAGGCTAACCACACCTGTTGCGCGGGCAACAGCCCCAAGCATAGCCGTGCTTGTTATGGGCACTCCTAAAATTTTTATTGCAATTTCTGTGGCTGGAACAGTCCACACTTTACCCTTACTTGAATTAAGCATATTCCTAACCTCTGACGGTTTTTCTTTTGAATTAACCATTATTATTCCTTCTTCGCCTAGTCCTTCGGTAACTGGAACAGTTTTCAAAAGTGTTGGGTCCAAAACGACCACAACATCAGGGTTATAGATTGCACAATGTATTCTGATTGGCGCTGTGCTTATCCTTGTGAAAGCACTTACAGGAGCTCCCATCCTCTCCGGTCCAAATTCGGGGAAGGACTGAATGTACTTTCCTTCGCATATCGCTGCACGCGCTAGCAACTCGCTTGCAGTCCAAGCTCCTTGTCCACCCCTTCCATGCCATCTAACTTCAAGAATTTTCTTCAAGGGATTTTCTCTCCAGTAGCCCTTCAACTTATTCAAGAACTTCCATATAACTTTTCTAGACAGATAAGGGTTAAATGTAATGCGTAAATACTAGATTTGGAGCTCGGTTGTTTCATTGGGGACATCAAAGTTTAAATTTTCAATTTTTGACATTCAAATTTTAAGGAAGAGGAGGCGGCATAATGGCGTCGATACTCTTGACAGCCGACCGCACCTTGATGAGCGACTACCATCATAACGAGTTCTTAGGCTTTGGAACATGCGCGCCTCCAAACTTCATTCCAAACTGGCTTTACGGCTTCCTATTTTTTCCACCAATAAAAACAAAGGACGGAATCCCAGTGGCAGCCCCTTACGGACTGAGAAAAATTGAAGCCCAGCTTCTAAGCGAGGGCTTCGACGTTTTAACAGTTAGCCCAGACCACCTTGAGAAATACATCAAGGAGGCAAAAGTTTTGGGCATACACGTTATGGACCCCTTTGGGTTGGGTCCAGCCTCAAGCACATTCGCGTCAATTTTGAAGAAGGAACCCTTTCTAGCGTCTTATTTTCACGCGTTAGTTGGCAGTTCGGAGATTAAGGAAGCAAAAAAAAGAGGATTAAAAATTGTTGTGGGTGGCCCAGGTGTTTGGCAATTCCATTATCGACCAAAATTTGTCGAAAAATATGGGATAGACTGCATAATAGAGGGCGAAGCTGAAAAAGTTGTTGGAAAAATTTTCAAAGCTGCCTTAAACGGCGAGAATCTGCCTAAGTATTATGAGGTTAACGTTAAGGAAACGCCCAGTTTGGAAGAGATACCTGACATAGTTAAGCCCTCAATCAATGGTTTGGTTGAGATTGGGAGGGGTTGTTGCCGTGGATGCAATTTCTGCAGTGTGACCTTGAAGCCCCTAAGGTGGTATCCATACGAGAAGATAATGCGGGAAATAGGTGTAAACATAAATGGGCAAATAAATTGGACGTGCCTCCACGCCGAAGACGTAATGCTTTACGGTTCAAGAAACACGCTGCCAGACGACGAAAAACTGACGAGGCTTCATGAACTGGTTGTTAAGAAATGCGATGGCATCAGCTGGAGCCACTGCTCATTAGCAGCTGTAGCCTCAAAACCAAAACTTTTCGAAAAAATCGCCGAAACAATCCTGCAAAAACAGCCTTGGTGGGGAGTAGAAGTCGGCATAGAAACAGGCTCCCCGGAACTTGCCAAAAAGAACATGCCAGCAAAAGCCCACCCATTCAAACCAGAAAACTGGCCGGAAGTAGTGCGCACAGCCATGGGTTTGATGCATGATAACAATTTGATTCCAGCATGCACTTTGATTGTTGGGCTTCCAGAGGAAACAGAAGAAGACCTTATCAAAACGATAGAGCTTGTTGAAGAACTCAGAAATTGTAGAAGCTTGATTGTGCCTTTGTTTTTTGTTCCTTTGGGAAGGTTGAAAAGGGAGGATTGGTTTAAATATGCTGAGATGACTGAGCTGCACAGAGAACTGTTAGTTAAATGTTTGGAGCATGATTTTTACTGGATAGACAGCCTAATAGGATTATCTTTCTCTGGTAAATGGTACGCCAGTGTTCTACAACCATTATACAGGCTTTTTGTTGGAATCATCAAGTACAAGACAAGGAAGACTGGAATAAAAATGGAAATTGCAAAATGACTAAACTTAAATATTACAGCAAAACTGAAGACTATGAGGCTTAAAGCGCCGCCGTAGCTCAGTGTGGTAGAGCGGCTGGCTGTTAACCAGTCGGTCGTAGGTTCAAGAACAAGGAGGAAAACTCCTGTTGAAAGTCCTACCGGCGGCGCCACTAACGAACCGTGCACTTTCTGTCTTCAATCTGATACTCTGCCTTTAGCGTATGGAACAAAATCTCTGATTTCTTCCACAGAGGCTTTCAAAATTTTTCCGCGGCTTTCCTTAGGCGCTTTCTCAGCTAAGGTGGCTAAAATACGTTTGAATAGTTCTTTGCCGCTTTGGTTTCCAGGCATTATTGTTACGTAAATGTTTGTTTTGGCTTTTACGGCTTCGATTGGTCCACCGATGAAGGAGATTTCGCCGTCTTTTTCTATTACAGCGCCTATGACTATTTTAAGCGGGACATGGCGTATCCAGTTGCGTTTTCCGGTGACCATGAAGGCGCCGTGGGGTATGTACTCGCCTGAAGGGCTTTTCTTGCTTAGCTGTTCTGGTCTAACCCAGTAAACATCTACCGTCCCGAAGCCTTCTCGCCACCCTCTTGAATAGGCGGCTGCGAACTCTCCAGCTTCTTGAAGGCACTGTTGTGTTGGTTGCTTTCCTTCAGTTTTAACCACTACAAAGGGTGCTCCTGCAATGTCAGCGTGAAAGACAATGTCATGTTCCTCTGTGTACCTCTTGATTAGAACTTCGTTGCTGACGGCGTCTTTGCCCGCGACCACAAGAAAGCCGTCTGAAGAGCGGAACCATCTGAACTTTTCAAACCATTCTTTTCGCCTAATTTTCCGCCTTTCAAGCTCCTCCAAGGCTTCGGCTGGCTTAACTTTTTCCTGCACTTGAAGCTCTCTTATTTTGGCTTCAACTTCCATAAGCTTCCTACGTGTCTCCTCTAGGGCGGTTTTGGCGCCCTCGGCTTTCTGTCGGGCATGTTTGCTCTGCTCATAAAATTTTCCGGCATCCTCAAACACTTTACTGCGCAAATTTAAACTAAACCTTAAGCCATCTACACAGACGCTGACGGTTAAGCTGCGTGTGTCAAAGGACTCAAAAAACACGCTTGGCATTAAACCGGCTTTTTTCTCGGCTAAAACCTCTGAAATTATGTTGTTCCAGCTTTTTCCAGCTTTTTTGTCGGTTAAAAGCCTCTCTAACAAAGCTTGGAGCGCATTAGCATGCGCGTAGATTATGTCTCCAATGCGTCTATAATGTTCTGCTTTTGCTTCAGCTTCAGCCAACGCCTTCTCTTGGTTTTCAATGACTCTCTTAAGCCGCTCTGCTTCACGGTTTAGTTCCTCCATTTTTGGTGAAACTGCAGCCCTTTCAGCAGCAGTGATTGTTGTGTAAAAATCGTCTAGGGCTTCGTTGAAGCTTTTGTATGGTTTATGCTTTAGACTTTCATAGCGCTTAAGCCTAAAAGGCGTGATGTCGAAGAAACTGCCTTTTTCGTCCAAAACAATAGAGGGCTCAAGTCTTCCGCTTGCAACTTGAGAAAGCAAATTTTGCAAATTATCGTAGATTGCGGCGATCTCTTCATTGGTTAACTCTCTACAATGCTTCGCTTTGTCTACGCCGGCTCTTAAGAGAACTTCCTCCGCGTATATACCCCCTATGCCCAAAAACCTTGCGATACTACGGACAACCTCAACATCGCCGAAACTCTTTAGTGCGTTCCGTAACTTTTCAAGGTTAACTTTGAAGGGATTCTGCCCGCTTGATGGAGGAAAAAGGAAAGCTTCGCCACGAACGATGTTCCTATCCCGCATGCGTTTATAAACCAAAGCCTGCAAAATCTCGCCGTTTTCTCCAACCAAAATCATGTTGCCCTCTCCAAAAAGCTCCAAGATGAGTCTCAATTTACCGCTTTTTGTTTTGAAGTGAAAGACGACGACTCGCTCAAACTCATACTGCTCCACATTAACAAGCCAGCTGTTCCGCAAGTACTTCCTTAAAGCCATGCAAAAAGCAGGTGGAACTTGAGGTTTCTCAGCAGCATAAGAAGTCAAGTGCAGTCGTCTACCAGCTTCTAAGAGAAGTTGAAAAGTGGGGTTTTCAGCCTTATGAAGTTTAAAAATTATGGTTTTAGCATCCACTTGATAAATGTTGTTGACACGCGAATCTAAAATGGTTTCCCGCAACTCGCGGACAACAGCGGCGACGTCAAAGCTTGTAAACTCTTTTTTATGCAAGGCGTCTGCACCATTTCTGAAGATTTTACTGCATTAAACTATAAATAGGCAGCTTTAAATCATAATCCAAAGGTGCTAGTTGCGAAGGGCGCTGGTGAGAGTGAAGCCGTTACAAATAATCTATTGGCTTAGGCTAGGATTAGGAATATTTGCCGCTCTTGTTTGCACAGGCTACGCCATGGTAGATGAAAGAGGCACAATCAGTGTTTTCATGAACGGCTTGGTCATAGCTATGCTCATTTATTTAATGTCGTACTATCCGATTAAAAACAAATTCATTAACAAAGTGGAAAAGCCGCAAAAACTTTTAACAATGGGGATAGGTATCTACTTTTTTTCATGGCTTGTTTTCTGGATTCTGCTATACTCCATAAGCAAAGTCTAAGCTTTTCTTAAATAATCCTCTATTGTAGATTGACTGTTCTCAGCCTGCAAATTCTCGGGTTTATCCTTTCCAGAAAAAGTATTATTAATGTTGGAGTTGTTTGCAGTGTTTATTTTGCCGAGTACACGCATACAGTCTGCCCAAGCTGAGAAAAAGCCTCTGTCGAAGTCTCCGTGAAGCCTATTTCTTACATGTTCTGAAAACTCTCGTCTGTAAGCGCTTAAAGTTGCTTTATCATTTAAGTCAAGCTTTGAGAAAAAGGCGTAGGCGTCATTGTTGTTTGATCGTCGTGCAAGAAGCATCCCGTATAAGGCTCTGAAATAGCCCCTGTTCCATTCTGTTTTATGCATTTTCTGCTTTAATCTTTCAAGTTCCCTTTCAGCTTCGGTGAACTGCCTATTAATTAAGAGTTGGAAATAGCGTGTCACTAAGGCTGAGGGGACAGGCATTTTAACGCCCACGAGACTTTGACTTTTCTTCTTCGGAAACATCCTCTATGCCGTTTTCTGTTATTTTAAATATTTCCTCCCCCTCTGGCAGATATGGACTTGAAACTAAACGGGCAATTCTAACTGGACCGTGAGCAGCCCTACGTAGATAAATTCGTGTGTGGCTTGTGTGCCCAACTATGTGACCGCCTATGGGATGAACGGCGTCGCCGAAGAAAACGTCGGGTTTAGCCATAACTTGGTTTGTTACGACGGCAACTGCGTTGAAAGCCCTTGCCAAACGGATAAGCTTGTGCATGTGCTTGTTTAGTTTCTGCTGCCTTGAAGCCAGCATTTCCCGACCGAGATATTCGCTTCTAAAATGAGCCGTCAAGGAATCGACAATAATAAGCTTAACATTGTTTGCCTTAATCACTTCATCTGCGTTGTCGAGCAAAAACATTTGGTGGTCAGAGGTGAAAGCCTCAGCATAAATGATGTTTTTAACAACTTGTTCCGGGTCAAGCCCTAAATGCCTAGCCATCTGCACTATACGCTCTGTCCTGAAAGTGTTTTCCGTATCAATGTAAAGTGCTGCACCGTTTAAGCCGCCGCGTTCAGGAGGCAATTGCACATTCACGCATAGTTGGTGGCAAATTTGGCTTTTTCCACTGCCGTATTCGCCGTAAAACTCGGTTATGGTTTGAGTTTCCAGTCCTCCATCAAGAATTTTGTCTAGGGCTTTACTGCCGCTTGTCAAACGCAAAACGCTCTGCCTCATTTTGAGAAGCTCGTCTGCCCTCACAAAGGAAATGCCTATCGAAGAGCGAGCGGCCTCGATGATGGCGAAGGCTTTTTTCTCGCTTATGCCAGCGGGCTCCAGCTCTTGAGCGGTCGCCATAGCTAAAGACTCGACAGTGTGAAAACCCAGCTCCCGAAGTTTTTGAGCGGTGGCTGGACCAATTCCTGGAAGGTCTTCTAGAAACTCGTATTTCTTTTTGGTTATTTCTTCTCCTTCCGATTCCTCTGTCATGAACACTCGTCCCCTTTCTTCTATTCTGAACAGTTAAGGCAAGCCATATTTAAAATGAGCGAGACACGACAGCGTTTAAACCGCAGAGAGACCAGTTAAAGTGATGCTTTTCCCTTTAAACTTTTAATCCAATTAAGATAAGACATAAGTATACTTCTTCATAAAACTGGCTAATAAGCGAGGGAAACGACCATTGGAAATAGCAAAGGTTGTAGAAAATGTTGCCTTTGAAATTTTGAAACAGGCGGTAATATATTTGCCCGACGACGTAAAGAAGGCACTTAAGAAGGCTTACGCAGAGGAAACAAGCGGAACTGGAAAGACACAGCTTAAGGCAATTTTGGACAACATTGAACTTGCAGAAAAATTTCAAGCGCCAGTTTGCCAAGACACGGGAACAATAATTTTCTACGCGAAAGCAGGCGCCGAAATGGAGGGTTTAGACAAGGTTGAAGAAGCTTTGGTGAATGCCACGCGCAGAGCAACAAAAGAAATCCCTTTGAGACCGAACGCAGTTGACCCCTTCACTCAGAAAAACAGCGGAGACAACACTGGAAGATTCATACCCTACATAAACTGGGAAATCACGGCTGGAAAAAGCCTAGAACTGACTGTGATGACAAAGGGGGGAGGCTCAGAAAACGTCTGCATCACGGGAATGCTTGTGCCAGGAGAAGGCGTGAAAGGCTTAAAGAAGTTTGTCGTAGACGCTGTGATAAAGGCTGGAGCACAACCGTGCCCACCAACAATTTTGGGCGTTGCAGTCGGCGGCGGAGCAGACATAGCCATGAAACTGGCGAAGAAAGCGTTGCTTAGACCATTAGGCGAGCCGAATCCAAATCCAGAGTTGGATAAGCTTGAAAAGGAGTTGTTGGAAGCCGTCAACATGACTGGTATAGGTCCCATGGGATTAGGTGGAAAAACAACTGTTCTAGACGTGCATGTTGATTACGCTTTTAGGCATCCTGCATCTTTTCCAGCTGCTGTCGCCTTCAACTGTTGGGCTGCAAGAAGAGCCACTGCAAGAATCTATCCAGATGGAAAAGTTGAGTATTTAACCCATAAAGTTAGGTGAGGTGAAAAAATGGCTGTTTACAAACTTAAAACACCAATCTCCGAGGAGGAAATACGCAGACTTAAGGTTAATGATGTTCTCTACATAACTGGAACCATAGTCACAGCACGCGACCAAGCCCACAGAAGAGCCCTAGAATATCACAGCCAAGGAAAGCCTATGCCTCTGAACTTAGAGGGACTAGCGGTTTTTCATTGCGGTCCAGTTGTAAGCAAGAAAGACGGGGACTGGGCTGCAATCGCTGCGGGTCCAACGACAAGCACAAGAATGGATATTTTCGAGGACGAGTTCATAAAAAACTTCAAGGTTCGCGTGGTAATTGGCAAGGGCGGGATGGGCAAGAAAACAACCGATGCCATGGCAAAATACGGCGCTGTTTACGGCGCTTTCACTGGCGGCGCTGCCATTTTGGCTGCGAAAGCCATAAAGAAGGTTAGGGGTGTGGAGTGGCTTGATTTGGGAACACCGGAAGCCATGTGGATTTTTGAGGTGGAAGATTTTGGTCCTTTGGCTGTTGCCATAGACTCTCATGGAAACAACATTTTCATGGATGTGGCGAAGAACGTTGAGGAGAACAAGAAGCGGATTTATCAGAAGCTCGGTTTGTCTCCCTAATTTTTAACCCTTATTTTTCTGCTTAATTTTTAATCGGTAGCCCAAATTATGCTTAGTATGTCAGAAGATTTAATATTTGAGGCCTTCTAATCCATAAGACGGGGCCAGATTCATGTTCAAAAGCTTTAGAGATAAAATAGCTCTTTCCGGCGTTGCAGTTCTTGGAATAGGCATCGCATTGCTGATATTTACTTTCATAAGTGCCTATGGATTTCTAACCCAAAACCTAAGCATAATTGCCTCTGAAGATTTGATGCAGACCTTCGGCGGAGCACTTGCACCATTGATTGCAACATGCATACACATAATGTATCTTGGAGTCATGGGGTGGATTGGCTCACTGATAACCATAAGAGGAGTCACCATAATAGTGAACGCTCCAAAAGTGGAAGGCGTTGTCGTGCAAAAACCAGTAGCGCCGCAGCCTAAACCGTTACCTCAAAACGCAAAAGCCGCGTCAGCGAAGGAAGCAAAGCCAGAAGCCAAGCCCTCAGAACCACAAATGGTAGTCATACCGCCAGAAGAAGTCGCCCAGCCTCAGAACGAGCAGCAGAAAAACAATTCGCAACAGCAGCAAGCCTAAGCCAAAGTTCTGGCATGATTTCAAAAGCTCTGCAGTAAAGGGGAAAAGCGATGAACTTAACGATTCGAATGATGGGAATTGCCACAACGCTTTTCTGGATATTCCTCACAGCCTTCCTTGCCTCAGCTGCCTACTCCATCAAAGATTTACACTTCAATTTTGGAGAACCACAAATTAACATAACCAGCGAAAACAAGCTGCTCTTTTCTTTGCCCATAAACATCATTAACCAAGGATATTATGATATAGGCGCCTTCAACACGACAACGCAACTCCTAGATTCTGATGGCAGCCTCATCGCCAAAGGCTCCACATTTGTACCCAGCATAGGGAAAGGAGAAAACTTAACAACAAGCCATAACATGACAATTGAAATCGGCGAACTGCTGCAACATAGCGATAGCTATCTGTTTAACGACTCCGAACTTGAGGTCACAGTTTTTGCCGGCATGAGACTTGCAGAGTTGGTTCCCGTTGGAGTGTCAACAAATCTATCCATTCCTTGGGGCGCTCCATTTTACAATTTCACATTAGGAGAACCAAACAATGAAAGATTTAACCGAACACACCTTCAAGTCACTGTGCCAATAAGTTTTGAGAACCATGCTTTCTTTGATGTTGCCGGAAGCATGGAAATCAAAATGTATAATAGTTCTGGCGTGCTTATTGGAGAAAACCAAGTTTTCTTTGAAACACTGCAACATACGTTCTACAATGGATACATTGAGTTTTTCGTGCCAATTACGGTGTTCACTCCAGACGGATATTTTGAAGCTTACTTTCTAACGCCTTTTTTTAATTATGGACCAATGGTGATACCTTATGGTTGATAAAGCGTTTGTTCGCAAAATCGTGTTTAAAGCGCTCAAAGCAACAGTTAAGGGAACTCTATTCTATGTGGTGTATTTTGTTTTGTGGAGTTTTATATCGCCGCTTGCGGAGTTTATTCCAGGCTTGCGGCAAATTGTGGAAACCTTTGTCATAATATATGTTGTCCTTATGATTCTTGGGGAACTCACCAGCGGCACAATCTACCAATACTTTTTCAATGTTGCCAAGGCGCTGTTCGTAACCCTCTATCTAATCCTAGAGTTGAACGGGGGTGTTTTCAGCCTGACCTTTAGGAACTTAAATTTCTTTGTTGACTTTCGTATGGTTCTTGCAGCTGTTGTACTCCTAAGTCTTCTCGGAATTGCGAAATCCATGCTTCAAGCCGTGAATTACTTAAATGAAAAGACAGAGTATGGGACAAACATAGGGTTAAGCTGAGAAGTTATAGTTTGATGCTCATGACATAAGCGTCTTCTCCATCAGAATAATACCCGTGGATTGTGCGAGTTACTTGAAAGCCCAGCTTTTTATAGAGGTTGATGGCAGAAGTGTTGGTCACCCTAACTTCTAAGAAGCACTGTTTGGCATTGTAAAACCGCATACCTTCCATAGCCTCTTTCACCAAGGCTTCCCCAACTCCTTTTCTTCTGTGATTGGACAAAACAGCTATCGAAACAATATGTCCCTTCTTGACTAATCCGCCGAGGCCGAAGTTTGAAAGACCTAACTCAATCCTACACATTATGTAGCCAATAACCTCTCCATTTTCCTCTGCAACAATGAAGGTTTCCGGAAACCTATTGTATAAGTCCATGAAGAAGAAGTCTCCGTAGTTTTCTGGGAGACACACACGATTTATGTACATTACTTTTTGCAAGTCACTTGCCTTAAACTTCCGCAGTTTAAAGGTTTTCTGCAAGTTGGGTCCGCCGCCTTATGTTAATGGGTAACTCCTAAACTAATCACTTTTACTATTTAACTTTCATTCCCCGCCAGCTTTAACTTCTGGCAACGTAAAGTTTCCATAGGGCATAGCCCACACTTTAGCGTCTCTCCCGGCGATGTTGAACGCTTCGTTTAAAGCGTTATTCACAGCTCTCGCAGTTTTCAACTTAAAAATGTTCGTTGCATAGTAATCTGGCATTGAGGAAACCAAAATTATGTCGTGGTTTTGCAAAGCCTTTAGAAGATAATAGGCTTTATGTCCGCCCAAAACGAAATTGTGCTTAATCTCCCTTTCAACAGCCCTCAAATCGCTAAATTTCACCATCCAATCATAGAAAACTTGATTTCCATGACCTTCAGGGCATTCGGCGACCAAAACAATTACGCCACCCCGTTTAACAACCTCTAAAGCGCTGTCAACTCCTTTGTAAGCTTGGAAAAGATTAACATCTGCCGGATGCCCGCCTGGGCTTACGATAACTATATCTGCCTTTCTGTCAACGGCGATACGGTACATTTCGTCAACGACCTTAACTCCTTCATAGAAGGCTTGCTCCAAATCGCCAGCGAATGCTTTAACAACTTCGCCTTTGCTGTTAGTTACAACATTCAAAATAAAATCAACCCTTGCGAGTTTTGCCGCTTCCACCATGTCCTCATGGATGGGGTTTCCTTCCAAAATGCCTGTTTTGGCGTTTGGATGTAAAATCATGGCGTGGTTATGCCTTATTGCTTCTTCTCCTGAAACGCCTGGCAAGACGCTTTTTCTTCCACCTCCATAACCTGCATAATAGTGGAAGCACACATCGCCTGTTAAAATCTTCAAATCAGACTCGGCGAAAATCTTGTTTAAGTAAACTTTGGTTCCATGCTTCTTGGTTTCACCTACATAAACTAAGTCGCTAGCTCGGCAGTCATGACTTACAGTTTTTACGCGTTTAATGACTTCTTCGCCGAGAAGTTGCAGGGCTTCCTCTTGCGTGACAGCCTTATGTGTTCCACATCCAAAAATAACTGTTACATTCTCGTCCTTCACGCCCGCGGCGTTCAATTCATTAAGCAAAGGCGGAACCATAAGGTGGCTTGGCGCGGGTCTAGTGGCATCATCAACAACAATTGCCACTTTATGTTCTGGCTTGGCTATTTCGCTCAGCCTTTTGGAACCTATTGGCTCTTTTAGAGCTCTTTCGATTTCAGCTCTGGCATCAGGCACACTAGGTTTTTCTTTAGGCTCTATAGCGCCTAGAAAGTTTCTTGCAGGAATTCTGACGCATACTTCAGTTCTTCCGTATGGAAGCCAGACGTCAACCATAGGGCATCACTGCTTATAAATATGAAAACACGTCAAAGGCAATTATTAAGCCTTTATCATAGAACTTAATAGACACAGATTCATGTAATATGCAAGTGTTAAACCCTATATCTGGAGAGAGCACTAAACACAAGCTCTTTAAAACCTAAGTGTACTATTTAGAGTGGGGAATAGGATATGGCTATTGAAAAAGTTCCCGGAAAAAATGAAATATTCTTTGTTTGGTTTAACCGCTACGCCGGAGTAACCATAAAAACCCCGACTAAAACCCTCGTTATAGACCCCGTGGATGTGAAAGCTCGAGAATTCAAAACCGTTGATGCAGTTTTGGTCAGCCACGAACACTACGACCATCTAGACCAAGCGTTGGTTTCAGAAATCCACAAACAAACTGGGTGCATGGTAATCGCAGATTCCACATCAGCGAAAAGGCTCAAAAACGTAATCCCACCAGAAAAACTTAACGAAGTTCAACAAGGCTCAGAAGTTAAAATAGGTGATGTTTCTGTAAAGGCTGAGAGAAGCCACCATCCCCCAGCAGCCACGCCAGTAACCTTCATAATTACAAGCGAGGACGGCGTAAAAATTTTCCACACTGCGGACAGCCTCCCATTTCCAGAGATGGCGTCTCTAGGAGAGAAGGAAAAATTTGACGTTGCCTTCTGCACCGTGGGAATAGCCCCCGGAGCTTCGCCGTCATCGGGCTTTGAAATCGTAAGGTTAACAAAGCCTAAAGTGGCTGTTCCCTACCACACTGGCTCATCGGAGGACCAAAGAAAATTTGCTGAAATTTTGAAGAAAGAAATGCCAAAAGTCACTTGTCTAGTGCCTGAAGTTGGCAAAATATATCAAATTTCTAAGCGGACGTGAAAAATTGCCCATTGAAAAAAACAGTGAAAATGTTAAAACTGAAATCTGTAAGATTCTGAACAAGATTGGCGCTTTGGAATTCGGAGCCTTTAGGCTTACAAGCGGAAAAATAAGCCCTTACTACATAGACCTACGGATTGTTCCAAGTTTTCCTGATGCTTTCCACAAAATCTGCGATTTCTACGTAGACTTCATAAAGGAGGAAGTAGGCGCCGAGAAATTCGAGAGAATAGCGGGAATTCCGGTTGCAGGCATTCCCTTTGCGTCAGCTATAGCCTATCATCTGGAAAAACCGTTTTTATATATTCGCAGAGGCGTTCGGCTTCATGGACGACAAAGGAGGGTGGAGGGGGTAATTGCTCCTGGAGACCATGTTCTGCTTGTTGACGATTTAATTACAACCGGCTTGTCTTTAAAGAAGGCTGCGAAGGCTATAACTGCTGAAGGTGGGGTTGTGTCTGATGCGGTTGTGCTTTTGGACAGGGAGGAAGGTGGTAAAGAGAGGCTTGAGAAAAGCGGGATAAAATTGCACGCCATGATTAAAGTTAGTGAAATAGCCAACAAGTTGTATGAGATAGGCGCAATAGACGGAGACCAGTTGAAAACAATTTTGAAGCAGGTTAAAAAGAGATAAGAAAATTAAGTTTAAGGAGTGCTATTCATAGAATATTAGTTCTTGCTTCTCCAGTATCTCATGAAGTTTGCTCACTGCATCATACACATCTTGCTCTTTCTTTGCCCCTGTACAGACGAGTTTACCGCTTGCAAACAAGAGTATAACAACCTTTGGATCATCCATTCTGTAAATTAGCCCTGGAAACTGTTCTGGTTCATACATTGTTTTGCCTAGCGTGTAAGCTGCTTTTTCTAAGTCTATCATTCCGCCTAAGCTGGCGGAAGCAACAATGTTCTGGATTTTCAGTTCCGGCTTGCTTATGATTATTATTCCGCCCTTCTTCAATTCCTTAATCACTTTTACAACAGCCCTGCGAGCTTCCTTCTCAGATTTTGCGCCGGTGCAAACCATCTTTCCAGAGTTGAAAATTAGGGTAGCTGTCTTCGGTCTCTTAAGCCTAAAAACTAGCCCTGGAAACTGTTCGGGGCGATACTCCACGCCTGGATAGCCCTTAACGACGGCGTTTAGGTCAACCTTCTGGTTTAAGGTAGCGGAGGCGACGACGTTTTCGATGTTTACAACGGCTTTGCCTTTCGTCATCCAACATCACTTCCAATAGTGAATCTTAAATACCCTTTATAAAGCATTAGCCTTTAAAGCTGTCGATTCCTCTAGGCAAACCCCATTTTCCTGTTTTTAAAACTTCGTATCTGTGTCCGCCATGAGACTATGCTTCTAAATTTTATGAACCAATCAAAAGAATATGGTAATAAAACAATGTTTGAGGCATGCGCAACTTTTGGGATACAGAAATCTGTTATAGAATATTTTTCTACCAAAATTTTTTAAGAAACAAATCATAAATCACTTGCGGGGGAGAAAGGTGTTAAGAAATAAATTATTCTCGACGGCTTTGATTGCCATAATCACCCTCACTTTGTTCATGACTATCGTAAGTATTCAAGTGCAAGCTGCTAAACCGCAGCATCCACTGCTTAAAGGCGCTTATCGCTTTGAGAAGGAAGGCTGGATCTATGTACATCTGGAGGGAGATCCCTTCCAAATAGGCTATCAGCATGGCTACTTGCTTGCGGATAACATAAACATTTCTTGGAGCGCTGCAATCCACGTTTACTGGAGTGAGGAGGAATTCGGCGATCAATGGTATATTGCTCGCGATATTGCAAGAATCTATATATGGCAAAAACTCCCTGCCGAACAGAAAGTCGAGATTGAAGGGATCGCAGCTGGAGTAAGAGCGGCTGGTTACAACTGGGATAAGTGGGATATTACTGCATTCAACGCATGGGCAGATATTGACGCCTACTGGGATGCCTACTTCGAGAAGGCGCATCCAAGTGGACATATTCCCCTACACCACTGGGAAAAGGGTTGTAGCGCGTTCATCGCCACTGGCGACGCTACAGCTGACGGCCAAATCGTTATAGGCCATAACACATGGGCTGGGTACGCTGGAGATGGATATTGGAACGTAATATTTGACATTAAACCGAATAAAGGACACAGAATGATCTACCAGAGCACAGGAGGGTGCATCTGGAGCGGGCAAGACTGGATTTATAATGATGCAGGCTTAATGGTTTGCGAGACTACAGGTGTGCCTAGTGAACTTGAGGGCTATGACATCAAAGGAATACCACTGTTTGCTCGGGAAAGATACGCCATGCAGTACACGGACAACATAGACGACTGGATTGCCGTAATGACCTATAAAGGCAATGGCGCTTACGCAAACGAATGGTTGATTGGAGATGCAAAAACGGGGGAAATATGTCGTCTACAGCTGGGCCTTAAATGGAATATCACACGCACGTTCAACGGCTTTTTCGGCTCATGTAACCAAGCGAAATGGCGCACCATAAGATGGGAACAGCTCCGCCAACAATATTACGGCAGTATAACCGTTGAAATCGGCAAAATTATGCTATCTGACCACTACGACACATCTAAAAATGTAACAGCGCCTAGCAGAAATACAATTTGTGGTCACGGCGAAGAGGTTGGGAGGCCCTCTGGAGCCTACGACGGTAAAGTCACCAGCAGCTCTTTGGTGATGAAGGAAATGGGAATGTGGGGCCGATGGGGACACCCATGTGGAATATTATTCAATGCAACAGAATTCTTAGCAAAATATCCCCAATATGCATGGCAACTTCCATACCTGCATGATATCCCATCAAAGCCAGTAAATTGGGCATACTTCACCAAGGACATGAAACCTTAAGCAAAACCAAGTAATTCCCCTTCATTTTTCTGGCTTAACAGTATCGTTTACATTGAATGCTTGCCTAAAACGCCTTTCAACTGTTTTTAAACTTCTCTTTCTAAATTCCGCGCAACACCATTAGGTTTCAGAAGTCTTTTCCAAGCTTTCCCTTCGTTTAGATGCATCCTCTTTGCCAGAAAGTGCCGGAATAGCAAACTCCACGATTATGACCAATATTAAGAGCAGAATTATTATGAAAATGCCGGAAGAGTTGTGCATAAAAAGTGCTATGTGCCCAAGCCAGGGGATGCGTAAAATGACTTTTCCCACAACTTTGTCTTGGGGGACTGGAATTGGGTCCGGAGAAGCACCTGTCATATCACCCTTTGTGACAAAGTAAATGATGCCGTTATTTGTGTAGTTGGATATGGCCCTATGAACTATTAATTCATCTCCGCGATAAAAAACAATAATATCACCATACGGGTATGGACCTGTCTTAATTTGCTCCGGATTTATCCCTTGAACAACTATGATGTCTCCGGTATGAAGCGTTGGAGAGAAAGGGTGAGACCACCCGTCACAATGCATACCTTGCACTGTGCACATGCTACCTGAGGCTACTGCCAAAAATGGATGCGGAGTGTTCAAGACCATTTGTGAGCCGTACCAGAATCCGAGAACTATCGCTATAAGCAGTATAACCATTAACGCCGTGTTAAAATACTCGTTTTTCCACAGCCGACTCAATTTTTCTTTTGCCAAAGCCGCGCCTTCTGTTACGCTAACGCGTTCTTGTTGATTTAGCCTTCCACATTTTAAAACTTAACGCTTAAAACAAAAAATAAAAATAAAGGGATGTTGCGGATTCTAAGTTTAGAGTTCTATACCTTCGGCACCCAGTTTGGCTTTACTCACAACGCCTTTGAATTTCTTGCCGCATTTTGGACATTCGAACATGCCAAATATCGTCACTGTAATTCTCATCTTGCTGTCTGGGAAAGGGGCGACTAACTCCCATGTCTTATATGGGTCTTTAGCTGGTGTCCCACACTCTGGACAGTTATTTTCTCTTGTTTTGCCCTTTGGCATGTGTGTCGCCGATGCTTCTATGTGTTTAAACCTTCTTTTTGCTCAGAACTTCTCGGAAGGGTTTCTTGCATTTTGGACAATCGAACAAGCCGATTTCTAACTGCATTCTTTTACCGGATTTGTCTGGGCGTCCAGCCATCGTCCACTTCTTCTTAGGCGATGAAACTTGCGTTCCACATTTCGGACATTTAGCCATTTAATTTCCTCCAACATATACTCGGTATTCATGGTTTCATATGATGATAGATAAATAATTTTCCATTGCTTTCGAATACAAAATTCAGATTTAAACATCACGTTTATACATGTTTTTGCAAAGAGAATGGGATAATTCTTTAAGAACTTTTGAGTTAAACGCTTAAAAAAGCGCATGTAACTGAATCTACTAGGTCATGAAGGAAAACCAGCTTACCTGTTTTTAACCCATCCCCTATAATTTTTGGGCATACCATACCCTCCTGAGACTTATGGAACATAGCAGTTGCGGGTTTGTAACTGTGATGAAAGAAATAAGTTCGCAAAGAAAACGACTAAAGCAACCTTTGACGGCGCGTAAACATGAAGGCAAACAACAAATATAACTAAAAATAAGCTGATGTGAACCATGAAATTGCCATGAAAATTACAAAAACGTCAAGGAACATGCCATGTTACGTGAGCATGTTTTATTGTTCAAGGTTTTTGGAGAACCAGATGTAGGTTTGCGCTTCTTTGAATCCAAGCCTTTTAATGAAGTGTATTCCAGCAGGGTTGTTGCTTTCCACATCCACTATTGCTATGCGCGCGCCTTTGTCTTTAAACCGCTTTTCCAACTCCCTGTACAACCTTCTTCCCACACCACGTTTGCGCCTGATTTTCCGCACGCCAATCCTGGTGAAGTAACCGTATGTCCATGGACTATAAGGACGTTTCAAAATTGTTCCTATGGCGAAACCCACTATTTTCTTTGATTCAGTGTCCTCTGCTACAAGGCAGAGTTCGGGGTCTCCGCTGAAAAGCGATAGTAACTCGTCAATGTTCCATGTCCTGTAAGCGAACTGTAGGCTTGAGGGAGTGAAGATTTTTTCGCCTAAGTGCCAAATCTGTGGCAAGTCTTCTAGAGTCATTTGCCGAATTTCAAGATGGCTTTTCCTGTTCTTTGCGCGCTTAGCACTTTGTTTGGTTTTTTTAGCCAACGGCTTTCTCTCAATTTCACCTTAAAACAATGGCAATATAAGCTATTTGGAATTTAAACTCTAAGAAACATAAGCACCATGGTAGCAAAGGAAGCTGTTATATGTGGAAAACGCATGATTTCTTTTATTCTTCTTCAAAGTTTTCTGGTGGAATATAATCGCCGAAACGTTCTTTGGCTTTAAGCAGACGCTCACGCTGTTGATCCAGTATTTCAAAGAGTTCTGCTGGTGTGTCCGCAACTTTTTCTCTGTAAAACTTTTTCACCCGCTCAATTTTAGCCAAGTTTTCGGGAACCCGTATGGTAAATTGTTTGATGTAATCATCCTTCCTGTATTCCTTACCTAATATTTGTTTGAAGAGTGAACGCAAATCCTCATATTTTGGAATCTGGCCTGTTGGAGACCTTATTGCTCCAACATCATTATGCACACGCAATTCCATCCATTTCACCCAGACATGCTTGTCCCGCGGAGCGTTCAAGAATTTTCCAGTTTCCCTATCTCTTAGGAAGTAGTTTACTCCAAAGATAAGCGGCGGCTTTCTAAGTTTCTTTCCAAAGTTTAGGTTGTTGCGGATGTTCTGCCCTAAAGGAATGGAGATAAAGTCTTGGATGCTCATCATGTTTATTTCCGGTATGCCTTCTTCGCCGACGATGGCAAAGGTTGTTTCAGTCTCTAAAGAAGCCCCGTAACAGATAATGCCATGCTCCCAGTTGAAGCTTTGCTGAACTGGCACATATGCTTTAGCATCGCGCCCACCATACATTACGCCGCCTAACTCCACGCCTAAAGGATTATCTAGTTCTGGGTCACAGTTTTCCAAGGCTTTTAAGGCTACGGTGTAGCGGGCGTTTTTGTGAGCTGGCGGAATGGGATTGCCATGCTCATCCTTTTTACCTTCCCACCAATATCCCGTGTAATTTATTCCGTCCTTTGGAATTTCACAACCCATGCCCAACCAGTAGGGCTTACCATCCTTAACTAAAACATTTGAAAAAATAACTTCGCCGGGGCTAGTAAGCACTTTGAAGATTACTGGGTCGTCTATGGGGTTTATGTCTTGGATGATACCGAATATGCCGCATTCAACATTCACTGCGCGGGCAACTGAACTAATATTGCGAATGTAAGCAATGTCATCACCTAATATGGTTTCTCCAGGAAGCATGGCGGTGGAAGTCTTACCGCAAGCACTTGGAAAAGCGCCAGCAAAGTAGGTTTTGCGGCCATTTGGACCATGTACTCCCATGATCATCATGTGTTCGGCCAGCCACCCTTCTTGGTTTGCTTTGCGTATTGCAAGGCGAAAAGCAAGTTTTTTAAAGCCAACGGAATTGCCAGCATACTGGGTGTTGACGCTGTAGATGGTGTCTTCCGAGTAATCGATGTATACACGTTTTTTATCGTGCTCCACGCTAACCATGTTCTCATTTAACTTTCCTGCTGAATGCAGAACACGCAAAAAGTTCCTGTATGGATCTGCGTGGCGGAAAACTTCATAACCGGGTCTAAAGAGAAGGGTTTCAGAGTGGGCTACATACCAAGAGTCAGTGCACTGCAAACCAAGAATTGTGAATATGGAGTTAGGGGGTCCTAAGGAAACGAAGCGAACAATCATTGTGCGACCTTTCATCGCATCTTTAAGCAATCCTTTCACTTCTGCTAAGCCTTCATCCCTATCAATTTGGTTGAGCGCTTTGCTGAGGTAATCGCCTTTCGGCACCAAATATTTAGTAGCTTCGCGGTCTCTTCCTTGATCGTATGGACCATCAAAGTGGACGGTGTGTCCAGGAATTGCGAGAGGTTTCTCTTCGCCTGTGGCGATTGCTTGATTTCGAATATATGCAATATCTTCGGGAGAATCGTTGCAGACAAAGATGCTTTCTGGGTTGCAGAGTTCAGCTGCTTCAGCGATGAACTGGTGAACTTTTTGGTTGGTTATTGCGCATAGTTTTTCATAGTCTATATGACTCATTTTTGACCGTAGCGCTTCAAGGTATGTGCTTGTTTTCTGCAATTTTATTTAGCCCCTTACAAATCGTAAACTAATCCTGGAATTTTGGGAAATGGTTGAGTTTCCCCTATGTGTTTTGCTCCTACAATCCAGCTGACGAGCCTCTCCATACCTATTCCTGCACCCGCTGAAGGACAGATTTTTCTCTCCTTTGCTAATGACAACAGCACTTTAAAGTTTTCCTTTTTAACACCGTCTCGCTCCATTTTCCTAACAATTTTTTGGTAATCCCACTCTCTTCTTGAACCGGACAAAACCTCGCCGTATTTTGGGAGAATCAAATCGTAATTGTCCCATTTTCCGCTTTCAAAATCTTCGAAGTCATAGAATTCTCGCGGAATATTTACGACCCACAGCGGGTCTTGAGTTTCAAGTATCACTTTGGTTTCCCAATCTTTCCCATATCTATACTCAAGTTCCTCTCTGTCGCAAACCTTGAAGGGCGCGCTGGGAACATTTAAACGGTTATATGTTCCAAGGTAATTTAACTCGTCGCGAAGGTTTTTCCTTAAACTTTCTAGTAATCCGCAAAATATTTTCTCGACAAACCTTCTTATGTCGCCAGAAGTGGCTTCTCTAACCTCAAAATCAAGCTGTGTGAATTCGTAAGCGTGAATCCCACTGTTCGCCCTTTCATTCTTCTCTATCCTCACGTTTGGAGATAACGCGAACAATTTTGGGTAAGCTAAAGAACAAGCAACCATCTTGTGAACTATCATGCTTAAAGTCGTTCTAACAGTCTCACCATAAATCTCCACTTCAATGCGTTTCTCAAGAGATGCGCCTGGATCTGGCCATAAAGGGTCTGTTGACTTAGAGAATACCACGGGCAAAAGCCATTCAAACCCATTTTTGACGAATTCGCATGTTAAATACTTTAGTGCGTGCGTCATTACTTTGCTTATACATTTTTTTCTCGTGATTTCTTCCTCTGAAAGTTGTTCTAGTGGTTTTGGCATCTCAATGACCTTGCTCTTAATTATTGGCAAACCTTTTTGGGTGGACATCGTTATTCACGCTTATTTTGCCAGACTAGAATAGCAATCTTGGTTATAAATTTTTTATAATAATTTTTAAAATTTTTCCAAATAAAACTTTTAATTTATATCATAAAATGTAATAATTACAATTATTCAAAAACATGCTCAGTTACGCTTATTAATGAAGAAAGTTTATGCATACTTTTCCAAAGAATTTCCAAAACGCTTTTACATGTGGTTTTGTGCTTATTCTCTTGACATCTGAGGTTTAGCCGAGCTTGGAAAACCCTCCTAAAAATGCTTTTGACCTTCTTGTTAAGCCTGTCCGGAGGCTTGTTGAGAAGAGGGGATTCTCTAAACCAACAGAACCACAGGAGAAAACTATACCTAAAATTCTTGAAGGAAAAAACGTTCTCCTTATTTCGCCAACAGCCACGGGCAAAACCGAAGCAGCATTTCTTCCAGTTTTAAGCATGCTCCTTCAAGAGCCTCAGGTTCCAGGCATAAAGGTTTTGTATATCACGCCTCTGCGGGCTTTAAACCGTGACATGCTTGAGAGGCTTGAGTGGTGGTGCAATAATTTAGACGTGAAGCTAGCGGTTAGACATGGCGACACCGAAACCAAAGAGCGGACGAGACAAGCTAGAAGCCCGCCGGACATTTTGATTACTACGCCGGAAACACTGCAAGCAATATTATCTGGGTGGATAATGCGCCAGCACCTTCAAAGCGTCAAGTGGGTCATAATAGATGAAGTACATGAGATGGCTGACAGCAAACGTGGAAGTCAGCTTGCCCTAGCTTTGGAAAGGCTTAGGGCTATGATTGGACGGGACTTCCAAGTAATAGGGTTATCGGCAACAATTGGTAGCCCAGAGAAAGTGGCTCAGTTCCTCGTCGGAAACAACCGCGGCGTAGAAATTGTCCACGTTCCAGTTGCCCGAACGATGAAGTTAAAAATTGTTTTCCCAAAACCTGAAGATGAAGATTTTGGGCTGGCTGAACAACTTTACACGCATCCCGAAGTTGCAGCAAGACTGCGGATAATACGTGATTACATCAGTAAGCACAAGTCTGTGCTTTTATTCACCAACACACGAGCCGTATCAGAAGTTTTAGCAAGCAGATTCAAGGTTTGGGATATAGACTTTCCAGTCTCCATCCATCATGGTTCCCTTGCAAAACCCTCACGCATTGCAGCAGAAAGAGGATTAAAAAACGGGGAATTGAAGGGGCTTGTTTGCACCAGCAGCCTCGAGTTAGGCATAGATGTTGGCAGAATAGACCTTGTAATTCAATATATGAGCCCCCGCCAAGTTACAAGGCTCATTCAGCGTGTGGGCAGAAGCGGTCACAGAATTGGGCTTATAGCCGAGGGAATAATTGTCACAATGGATTCTGACGACACGCTTGAAGCCTTAGCCATAGCCAGAAAAGCCCTCAAAGAGGATTTGGAACCTGTTGAAATCCCGCCTAAGCCCTACGATGTGTTAGCACATCAAATAGCTGGGTTACTACTCAAGAATAAGAGACTTGAATTTGGAGAAATTTTGGAAATGTTCAGAAACGCCTACCCCTACCAAGATTTAAAGATGGAAGACGTGGAGAAAATTTTAAGGTATATGCACCAACGCTTTCCACGTTTAGCATGGGTCTCCTTCGAAGACAAAATAGTTCTGAAGCCCCGCCGAACAAAAGCTCTCTTTGAATACTATTTTGGCAACTTGTCCATGATACCTGAAGAAAAACAGTTCCTCGTTGTGGATGAATCTACAGACTCGGCAATAGGAGTTTTAGACGAAGCCTTCATGGCTGAATACGGAAAGCCGGGAATAAAATTCATCATAAGAGGAAGCCCATGGCGCATCTTACATGTCTCCGAAGAAAAAGTCTTTGTTAAGCCAGACAAAGATCCTACAGGGGCTATACCAAGCTGGATTGGCGAGGAAATTCCAGTTCCGTTTGAAATTGCCCAAGAAGTTGGTTCAATTAGAGGGTTTGTTGAGGAACAGATGAAGAAGGGGGTTCCGCCAGAAGAAATTGCGGCTAAACTTTGTGAACGATACCCATCTGATAAGGGAACGATTTTGCGGGCGCTGGCTGAGACAGTAGAGCAGGTCAACATCGGGTTGCCTGTTCCCACAGATAATCGAATATTAGTCGAAGACTGGGAAGAGTTCGTCATAATCCACGCCAACTTCGGTTCCCTTACGAACAGAGCCTTAGCCCAGCTTTTGGGGCAGTTGCTTTCTGAAAAAATTGGTTACGGCATCGTGGTTCAACACGACCCATACCGCATTTTCGTGCAAACCATGGGCGCCGCCACCGCCAGCCAAATTGTCGAGCTATTCAATGAAATGCGAATCATGTCCGATAAAACCGTGAGAGAAGCTTTAACGAGGGCAACCGTGAAAACAGGGCTTTTTAAAAGACGAATGATTCATGTTGCAAGGCGTTTTGGAGCCCTGCAAAAATGGGCTGACTTCAGCAACGTAAGCCTCCAGAAGCTGATTAAAAGTTTCGAGGGCACGCCAATTCACGAAGAAGCATTAAAAGAAGTTTTTACAAAAGACTTGGACTTGGAAAAACTTATTCATGTTCTCGGAAAAATTCGTGAAGGCACAATTGAAGTACAGAAAATTGAGACTGGCGGAAACGCGACACCCGTGGCGAGGGTTGGCATTGAACGGGTAAGCATGAAAACTGATTTGATTCCACCAGAAAGAATGCGCGCTGTGCTCATAGAATCCGCAAGGGCAAGGTTGCTGAATGAAACATGCAATTTCATATGCACAAACTGTTGGGAGTACATGGAAATGATGCGCGTTAAAGATTTGCCGGAAAAACCAAAATGCCCCAAATGCGGCTCTCCATCCATAGGACTTCTAAAAGTTGAGGAGGAAAAAGTTCTTCCACTTATTGAAAAGAAAGGCGAAAAGCTTACTAAAAATGAGGAAAAACTCTTCAAACAAGCCCGACAAACAGCACAATTAATAGCCAAATATGGAAAAAGCGCTGCTGTCGCCCTATGTGCAAGAAAAGTGCAACCACCAGACGTCGCCAGCGTCCTAGAAGAGGAGCATAAACTCAACGACAAGTTTTATGAACTGGTGATTGACGCTGAACGAAAAGCCCTAAGCAAAAGATTCTGGTAAATCTGTCATGGCACAAGATTAGTTGGGGCTAAACGCCACTCACAACAACTTTTAAATGAGCGGGCGTCTTATTGTGCGTGAGCAACCAACCTCTAAAAGGGAGACTGAAAATTGGAAATAAGCAGGAAAAAACTTCGAGAAGAAGTTCTTGAAAGAATAAAATACGTCAAAACATGCGTTTTAGCCAGAGAATTATGCCTATTGGTTCGAACAAACAGAGCCGTGCTTGAACCAAAAGACGTGCAAGAAATATGCCTCTACATATCAGGCCTTTGTAAAGAAGAAGGATGCACGGAACCCAGCGAACTCTGTCGAAAGGCAGCGGAAGCCGTTGGCTCTGGAGATGAGGGAAAGTACCTTGACTTGTGCGCTCAAAGCTGCATGAAATGTGGAGAAGCCAGAAGACCGACGCCGAAGAAGGCCACATATGTCGCATAAAACATTAGAAAAATCTTTTAAAACAGGTAAGGCATCTGGTTAAATTGTAAGAGACAAAGCCATGTTGGGAGGACTCTAACCTGTACATTGCACCTTATGTTCCAAGCCCACCGCAAGTTATTCGGCAAATGCTTATTTTAGCCCAATTAAAACCAGGAGAAGTCTTCTTTGATTTAGGCGCTGGAGACGGAAGGGCAGTTATAATGGCTGCGAAAGACTTCGGCGCTAGGGCTGTCGGTGTCGAGTTGCGGGAAGACCTTGTGAAAAAGGCATTGAGTTCCGTTTACGAACAAGGATTGCAGGACAGAGTCACAATAGTGAATGGCGACATGTTCGGCGTGGACTTGTCCTCCGCTGATGTGGTTTTTCTATATTTGACAACAAGCGCCAACGAAAAAGTTAAGCCTAAACTTGAGGCTGAACTTAAGCGCGGAGTCCGCGTGGTTTCTCACGATTACGAGATTGTAGGGTGGAAACCCGTTAAAGTTGAGAATTTCTGTGAAAACCCGACTTTGGGCTACCCGTCGCATACAATTTATCTTTACAAAAAAACCTAGGCGTTCTTATTCACAAAACATGCTTTCAACAATAAATTTTTAAGACAAGACATTTTCTGAAAATTTTAGAGCTAAAGAGCTGGACGGAAAATGCTGTTTGTTCCTTGGCAACAAATTGCAGACTGGCGATGCAACGCCTGCGGCTTATGTTGCAGAGCCTACAGCGTCGTTCTAAACTTTCAAGAGTGGCTCAACATAATCAAAAATTACGGTGTTGAAACAACAGTTTCTGGTTTGAACAAACTGTATATAAAAAGGAAAAGCGACGGCTCATGCTCATTTCTTTATAAACTTTCCAACACCTACCTCTGCGGTTTGCAACACATGAAACCTACAGCATGCAAACTCTGGCCTTTCAAAGTTCTCAACAAACCAGAATATGGATACGCGAAAGAGGCTACATACGATTACAGCGGAAATAGGCTTTTTGTTTACGCGGATTCCACATGCAGCGGACTTAGATATGGCCGGCCGACATGGGAGTTCGCGACGTACACTGTGAAGGAGTTTATAGAAATTGCTCTTGGAATCCGCAGTCAACAATTAAAGTCAACAGCAGATTTGGGTATGTTTCAACCGTATGTTCAGCCAAGACGGTTTAGCTTTTACTACAGGGTTTGAGTAGGATACCTCTCGTATTGTAGTTCGTAAAGTTTCTTCAATTTTTCCATATTGTCTATTTCATTAACTGTTTTGTCTGTTCTGAACCTGACTATTTTTGGCACTCTTAAGGCGAAGCCGCTTGTGTACTCGTCTGTCTCCTGAATCTCTTGATATGTCACTTCCACAACAACCGTGGGTTTTATGAAAACACCTTCGTCGTCCTCGCTTGTCTTCGTTTTCTCAATAACCGTCGCCAACGCATCCATCGTTTCCTCGGGCAAGTTTGAAACTTTTCCAATTGTGTAAAGTCTCTTTTCCGTTGGGTCGCGGACGGCAAGCAGATAAGAGGAGTATAAGCCTGCTCTTTTGCCCTTTCCGTATAAGGCCTTAACTATTGTGCAGTCTATTGTGTCGCGTTCAGGCTTAAGTTTAAGCCACGTGTACGTGCGTTGCCCAATTTCGTATGGCGAGTTAAGGTTTTTCACAACTACTCCTTCAAATCTCTTTTTTAGGGCTTCATCATAAAAACGCATTAGCTCGACCTCATCCTTGCAGTCCACACCTTCCACAATGTATTCTTGAGGAACAACTTCCAAGAGGTATCTTCGCCTTTCTGAAAGCGGCAAGTTAACCAGTTCTTGCCCGTTTAGGAAGAGGATGTCAAACGCCTTAACCGTCACCTTCACCTTCTCTCTTCTTTCCTCCAACTCTTCTGGCGTGAGTTCTCTTGGAACAGTCCGCTCAAGCAGTTTCTGGAAAGGCAATGGATTTCCAGAATCGTCTATGGCTATTACTTCGCTGTCAACTATACAACTGTGAGCCCCAAGCTTTTGGGCGATTTCCACAACTTCTGGAAGCGTCTGAGACTTTTCCACGCCCCTTCTTGAAAAAAGCCATATCTGCGTACCCCACTTGTGAATTTGGAGCCTACTCCCGTCAAGCTTGTACTCGGCTCTTACGGGGTAAACAACCTCATCGGGTTCATAAAGATGGGCGAGTTGGGGCTTAATAAACTGCCCAGGGCGCATTTTCACTTCGGCAAGTTTGGGTATCCCGCCAGAGGCAAGGGTTATTCCTTCTGTTAAGCCAAGGATTGCGCAAGCGTTTTCGATGAGTTCAGGCGGCACCTCGTAGGCTCTGGCAGCCGCCCTCACAACAGTATTGGCGTAATAGCCAAGTTTTAAATCTCCTAGCAGAAGCCTAACAACATATTTTGCTTCTGTTGGCGCACTTGCCCGCAGTAGGCTTGAAACGTGAAGCTCCCTCTCTCTTATTGTCTCCAGTTTGGGCAGAAGCCTAACAGACTCGTAAACTTCTTTCACTGTTAATTCTGGAGTTTTTGGCTTTTTGAGAAGGTAAACGACTTCGCCGTGTTCTCCATAGTCTATCAGCAGCCTTCTAACCTCGCTTCTCGGCGCGCCTGTTGCGAGGCTTATACTTCTTTCTATTAGAGCAGGACCAATTTTCAGGTTTTCTTCTGTTAGTGTTCCCAAGGCGAAACGAACTTTGACTTCCAGTGGGAGTTTTGGGTTTTGGAAGAATTTGGTTAGTTCTGTTTCCTTTCCCTTTTTTCCACGCATAACAGCTAAACGCTCGTAGATTTCAGCTATTTCTGAAAAGGGCATGCCAACTCTCGGCTCTATTCCCTCAATGTAAAGCCGTATTAGATGGTAGGGCACGCCCATCTTCCACTCTATCTGTTCTGGCGTGAATCCAGTCTCAATTAGGTGAAGCACTGCCCTTTGAGGAGACCCGTACGTCTCCACAAGTTCCTTGAACGACGGCGGCTTAATTATTGACATTTCTCGTCTACGCTGTTTTCGGTATAGATTCTAAGGCTTTTAGGAAACCGTCTGACGTGATGTCCACCCGTATTCTTCTCCTTTCAAAATTGCACATTCTGCAGTCTAAAACTCTCGCTATGCGCACGAACTCGCCTCTGTTTAGGGCTAAGTCAACCTGCTGGTCTTGCCAGTAAACCCTTCCATAATCAATTATTATTGTTCCGTCCAAGTTGTGGGCTAAGCCGATGCCGCCTGCCATGTCGTAGCTGTCCCAAACTTCTGAGCTTCGCTGGTTTACGTAGAGGGCTGTTATGCCGTTGATTTGGTTGTATCTGGCTAGTTCCATAACCCGATATTTTAATGCTCCGCGGTAGGCTTCAAGAACAGTCACAGAGTCAATTAGGGCTAGTTCAATTTTTTCTTTCTCAGCCACGAAGCGATAGGTTTCCGCGAAGGTGTTCCAGTCCCGCAGTTCCGGGTAAGCCACCGTGTCAAGAACAAAGAGGTTTTGGCGGATTTTCTCCCAATCTAAACCAAGAATGTCTGCCTTCTGTTTTAGGCGGGATTGAAGGTCAAAGCGTGGAGTTGCACTTTTCCAAGTGTCTTCGGCCGTGGCGAAGAGAACATTCCTTCCAGAAGATGCAACTCTAACAGCTATTTCCTCAACTAGAATGGATTTTCCAGCGCCAGGCAAACCAGTAATTGCGAACTGCCCGCATATGGGGATGCCGCCTAGAGGTTTTCCTTCTGGCGTTAAAAAGAAGTTGTCTATAAACGTGCCAGTTGGAAATCCTATTAAGGGTTTTTTGGCTTCTGGAGCTTCATCTGGTCTGAGCACGAAGGCGCTGAGTTTTTCCTCTTTCCTCTCGATTTTGGTGGTCATTGGTTTTGTCGCCAACTCCCACTCGTCCGCGGGAGCAGTTGCACCCTTCATCGCTTCTGCAAGAGTTTTTGCCATAGTTTTCATAAGCCTCTCAACATCGGGGATAGGTGCTTCCTCTTTCTGCTGGGGTTGTGCTGGTGTTTCTGCTGCTTTAGCTGGTTTTGGAGCTTTAACTTCTTCAACAATTAATGTCCAGAACTCGCCTCTGCGCTCAACTAAACCCTTAGCCTTTAAAGACTGTAAAAGCGCGTAGGCGGAGTTCGGTCCATATTTGGGTATGCCTAAACCTTCTGCAACATCGTTGATGGATGCCTTACACTCATGCGCTTTCAGAAATTCTATTAGGTCTTTTTCATCAACCATAACTTTTCCCAAAGAATAAGTGGAAAATGAAAACTATAAAGTTTCACAATTTTTACAGCTAAGTTAGAAGTTGAGAACTTTACTCTACAACAAATTAAGTTATAAGTAAGAGTTTCGAAAGGTTAAAGTTCTTGTTAGGCGTGGTCGGTGCTTAGCGCATGGTTAAGGTTGAAGTCGGTTTATCAATGCTCCATTGTTTAGGCGAACCTTTCAAAACAATGGTTAAACAAATCACTAGAGTGGAAACATCTCATATAGAAATAGTTGATGACGGATTTCATGCTTTAGACAAACGCAGAACATCCACACTAAAAAACATCAGCCACTCATACAACATAAAATATTCCATTCACGCGCCTTTCGCAGACATAAACATTGCATCACCATCAAAACAAATATTGAAGGCTATGCTCAAACGGCTTGAAAAATCCATTGCGTTTGCAAGCGAGTTAAATGCGTATATTTGGGTTTTTCATCCTGGGCTAAAAACTGGCATCAGCATGTTTTATCCAGAAATGGACTGGCTACAAAACCTAAAAACTATAAGAAAACTTTCAAAAATTGCCATAGACTACGGCGTCGAAATAGCCATAGAAAATGTGCCGGAGCCGTATCCATTCCTAATGAAGAGTGTCGAGCACTTCACAAGATTCTACCGTGAACTTGATGGAGAAATAGGCTTGGTTTTGGATGTGGGACATGCCAACATTAATGGGCAAA
>JAVZMA010000005.1:0-79716 GCA_038883475.1 Bathyarchaeia archaeon
TCTCTTAAACTCCATTTTTCTCAACATTTAATGTCTAAAAAACCAATCAATACGGGACCTACCCCTCTAGATTTTTGCAGGTGCTCTGGATTGACGAACACCAGATTCCTCATTACTGTAGGTGCAGTTTGAAAGTCAATTTTAGCTAGTTGGAAAATGCTAAATTGGATACCCCCTCTAGGTTTTCTACCAAGAATAGAATAGCACAAAGTAACAACGATGCCAACGCATTAAGTGGTGGATGGGGCGTATTTGAATCATGCAAAATGCTTAATAATTTTCTGATTGTGCTTATTCTGTCGAGGGCCGGTAGATCAGTTTGGTATGATCGCCACGTTGGCATCGTGGAGGTCGCGGGTTCGAATCCCGCCCGGTCCATTAAGAAGGGAAAATCCTCTCCGGACCATCAGCAACTCAAGGATTTTGTATGAAAAACTCGGGTTTGCGCATATGTATCTATCACTCTCCATAGTGGTTTTAATTTTTAATAAGTATGGTTATGTCTTCCTATGGATATGTTTTGAGGATTCGCTACCTTTATTTATAAAGAAAGGCATTGAATACCTTGAACAAAAAGGGAGAGAAGCCATGTCAAAGAAGCCTCCGTCCAAGGATGAAGCCTTAGAAGCTTTAGACTTCATAGTCAGCGTCTTGAAAGAGCATGAGAAGGACTTGGACCGATTAATAAATGAGTTGGGCAACATAACTGAAAGGCTTGGAGATGCTGGCGAAATAAGCGGGAAAGTGGAGAAAGTTGAGGAAAGGCTGACCACACTGCAGAATGAGATAACAAACCTAATATCGTATTTGTCGACTTCTCGCGAAACTCCGGCGGTGCAAGTGCAGCCGCAAGCGCAGCAACCACAACCATTGTTGGTGGAGAAAACAGAAGTTAGGGGTCCACCAGTTATTTTGCGTTGCAAACAGTGGGAGGACTTTCAGACACTGGCTTATCAGCCTCAGACACTTTCCTTCCTCTACAAAGAGGCTGAAAAATCTTTTCAGGTTGATGCCTTAAAAGGAAATCAGATTATAACGTATAGTGGCGAGCTTCCGAAGCCCGCAGCCCTTCTGAAAACTTGGCTTTCAAAACAGTTGGAGATTCCGGAAAAGAGGATTCTTGAGGGTATATTGGCTATAGGTTGACGGGCGCGCCTGCGTTTGTACGTTCTTTTTATTCAGTAATGTTTTTATAGCTGCTTGTGTATTAAGTCTTACGATGCAGTATGGAGGGCTAAGGTTGAAGGCAAACCACAGTGGCCAAGAATCGGTTTTTCCGTTTTCGAAGCCTTCTCCTTTCTCCTCGATGACGGAATGGCTGTGTGGTTGCCAAAAAACGATGAAAGCCCTCATCATAATTAGGTACTTAGGATGAAACGTTATGGACGGCTCCGAGCGTTTTCTGCTGAAAATCCGAGAAGAGTTCGCGAATTTTGAAAGAACCATGGAGGAGCTCTACTTTCTAAAACGCGTAGCCCAAGACCTGAAGAACTTTAGGGAAATGCTGAAAATCAAAAAATACGATTAAACTTTGAAGTTCTGGTAAAACCCTTAAATATTCTCCACAGCATCTTTTAGTCGAAAGTTCCATGAAAAACCGAAAAGAAGACAGCATATACTTCTTCAACACTTTGACGCGGAAAAAGGAAAAGTTTGTACCTCTTGAAAAGGGCAAAGTCAAAATGTACACGTGCGGCCCAACGGTTTATGATTTCGCGCACATTGGAAACTTTAGAGCTTTCATTTTTGAAGACTTGCTTAGAAGGTGGCTTGAATACCGCGGCTACAAGGTAACCCAAGTTATGAACTTAACAGACGTCGACGACAAAACAATAAAGGCTTCCAGAAAACTTGGGATACCCCTAAAAGAGCATACAGCCCGCTACATTAAAGCCTTCTTTGAAGACATAGCCGCGCTAAACATCGAAAAGGCAGAATATTATCCAAGGGCCACAGAACACATTCCAGAAATGGTGGAATTAATAAAGAAACTAATGGAGAAGGGCTACGCCTACAAAAGCGAAGATGGCTCAGTATATTATGACATTTCCAAATTCAAAGACTACGGCAAACTCTCCAAATTTAAAGTTGAAGAACTTAAGCCAGGTGCAAGAGTAAAAGTGCAAGAATACGCAAAAGAAGAAGCATGCGACTTTGTCCTCTGGAAAGCATGGGACGAGGAGGACGGCGATGTCTTCTGGGAAACAGAAATAGGAAAGGGAAGACCCGGATGGCACATTGAATGTTCAACGATGGCTATGAAGTACCTCGGCGAAACCTTAGACATCCACAGCGGAGGCGTGGACCTAATTTTTCCCCATCATGAAAACGAGATTGCACAGAGCGAGGCGGCAACGGGCAAAAAGTTCGTCAATTACTGGCTTCATAACGAACATCTGCTTGTTGAAGGCAAAAGGATGGCAAAACGGTTCGGCAACTTCTATACGCTGAGAGATTTGATTAAGATGGGTCATGACCCAATAGCCGTTCGATACCTTCTTATGTCAACCCATTATCGTCAGCAACTAAACTTCACCTTCGAGGGATTAGAAGCTGCGAAAAACGCAGTAGAACGTCTAAGAAACTTTGTTCAAAGGCTTTTGGATGCGGATGGGAAAGGCTGCGGAGAAAAAATAACGCAATTAATGAACCGCGTGCACGGTGATTTCTGCAAAGCCATGGACGACGACCTAAACATAAGCGTGGCTTTAGCTGAGCTTTTCGAGTTTGTTAGAGAAGTGAACAACATTTTGGACAACGACATGCTTAGCAAAGAAGAAGCAGAAGAAGTCTATAACCTTATGATGGGCTTTGACAAAGTTCTCGGAGTCATTGGCGAAGTTAAGAGAGAGGAAAAACTGCCAAAAGAAGCTGAAGAACTAATAAGAAAAAGGGAGGAAGCCAGAAAAGCCAAAGACTGGGAGACAGCCGACAAAATAAGGGAACAACTCAAAGCCATGGGCATAATAATCGAAGACACTCCGAAAGGTGTAAAATGGAAAATTGTGAAACGTTAAGTAAAACCAAGCTCAAACCACAATTATTTTTAAGCAACAGTCAAATAGTGGATTTATTCAGTAATGATGGCTAAAGGTGTAGGTTATGCCTTCCAACCTTAGAAGCAGAAAAGTGTATGGAGGCGTAGAAGGCTACAGTCGAAGAAGCATAATAAAAGCATGCGGCTTCACCGACGAAGAACTTGACCGCCCCCTAGTGGCTGTCGTCAACAGTTGGACAAACATCGTGCCAGGACACGTTAACCTTGACAAGGTAGCCGAAGCCGTCGAGGCTGGAGTAAGAATGGCTGGTGGGACGCCCTTCCAATTCCACACAATCGCAGTATGCGACGGAGTAGCCATGGGACATGAGGGAATGCGGTACTCCCTCCCAAGCAGAGACCTAATCGCAGCTTCAATAGAAATAATGGTTGAAGCCCACAAGTTCGACGGCATGGTCTTAATAGGCTCATGCGACAAAATAGTGCCCGGAATGATGATGGCGGCAGCCCGCCTAAACATCCCAACAATATTTATCAACGGCGGACCCATGCTTCCCGGATTTTATGAAGGACAGAAACTGACGGTTTCAAAAGGTTTGGAAATGATGTTTGGCACCATGATGCTGGGCTTACCAGAAGAGATGACTAAAGAAGTTTCAAACTACGTGTGCCCTGGAGCGGGTTCCTGTCAGGGCATGTACACTGCAAACACTATGGGGTGCCTATGCGAAGCGCTTGGAATGTCCCTTCCAGGCTCAGCCACCGTCCCAGCTGTTAACGCGCAAAGGTTAAGGTTAGCCAAATATTCTGGAATGCAGATAATGAAGCTCATAGAAAAGGACATAAAAACCCGCGACATCATGGTTTACGAAGCTTTCGAAAACGCCATCAGAGTTGACATGGCTCTTGGCGGTTCAACAAACACTGTTTTACATCTTCCAGCAATAGCCTCACAGCTGGGAATAGAACTTCCCCTTGAATTGTTTGATGAGTTAGGCAGGAAAACACCCCATTTATGCGACATGGACCCAGCTGGACCATACACTGTAAAGGATTTAGATGAAGCTGGAGGAATACCAGCAGTACTTAAAGAGCTGGGAGAAAGCATAAATCAAGACGTATTAACTGTTACCGGAAAAACTCTCGGAGAAAACATAAAAGATGCTAAGGTGCTGAACAGGGAAGTTATTAAGCCGAAGGATAACCCTGTCCACAAAGAAGGCGGAATTGCAGTTTTAAAAGGAACATTAGCGCCGGAAGGCGCAGTGGTTAAACAGTCAGCTGTAAACCCGAAAATGCTGAAGTTCGAGGGGCCGGCAAGACCCTTCGATTCGGAGGAAGAAGCATTAAAGGCAATAATGGATCGAAAAATAAACTCAGGCGAAGTCATCGTAATAAGATACGAAGGTCCTAAGGGAGGTCCAGGCATGAGGGAGATGCTTTGGCCAACAGCAGCCCTTATAGGAACTGGGCTCGGTGACGAGGTTGCGTTGATTACGGATGGAAGGTTTTCTGGTGCTACGAGGGGGCCATGTATAGGGCATGTTAGTCCAGAAGCTATGAGCGGCGGACCCATAGCCTTGGTTAGAGACGGCGATGTGGTTTCCATAGATATACCGAATAGGAGACTCGATTTGAAGGTTTCAGCGGAAGAGTTGCGGGATAGGTTAAGGCGGTGGAAGCCTCCGAAGCCGAAGGCTGAGAAGGGGATACTTGCTGTCTATTCAAGGATGGTTGGGTCAACAAGCAAGGGTGCGGTTTTCCTGTCCTAGTAAATTCCTTTAACGTTCAAAATTCCATTCGCGAGTTGCATATTTCCCCTTACAAAGTTTTTCGGCGAGTTCCCGTTCATAAGGCGTTAATTCGCCATCCACAAGTTCTATGTTTAGGGCTTTTTGAAATCCTTCCGCCAAAGCTTGAGAAACCTCTTTCACCGAAACATTTCTTCCAAGTTCATCCCTTATTGAAGTAATCTTATCTTTTGCAATGCACACTATTTCCATACACGTTTTAGCCCATGGAACCTTTAGGAAAGTGAACATCTTCTCTAAATCAACATCTAAGAGAACCGTGCCATGCTGTAAGAAGCAACTGCCTTTATGAGACTGGGCGCTTCCAGAAATTTTCTTGCCTTTCACAGTCATGTTTGGACAATTTTTTGCATCACCCTTATTAAAGTCTGCTTTTATTCCCAAAATTTTTAATGCTTCAGCTAATCCGCCATAAATTTTCGCGTAAACTTCTCCTATATCCTTCACTTCCAAATCATTTTTGCTTGCAACCACACTGTAGGTGACTTCGCCTTCCGAGTCATGGTAAACAGCACCACCGCCAGTTATACGCCTTACAACATCAACTCCATAAGCCTTACAGTTTTCCAGTTGAACCTCATTTTCGATTTTCTGAAATCTTCCAATGGAGACAGCAGAGGGCTTCCAACAGAAAAGCCTCAAAGTGTTCGGGGCGAGTTTTTGAATGTGTGCAGTCAATATTGCTTCGTCTACAGCCATATTCATGAAGGCGTTGTCTGTTTTGATGTTGAGCAAACGCCAGTTCTTCATTGTGGGGCAACCGTTAAAATGGAAAATCGGCTCATGCTTAAATATGTGACGCAACTAGCCTATTTAATAGGTGTGAGCTTGGACTGGTTTCCGCCTTACTTCGAAACTATGTTCTGGGCAGTTTTTGTACTATCATTGATATTCTTTGTAGGTTTCTTTGCCATCCTAATATTGAGAATTATGAAAGCACGTGGAGAAATTGAAGGGCAGGCTTCATATGGGAATCCTCCAGTAGTTAAAGAGAAAGAAATAATACGTGAAATAGTGAAAATTAGATGCCCATACTGCGGGAACCTTTACGACGAAAAACTTGATAAATGTCCCCACTGCGGCGGCAAAAAACCATAAGGGTATGTTTTACAAGCTTTTGTCTAAATTAACCTTTTTCCACGTTCTAAGAAGAAATGTGAGAGTGACCACTATTAAACCCGTAGCGAAAATAAAGAATCCGATTATGCTGATTAAAACGCCAACCCAGTAAACTGCCGTTACTTCCAAGTTTAGAGGTTCAGAACCGTCCAACCAATTATAATCGCTTAACCAACTATAATATTGGAAGAAGGACCATTCGTGGTCTCCAGAATTGCAAATCATTCCCACACTGGTTATAGCTGGTCCAACAACTATCCATAGCAAAATACCGATGATAACTGCAATTATGCTTCCATTTTGCAGTTTCTTCAGTTTACTTTTCAATTCTACCTATCTCTGTTTTAATATTGTTTACATGAAACTTAAGTTTTTGCTTTCTCTGTAGCATGTGAACGAGTGGAATGTTAAAGTGATAAAAATGTATGGTTATCATGTTACAGTTTAAATATTAGAATTGTGATTAGACGTTAGCAAGAGGAAAATCGAGGCTATGGGTTCAAAATCTCCAAGAGGCGAATTCGCCGCAAGAAAACTAGTTGAAAAACGGAAAAAATTCCGTTGGAGTAGCATGTACTATAAACGCCGAATGCTAATGCTTGATGTGAAGGCTGACCCCCTTGAAGGCGCACCCATGGCAAGAGGCATAGTCCTCGAAAAGGTCGGCGTGGAAAGCAAGCAGCCCAACAGCGCCATACGCAAATGCGTACGCACGCAACTAATCAAAAATGGGCGTGTCATCACAGCCTTCCTTCCAGGCGACGGCGCCCTCAACGTTGTTGATGAACATGACGAGGTTATAGTTGAAGGCATAGGTGGTTCACGAGGCAGAAGCATGGGAGACATCCCTGGAGTGCGGTGGAAAGTTATAATGGTGAACGGCGTATCATTAAATGAACTGGTTTATGGAAGAAAACAGAAGCCGGCACGGTGAGAGTTTTGAGCCAAAAACAAGAGGAGAAGGAGATAAAGCTTTTTGGAAAATGGGGCTTCAAGGATGTTCAAGTAAAAGACTTAGGATTGCAGAGATACTTGTCCCTAAAGCCGGTTGTAGTTCCTCACAGCATGGGGCGGCATGAGCATAAGCGCTTTGGTAAAGCAAGCGTCAACATTGTTGAAAGGCTCATAAATAACCTTATGAGACCAGGAAAGAACGCTGGCAAAAAAGCCAAAGCCATAAACATAGTTAAACACGCCTTTGAAATAATTAATTTGCGAACCGGCAGAAACCCCGTGGAAGTGCTTGTTAGGGCTGTGGAGAATTCTGCGCCATGCGAGGATACAACGAGGATAAGCTACGGCGGAATAGTCTACCACTTGTCCGTGGATGTCGCTCCCCAGAGGAGAATTGATTTGGCTTTAAGGCACATCTGTGAAGGGGCAAGGCAAGCGGCGATGAACAATCCCCGCTCGATAGAAGAATGTCTAGCAGAAGAACTGATTTTGGCAGCGAACCATGACATGAAAAGCTATGCGGTCTCGAAACGCCATGAAATAGAGAGGATAGCCCAAGCTTCAAGATAAAATTTATCGCGTATGAATTTCGACGATATCTCCATCTTCGAGAACAAATGTGGAACCAACCTTTTGAGGGCTGAAAGTAAGGCGTTTAGCCCAAACCCTAGCGTAAGAAAAGTTTTCTTTAAAGTCGCTGTGGATGTTCTTTGCTAAGTCGTAAACGGTTGCTCCCTTTCTCAAAATGAAGGGCTTTTTGGAAGGTTCCCTCTCATTTGGCTCCTTAGTATAGACACGTATTATGTCTAACATTTTAAACAATGTTTCCCCAAGCTTTTCCAAACCGTGACCAGTTTTGCAAGAAACAGCAATTACCGGCAGTTTTCCGCCAACATAAGCCTCCAACAATTTCAAATTTGCCTCCGCATTTTCCAAATCAATTTTGTTCGCCACGACCACTGAAGGTTTGTAAATTGCATTTTCAAAAATTGCATCTTCCACCTCGTCTAAACTTGCTTCTCCAGAAATTTTTACAACACCATCCGTAATGCGATAGCTTTTCAAGAGTTCTTCAACATCTTTAAACGTGCAGTCCACAAGCCTTCCCAACAAAATTATCCGTAAGCCCGCTCCGAAATGTTTCTTTTCAATTTCAACCCGCGCCTTAGGCTTAGCGACTAATATTCGGGTTTTCTCCAACTCGCCTAAAATTAAGGAAATTTGCTCCACAGGGTCTTGCGAAAGGTCTATCATCAAAATTAAGCCGTCCGCATTTCGCGCTAAGGCAAGAGTCTGAAGCCCCCAAGCTCTTCCATCCGCTGACCCTTCCATCAAAGCTGGAGCCTCAACAATTTGGAATTGCATATCTTCATAGTTCATTATTCCCGGAATGGGCTCCCGAGTAGTGTAGGGGTTTGGTGAAACCTCAACTTTTGCGTTTGTAAGCGTGGCAAGTAGGCTGCTCTTTCCAACATTTGTTAAACCTAAAAGCGCTATTTGGGCTGCTCCTTCCTTTTCTATAAAAAATTTGGGTCCACCCCTGCCGGTCTTTCGCCGTTTTCCCTCCTCAATTTCCCTTCGCAGAACAGCCATTTGCTTCTTAACTTGTGCACAGAGTTTGGCTGTGCCCTTATGCTTTGGAACGAGGCTTAAAAATTCCTGCATAAGTTGAAGTTTCTGTCTAGGATTTTTGGAAGCCGAAACCTCCGCCCACTTACGTTTAGCTTCAGCAGGCAAGTTCGTCGGCATAACCTAGACACGTCCAAAAAATAGTTCCTAAAAAGCTTTAATATCTGTTTCCAAATTTCAAATGCGCCATGGCAGTATGTTATCATAAACTTAAAATAATTGAATGAACAGTTGTGTAAGCGAATTCACTAAAAATATAGGAGTTTCCAGAAAATAGAGTGTGTAGGAGGAAAAAATTTGAGTAGACCAGAAAAACCACACTTAAACCTAGTGATTATGGGACATGTTGATCATGGAAAATCAACCACAACAGGACACATGCTATATTTGGCAGGAGCAGTCGACGAAAGAACAGTAAAGCAATACGAGGAAGAAGCTAGAAAACTGGGCAAGGAAACCTTCAAGTACGCTTGGATCCTCGACAACCTTAAAGAAGAACGGGAAAGAGGCTTAACAATCGACTTGCGATTCCTAAAATTTGAAACCAAAAAATACTACTTCACAATAATCGACGCGCCGGGACACAGAGACTTCGTCAAAAACATGATTACAGGCGCAAGCCAAGCTGACGGCGCCATACTCTTCGTCTCAGCTAAGAGAGGCGAATTCGAAGCTGGAATAGGTCCGGGTGGACAAACAAGGGAACACGGCTTTTTGGCTTTTACACTGGGCGTTAACCAGCTAGTTGTGGCCATCAACAAGATGGATGATGCGAGCGTAAACTGGAGTCAAGAGCGGTATAATGAGGTCAAAAATGAAGTTTCAAGAATGCTGAAAATGATCGGCTACAAAGTTGAAAAAATCCCGTTTGTCCCTACCTCGGGATGGACAGGCGACAACCTAGTTAAACCAAGCGATAAAATGCCATGGTACAAGGGACCAACATTAATTGAAGCTTTGGACACTTTTGAAATTCCGCCCAAACCCTTAAACAAGCCGTTGCGCATTCCAATCCAAGACGTTTACAGCATCACTGGCGTTGGAACGGTCCCCGTTGGAAGAGTTGAGACAGGAGTGCTCAAGGAAAACGACGTAGTCATTTTTATGCCAGCAAACAAGCAAGGAGAAGTAAAATCAATAGAAATGCATCATACAAGAATACCGCGGGCTGAGCCTGGAGACAACATAGGATTCAACGTTCGCGGAATAGCAAAAACGGACATTCGCCGAGGAGACGTGTGTGGACACGTTACTAACCCGCCGACAGTTGCAAAGGAATTCATAGGTCAAATAATTGTTATTTACCACCCGACAGCCATAGCAGCAGGCTACACTCCAGTGCTTCACTACCACACTGGACAAATTGCATGTAGATTCACTGAGTTGATAAGGAAGATTGACCCTCGTTCAGGACAAGTTGTAGAGGAAAAGCCTACTTTCCTAAAAACTGGAGACGCCGCCGTAGTGCGGATGGAACCACTACATCCAATAGCAATCGAAACATATACGGAGTTTCCGGAACTTGGAAGGTTCGCAGTTAGAGACATGGGCACAACAATAGCTGCAGGCGTAGTCAAAGAAATAACCAAGAAAGGACCATAAACTTCTCTCCTCCCTTTTTATGTTCAAGCATCTCGCCTTTTTGTTCCGTTCTGCGCTATTGTGTCGCTTTTTATTTACTCAAGTTTTATCAATGAGAACTGATTAATTCCTCTCGTTACTACAATTAATAGAGAGTTATAGGCATGTCTGGATCTGAAAGTTTGCTTCCATATTTAAAGGAAAAGAAAGACGATGGACAGGAGCCAACTATTATTGTTGACAGTCGTGAGGCGAATGTGGCTGCGAAGATTGTTAAGGGTCTTAGGGAGCGCGGCGTTAACGTAAAGGTTGAGATGTTGGAGAAAGGTGATTACGTTCTGTCCGACGAATGCGCTGTGGAACGCAAGACGGTTCAGGACTTTGTTTACACGCTTACTCGCCGCTACCTCTTCGAACAATTGTTTAGGCTGAAGGAGGTTTACCCAAAATCTCTAATCCTTTTGGAAGGCTACTTGCCGATAATTTACAAGTTCAGCCGAATACAACCAGTTTCCGTTTGGGGCGCTATGTTCAACCTCGCAAAAAATGGTATAGCCATAGTGAACACAACCTCTTACAAGGAGACAGTTGACTTCTTATATGTGGCTGCCCGCCAAGAACAAATTGTGGAGAAAAGGGTTCCAACGGTTCATCCAGCCAAAAAATGTGAAACTCTCTCCGATGCTCAAGTATACTTTATAGCCAGTCTACCCAATATCGGAAGAGAGAAAGCCACCAGCATCCTTAAATCTTACCAAACTCCATTAAACGCCCTAATAAACGTGGACAGTTGGTCTAAAACAGTTTATGGTTTAGGTCCGAAAATAAGCAGCAAGGTTAAAGAGGTGTTAAACACGCCGTTTAAAGGGTGAAACCTTATGGAAGTGGAAATTGCTCCAACAAGGAAAGTGACCATTTTAGGCTTGGATAAGCGTTCAGTCTCCGACATAGCATGGTGCGCCACAACTTTTGGCGCTAACAGGCTTTACTGGGTGGATGGACACGTGTTGTGCCTAGAGGTTTATGAAAAATCTTTTGAGCATGAGTTGAAAACGCGGGAATTCCCAATAAGCCAAATCTGTTATGCAAGTTTTCCAAAGTTTGAGAAAATTTACGAGATTGAAAAAAGCCTCCAAATTCCAATAGTGAACGTTTCAGACATGAAGATATTTCAAAGCATAATGAAGGCGATATTAGGAAATGAAGAAAAGAACAGCGGAAGCGCAGCATCTAAAAACAGTCAAACTTAAAAGTTCAATTTTTTGACGTAATTGTAGCCTAGTTCAAATGCTTTCACGTTGATTTTGATGTGTTGGGCTGGAATAAGCTCCTTTAAGGCTTCAATCAAACTTTTGTTACTCATGGGCAACTTTCCAGTTGAAGCCGTCGCTCCCAAAAGAACAACGTTTTGGGCTAGTGCGCTTCCTGCTTCCCTAGCCAACCTTGATGTTTCTACGAGTACAATTTTTTGGGAAAAGCGCTTTATCCTTTTCAAGATTTCTTCCATTTGCGGATAATCCATGTTTTTTAGCGTGAACTCTGGTGGGGGGATCCTTTCGTCTCCCATAATTATAAGCGTTTTTTCTGAGGCATACCGTATGTTTCTTAATGTTTCCAGTGGTTCAAATCCCAAAATGAAGTTTGCTTGTCCATCCAAAACAAAGGGAGAAAAAACTTTTTCTCCTATCCTAACAGTTGAAACAGCTGCTCCGCCACGTTGAGCCATGCCGTGGATTTCGCCTACGCGAACGTTTAATCCCTCTTTAACAGCGGCCGTTCCTAAAATTTCTGCTGCCAGAAGTACGCCTTGTCCACCAACCCCAGCTAAGACTATATTAAATTCTTTCATTTTCGTTTCACCTTAATTTGTTGCACTTGGTTCTATGGCTTTGTAGGGGCAAACTGAAGCGCAGAGTCCACATCCTGTGCAAAGGTTTTCGTGAATGTTAACTTTGCCTTTCTCAAGGGTTATTGCTGGACAACCAAGCGTTTTAATGCAAACCATGCAGTTTGTGCATTTCTCAGTTATTTTGTGGGTGGGGGTTCCCAAACCCTTTCGCCTTCTTTCTCTGACAACCATTAAGGCGCACGGAGCCCGGAAAATTATCAGCGAAGTTCCAGAATACTTTAAGGCTTCCTTTAAGGCTTCTTCAGCTTCCTTAATGTTGAAGGGGTTAACTATTCTGATCCATTTAACACCGCATCCTTCAGCAACTTTTTCGATGGCTATTCTCTCCGACACTGTTTGCATGCCAGTAACGCCTGTTCCTGGATGTGGTTGATGCCCGGTCATGGCTGTTGTTAGATTGTCTAAGACGGTTACGACTATTTTGTGGTTGTTGTAAACCGCGTTTATGAGCCTTGGGATTCCAGAATGGAAAAACGTTGAGTCCCCAATTACAGCGATTGTGTTGGTTTCCGTTGTTTTGCTTATGCCCTGAGCCATTCCTATGCTTGCACCCATACAAATCATGATGTCGCCAATGTTTAACGGCGGCGCAATTCCAAGAGTATAGCATCCTATGTCTGTAGAATAAACCGCCTTTTCGCCTACAACTTTCCTCACCACATAAAAGGAGGCTCTATGCGGACAGCCAGCACACAAAACTGGAGGTCTTGAGGGCAGCTCGGCAACAGCCTCGACATATTTAGTGTCAATCTCCCCAAAGTTGATTGGTAATTTTTTGCCAGTAACATCTGCCAACCCGATGAGCACTGCGCGGGTGGAAAGTTCACCCGACCTCGGAAAGCGTGGTTGCCTCATCTTGCCGTGAACCTCTGTTGCCGGCGCATAATCCTTTGCTATGGATTTAACTTGCATTTCCAAGTAGGGTTCAAGTTCTTCGACAACAACTACCTTCCCATGCTCTTTTAGGAATTGCCCAATTAATTTTTCCGGAAGTGGATGGGTCATTCCAAGCTTCAAAATATCAACCGCCAAGCCCAACAGCTCTGCAGCTTCAACGGCATAGTTGTAGGCTGAACCTGAGGATATTAAGCCATATTCTCTGGTTTTGCCTTTGCGGATAATCTTGTTGTAGGGGGATTTTTCAGAGATTTCTTTAGCCTTCTCAGCAGCCTTTAAGAGGATATCATGTTTAGGTCTGGAGTTTGCTGGAACCATAACCAAGCGTTTTACGTCCTTGATGAAGCTGCCTTTTAACCTTGGCCTTGCAAGTTTTCCGTAAACAACTGGTCCACGCGTGTGACTTACGCGGGTTGTTGTCCTCAGCATTACTGGCAACTCCAGTTTTTCCGAAATTTCAACAGCTGAAATCGCCATATCCTTTGCTTCGTGAGGGTTAGAGGGCTCAAGGCACGGTAGATTTGAAAGTAAAGCATAAAATCTGTTATCCTGCTCATTTTGAGAACTATAACATTCCGGGTCGTCCGCCGTGACAACAACATAACCGCCCCTAACCCCTGCATAGGCAAGCGTCATAAGCGCGTCCGCAGCAACATTCAACCCCACATGCTTCATGGCTGTAAGACACCTAACTCCACAATTTGCAGCTCCAGCGGCCACTTCAACAGCGACAATTTCATTAACAGAATATTCCATGTATATGCCAGCTTCAGAAGCGATGGCGGAGATGGAGTCGCCTATTTCAGAGGCAGGAGTACCTGGATAAGTGGTAACAACGCTTATGCCAGCTTCTAGAATCCCCCTGGCAATCGCTTCGTTTCCAAGCAGAAGCACATGTTTCCCGCGTTCATCTTGCAACAACACATGCGGATCTGGCATTAATTTCTCTCCTGTACACGAGAAAGCTCTCATAATCTTGCCCTTTTAAATATAACTTTTGGTTGTTCATAACCGTGGTCCACTTGAAGAAATTTTAAGTTAAGAAAATGCAACTTCACAAATCTATCCGTATGAGCGCAGGAAGAAGTCATTGACAACTAGGGAAGAAACTTATGGAAGTTTACAAAAAAAGAGTTGGGTATTATTGAGTTGCCATAAGCACGTGATGACTTGCTACCTGCCTTTAAACACTGGTTTACGCTTCTCCATAAACGCTGAAACGCCCTCTTGAAGGTCTTCTGTCGAGCCGACAACACCTATTCCTTCACGTTCAAGAGCCACCGCAGAGTCTAAACTTATGTAAGCGCCTTTGTTTATCAACGCCTTCGCAACTTTCAGGGCTACAGGAGCTTTAGAAGCTAGTTCAGCGGCGAATTGCTGCACTGTTTCCTTAAACTTTTCTGGTGGAACAGCCATGTTTATTAAGCCCAGCTGTTCGGCTGTTTTTGCGTCAATCATTTTTCCAGTGAAAACCATCTCCTTCGCTTTCGTCATGCCTATAAGTTTCGGAAGCCTCTGCGTTCCGCCCCAACCGGGAATTAATCCTATATTTATTTCGGTTTGTCCCATGCGGGCGTTTTCAGAAGCAATTCGTATGTCGCATGCCATTGCTAGTTCTAAGCCTCCTCCGAGGGCGAAGCCGTTTATGGCGGCTATGACTGGCTTTTCAAGGTTTTCTATGGCGTCGCAGAGTCTTCCACCCATCGTTGAGAGTTCTCTTGCTTTTAGGGCGGTCATGCCCTTCATGGCTTTTATGTCGGCGCCTGCGGAAAACGCCTTTTCTCCAGCACCAGTTATGACAACAACGCGTATGTTTTCGTCGTTTCTCACGTCTTCTAGGGCTTGCAAGACCTCGTCTATGACCTCTTTGCTTAGTGCGTTTAATGCCTCCGGTCTGTTGAGGGTTATTGTGGCTATTCCCTCGCTTTTTTCATAAATTATGTATTTGAACTCCATCTTTTCGCCTCCATTTATTTTTGCGTCCAGTCGTAAAAGCCCTTTCCAGTCTTTCTCCCGAGAAGTTGCGCTCTTACCATCTGCCTTAACCCTATGTTTGGGTGATATTTCGGATCTAGCTCTCTTGTTAGGAGTTCGGCAACAGCAAACGCCGTGTCTAATCCCACATAGTCCAAAAGCATTAACGGTCCCATAGGCCAGTTTAAGCCCAGCCTTATGGCTTTGTCTATGTCGTCTCTGTCGGCTACGCCTTCCCAATACAATGCAACAGCCTCATTTAAGGCGGGTATTAGTACGCGGTTTACGATGAAGCCGGGCGTGTCTTTCTTTACCAGAACTGTTTCTTTGCCCATTTTTTGGGACACTTCCATGGCTATTTTTATGGTTTCCTCTGAGGTTTTTGCACCCTTTATCACTTCGACAAGCTTCATCACTTGTGGCGGGTTAAAGAAGTGCATTCCACAGACTTTTTCTGGGCGTTTTGTGGCTGAGGCGATTTCTGTTATGCTTATGGATGAAGTGTTTGAGGCTATGATGGCGTGGGGCGGCGCGTAAGCGTCCACCTCGCGGAACGTCGCCTTCTTGAGTTCAACGTTTTCTGGAACAGCCTCTATAATTAGGTCTGCGTTTGAAACAGCCTCCTTCAAATCCAGTGTCGGGTGAATTCTCGCCATTACAGCGTTCATTTCCTCCTCTGTCATCTGCCCCTTCTTTAGGAAACGTGTTAGGCTTTCGCGTATCATAGCCATGCCGTTGTCTATGAACCTCTGTTCAACATCACGCATGTAAACCTCAAACTTGCCAAACTGCGCAGCTACTTGTGTAATTCCGTGACCCATCAAACCAGCGCCTAAAACAGCAATTTTTCTAACTTCCATACCAATTCCCCCATTTAGAGGCACATAAGCAACATGAACTGTTAAAAAACTTTCTAGGCACCTAGTGACTTTTTAAAGGTCAAATTTAGAAGCTGAGTCAAATCAAAATTGATAGACCCCTCTAGGATTTTGCTGTAAGGCTCTTTTGAATTCGAATGGGTTGGGCTTCTGTGGCTGAGTCTAAAATTTGTATTTTTTGTCCAGCCACTGCGGATACCATTTGTACTCTTCTAGAGGCGCTGCTTTTCGCAATCCATTGTATGTTGCCTTTGCAAGCGCTGTTTTCCCTTTCCCATCTTTTTGAAGCTTAACTAACCCCTTTGCTTCTAGGCTGTTTAGGATTTTCTCAAGCCTTTCATCTGAGGCTTCAGCCGTTCTTTCCTTCAAGTCTTCAAAGGTCATATATAGCCCTGGATTTACTTTGTAGTCTTCAGCCAGCGTTTTTAGGACACCGTCTTCGGTTGCTTCTGTTTTTGGTAAGGGTTCTGTTGTTGATGTTGGAACTCCAAGTTTTTTATGTATTCGCCGCTTTGGCATTTTCAAATCTTCGCCCAGCGCTCTTAACCCGCCTCTGAAAATGACCAACTGCATTATTTGGTTTGTTCCAGCCCCTATTTGGTTCACTTTTGCATCGCGTAGGTAGCTTTCAACTGGGTAGAAGCGTGTCCAACCGTCTCCGCCCATCACCTGAACAGCGTCGCTCATTAGTCTTTCAAAAGCCTGGGAAGTGAACATTTTTGCATTTGCAGCTTCAACCATAGCCTCCTTACGCTGATCCAGCAAATGCGCGGCATAGTAGACAAGTAAACGGGACGTGTAGAGGTTAGCCATCATGTCGGCAATCTTAAACTGGTTTGTTGGAACTTCTATTGTTGGTTTTCCAAATTGGACGCGGCGTTGAGTGTAAGCCACCGCATAACGAATCGCTTCCCTCATTGGACCAAGCATGGCTGCGGAAAACACAACGCGCTCAAAGTTTAAGCCTGAAACCATAACGCGCCAGCCGTCGCCTTCTTTACCTATGAGATTTTCGGCTGGAACCCTTACGTCGTTAAAGTCTAAAACCCCGTTTGGCAAACCGTCCCATCCGCAGAGCTCGTTAATTTTTTCTACTGAAAAGCCCTTTGTTCCCTTCTCAACCAGGAAAGCGCTTAGATGCTGATATTTCGCCTTATCTTCTGGTTTTTCGCTTGTTTTTGCATAAACACAGTAAATATCCGCTAAACCAGCGTTAGTTATAAAACGTTTTTTCCCGTTCAAAACATAATAGCCGCCTTCGCGTCTGGCTGTTGTCTCAACCCCAGCGGCGTCCGAGCCGACAAAAGGCTCTGTTATGCAGACGGCGCCAAAAAGCGCGCCCTTAGCTATTTTTGGAAGCCACTTCCGTCTTTGTTCTTCACTTCCGAAAGTTAGGAGTTGCTCAACACCGCCGAACATTGTAACGCCGTAGGCTGAGGACAATGCTGAACATATTCTGCTGAGTTCTTCAGCCACAATAGCAACACCAGTTGCGCCTGCTCCAATTCCGCCGTATTCTTCGGGGATTACTGCTCCAAACCAGCCCTTGCGGGCAACTTCCTTCAATAACTCAAGCGGGAACTTCTTTGTCCAAAAAGTTTCTTCGCCTATCGGCAGGTTTTCGTCCGCAAAAGCCTTTGCATCTCCCATTAGTTTTTTCTGTTTTTCATTCCACCATGGAAAAGTTTCCATTTTAACACCTGGCCATATCGGCTTTAAAATTGACAGCGAATTTTAAACTTTCGCTAGGTTCAGCCTTTTCCGCTTGGAAAGTTAGCGTATTTTTCTGCCCTTTTCCTAATCTCATCCTTTTCCTTTAGAAATCTTGGTCCAGATGAGAGAATGGCTGAAGCGAAGTCTTCCTGTAGCCCTTTTTCGCTCCAACGATAATTTTTCAAAGTTTCTGGGTCAAATACAAGTTTGATTTCGCCGTCCACAACTTCAATTTTAGCCTTAGCCTGACATAATGCGCACTCCAATAGTCCGTTTTTAACAGAGAAAAGGTTCTGATGGCATACCGGGCACATGCCAGCCTCCCCCAAATATTTCCTTTCGTCAACTGGTTTGCTGGCAGCTTGAAAGACATTGTAGCCAATCCTCTTCGCCCTCTCCATCGCTGATTCGTTCAATAAGATTTCGCCTGGACCTTGCGCATGAAAAATGGCTTGGTCAACAACTTTTACGCCGCATGTAAACATGAAAACGTTTAATGTAGCCATTGTGAACGGTTCCCAACCCTTTATGCCAGCAACTCCTATAATTGCTCCAGGTTTTACGTCGCGTGGAGTTTTCCATTGGAACATTATGTTGCGGTCTAGAAGCATTTTCACTGTTCCTGCTGGTCCCAGAAGGTATGTGGGAGCACCAACTATAATTGCGTCGCTTTCTTCAAACTTTTCTTTAAAGATATGCCAATCGTCTTGGATTTTGCAGTCTTCTTGTTTGAAAACGCAAGCCATACAGCCTTTGCATGGCTCTATTTTGAGGTCTGTGAGGCGCAGCACATCTACTTCTGCGCCGAGCCTCTGGGCTTCCATCAAGGCTTCCTTAACCAGAACCTCTGTGTTTCCCAACTTCCTGTAGCTACCAATTAAGCCGAGAACCTTCAACAAATCACCACCAATTCCTAAACGTCTATATCAATACTTTCAGCTTCTATAAAAATTCGACTAACAAAAGGCTTACAAATTATTTCCCAAAATTAGAGTGCAGAATAAGAGGTGGAAAATTGAGGAAGTGTGTTGTTGTTGACGCCGTTAGAACCCCGACTGGAAAGTCTGGTTGGAATGGCATGAGGAAGGGAGGATGCTACGTAAATGTCTCTGCGCAAGTACTTCTTGCAATGGCAATTGCAGAACTTGTGAAGCGCGTTCAAAGCAAGTCTAACGCCTTTAACCCAGAAGAAATTGAAGATATAGCAGTTGGGTGCCTAAGCCAAATCGGTGAGCAAGGCGGCAACATAGGAAGACTCGCTGTTTTCGTAGCCGACCTACCCCAAGAGATTGCTGGAATGACTGTTAACAGATACTGCAACGCTGGGTTACAAGCAATAAATTCTATGGCTCAAGCCGTAATCTCCGGATGCGGTGACATAATGATAGCTGCTGGAGTCGAACACATGTCCCACTACCCAATGACATCCGACATCAGCGCAGCAGAATCCGCCGGATTCCCGGTCATGATAAGCGACAAGATATATGAAAAGAACGTTTTCATCCCCATGGGTGTCGCAGCCGATATGGTAGCAAAAAAATATAATATAACACGGGAGGAATGCGACAAATTCGCCCTCTGGAGCCACCAAAAAGCAACAAAAGCCATAAGAGACAAGGAGTGGTACAGAAGGCGCATTGCTCCAGTACGTGTTCCTCAACCGGATGGAACAACAAAAATAATTGACGTAGACGAAACAGTTAGAACACAGTCTTTAGATGAACCAGAAACATCGTATTCAAAACTGGCATCACTAGAGCCAAGATTCACTTCAGATGGAGTCCACACAGCCGGAAATTCATCACAAATCTCAGACGCGGCAGCCGCTGTAATGCTCATGTCCCAAGAAAAGGCAGATGATTTGGGACTGAAACCCATGGCAACAATAGAATCCATGGCAGTAGCTGGAGACGACCCCACCCTAATGCTTCTAGGTCCAATTCCAGCAATGAGAAAAGCTTTGAAAAGGGCTGGCAACTTAACAATGGATGACATGGACATTATTGAACCAAACGAAGCCTTTGCAAGCCCACCACTAGCCTTTGCAAAAGAGTTCGGATATGCCCTAGACGACCCAAGGGTTAATCCCACCGGCGGAGCTATAGCCCTAGGCCATCCAATAGGCGCAAGTGGGGTGATATACTTTACAGAAATGGTTTATGAACTGCAGAGGAAAAGGCTTAGGTACGGAATTCAAACATTATGTGGCGGCGGTGGGGTGGGCATAGCAACTGTTGTGGAGCGAGAAGAGTAACATTTTGCCAAACAATTCTTTTCTTTTCACAACTTTAAATTGTCGTTCAACTTTGCGTTCGCTTAAATACTGTAATTTTTATATAAATAAATCAATTTTTATATATCAAGGACGCTATTCCTATAATTTGCTGGAATGTGCGGTTAATGAGAAAAACGATATTTAAAAAGCTTGAAGCTCAAGGGTTGATAGCGAATTACAACCGCCTAAGAAAAAATTTGCCTCCGAAACTTCCTGAAAAAGTCTTTATCTGGGATGAAACCCTGCGGGAAGGCGCTGAAAGCCCGGGCGTTTTTTTGACTTACATAGAAAAGGTTAAGATTGCTAAGATGCTTGACGAGGTAGGTGTGTCTATGATAACAGTAGGATTTCCAGCGACATCGGAAGAAGAGAGAAACACGGTTAGGCGCATTGCAAACGAAGGTTTTCAGCAAGCACGCTTAGCCGCCTCAGCCCGCATAGTTAAAGAAGATGTGGATGCATGTCTTGACTGCGGAATAAGAGAAATCATAATCTTCACCCCCTTCAATGGGCTTAATCTCCAATATAGGTTGAAAATGACAAAAGAACAAGTTTTAGAAAAAACTGTCGAATGCATTGAGTACGCGAAAAAACGCGGTGCAAACGTCCACTTCGTTTTAGAAGACGCCACAAGAACGCCTCTGCCCGACATACTGCAAATTTTTGAAGCAGCAACTAAAGCAGGAGCAAACCAACTAGTAATCGCAGACACCGTAGGTTTTATAAGACCCCTATCAATGCGCTACCTCACCTTTCACATTAGAAAAGGGCTCACTGAAAAACTTAGGCGAGAACCCTCCTTAGCTGTTCACTGCCACAACGATTTCGGGTTGGCGACGGCGAACGCTTTGGCAGCCGTTGAAGAAGGAGTAAGCACAGTACACACTTGTGTTGCTGGTTACGGCGAAAGAGCAGGCGTTGCGCCGCTGGAGGAGGTTGCAGTCGCCTTAGAACTTCTATATAACGTGGACACAGGCATCGACATAAAAAAGCTTTATAGACTTGCGCAGCTTGTTGAAAAAAGCTTTGCCATACCAGTATCGCCATACAAAGCGATAATAGGCGAAAACGTCTTCTCCCACGAAGTAGATGAGCATGTCCAAGGGACGCTGGCGCATCCATTAACATATGAACCCTTCCCGCCTAAAATGATTGAAAGAGACACAACCTTTTATTGCGGAGGACAAGCTGGCAGACAAATTGTCGAAAGCCTCTTGGAAATTGTGGGAATAAAAGCCACACCGCTTCAAGTATCTGAAATACTTAAAGGGCTTCGAAAGATGCAGGAAAGCATGGACAAGGGTGGAACACAAATGACATTTTACCAAATAAAGAAGCTTATGCGAGACTTGAGGAAGGGCTTTACGGAAGGAGATTTCTGGAGAATAGTGGAGCAGGTTACAAAACAGAAACCCAACTTTGAAAACCTTCCATTCGACATTGAAAGGCTTTAACTTTCCAAATTCATTCTTTCTGAAGTTGACCGCGGATTTTTTCAAAAAATTCCAAGGATTCTGGATTAACAAGCGAGTCTCTGTTTAAGACTGGTCTTCCATGTATTATGTTTGTGACTGCAACTTCAACTTTCTTCATGTTAAATGTGTAGGGAATGTCGGGCGCTTCAATGATTAATGCTGGAACATGCCTTGGAGAGGCTTTTTCTCGAAGGCTTCTCCTTATTTTCTCCTTTAAATCCTCTGTTAGGCTGTATCCAGGCGCAATTTTGACAAAAAGGATAATGCGTTGGTCGCCTTTCCATTCCTGTCCAATTGCCAAGCTGTCAGCAACCTCTGGCAGTCTTTCAACTATGTTGTAGATTTCTGCTGTTCCAATGCGCACTCCAGAGGGCTTTAAAACAGCGTCAGACCTTCCGTGAAAGGTTATTCCGCCTGTTCTGCTGTGGATTTCTATGTAGTCGCCGTGTCTCCACACATTCTTATTTGGATAAAATCTGAAGTAGGCGTCCAAGTATTTTTCGTTATTCGGGTCATTCCAGAAGTATAGAGGCATCGATGGCGAAGGCGCCTCGCAGACAAGTTCCCCTTGTCTGTCGACGACCGGGTTGCCGCTTTCATCATAAGCCTTTATCTTCATTCCTAAAGCTGGAGCTTGCAGTTCGCCAGCGTAAACCGGCAGCGTTGGGCTTCCAGCAGCGAAACAGCCGTTAATATCTGTGCCGCCTGAAATCGAATTGAAGTGTAAGTCTTCTTTTATTGCCTTGTAAACCCATTCAAAACCTTCAGCTGAAAGAGGCGAGCCCGTTTGGGAGATTTCCCGCAGTGATGATAGGTCGTAGAGTTTTGCTGGTTTAGCTTCAACGCTTTTAAGGTAGTTGATGTAGCTTGCGCTGCAACCAAAAATTGTTATCTTCTCTTCCTCAACCAGTTTCCACATGGTTTCCCAGTTTGGATGGTTAGGGTTACCGTCGTACAGGACTATGGTTGCTCCAACTGCTAGGGAGCTCATGAGCCAATTCCACATCATCCAACTTGGAGAAGTTATATAGGTTATCTTATCCTCCCTTTTCAAATCCGTGTGAAGCACCAGCTCTTTCAGGTGGTTTATTAGAACTCCGCCGGCGCCTTGCACCATGCACTTTGGCTTGCCAGTTGTTCCGGAAGAAAACATGATGTATAGGGGGTGGTCTGAGGGCAACTGTTCAAACTGCGCATCAAGACTTTTTTCAGAGGCTATAAAATCGGTGTAGAGGGCTGCTTTTGGAATGCTGCTTATATCGGGTTTTTCCTCCATGTAGGGAACAACTATAACTTTTTCCAGCGAGGGCATAGCCCTAACAATGTTTTCAACGTTAGATAGGAGACTGAAGACTTTGCCTTTGTAGGGATAAGCGTCAACCGTGAACAGCACTCGCGGCTGAATCTGTCCTAAGCGGTCTGTCACTGCGCTTGAACCAAGTTCTGAACCGCATGAAGCCCATGTTGCGCCTACGCATGTTGTGGCAAGCATTGCAACAGTTGTTTCCATTATGTTGGGCATGTATGCGCAAACACGGTCTTTAGGCGTGACTCCTATTTCACGAAGCGCTTTCGCCAAGCCCGCAACATTCTTGTAAAGCTCCGCGTAAGTCATTTTAGCCGTTTTCTGGTTTTCCCCATGAAAGATAAGGGCTGGATGGTTATCTCTATATCTTAATAAGTTTTCTGCAAAATTTAATCTCGCGCCTACAAACCACTTTGCGCCTGGAAACTTGTTTAGGTCGTCAACAACCTTCACGTAATTTTTTGAGAAAATTATTTCGCAAAACTCCCACACTGCCGCCCAGAAATCTGGTATACGCTCAACAGACCAGTTGTAAAGTTGGAAATAGGAGTTAATTTTTAACATGTATTTCTTGTTGACAAACTCCATAAATCGTGAGATGTTCGCCCTTTTTATGCGTTCCTCAGATGGTTTCCAAAGCAGCTTTCCCATAGGATGTTTCCCTCAATCAAATGGGTTTTTCGAGCAATTCAAGTTGAGTTTCCACTTCATCCAACTCTTTTTCCGTCAGTGTTCTCGGATAATTGTATATTGGACCGCTTGGTTTTTCGTTGTAGTATGGGCGGTTGCAGTTCGGGCATCCAGACGTTAGAAAGGGCGCTCCAGAACGCACTATTTTAGCGAGCGTTTCTTTTTCAACGCCAAAATCTTTTATTGCGCCTTCCTTGTTGAAGGTCATATTTTCGCTTCTCGCAACTCCGTTTACAATTAGGTATCTGGCAACTTGAATTCTTCTGTAACTTTGTAATTGCGGCTGAGCACGCTTCTCCAGCAACGTTCCAGAGATGGGTGTGAAAGCGAAAAGGGCGGGTAAAACTCCCATGTCAACACATTCCTGAATGGTTTCAACCATTTCTTCTTCTGTTTCGCCAAGCCCAACAATCAAGTGCGTGCTAACTTTGCCTTTTCCAAAAATGTTAACAGCTTCCCTTAACAGTTTAAACTGGTTCTCCCACCTGTATGGACCGCCAACTTCTGCTCCCTTAATTTTGTTGAATAGCGTTTCTGTGGCAGCGTCTATGGGTATGCCGACCCTTTCAACTCCAGCTTCTGCCAGACGCCTTAAATTTTCGACGTTTAGAGGTTGACAAGAAATAGAGATTGGAATGTTTACGTGCTTTTTCGCTGCCTTAACAATGGCTAGGAGATGTGAGAAAACATTTGGGTAATTAAGCGCTTGTACACAAACACGCTTTATCGTGTCCTCAGCAACAGTCAAAGCCAATCCTTTTAAGACTTTTTCTGTTGGGAAGATGGGCCAAGAGATTCTTGAGAGCATGTCTGCTCTGCCTTGGCTTTTTCTTGCCTGTGGGCAGAAGCTGCAGTTTGCTGTGCATTTTCCCCTTTTGTATGTCATTAGGTAGGCGGTTGTTGGCTCAGCGTCAAGCCGTCCATTTATTAGTTTCATGACGATGGCTGAGCCTAGGGAAACTCGAATTTTCGGTGGCAAATTGCTTTGCATAGTCAACTTTGCACGCTCTTTAGCCGTTTAGATTTAGGCTTAGTTGGGCTTAATATTTGTTGCAACAAAATTTTTGGTTTTCCACTAAAGATTTTGAATTCACAAGTATTTTATCACTGCAAGCCGAAACCAGTTTAAAGGCGTGGTTGGATGCGAAGGTCGAAACTTGAGGTTTACGAGGCTATTCTTGAAGCCCTAGTTAAGGAACCATCCACTATTGACGGCGTGGCTTACGAAATTGACATTGACTGCACGGCTTTGGAACGCTACATAGACTTTCTAATAAGAAACGGGCTTGTTGAAGAGAGAATAATAAATGAGAAAACATTGTATGCAGTCACAGACAGAGGCGTTGCAGTTTTCAAAGCCCTAAACTTTCAGAAATACTTGGAGAAAGTTGCAAAATCAATTAGGATAATGGACGAGGCTTCACAGGTTATTCCAACCCTTTCAAAACGCATTGACGAGCAAGAAAAGAAAAACGAAAGTTAACTTATCTGGTTGTTCCTTTTTCCCTTTGCTTTGGGCTTCCGCTAAAAAGAAAACTATTAAATGAGCTAGGCGCATTTTCAAAGGAGGAAAATGAATAGGCTTTCACCCGAAAATGTCTGGCAAATGAATGAGGCGGAACTGTTAAACCTTTTAAACGAAAACGCTCGCTCTCTGAAAAGCAGAAGGGTTTACTTTTACGCTCCAAGTTTCATGTATTATAGGACAAGCTATTACCACTCTTCGCCGACGGATTTTCCAACAATTTCCGTGACTGGCAAAAGCTGCGCTTTAAAATGTAAACATTGCGGCGGCAAGGTTTTAGAAACAATGTATCCAGCTGCAACATCTGAAAGGCTTTTTGAACTCTGTAAGCAGCTTAAACGTGAGGGAGCGCTTGGATGCCTAATAAGTGGAGGCTGCTTGCCAGACGGTTCCGTGCCTCTGAAAAAGTTTGTTGATATTATTGGACGTGTTAAGCGGGAGTTGGGGCTAACAGTTTTTGTTCACACTGGCATAATAGACTTTGAGACAGCTGTTGCGCTTAAAGAAGCGGGTGTTGACTCCGCGCTTATAGATATAATTGGTTCGGATGAAACTATACGGGAAATCTACAACTTGAACGTGAATGTTGAGGATTATCGAGGTTCTCTGAAGGCGCTTGACAAGGCACGGATACCGTTTGTGCCGCACGTGATTGTTGGGCTTCACTATGGCAAGTTGAAAGGCGAATTGAAGGCTTTGGAGATGATAGCTGAAACCAAACCATCCGCCCTAGTCATAATTGCTTTTATGCCTATACACAAGACGGAAATGGCGAAGGTTGAACCGCCTAAACCCTTAGACATAGCCCGCGTTCTCTTGGCTGCGCGGTTGATGTTTCCGCAGACTCCGCTGGTTTTGGGTTGTATGCGACCAAAGGGAAAGCATCGTGTCGAAACAGACATTTTAGCCCTAAAAGCTGGAGCGGACGCCATAGCTTTTCCAGCCGAAGAAGCCATCAAATTTGCAGAAAGTAACCAGTGCAAAATAGTCTTTTCCTCTTTCTGCTGTTCACAAATCTATTTAGATTTACGTATTGCCTAATCGAAGTTTTTCGAAGTCGGCTGCAACCTCAACCTTCGCAGAACGGAATTGTTATGGTTTTTCTTTCAGCATTTTTACGCCAAGCACTATTGCCCATGCTGATGCTGCCAGTGCAGAAAGCGTTTCGGGAATAGCCACATTAGAGCCGAAGCCAACAGTCCATTGGATTATCCAGACGGCTGCTGCGAAGGCTGCAACCAGGAATGTGAACAAGCCCATTTTCGTTTTCACCTTTTTTAGAAAAGTTGCTGTTAGGACGAGCATGGCTATTGGGAAAAGCATGAAGAACATCACAGAAACATAATAGTGTGTTGGCTTAACGTTTTCTGGAAAGACACCTATCAACATAAGCGCCAAAGTGTCTAAAACAAAAAGAAGCGAACCAGCTTTCCCAACCGTGCTTTCGCCTAAATAGGCGTATAAGCCTACAGCGAAAATTGTGGCTAAGATTCCGCTAACTATCAAGCCGCCATTAAACACTATGGATGTTATGCCTTCAACAACTCCCAAGTCGCTTAGGGCGTTGTCAGTCCAGCTGAAAGGCGGATAATACGCTATTGCTAGGGCTATGCAAGAAAACGCCACAATTGGAGTTATTATGCCACTTAACGCTGCAACCTTAAACCACAAACTTTTTCCTCCACTCGTCGCTAACACCCCCTTCCCACTAGTTTTGTTTGCCACCAGTTTTATCTCTTTCTTCGCCCTTAGACGTTCATGTTGGGCGGAACAAACTGCCTAAGTCTCTGCAATGAATATAGTTTTTCCTTCTCGCCCACTTTAGCCTCTTTTATCGCTTGCTTTAGCATCTGGATTGATTCGTCCATGGCTTTACGGTTCACTGGGTAGGGTACGCCGTCCTTTCCGCCGTAGGCGAAGGAATATTTCACTGGGTCTTTCCAGCTTGGTTTTTCTCCATAAATTAGCTCGGCGATGAGCGCTAAGCCTCTCACCGTTGCGGGTCCCACGCCTTTGAAGGCTAACAGCTCTTCATAATTGCGCGGTTGAAACTCGTAAGCTTCTTGGAGGGCTTTCCAGTTTATGTTCGCCGGCATCGACAACGTGTCTATTGGGTATTCTTTCCATGGCGTTTGGGCAGTTTTCGGCAGCCACTCCTGCAGGGATTTTTGGTAGGCTGGTCTTATAGAGAGAAGCATTCGCATAACCTTCTTTGTTGGTTCCTTTGCTATATCCACAGAGGCTTTTCTGCAGTTTTCACTTTCCTTAGCCGTCATGTCTAAAGCAATTTCACGCTTAGCATCGCCAACAATGGCGCTGTGCGGCTCATCCACAAAGTTTTTAACGCCTTCTGAAAGCCAATGATACCGCCTAGCTGTGCGGTCTTGTGGGCACATGCCTTGCTGGATGACTGCCCATTTTCCGTTTTCAGCCACAAAGAAGGCGTGGTGATAAAGCTGGTAGCCAGCTTGGATTGCGGCGCTGTCAACTTTGGCGCTCATTTTGCTGGCGTAACGCAAAGCCTCAACGCTATCGCTTGACAAGCCGAACTTTTCGCCGACGCCCTCAATTTCTAAGGGGGCTTGTCTCGAGATTTTGCCTTTTCCGCCGCAGACAGCAACGCCATGCAATTCTGGAACAACAGCCTGCTTCAAAACGCCAGTCACAACAGTTGTTACGCCTGAAGAGTGCCAGTCATAACCCAAAACACAGCCTAAAGCCTGAAACCAAAAGGGGTCTGAAAGGCGCTTTAGAAACTCGCCAGAACCATACTCGTCAATAATTATTGTGACGATTTCTTTTGCTAGTTTTTGCATACGCACAACTAGCCACTTGGGCGCTTTACCGTAATGAAGCGGAAGCCGCGCAACACCAGTCCTCTGCATAAACCAGTTGCCCAACCAAACAAAAACTACGCTGTCACACTTATTTTTGCCTTATGTTGCTTTATAAAAAGTAGGGAGGATGAATTGGTTTTATGGCTGATTCACATTGAATAGCGTACAGAACTTAGTACCAACAACGCATCCAGAAGTTTCTGGAACATTCCAGTCTGCGTTACTCTGCCAATAATTTTTCCGTCTTCGATGACATATAGACGTCTAACACCCTTCTCAACCATGAGTTCCCACGCCCTTCCAAACGACGCGTCCGGTTCAATCGTTATTAAAGGACTAGACATAATTTCTTTTAACTGCACCTTGTTAAGGTCTCTATCTTTAACAACAGCTCTCCTCAGCAGATCCCGCTCTGTAACAACTCCGGATGGCAGGCCTTTATCGCTAACCACAACAGACCATACTCCATTCTTCAACATTGCTTCTAAAGCCTTTTTAGCGGAGAGGTTTCCATCTAGCGTTATGACGCCTTTTTCCATCACATCTCGAACTTTTAATGTTAAAGACATTATTGATCTCCCATCGGTGGTTTAGGTCGTTTTGAATATAAAATTTACCTTGGCTATGTTGCTTCCTTCTCTTAACTGCTGTGCTATGTAGGCTTTTTAATTAGGCGTCCTTCTTTGTCTATTTCGCCTTTGCGGATTCTCGTCGTCGATATAGGCGAGTGATTCTCAGAAGGAACCATGTCTATGACAATTATTTCCAGTGGAGGCAATCCACGCTTAACTCTTTCCTCGTTTATTTTTACGGCTGTTTTTTCTGTTTCTCTGCTGACGACCAACGCTCCAACACAACCCTTAGACAAAGTCACGCCATACGGGTCATTCAACGGAGTTATTTCAGCTCTTTCTAAAACGCCTTGGCTTCGTAGAAAAGCCTTCAACTCCTCAAGCCTCTGCTCGTAGGGTGCGGTTATATGGGGTTTTCGCATGCTTTTGACGAATTCGTCTGAGCATAAGCCTATCAGAACTTTTTCGCCTACTTCGAAGGCTTTCATGAGCAGGGCTCTGTGTCCCTTGTGGAGTTCGTCGAATGTTCCCCCGACGGCGGCAACCTTAAACTTAGCCTTCATCACTCTCACATCAACTGTTGTTACGCTTCCTATAAGATTATTTTGGTCGCATCTTCTCAATTGCAACATCCAAAATCTTTTTTGCAACCTCCCGTTTCGGCGCCAAAGGAACATGAACAGTCTTCTTATCTCTATCCACTATGAAGACTTCGTTTGTGTCGGAGCCGAAACCAGCGCCTTCCTTACCAACATCATTAACAACAATCAAGTCAGCGTCAGCCCTCCTAAGCCTTTCATAGGCGCTTTCAATAAGCTCCTTTTCTAATAGGTTGTATTCGGCGCGGAAAGCCACAAGAAAAGTTTTCGGGCTTAACTTCTTAACAGCGTCAACAATTTTCACTGTTGGCTTAAGCTTCAAATCAAGAGAACGAACTCCATGCGTAGAAACCTTACGCGAAAAAGCTTTAACGGGCGTCCAGTCCGCAGCCGCTGCAGCAGCCACAACCAAATCATACTTTTGCGCTTTCAACTCGGAAACAACAGCCTCATACATCTGCTCCGTAGTTTCAACACGAATCACCTTAGCCCCAAGCGGAGGCGAAACAGTTCCCAAACCATAGACAAGCGTAACTTCGGCTCCGCGGCTTAAAGCTTCCTCAACAACTGCAACTCCCATTTTTCCAGAACTCTTGTTTGATATAACTCGAACGGGGTCTATGTGCTCCACTGTTGGACCAGCAGTAACCAGCACTTTTAATCCAGCCAAATCCTTTTTTGCGGCTAGTTTTCGGATTACAGCATCCACAATCTCGCGTGTCTTGGCGATTTTCGCTTTGCCCTCGCCGATTCTTGGACCCACAAACTCAACACCTAAGGCTTTCAATTTTTTAATGTTCTCAATTAGTACGGGGTGGTTGTACATGGATTCGTGCATGGCTGGAACGATTATTATGGGTGTGTTTGAGCCGAAAGCCGTTGAAACAACAGAAGTTACGGGTGTGTCGTCTATTCCACAAGCGATTTTGCTTATGGTGTTGGCTGTGGCTGGAGCGACAAGAACCAAATCCGCCCGCGCTTCACGAGTTCCAACTAGGGCTACATGCTCAATTTTGCCCGTTAACTCTGTGACGACAGCGTTTCCAGTTGCCCACTCCATAAGGTGCGGATGAATGAGTTTCTGAGCGGCAGGCGACATAACCGCGAAAACTTCAGCCCCATGCCTCATCAACGCCCTAGCAATTTCTGGACACTGAACTGCGGCTACGCTGCCAGTTATGCATAGGACTATGCGTTTTCCCTTTAGCGTTTCACTTTTTGTTCCCAAAATGTCCTTAGAAGGATGAGACTGCAAGCACTTCTCTCTCCTTACGCTCTCCTAATTTTTTGGCGACTTGCCTTAAATCTTCTACAAAGCTTTCGATATGCTTCTCGCGGACATGGGGCATAACAACTATTCGAATGTGGCTTGGGAAAAGCGAAACCGCCCACCCCCTAAGCCTTAACTCGCTGGCTACTTTGCGAATGTCAAAAACATCAGATTTCAAACCAACAACATTCATTGTTGGCTCGGTAACGATGTCTAAGCCTTCTATGCTCTTGATTTTCTTCACAAGCTTCCGCGTCAAACGTATGCAACGCTTAACAACCCTCTTGTAACCTTCCACACCCAAATGCCTAAGCAAAGCCCAAACCGCGATGACGCTGGCGCCTGAACGAGTCCCGACAAGCGTAGCTTGCTCGGTTTCGCCTCCAGCCAAATAAGAAATCTTCCACGCAATCGTTTTCCTAATAGTTTCGTTGCGGAAAAGTATTCCGCCAGCAGGTATAGGCGCCAAACCCATTTTATGAGGGTCAACAGTGATGGAGCAAACTCCAGGCAAGGCGAAGTCAAAGTCTGGAACCTTATAGGAGAGTTCTCTTAAGAAGGGGAGGACGAAGCCGCCGAAAGCCGCGTCAACATGCAGATACACGCCGTTTTCTAAAGCAATTTCCGACAACTCTTCTATTGGGTCGACAACCCCTAAGCCTGTTGTTCCGGCAACTCCAACTATGGCTATGGTGTTAGGGTTTAAGGCTTTTTCAACAGCCTCTACATCAACTTGAAAGTTACTGTTCAACCCAACCTTAATTATCTTTAAGCCCAGCATGTTTGCAGCCTTGTCAAAGGAGCAATGAGCGGAAACTGGGATTATGACTTCTCCATGCTCCTTTTTAGAAAGCCTCTTAGCAGCCCACAAAGCCAGCGTATTTGCTTCTGTCCCGCCAGTGACGATGTGTCCGCAAGCCTCAGGATTCGAGAGCAGCGACCCAATCATCTGCACTGCTTCCCTTTCCAGTTCAGCCACTTCAGGACAAAGCCCAGAGTCGCCAAGATTCGTATCCAAATAACGTGCATAAACCCTTCTTGCGATTGGATGCGGCGAGGTGCACATGGAACCAACTATTTTTCCAGACTTAAACGCAAAGTCTCTGCTTAGTCTTGATTCAAGCTCTTTTAGGACGATTTTTTGCGGCAAACCCTTAAATTGCAAGTTCATAACGCTTCAATCCTCCTTAATGGTATGTGTGTTCATCAGCTGGGTATACACCCTTTGAAACCTCCTCAGCGAACTTGGCTACAGCATTCTTTATTACAGTGTAAAGTTCCGCGTAACGCTTAACAAACTTAGGTTTAAAACTTAAATCCATTCCTAACATGTCGTTTATAACTAAAACTTGTCCATCACAGTATTTTCCCGCTCCAATCCCTATCGTTGGCGCTTTTACCGCTTCGGTTATTCTTTTTGCTAGGCTTTCTGGTATGCATTCAAGCACTATGGAGAAGACGCCCAGCCTGTCCAGCTCCAAAGCGTCTCTGAAAATTTGTTCAGCTTCCTCTGGCGTTTTTCCTTTAACTTTGTATGTGTCGGCGGTTTGGGGCAGCATGCCTAAGTGTCCTTGAACTGGTATTCCAGAGTTTAAAAGCGCCTTTACAACCTCTGGCTTGTTGCCTTCGATTTTTACGGCATGTGCTCCTGCTTCAATGAATTTTTTGGCGTTTGTCAGTGCCTCTTCTGGCGTGTTGTATGTGTTTATTGGCATGTCTCCGATTATGGGTGTTTTTTTGGCGCCTCTTGCCACGGCTTTTGTGTGGTATATCATGTCCGCCATTGTCACGCTTTTTGTGTCGCTGTACCCTTGGACGACCATGCCTAGGCTGTCGCCTACTAGGATTAGGTCGATGCCAACCTCATCAAGTATTTTCGCTGTTTGGTAGTCGTAGGCTGTCAGCATGACGATTTTTTCTTTTCCCTTCTTCTGCCTAATTCTTTCTTGGAAGTCCATTATGTTTTTCCTCCATAAATTTTATTAAACCAACAATAGTTTCATTCACGGGCGTGGGGATGCCATGTTTCTTTCCAAGTTCAACGATTTTGCCGTTGAGAAAATCGATTTCTGTTTTTTCTCCCTTCAAAATGTCTTGGCACATGGATGAAAAATTCGCGTATTTGACTATTTTCTTGTCAATTTCCTCTTCTAAATTGTTTGGAAGACTTATTCCCTCAGCTTTGGCAACTTGAACACATTCTTTAACGATTGCATGCCTAACAATCTTCAGGGTTTCTGAGACTATTTCATAATTTTTAACGCGGAAGAAGGCGGTAAGCGGGTTGATAACGCAGTTGGTTATCAGTTTACACCAAATCTCCCTTGCAATGTCCCCGGATAGGCGGGTTTTCAAACCGCACTCATTAAAGACTTTCGCTATGCTTTCCGCAACTTCACCATGCTCAATGACAGTTTCGCTGTTCCAGAATTTTATCTTGCCGGGTTCGAAAAATTCTGCTGCCATCATGGTTACGCCCCTTAAAACTTTGGCTTTTCCATCCACTATTTTGTTGACGACTTCCTCGTTTCCAAGTCCATTCTGCATGATGAGGATAACTGTGTCTTTCCTTAGGAGTTTCTTTATGCCTTTCACGGCGTCTGCTGTTTCATGAGCCTTCGTCGCCAAAATTATAAGCGCGTTAGGTGGTATTTCATGGATTTGTGTATCAGCCTTTAAATTGAAAACTTCGTTTATGTCTCCAGAAACCGAAAGCCCCCTCGAGTTTATCGCGTCAACGTGGGCTTTTCTGCCGATTAGCCTTACATCGTTTTTCTTGGAAAGCAATGCTCCAAAGATGCTTCCGATGGCGCCGGCGCCTAAAACAAAGATTCTGTTGAAACTCAAAGCTTTTCAGCCTCCACAGTTAATGGCTCGCCTTTTTCCGTGGCTTCCAAAAGCCTATTTTTGATTAGGTTTATGGATTCAGCCAAATTCTGTTTATTATCGAAGTTGCGGAGGATTTCGCGGCACTTCGCATTTCCTTGCGCTTTCAGTTTTTCTGCTGTTTCCACAAGTTTTGGCATTGCTCTAACAACATTGTCAACTATGGTGATTGTGGCTTTCTGAGCTGTGCGTGAAAGAGGGTTCAAATCCACTGCTATTACCTTTTTGCCCATTTTAACCAGGGCTTCTGTTCTGTCACCGTCTTCTAGAGGCACGAGAACAACATCCGCGACAAGTATGCCTCTAGGGTCTACACGTCTCCTTTCGCTTCCAAGCTCTGGAATCCGTGCAGAAGCGTTTTCGCCTACGCCTAAAACTTCTTTTGCGCCAGCCTTTTCCAACAGTTTTTTTATTGCCAACTCTCTTTTGGGTGTTCTGTAAAATAGGTTTACTTCGATTTTTGCGTTTACGACTTCGGAGAGTTTCACTATTTCTTTGGCTGTTAGGGCGGCGGTGTTTCCATTAACGGATATGACTGGTTTTTTGGCTGTTAGCAGCAATGCTGCGGCTGCTTCTATGGCTTTTAGGGCTGGGGTTGTTGTTTTTTCGCCTAACAAATAGTCGAAGGCTTCTCCTCTGCCGTGGGCTATTAAGCCCGCAGAGGCCACAACCCCCTCATTGTAATGTTCTATTAGTTTTTCTCGTATTCTAAGGGACTCCGCCCTCGGATGGTCTTTGGGAATATTAATGCTTGTCATTGTAGAAGCCTTGCTCCTTCAAAGTCTATTCCGCTCACAATGGTTTTTCCACCTAAACCATGCTTTTCAAAAATTTTGAGAAGTTCAGGAAGCGAGTCCTTCTCGGTTATGGTGAATATGGATTCACCGAACATGGGCATGCTGCAGACAAAGCCAGCTTCATCCGCCGCTTTTAAAACGCTTCTAAGCTTGTCTGTTATCAGCCCCACGTGCTCGGCGAATTGACGCGAAAATTTCATGAAGTTGGCGACGCTTGGCTCTTCCACAAGCCTATCCAAAAGTTTTCCGCCGAACTCGTTTATGCGCTTGCGAACCGCTTCGTCTGTTAAAAACTTCCTTGTTGACAAGGGACCAAAGGACAGGCAAACAACAACCATATCCTTTTCGACTGGAATATGCTTTATCTCCCCTACTCCAGGCGCTCCAGGCTTGGTTCTTATTTCTATTCCGCCGAATGTTTCGGCTATAACTGTGCCAAGCCCTGTTTTGCATTCAACTTCTGCTATATGCGCCATTTTGGCGGCTTCTGTTTTAGACATGCCTAACGCGAAGGTTTTGTTTAGGGCTAGGGCTAGGCTTAGGGCTGCTGCTCCGCTTGTGCCGAATCCCGCGCCGATGGGCATTTCAACGTTGTGTTCAACAACAATTTTGTGTTTCTCCATTTCTTCCTTAAATTGCGAAAGGAAAGCGTTTACAACGTGTTTTGAAACTTCTGCAGAGTTTGAAACTGAACCATTAATCTTTATTTGTAGCGAGTTTTTCTCATATTTTTCGGCTTTCACTGTTGTTGTGACACCTCGGTTTAGGGAGACTCCTGCTCCTTTTGAGCCGTTTTTTAGGTTGTCTGCTGACTGGTCGAATATTTGGAATATGCCTGTAATGTGGCTTGGAGCGAAAGCCTTAGCCCCCTTCGTGTTGGGTGTCCCCACGTGGGTTTTAATGTGTGGGTTTAGATAAAAATTCTGTTTGAATTGTTTAAACACGTTTAAACATGGTTTTACGTAGCCTTTTCATGTGTTGAACGCGTGTACGGTTATGTGTAGCTCTGTTCTACGCACAAACTATCATATTTAAAACAACTGCTGATTTTGGTGCACGGAGAGATAAAAGAATGAGGATGTTAAGGAATAAAAAAGCATTAAGCACAGTGGTTACTACACTGATAATCCTAGTGGTTTCAGTTCTTCTGGCTACCGTGGTGACTTTCTACGCCATAAACGTAACGACAACGCGGGTGCAGGAAGAAAGCCTACAAATAACCAAACTGCATGTGTGGCACAACGGCACAAACTTTGCAGAAGCCGCCTTCCTAATAATTAACACTGGCGGACGAGATGTCGTCATAGACAAGATCACAGTAAGAGGTCAAGAATGCCCATGGAGCACGGTTTATTATAATAAAAACACAGACACAATAAACAACGATTTGACATATGTCGCGCCAAATGCTAACGGTACACTCTTGGGCAAATCTTGGGGCTCGTATTCTCTTACTCGAGCCAGCGATGACATGATTTTGAAGTCAGGGTATACTGCTATTATTTTCATAACAGATCCCGACCATGTATCAGTCAATGACATCGGAGTAACTGTTGGTGTAACAGTCTTCACGGCTAATGCGCAATACTACAAGGAAACCAACGTTCAAGCATCTTCCTAAAGGAGGAGAATAAAAGTGAGACTTTTAAATAACAAGAAGGCTTTGAGCACAGTGGTAACAACGCTGATAATTCTAGTGGTTTCAGTGCTTTTGGCGACTGTTGTAACGTTCTACGCCATAAACGTAACGACAACGCGGGTGCAGGAAGAAAGCCTACAAATAACCAAACTACATGTGTGGCATGATGGCAGCAGCTTTTCTGAGGCAGCTTTTCTGATAATTAATACTGGCGGACGAGACGTTGTCTTGGACAAGATTACTGTTAGGGGTCAAGAATGCGCATGGACTTCTGTGTTCTATAATAAAACCACTGAAACAATTAACGATGACCTAAGCTTCGTAGCAGACGCAAACCTATATGACGGTGCAAGCGTAACGATAGGTGGCGATGGCAGCTTTACTATGGAACAGGCAAGCACTGACGTAATTCTGCCTTCAGGATACACTATGATCGTATACATAGAGAACCCTGACCACATTTCCGTCAGCGACATCGGTGTAACAGTCGGTGTAATGGCGTTCACTGCAAACGCTCAGTACTACAAGGAAGCCAATGTAGAGGCTTCAAGTTAGAAGCAAAATCTCCCTTCCTTTTCTTTTCCTTTGTTTTTATGATACAATCCTAATAAATGTAAATGTGGCTTTTCAAGCTTTGATTCCTCCAAATTTTTGGGTAAATGGTTATAATCCATGAAAATCATACATTACTAAAGGAAATTCACTTAAAAGATGAAGTTAATGCAAAATAAAGAGGCAAACCCAAGCGCAAACATTTTCCAACTTTTAGTGGAAACCACGGAAAAAGAAAAGCAGAAACGGAGAGAAGAGCTTCTCGCGCCTCTAGGCATAACACAATTCTTCGCAAAAGGAAAAATAACCATAAACAAAAGAATATGCAAAGGAGTTGAATGCAAACTCTGCATCAAAGCATGCCCAACAAACGCGCTCTTCTGGAAAGCTGGAGAAGTCGGCATAACAGAAGACCTTTGCATATACTGCGGCGCCTGCGTGTTAAACTGCATAGTGGATGACTGCATAAAAGTTGTAAGAGAAAGGGCAGACGGCGAAACAGAAAGCTTCAGCAAACCAAGAGACGTTGTCATGCTTCAACACAGCATAAACAGCAAAAAACGCACACAAAGGGTAGACGCCGCCTTCAGAAAAAGATACGCAGCTCTAAAAAAATAAATCACTTAATCCTCAACTCTTCAACATCCTCTTTAGGCGGAATAGAAACTCTCATGAATTTATCTAGGCTGTCTCTGCCAAACCTTACAAGAACATCCCCAGTTTTCTGGTCTGAATAGAAAGCAGTTAACTCCGCCGCCTTTCCAACAGCCTCCTTCGTCTTAGGTCCTTGAAGCAAAGTGATTGGACTTCCACAGCCCTGAGCCTCAAAATAATAATCGCCAGCAGCTTTCAACCGGAGCAAAATCCTGTTTTCAGCCTCGTTTCGCCCAACAATTATCTTGTTTCTTCCAAACCTGAAATGTCTCCCAAACTTTAGCAACTCCACATCCTTAAGAGAAACTTTCTTCTTATGATTAAACAGGTCGCGCAGTTTACTCGCAAACTCCTTATATGTGAGCAAGCAGCCTCCAGCAGGAGTGGGATACTCAGTTATTCCAAACTGTTTGGCAAGTTCAATCTGCCTCTTTCTTGACCTGCCTCGAATATCTAAGAGTTTATCTCTGTCCACCCACCCCATTTTTTCAGCTTCGGTTTTCGGCAGCAACTTCGCCGACAGAGGTCTAAGGATTTTACCCTTTAACCCCGCTTCTTCCTCTATTATGCTTAAGGCTTTTCTATGTTGAGACATGGGGCGCTCGTCCAAAACCTCACCCGTGAAAATGAAGGCTGCGCCAATTTCTTTCGCGTATTTTTTCGCTTTTTTCAACATGAAAATCTTGCAGTCTATGCAAGGGTTCATGTTCTTGCCATATCCATACTTTGGATTTCTCACAACTTTCAAGTAATCTTCGCCAACATTTATGATTTTTAAGGGTATGTTAAGTTTCTTCGCCGCTTCAGAGGCGCTGCAACCCTCTTTTCCGCCAAGGCGAAAAGGCGTTACAAAGTTTATGGCTTCCACGTCTATGCCTTGATTAAGGATAAGTTTCACGGCTAATGTGCTGTCTAAGCCTCCAGACAAAAGCGCCAGAGCCTTAACCTTCTTCACAACCTACCCCTTTTTCACGCTTTAATAACGCTTATAACGCTCATTTTACTATTTTGGACGCAACCTCACCAACTTTCTTAGCTAACACGGTGTTTAACAGTTTGTTTACGTCGCCTATGGCTTTCTCCACTTCTGGGTCGAAGGGAATCTCCCCAATTAATTCTACGCCAAGCTTTCGCGTCTTTTCTTTGATGGTGCTTGAATTGGTCATCTTCATGTTTTCAACAACGCCAATTATGGGAATTCGCAGCTCTTTCAGCAAACTCACCAGTTTTCGAACGGTTTCAAAAGCCAATTGCGAAGGCGTAGTCACAATAAGAAACTCTATTTTCTTAATAAACCGTATCAAGTCGAGGGTTGCATCACCTATTCCAGGAGGCATATCAATAACAAGAAAGTCAAGCTTCCCCCATCTCGTGACTGAAAGCAACTCAATTAAGGCGTTGGAGGCATCTGCCCCCCTCAAAGGCGTAGCATACTCTCCAGAATAATAAACTATTGACATATACCTTAACCCATAAACAACGGGTGGAACTATGCCTCGCTCTTCTTTGGGCTGAACTCCCTTAACGCCTAAAATCATATGCGTTGACGGACTTGAAAAGTCCAAATCGAAAAGCCCAACCTCATAACCCTTTTCTGTCAGCGCCAGTGCAAGGGTAGATGCTACAAGGCTTTTGCCTACTCCCCCTTTCCCGCTGGAAACAGCAATAATCCTTCCAATATTGCGTAGCCTATCATCTATTATGCTGGTTCGCGGGTCAACCATCCTCATTTCACTCCCCTTATGCTTTCAAGCAGAACCCCGCGACCGTGAAGGATTTCGAAGTCTGGACTGCCGCATTTTGGACATTTAATGTATGTGTGCGCGGTTTCTGGGAGGAAATGTATTGCCTCCGAAGTGCTTGAATCCAAATCATTCCTTTTAAAAAGCCACTTTGTTCCGCAGTTTCTGCACTTAAACTCGGCTTTCTCCATTTCCACACTTAACTTTGCATTCTTAAATTTGAGGGGCTTAAGCTGCGAAAAGGCGAAATCCAACAAATCCAGCTCTAGATTCTGCAGTTCCCCAACTTTCAGCTTAACCTCTGTGACTTTTCTTAACCCCTCTTCTTCAGCAATCTGAGAAGCCGCGGCGATAACGGCTTCAGCTAAAGCCCATTCATGCATAGGAAAGCCTAACTGCAAGGAATCATTTAAAAATATTGCAAAATTCAAAAAAGGGTGGATGAAAAGAGTTGCCTATTCTGTTAACCGTTATCCTTGTTGTTTTTGTTCCTGTTCTGTTTTGCCGACTTCCACAAACTCTACTGCCGTCTCAGACAATTTTTGTTCAGTTTCTGGTTGAGAAACTTGTGGAGGTTGTGGTTCGACATCTGCTGTCAAAGCTTGTAGGCTGTTTGAAAGTTGACTTGTAGCCTCTTTGATGGCGGTTAACTCGTTTTTTGCATGTTCAAGTCCAGCGGATAAGAGCGCAATTTCACGTTGGTAAACCTCCTCTTCAACCTCGCCAGTTACATGCTGAATCTCAAAGTTTGCAAGAAGTGTTTCCAACGTTTTAATCTGTGTTTCAAGCTCCTTCATTTTGGCGTTCATCTTATCCAACAATGTCCTTCGCTGCCTTTCAATTTCTGCAACTGCCTCGTTTATTTCCGCATTGAAATCATCGAAGGTGGACTGCGAGATTCTGCCAGTGTTCAGTAAATTTTCTAAAGCTTGCCTCTTTTTATTCACCGTCTCATATTCTTCGTTTAATCTTTTAAAGGAGTTCTTCCAAGAAATCAATTCTTCGCACCGTCCACTTTTTAGCCTATTTAAGGAAATAGCGTTTGTTAACATGCTGGAATATCGCTGACTGATAAGAATTGCTGTTTTATTCCATAAAATAAAAAACTACATTTAAAAAATGAAGAAGACAAAACGCATATCTTTAATTGAATATGAAATATTTTAAGTGTAACAGGCATTACTGCCTAGCGCTGAACAAGCTTTCAAGAGAAACAAAATCCTTCGGAATAACAGCCCTCACACCCTTTTTCGGGTCTACAACTTGATTGATTTTCAAGTCGACCACAAGACTGGCGAACATGTATGCCTTCTCAAAAGACCAATTATGTTCACGCATTAAAGCCTCAACAGCAGCGTCAACAGCCAAAACTGAGGCTTCATCGAGAGTATCTCCGCAAACGAGAAACGCATAATCACTCTTAGTTTCAAGAACAGGCCATGGTGGGCACCTTCCCTTTAGAACATCAAAGCTTAACAACACTTCGCCAGACACTTCCACAGAAGAAACACAGACTTCCCCATCAGCTTGAACGGCGTGCAAATCCCCAGCCGCAAAGAGACCGCCTTCCACAAAAACTGGAAAATACAATTTACTTCCAGCCACAACCTCCTTAACATCCATGTTGCCGCCGTGTTTTCCAAGGCTGCCTGTTGGTGCATCCCCAAACAAAGGCGCAACGCCTATAGTGCCTATCATTGGGCTGGCTTTCACCCTAACTCCTCTCTCAAATTGAATGTAACCGCGGCGTATGGGAACAACCGATAAAGAAGCCTTCAAAACCTTATAGCCAAGTGCTCCTTGCTTTGGTATAACCGCGATAACTCCCTGCTCAGAAACTTTTATGTCTTCAATGTTCACGACAAGCGTATCTCCTGGCTTCGCATCTCCAACAAAAATTGGTCCCGTCGCGCAGTTAACCTTAGACCAGTCAAGTTCTTCCACCAAGGCATTTTCATTTTTAACCTGACCCCCAAAGGCATCTTCCAATTCAAGAGTAACATGTTCTCCCGGCGAAACATGTTCTGCTGGTGGATGCTTTGAAGAAAAGCTGTAAATCACTTTGCTCTTGGACACTTTTTTCATATGCAGCCCCTGTTTCTCTATTTGTAAACTGCTAGCAGATTATTTTTGCGGAGAAATTTGTCTAAACTCATTATGTTCTGTTTCAACTTCGAATTCGGAATTAGAATAAAATTTAAATATTTATATCTAACCTAAAATGTTAAAATGTGAATAAACATGACGGCTCTGACGATCATTGTTGGCGGTGGAAAGTTGGAAGGAAAAATATTAAAGAAAATGCATGAGCGAATAATCAAAAACTTCATGGACATAATAATTCTAGCCGAATTAAGAAACGGACCGTTAAGCGGCTATGACGTGATATCCTTCATCCACAACAAATTCCACCTCCTCGTAAGTTCAGGCACAGTCTACTCACTCTTATACTCGCTAGAAAGAAACGGCTTAATCGAAGGAGTATGGGACGAAAGAAAAAGAGTCTACAAACTAACAGAGAAAGGGCAAAAAACCATAGAAACAATACTGAGCGCGAACGACAAAATCAAAAACTTCATAACAAGCCTCCTAAAAGTCCAGTCCACCACCCCCTAATTTTTAAACAAACAAAAATAAACGAAACACTAAAAAGCACCTTTCCAAGATTCTAAAACGAAATAAGCAACAGAAGGGCCCGTAGCTCAGTAAGGATAGAGCACCGGGCTTTTAACCCGGGGGTCCCGGGTTCAAACTTGAAAGGCGTAACCCTTTCAAGGGACAATTCCCGGCGGGCCCGCCAAAATTAAGCATTCAACTGACGTGTGGATGTCTAAATCATGAATGAGTCTGCTATAGTGATGGAACGTGTTGTTAAAAGATTTGAAGATGTCACCGCTGTGGATGATGTTAGTTTGTATGTGGCGAAGGGAGAACTTTTCGGTTTGCTTGGTCCGAATGGCGCTGGCAAAACTACAACCGTGAACATTCTTTGTGGGCTTCTAAAACCGACAAGCGGCGTCGTCGTTGTGGGTGGCTATGACGTGCAGAAAGAAAGCGGAAAAGTCAAGGAGTTAATAGGGGTTTGCCCTCAGGAAACTGCTGTTTATCCATACCTAACAGGCATAGAAAATATAGAGCTTTTCGGAAACTTACATGTCCTTGACAAAGATACGCTTAAAACGCGGCGGGACATGCTTCTCGAAAAAATGGGACTCGCTCAAGACGCTAAGAGAAGAGTTGAAAAATACAGCGGCGGCATGAAACGCAGACTAAGTCTAATCTTAGCTCTAATTCACAATCCGCAAATCATATTCTTGGATGAACCTACCATAGGCATGGACCCACAGTCGCGCCGCGCCGTCTGGGATTTCATGGGGGAACTGAAAAAGGAAGGGAAAACCATCTTTTTAACCACCCATTACATGGAGGAAGCCGAAGCACTCTGCGACCGCGTCGGCATAATTGACCATGGGAAACTTATTGCTCTTGATTCGCCGAGAGAACTGATTTCAAAACATGGTGTTGAGAATTTGGAAGAAGTTTTCATCAAACTAACTGGGAGGAAGATAAGGGAGGAACTTTAGATGAAGTTTCGGCGAGTTACAGCCTTAACCAAGAAAGAAGTGAAGAAAACAGTTCGTGAACCAGCCGTGCTTTTCATGATTTTCCTCTTCCCCGTAGTCTTTGTCTTAGCCTTTGGCGCTTCCTTCGGCGGTTTAGGAGGCGCACAGCCAGTTTACAGCATAGGCGTAGTCAACATGGACTATGCGAACCCGATGAACTTGTCGCAAGCATTCATCGCAGCACTTTCCAATGCAAAAATATTAAGCGTTCAAGTTTACGCAGACAACCAGACCGCTCAAGACGACCTATCCCAAGGAAAAATCCAAGCCATAATAGTTATTCCAGACTCTTTCAGCCAAAGCATCATATCCTACCATGAAGAGCCAAACGACCCGAGTAAGTGGACAAACGCCACGGTTTCCCTTTATTTGGATAAAGGCTCTGTCGTTGCAACGCAAGCCATACCGCCCATCATTCAGCAGATTCTAAACGCCTTCATAGATCGCAACATGCAACCAACTCCAACCCCAATAAGTCTGCAAATCGCCTCATTAGTAGAAGCGAAGCAGCTTTCTGCCTTTGAGTTTATGGCGCCCGGCATGTTTACCTTTGCATCAATTTTCCTAATAATGATGGTTGCCCAGTCCTTTACTCAAGACAGAGAAAATGGTATGTTAAAGAGAATTCGGATAACCCCTACAACTCCAACGGAGTTTATGGCTAGCCAAGTTCTGTCCTACATGCTAATAGCCTTGATTCAAGCGTTCCTAGTTTTCCTCGTAGCCTACCTTTTAGGGTTCAGACCAAACGTGGATTTTTCGGCGTATGCTCTTGCATTTGTTTTTGTGCTAATATTCTCTTTGTCCAATGTGGGCTTCGGTTTAATCACGGCAACAGTCGCCAAGACATCTGGTGCAGCAACTGGAATAGCCTTCCTTTTTGTGCTTCCCCAACTTTTTCTAGGAACATTTGTTGGAGCTTCATTGTCATCTGGCGCGCAAGTAATCAGCAAATTTGTGCCCAGCTACTATGTCACGGATGCGTTGACCTCGCTTTTCCTTAGAGAAGCATCCGCCATCAGCCAAACTGTACTGTTGGATTTGATGATAGTTTCCATGTCATGCATAGCTATTTTGGCAGTGGGCATAATCCTCTACGCAAAATACTACAGAATCTAACCTAAACCAACATGTTGCGTCTTGTGGAAGATGTTTTAGGGCGTTTGTAATCGATAGGCATATAGTCTTGTAGTTCGCAATAGTGTTTTACAATTTGAGTGGCGTGTGCTTTGGATGAGGAAAGTTGCTGTAATAGGTGTTGGCAACTCAAAGTTCGGCAACCGCAACGACGTGACAATTCAAGAACTCGCTTTCGAAGCAATAAAAGAAGCAGTGGAAGACGCTGAAATAACGCCGAAAGACATAGAGTTAAGCGTTGTTGGATCCGCTGGCACAAGAACATACGAGCTTTACCCAGCCGTTCCAATAAACGAGTATGCTGGATTTTATGACAGAGGTCCAATAAGGGTTGAGGCAGCTTGCGCAACCGGAAGCGCAGCAGTTTACACCGCCTACGCAAGTGTTGCTTCTGGGCAGGTTGATGTTGCAATGGCTTTGGGAGTTGAAAAAATGTGCGAGGTTGACACGGCAACTTCGCTTGCCGTTGGCGGACGCGGCGGAAACTACCTTTGGGAATTCCACTTTTTCGGAACAACCTTCCCAGCTTATTACGCGCTTCACGCTTCGGCTCACATGGCAAAATACGGCACAAAAGAAGAGCATCTAGCCATGGTGGCTGTGAAAGCCCACAAATATGCAGCAATGAACCCGAAAGCGCATTTTCAACGCGCAATAACCTTGGAGGAAGCCCTTAAAGCCAGAGTCGTATCTTGGCCGTTGAAGCTTTTTGACTGTTGTCCCATAAGCGACGGCTCAGCATGCGTTATACTCGCCTCTGAAGACAAGGTTAAAGAGCTTAAAGGGCAAGATGCACCAGTTTGGATTGAAGCCATGGGATTTTCTTCAGACACAGCCAACATTTGCAGAAGAACTAGTTACGTTGGGCTTGGAGCGGCTGTAAGAGCCTCAAAAATGGCTTATAAAATGGCTAAGGTTGGACCAGAGGATGTTGATGTGGCAACAGTTCACGACTGTTTCACTATAGCTGAGATAATGGCTTACGAGGACTTGGGCTTCTGCCAAAAAGGCGAGGGGGGCAAGTTTGTTGAGGAAGGTCAAACAGAGATCGGAGGAAAAATCCCAGCGAATTTGGATGGGGGATTAAAAGCGAAGGGGCATCCTCTTGGCGCAACTGGATGCTCAATGATTTACGAGTTAACAAGGCAGTTAAGAGGCGAAGCAGGTAAAAGACAAGCTCCGCTTAAAAATTATGTTGCCCTAGCCCACAATGTAGGCGGGACGGGACATTACTGTTGGGTAACAATCCTTAGGAGGAGAAAATGATGGCTGAAGCGAAAGAACCAGCTTCGATAACGAGCAGACCCATAACCTACACCCACAAAATACCAGTTGCCAAAACCCAAACGTTCTGGGAAAAACTAAAAGAAGGAAAAATCTGTGCAACAAAATGCAAGAAATGCGGAAGCCTCTACTATCCACCGCAAGCTGACTGTCCACAATGCTTAACATCTGAAATCGAATGGCTTGAACTAGACGAAGAAGCAATCTTAGAAACTTACACCCATGTCCATGCAAGGCCGCAAGGCTTCACCCAATACGAGCCATACATCATAGCTGTGGCAAAAACCTCTGAAGGCGTCAAAGTTATGGGATGGCTTGAAGATGTAAAGCCTGCTGAAGTTAAGGTTGGAATGAAGCTTAAAATGGCTACTAGAACTCTCCCAGACGGATACATAACAATAGTGTTCAAACCATAACGCGTATCGCTTCGCATAAGGCCGCATTTCTGAGAAATCTTTTCAATAATTTTGCGTACACTTAAATATTTTCAGAATCAATAATCTTACAGTAGAGAAGGGCACACCGTGACCAGAAAGGAAGAGGAAAAAAATTTACTTAGAAGAGCAAAGGAATTTCTAGAAACTGCTGAATATCAAGCCAGCAAGGGATTCTTCGACTTAGCTGTCTTCAGCTTAGAACAAGCTTTACAACTATTTTTAAAGGCAAAAATTCTAGCGCAAGGCGTGAACTATCCTAGAACACACAGCGTTAGAGAACTTTTGGAAATCCTATCTAAAATAGTTTCAGAAGACAAGAAGAACACCATAAAAAACATGCTCCAAAGCTATTTGTTAGAATTGGGAATGTTAGAAGATGCCTACATAACATCGAGGTATATAATGAGAGAGTTCACAAAGAAGGAAACGGAAAAATTGACAAAGGCAGTAAAGGAAATAATGGAAAATGTCGCATAAAATCTTGATAGAAAATGCCGTAAAAAGGCAAAAGGCGTTTAAAAACCTAGAAAAAAATCTGCAAAACATCAAAAAAACCGTCAAGAAACTTGACCCAAACGCGGAAATATACCTATTCGGGTCTGTTGCAGAGAAGAATTATAATTATTCAAGCGACGTAGACGTCCTCATTTTAACAACGGTGAAACCGGCAATTGTTCATGCTGAGCTTTGGAAGAGTGGAATAAAAGAACCCTTCGAAATTCATGTGCATTCTCCGGAAAAAGCCTCTTTTTACAAGACAAAAGTTAAACTCGTAAAAGTATCATAGTATGTGTATGTTGAAGTCTAAGTTTGTTGGGTGCCTCATTGGAAGCGCTGTTGGCGATGCTTTAGGCAGCTCGTTTGAAGGTTTATCGTCTTCGAAGGTGGATGCTGAAAGTTTCTGTGGAAGGTGGACCGATGACACGCATATGATGATTGGCGTGGCAGAATCCTTAATTGCAAACAAGGGCTTTGATGGAAATCATATGGCGCAAACTTTCGTCAAAAATTATGAGCAGGAACCATGGCGAGGTTACGCCAGTGGACCGCCAAAAGTTTTCAGGTGGATAAAGTCTGGCGTGGCTTGGAATGAGGCTGCAAGGCGTTTGTTTGGCGGAGTTGGTTCCTTTGGCAATGGGGCAGCCATGCGAGTTGCTCCCGTCGGGCTTTTTTACTATGACGATTTTGAGAAGCTTCGAGCTGTAGCCTACAATCAGAGCCAAATCACTCATGCTCATGAGCTGGGAATGGAAGGCGCGGCTTTACAAGCGTATGCCGTGGCTTTAGCTGTAAAAACCAGCCCATCTTGCAACTTTGACCCTTACGATTTCTTAGCCGCGCTCAAAAACTTAACAAATAACAAGGTATATGGGGCAAAGTTGGAGAGAGTAAAGGAACTACTTTCTAAAGCGGCAGACAAAAAGGCTGTTGTGAGGGAGCTTGGAAACGGAGTTGAAGCCCCCAATTCCGTTCCCACAGCCCTATACTGCTTCTTGTGCAACTGGAACAGTTTTGAGAACGCCGTGCTATATGCTGTAAGCTTAGGCGGAGATACGGACACCATAGGCGCTATGACGGGAGCCATAAGCGGCGCATACCACGGAGCTGAAGCCATACCAGAAAATTGGAGAAACAAGCTGGAAAGAAAAAACTACATAGAAAGACTAGCGGAAAAACTATGGGAAATCAAAGCCATTAAATAGCTCATAAAGAAAATGGGATGTTGTGTGATACTTCCGTGTATTTCGACTATGGTCGCCACATGCGCATATAGTCTTGGAAAGAGTTGATGTCTTGGACGTAGTCATTGAATTGAACCACTATTCTGTGCAGCACAGTTTCCGTTAAGGACGCCCAGTTAGGAACGTTTATGACTTGGGTTTTGCCGTCTCCGCCTCGGGGCGTAAGCACAAGCGATATTGTAGCGTTCGGAGGGTCAGCCGCGGGAATAAATAGGTCAACTCCTGTCTGGAAAGCTTGGGCATAGTAATAGCTGATCGGTGTTGTAAGATTGCTTACGCTGTCGTTACCCTTATCGTACACCCATATGCCAATTACTCCTGTTCTGTATATGCCTTTGATGACTGGACATGTAGCACTGTTGATAATGTTAACACCGTTAATTTCAAGAATGTCGTTATTAACGCCTTGGTCACCCCAGAACTCCTTGTTTCTTAAAATTAGTATGTTGCTGTGGTTTGGGCTTCTATCAGCATAATAGGCAACGCCTCCCGGAGGAGACACAAGTATTCTAATCAAGTAGTCACTTCTAATGAAGGGTTCACGATAATAATGGAGAATTTCGGTACCAAGCTTGCTTTGGAATTTAACGACAAATTCATAGTATGCACCAGCCTTGATCTTTAAAGGTCCCCATGCGCCGTCAGCATTTAAAACGTAGACAGCCTCAGGTTTCTTGCGAACTCTCATTCCAGTGTCGCTGTTTACTTCCCAAATCTCCAAAGTGGCACCCTCAACTCCAGTGTTCATCGGAAAATAGACAACCCTTCCTCCAATTCTAATCTGACCCGGAGGCTCAGGCACAATATCCTTGGTCAAAGGCTCTTGGCCGGTGAAAAACTTATACATCTCCACAAATGCCTCAGCAGAAGTTGCTACTTCAACATGAGTCTGATTTTGTAACGTAACATTTATGGCTCCACCTATTCCACGACCAGGGACAGCACTCCATCCTTTACCGGCTATTAGAGCCAAAGTTGGCACTCCGCCGGGAGTGTCTGGCGTATCTGCTCCGTCAATATTCACATAGTGGGCGACTTTTGCAGCGCGCGCAGGTGAACTTCTTAAGTACCCTTGACAAACGCTTGTGCCGAGAGAATGTCCTAAAAGGTCGACTTTGTCAGCGCCGGTTTCCGCCAGAAGGCTATCAATGAGCTGATCAAGGCCTGCCCAAACAATTTGTTGATATGTTAAATTACTCCAACTAGAAGAGTCGTATTCGTGTACTGCTATGTAGTTAGGCGGGTAACCATTGCTTGTGAATCGCATGGCTTGCGATTCAAACTGGGCTCCTGAACCCGCGCCGCCGTGGACGAACACTATTGGTCTAATGCTCAATGGAGGCTTTGGCCAGAAAGGCGTTCCGCATGCATTAGCCATTGGAATTGCACTGATTGTAAGCCCTACTATAAGCAGGGTTATTAACACTGAATTTTTAATCTTAGGCATTTTCAATCGCTCTCCTTTCTCCCTTCTTTTTGAGAATCAATTAATTGATTTTGTTTTTATATGCGTATCGGTGCACCACACACCATGAGTGGACCGGGCGGGATTTGAACCCGCGACCTCCCGAGTGCGAGTCGGGCGTTCATACCAACTGAACTACCGGCCCCTTTTTCATTTTGCTTGGAAGAGAACGGTTTATGATGGGATTTAGAGCTTTCGGTTCATGTGCCTTTTTGTTTTGCTTTTCAATCATGATGACACATACTTTGGTTGTTTAGTTTCACAGTATGGACATTCTTCTGAGGCTATAGGGATTTCCTTTTGGCATTTTACGCATTTCTTAAAGAAAGACGGAGTATATCCAATGTAACCACCTCGTTGAAGTATTTCGTGAACGCTTGGAGGCATCTTTTTTCCTACTGAAAATCCAACCAAAGACAGTGTTAGAAGCAAAATTGCGCCAAATAGCACTTGCAGTGCCCCACCTACATCTGGTGAGGATGTGGGGGTTGCAATAATAACAGGGATGGTTAATAAGAGGATTATTGAAAAAATGAGGAGAATTGATGCCCAAACTGTTTTCATGCCTCTTCGTTTCTCATAGCATTTGGCGCAAACGTGCAGTTTCCCTCCTTCTACGTTAAAAATGTAGAGGCAACGGGTACAGTAGCTTTGGCCGCAGTCGTTGCATAGGCCGACAGCCAAGGTGTCAGGGTGATTTGGGCACTGGCGTACTGCGCCTCCTAAGCGGGGTGGAACAAGAATAGTGGCTCCACAATAGTTGCATTTTACTTGAATTGTGCCAGCTTGGATTATGTCCCTGTATGGCGCCCCACAGAAAGGGCATGTTAGGGCTTCTTCAGCCACGAAGATCACTTAGAATATTTAAGTTTGAAGGGGGATTTAACAATATTGTGGCAAGAAATTAGGCGATTGCTATATAGACCCTATTTTCGTCGAGTTGGTACTCGCGCCATTCAGCCTTGACCTCTTCTCGTTTTTCATGTAATTGGACACTTTTGGCACGGACAAGCTCAGCCATATTTTTCAAGTAAGGCTTTACAAGTCTAATGCTTTCTTCGCTTAGCTCAGCTATGTAAACGGCATTTAAAATGTCCGTAGGCATGTACCCTAACTCCTTTCTTAATGCTTGGACGCGGCGGGCTATGTCCCGCATCAACCCTTCGCCTATCAAGCTTTCATCACGTTCAATGTTTAAGAACACTTGGAGCGGTTCTTCAGAAGCGGAAACCCAACCATTCTGCGAAGTATATTCTGGAGCTTTTTCCGCATACTCCACGTTTTTGACGTTTGCTAACTCAACCATGAACTCTTCAAACTTTTTTAGGGCATTGCAGACTTTTTCTGAACCAACAACAACCGTTTTGTTTAGGGGCCATCTTCTCTTTATTTTGGCTGACTGTCTCGCAGAATAAACTAGCGAAACGCATTTGAAAAGCAGTTGGAACTCCTCTTCTAGGGTTTTGTTCCGCATTTTCTCTTCGGGTTTCGGCCAGTTTTCAAAGTTTACTGATTCTGGCAGTGTTGGGTCAAGTTTTCTGTAGATTTTCTGGTATAATGCTTCGCTTAGGTAAGGCGTTACTGGGTTGAAGAGGAGAGTAACTGTTTTCAAGGTATGCCATAGCGTTGCGTATATTGCTAATCTCCTGTTCAGGGTTTGAGGGTCGTCTGTCCAAAGTTCCTTTCTAATCATTGGCACGTAAACTCTGCTCACAGAATCTATCACAAAATCTTCTAAGGCGGAAAGCGCAAAGTTAAACTCGCATCTTTCAAGTCTAGCCGTGCACTCGCTTATTGCTGCTTGAAGCTTTGAAAGCAGCCAAAGGTCTGGGCTTTTTAGCTGTTTTTCTTTTAATGCCCATTCAAGCGTGTGTTTTTGCGGGTTGAAGTTGTCATATTCCGCATTTTGCAAGAAGAACCTGTTTAGGTGGTATAGTGTTGACAGCACTTGATGGGGGCGGCGGTTCATTTCCTTAAGGTCGAAGTTCATGAAGTCTACTGGCGAGCATTTCCAGAGCATGTAAAACCTGCACACGTCAGCAGAGTGCTCTTCAAGTAGCCTATTAACTTCTATAATGTTGCCTAGGCTTTTGCTCATTTTTCTGCCTTTAGCATCTTGCGTTAACCCTTGAAAGAGGAAAGCCTTGTAGGGAGCTTCAGCCCTTCCAGTCAATATGACGTGTTCAAGCAGAAGCGAGTTAGCCCATCCTCTGGTTTGGTCTATCCCCTCTGTTAAGAAGTCTGTGGGCACATATTTCGCAAATTCTTCATCTGTGAACCGCGCGTAAGGCGAGGCCCCGCTGTTGTGCCAAGTGTCCAAAACATAGTTTTCTCTACGCATTATACCTCCGCATTTTTGGCATTTGAAGGTTACGCGGTCAATCCAAGGCTTATGAAGTTCAAAGTTTTCTGGAGGCTTCTCCAAGGCGTTTTCTAAAAGTTCTTTTTTGCTTGCCACAAGCGTTTTTTCTCCGCAGTTTTCGCATCTCCAGATTGGCAAGGGTGTGCCCCAGACTCTTTCACGGGATATGCACCATGGTTTTCCCTCTTTTAGGAAGGAGAGAAAACGGTTTTTGGGGCTTTCAAAGAAGTATTCAACTTTTTCCGCAGCTTCAACGATTTTGGCGTTTACCTTGTCTGTTCTAAGGAAGTATTCTTTTCTTGCAAGCCAAACAAGCTTGTGGTGAGAACGCCAACATGTTGGATATTCATGCTTTACTGTTTTTGCTTCAACAAATAATCCTCTTTTACGCAGTTCCTCAATAACCATTTTGTCAGCGTCTCTTGCAAATATCCCGCCAAAAACCCCCGCTTCGCTTGTGAATTTAACTTCATCGTCAAAAGGAGCGAAAACCGGGACTCCGCGCTCTTGCGCAGCATAAAAGTCTTCCTCACCGTTTCCAGGCGATAAGTGCACGACGCCAGTGGCCGTGTTTACATCAACAAAGTCTTCGCATACTACTGTGTGAACTAGTGGGTGTTTGTCAAGCTCTGCTTGTTTTGGAATTATGTCTTTGAATGGGTAGTCGTATTTTGTTCCTTCTAAGCTTTTGCCAACAACAGTCTCTACTATTTCATAGTTTTTTACGCCTAATTCCTGCATGACTGGTTCGACGCGTGGCTTCACCATTATCCACTTTTCGTTTCCAACCTTAACTTTTGCATATTCGGCTTCGGGGTGTACAGCAAGCATCATGTCTGTTATTACTGTGAAGGGCATTGTTGTCCAAACCAAAAAATACTCGTTTTGGCTGTTTGCCACTTTGAATTTGAAGTAGAGAGAAGGGTCTTCCACTTCCTTGTAAGAGTCTTCGTAGCCCACTTCGGCGCTGCTTAGGCTTGTTTGGCATCCTGGGCAGTAGGCAACAACATAATAGCCTTCCTCTAAAAGTCCCTGTTCCCAAGCGCGCTTCAAATATTGCCATTCTCGCTCGATGTATTCGTCCTTATATGTCCAGTAAGCCTTTTCTTGGTCTATGAAGACGCCGAGTTTTCTGTCAGCTTCAACCCACTCTTTATGATATTTCATAATAGCCCGCTTACACTCTTCTATAAAACGTTCTTCACCAACTTTCTCCAAAAGCTCCCGCTTGTTTCTAACTCCTAAAAGCTTCTCAACTTCCAACTCAACCGGCAAGCCTTGACAGTCCCATCCAGCCCAGAAAGGGACAAGAAAACCTTGCATCGTTTTCCATCTATAACGCAAATCCTTTATCACGCGTCCTCTGGCATGACCCACATGCGGTATGCCATTCAGCGTGGGTGGTCCTTCAACATAACCAGCTAGGCCTATATGATTTTTCTCGCGAAATTCTGTCAGCTTCTTTTGTATTTGGTTTTTCTCCCAGAACTCGCGGATTTCCTTTTCAAGTTCAAGCGGGCGATAATCTGGCTTAAGCGTTAAGTCAAAATTAGTTTTGAATTTGGCGGTCACCTTTCATCACATTGCACCCGCAAATACACCAAAATACCCCATGCAACATATAACCTTTTTGAATTGTGTAGGGGGATGGAATTATTTAGAAAAAGAGGGTTTTTGTTTGTTTTGTCTTTTTGGTTAGGGCTGTGGTAGCTGTTAAGGTGAGCATTAAAATTAAAAGTGCTGGAATGTGTGGAAATTCGGGTATTATGGTGACTTCGTGTTCTGAATGTGAATATGTGAAGTATATGTATGTGCTTTCTGCGTCTGTCCAGTTTCTAAACTCTACTGCCAATCCATTAACAAGCACTTTGTAGTTGCCAAGCCATAACGTGTTAACGATGGTGTTTGGAATGATGACTCTGCAGATGCCCGAACCCGTTTCGCCAGTAACATTGAAGCTTATCACTTTTTCTGCTATGTTTATTTTGAAGTTTGAAACTGTTGAGTTGCTTATTACTTCAACATAGCGGCTTTCCGCGTCCCAAATTCCAGCGTTAAAGGTGTTTATTGGCGCCATAAGCGGATAACCATCCGTATTATTCATGTTAATTACATGCGCAGTATCGCCTATTCCATCGCTTCCAGTTTCGTTCTGGAAAGAACCACAGTTAGAATCAACACCCGTATAGTTGCTCCAGTAATTGCCGCCTGACGGATAACCATTATCCCATGTGCTGTTCACGTCGGTGAGAACATGTTGCGTGTTGTCTATAAAGTTGTTGTGGAAAATCTTGTTGTTGTAGCAGTCGTAGGTGAGGGTTAGTCCTATGTTGTTTAGGGTGATGTTGTTGTTTGAGACTTTGTTGTTGGAAGAGTAATAGTATATGATTAAGCCATCGTTTGTGTTTGACGAAATAGTGTTTCCGAAAATGGTGTTGTTGTTTGATTGGGTGAATCGGATTCCTCGAGAGTTATTTGAGACGTTGTTGCCAACAACCAAATTATTATTGGAACTGCTTCGAATGTAGATGCCAAAAGAAGAGCTGTTTAATACTGCATTGGAAAGGATTTTGCTATTGTTCGTATAGTTTTCAAGGGTTATTCCCTCGGCGTTTTTGAAAAGCGTGTTATTAACAACCGTATTATGCATAGAACCGTAAAGGTAGATTCCATAGGAATTAGCGGAAACATTGTTATTCATGATGGTTTGGTTTTGGGAATTAGAGCAATAAATGCCATAGAGATTTGAAACAATCGAATTATTGGCAATAACGTAATTGCGGGGCACGCCATCATAGTAGCCAGCAACAAGAACTCCATAGGTGTGCTCTTTAATGGTGTTGTCGCCGATGGCGACATTTTCTGAACTGTATGCTCCAGAAGATGAGGCACCATATACTCCATATACACCGTTGTTTAAGACTGTATTATTTATAGTCGTAATGTTTTTTGATCCACGAATGTAAATGCCCCAGCCATACCATGTTGACGACGACGGCTCGTATTGTTCGTTGTCATAAATCTTATTGCAGTCTATGCGTGTGCCGTTGGACTGACCGAGGTCAATTCCACATAAATTGTTTGACAAAGTATTGTTGTAGATAATGGTTTCATTTGAATTATAAACTGCAATTCCATATCCCTCCCAAATAATTTCAAAGTCCGGCTCCATAATATAGAAGATTTTGTTATATGAGGCATTATTTTCAGTAATCGTAATCTTGGTTGAAGAACGCACGTGTATGCCTATGTAAAATTTTTCAACTACGGTGTTTTTGATGGTGACATTATTTCTACTGGTTATGTTTATTCCGAAGCGTCCATACTCTTCTGGTCCAGATATTTTGTAATTGTTACCGTCAAATATGATGTTATTCCTTTCTATGATAATGGTTTTGTTGGTAATGTCCGCTGTTAAAGAGTAAGTCATGTTTTCAGCATCTTTTGAGATTGGCGCATCCGGCGGGTCAATACTTCCGTCCGCTTTGATATAGATGTAGCCGAAACCGTCGGTTGCTTTGGCTTGCCGAACATTTGTTGGTAACGTTAAAATCACAGTCAAAAACGCTATAAGCACCATTGTTAAAGCAGTTTTTACCTTCATGTTGCATCGCTACATTATCATAGGCAACAGTTCTTAAGATTTATGGAAGATTCTCAAGCCCCTAAGGCTCTTAGTCTCAAAAGATTTTAGTTTTGAGTTGTCACAAGTATTTATTAAACCATTCGAGGCTTAGATTAATCACCTTGTCCAAATGCTCAGCACGAGAAAAAATGTGATCAGCTCCATCTATGATTTCAAGTCTTTTGGGTTCTGGAGCAGCTTCATAAATTTTCAATGCATGTTCCACCGGGACAATTTCATCCATGCTTCCATGGATTATTAATATTGGAGGCGCCTTCTTCACGGCTTCCAACAAATCATACTTTCCTAAATCTTTGAAGAAATTCTCCTTAAGCCTTCTACCCGACGGGAGCTCATAATATGCTCCTAGTTCCCGAGAGAATTTAGCCTCGCCCAAAACTGGAATCCTATATGGAGTAGCCATAACAACCATAGCTTTAACTCTCTCATCTTGCGCTGCCAAAGCCACCATTCCACCAAAACTTGAGCCGATGACACCAAGCCTATTAACGTCCACCTCACCATTATTCCATAGAAATTTTATAGCAGCCCTGTAATCCTCAATCCTACTCGTTAGGCATGTATCCTCAAACAACCCCTCGCTTTTTTCCGGCCCATTCCCGCACCCTCTAAAATTAAACCTTAAACAAGCGTAACCCTCCCTGCAAAGCCTAGAAGCCATGATGGGCCATTTACCACTATCCTTATCGCTTTCAAGGCCATGCAAGGCAATAATGCAAGGCGCCCCTTTATAGGGTGAATGAAGATTTCCAAAAATCCGCTTACCATTACAATGGAAAGTTACCGATTCCATTTTTGCGCTCAAATTTTTAACCCCCCATCATCTCCATATGGAGTTTCTAGCGTCAATATGTTGTGGTTAAGGCTGCAGCAGCTATTAAAGCAAATCCTGCAAGGAATCAACAGTTACCTTGCATTATTCGGGATGGATGGCATGTGTTTTTTGATGATTTCGTAAATTGAGTAACCGCCAAAGATTGTTATGATGCCTTGAAGTATGTTGAAAACCACTATCAGCAAAACCACTATAGCTAGCACTCCTTGGACTTTCATCACTCCAAAAGAAATAAGTAACAGATTGATGGGTATCATCACCAAAACTCTCATAATAAGCCCCATAGAAAACATAATGACTAATCTAAGTTTTTTGGTGGTCTTAAGACCTATAGCCATCCCCACTATGGTTGAAAACTCAGCGATGGCTTTCATTGACGCTCCTACAATGTCTCCGCTGCGCGCCAATATGGCGATTAGAGCGATTATGGATGTGAAAAAACCTGGGATTAAACCGAAAAGCAGCATGGCTAAGGCTATGGGTATGCCTGTGAAGTCGAATTTTAAGACGGGCATTAATGGGAAGGGTATTTTTAGGTTTGAGTATTTTAATGTGTAATCGAAAACAACTACGAGAGCGGCTAAAATTGTTGTACCCGCTAATGTTGTTGTATTGAGTTTTATATGAAGCCCCACCTGTAACTGTTAAAGTGTAGAGTGTTATAAAATTATATTTAAATTTTGCTAACTTAATTTAGTAAATTAATCAAATTATTCTATGATTTTCGCAACATCATCTTTGCTAACTCAATTATCTGTTTTATAACCTCCGCATCTTTAGAGTAGAGCACGCGAGACCGTCCTACTTCATAGATTCCAATGAGACCGCTTTTCTCAAGAATTTTTACGTGGCGGTAAACCGCAGCGTAATCCATCTTCAAGATTTTCGCAACAGCCTTAATGTGGAGAGGCCTTTCAGTTTCGTTCACCAACATCAATATTTTGAAGCGCACAGGGTTGCCAACAGCCTCAAACACTAGTGCAATCTTACTTATTTCTTCTTGCTCAAACATTTTCCACCAAATATTATGTTATGCAAGGATTTAATTTATGACATTTTCGCAAAGCATTTCAGATGGGGTGGTCGTCGCCTCCTTACTCCAGCAGCACTAGTTTTCCGTTGAAGTCTCTTTTTGAAACTCCAAACTCGCCTTTAACTTCTCTAAGCTGAATTGACGTGAAAACTGGGCCGTCTCTGCAAACGCGATATTTGCCCAAAACACAACTTCCGCATAAACCTATAGCGCAGCGCATCAAACGTTCCAAACTTGCCTCTAAAGGTATTTCATGTTCTTCGGCTAAATCAAAAACTTCCCGCATCATTTTTTCCGGTCCACAAGTGTAAATCATATCAAAGTTTTCCTTAGCCAAAAGAGATTTTAGTGGTGTTGTTGCTAAGCCTTTGACGCCATAACTGCCATCTTTAGTTGTTGCAATAAGGTTTTCTTTTCCACATATTTTTTCAATTCTTTCTCTAAACAGTAACTCATTCTTTGTTTCAGCACCCATGACAAAGAATATTTTTGCCTTTTCATCAGCCAACTTTTTAGTTAGAAGCCAAAGCGGAGCTAAGCCTGTTCCTCCACCAACAATTAAAGCTTTTCCATTTTCTAAAGTGAAGCTGTTTCCAAAGGGCCCGCGAACGCCTATGATTTCGCCCTCTTTCATTCTGTGAAGCATTGTGGTTGCCTCTCCAACTCTTTTGACAGCCACGGAAACTTCGCCATTCTCGTTTGCATCCATTATGCTTAGTGGTATTTCGTCAACTTTTGGAATCCAAAGCATGAGAAACTGTCCTGGCTTGGCTTTGGCGCACGCCTTGTCTTTGAAGGTGAAGGTTTTCACTGTTAGGCTTTCAGTTTCCACGCGTAGAATCCTTGTGGTTCTTAATTTGTTAGCTGCGATGCGATAAGCCGACAATTTCATTCACGCTCTTGAAACCCTTCCGTTTAAGGTAAGCGTCTATTCCGCGGGCTACAGCCTTAAAAACGCTTAATCCTTTTGTGGCCACGGCTGTTCCAATTTGCACTGCTGATGCGCCTGCCAACATAAATTCTACAGCGTCACGCCAGTTTGCTATTCCGCCGCATCCAACAATTGGCACTTTTACTTTCTCGTAAATCTCGTATACGCATCTTATGGCTATGGGCTTTATGGCTGGTCCTGACAACCCGCCGATTTTGTTGCTTAGGATGGGTATTGCTGTTTCCGTGTCTATTGCCATGGCTTTAACCGTGTTTATGGCTGTTAAAGCATCGGCGCCAGCTTCCACAGCTGCTTCCGCCATTTTCACTATGTCAGTTACATTCGGGGATAACTTAACGAAAACAGGCTTATGAACGACCGATTTAACGTTTTTAACAACTTCTTTCACAATTTCCGGGTTTTGCCCGATTTCGGAGCCTGTTTCTTTAACATGGGGACATGAAATGTTAAGTTCAACAGCGTCAGCACCAGCAGCCGCAGCCTTCCAAGCTACTGTTGCATACTCTTCTTTTGAGTAACCATACACGCTAACAATTAAGGGAACTCCTAAAACCTTCTTTGCCTCGTCAATTTCCTTGACGAATTCATCTATTCCCGGGTTTGGAAGCCCCATGGCGTTAATTAACCCGCATTTTGTTTGGACTATTGTTGGGTTTGCGTATCCGGTTCGCGGCTTTAAGCCAACAGACTTTGTTACGACGGCTGCGGCTCCGCTTTTGGCTATTTCCGCTATTGTTTCAGCAGAATAGCCGAGAACGCCCGAAGCCAACATGGTTGGATTGGCAAGCCTCAAACCCGCCACGCTGACACTTAAGCGATTATCTTCCAAAGATTTTTCACCTTAAACAGTTTTCAATAATGGTTGTCTGTTTAAGAAGATAAGCCTTAGTTCCTTCCTTTGATGGTGACTGCGGCAACTATATATTATGAATAGGAATAGTATTGGTTTGAGGCGCATTAAATGAAGGCAACAATAATTCTAACGCCCTTTGGGGTTCTTGCTTTTAACGAAGAAAACGAGGTTGTGGATAAAGTTCTTTTTTCCAGCAAGCCTGAGGAAGCCGCTAAAGCAATGGTTAAGGTTGAGTCTGGAAAAGTTGTGGATGAAGTTGCAAATTTGATTAAGACGCTCAAAGCTAAAGGTTACGAAATCTTTACATTCGAAGATTCCATCCTCGCCGCTGAAACAAAAGAGCGCCTCGGAGTTTCTGTCGAAGTTTCTAGAGGGACAAAGGCTGGTGAGCTTGTTCGTTCAAACGTTGGAAAATTTGCTGTTGAAACTGGATTTGTAAAGCGCCTAGAAGATTTTGACGGTTGGTTGCATAACCTTACGATGGAAATTGCAAAGTTGAGGGTTAAGGGAGCTGTTGAAAAGAGGGATTTAGTCATAGCTCAAGCCATCCAGACGCTTGACGACTTGGATAAGGCAATAAACCTTTTCATGAGCCGCATAAGAGAATGGTACGGCATCCACTTCCCAGAACTTGACCGCCTACTGGAGAAGCATGAAACCTACGCTCGCCTGGTTGTAGAGTTGGGCAGCAGAGAAAACTTCAACGTTGAAAACCTCGAAAAACAAGGGATTCCAAAAGCCAAAGCTGAACAAATAGTTAAGAAGGCTGAGGCGTCGATGGGCGCGGATTTGCCGGAAACAGACATGGCGCAAATTCAAGCGCTGTGCAAAAACGTTCTTAACCTATACCAGCTGAGGCAAGCCCTAGAGGATTACATAGACAAAGTTATGGAGGAAGTTGCGCCAAACACAAAAGCTTTGGTGGGCTCACTTCTGGGCGCACGCCTAATAGCCATCGCAGGCGGATTGACAAACTTGGCTAGGCGTCCAGCAAGCACAATCCAGGTTTTAGGCGCGGAAAAAGCCCTCTTTCGTTCGCTGAAAACTGGAACAAGACCGCCGAAGCATGGAATAATCTTTCAGCACACCCTATTGCATGAAGCGAAAAAGTGGCAGAGGGGGAAAATCGCTAGGGCTTTAGCTGGCAAACTAGCCATAGCTGCGAGGACAGACGCCTTCGGAGGAAGATACATCGGCGAAGAGTTAAAGGCTGATTTGGAAAAGAGAATCGAAGAAATTCACCAAAAATATTCTGAACCGCCTAAAATTTCGGAGAAAAAACCAAAACGCAAGGAAAAACGGAGAAAATGGAGATATGCAAGTAAAGATTAAACAGCACCCCCAGTTTCAAGGCGTTTACGTGGCTACCCTAGAAGACGGCGCCCAAAGACTTGCAACCAAAAATTTGACGCCGGGAAGAAATGTTTACGGCGAAAGACTAGTGCATTACGAAGGCGTCGAATATCGCCTTTGGGACGCTTTTAGGAGCAAACTGGCAGCAGCCATACTGAAAGGGTTGAAGACTGTCCCAATAAAGCCAGGTCATCAAGTGCTTTATCTTGGGGCGGCTTCTGGAACAACAGCAAGCCACGTTTCAGACATAGTCGGCGAAAATGGGCACGTCTATTGTGTGGAGTTCGCCTCAAGAGCCATGCGGGAGCTTGTAAACAATGTTTGTGCTTATAGGCGTAATATGTCTCCTCTGCTTGAGGATGCTCGCCTCCCAGAGAAATACGCTCTTTTCATTCGAGGGAAGGTTGACGACATTTACTGTGACATAGCCCAGCCTGAACAAGCCAAGGTTTTAGCGGACAACGCCGATTTGTTCCTTAAAAATTCCGGTTGGGTTATGCTCGCTGTTAAAGCTCAGAGCATAGATGTGACAAAGGAACCCTCAGAAGTTTTTAGGCGCGAAGTTAAGGTTTTGGAAAGCCGCGGCTTCCGCATCGTAGACATCATCCATCTAGAGCCTTATGATAAGGCCCACGTTATGATAGTGGCTGCTGCAGAATAAAGCACTGTTTATATCCAACGATGCCGTTGATTTTTTTGTGAGGTCTTGATGACCTACAGGGAGATGGAGAAGGTTAGAACTGCAGAGGTTGTGCTTAGAGAAGCCAATTTTACACTTTCAAGGATATGCTGCTCCCGCCCAAGCTGCTTCGACTTTGCAGCCCGAAAGAACGATAATCTCCTCTTCATAAAGGTCCAATCAGACATTGACAGTCTTTCCCCAACTGATTCGCATGAGCTTATGGATGTTTCCGAATGTTTTTCAGCAGCATCAATCGTGGTAAGCGAGAAGTCCAGAGAGAAACCGCTGGAGGACGACACGGTATATTCTAGATATGATGTTTTCGCTGTAACTCTAAAAACTTTTGAGGATATCGTGCTCCGCCAAATTTACCCACTAATCCAAGCTGGTCCAGGAGGGTACTATGTTGAAATCGACGGGGAAGCCATAAAGCGTAGGCGACAAGAACTTGGCTTGTCTGTTGGTGAAATGGCTGAGATGGTTGGCATATCTAGGAGAACTGTTTACGGTTATGAGAGAGGCATGGCTAAGGCTTCTGTTTCAACCGCCTATAGGCTTGTTTGGGCTTTGGGGATTCCAGTTGCGAAGCCTGTGGACATTTTTGAGAAGCCGAAAAGGAGAAGGAAGTGTTTTCTGTCAAAGGCTAGACGTGCCATCTCTGGAAACAAGTTCCTTCAGAAGATGTTTAGGAAGTTTGTTGGCTACGAGATTACAGCTGTTAGACGGGCTCCCTTCGACTTTGTCATAACAGTTCCGGAAGAGAAAACACGTATTGTTGGCGGGGTTGCAGGAGAAAAAGAACGGGAGTTGGACAGGCGGGTTGACGAAATTTTAAGCGTAAGCCGTGTTGCTAAGGCACATCCTGTTCTGGTAACTGAAGGTAAAAAGTTTGCTGGCAAAGACATATGTTGCATCGGTAAAGAGGAACTTCTGAGGGCTAGAACCCCTGAAGACCTTCTAGCCAATGTTTAGATGAGTTTTTTCTGGAGAGAATCCTTTTCGCTTTTCACCCTTTTTGCAGGCTTCCAAGATTTCCTAACAAAATCTGGGTATTCGCCAGTTTTCTGTAGACATTTTTGGAGGAAACTTATAGTTTTTGGGTCTGTTGGGTATCCGCATCCGAAGTCACCGAATTTTTTCGCCAGTTCAGCTATTTCGCTGTCTCTCTCCACCTTCGCGATTATCGATGCAGCTGAAACTATGGGATATTTCCTATCCGCTTTGTGCTCTGAAATTATTTCTACATTAAACGGCAAGCATTCTAGGATATGCTGTTTAAAGCGTTCTTCCAAAACATCTGAAGCATCCACATAAGCGACATCTGGCTTAAGCATCTCTATAACCTTAGCCATGGTCTGCGCCTCAAGCCTATTCAACCTATGAAGTTTTACGCCCCTTTGAACAACCGCGTCAATATCCTTTGGAGAAAGCTTAATCACAGCGTATTTTTTGGCGATACGTCTGATTTCTGCAGCGAGTTTTTCGCGTCTTTGCGGAGACAAAAGCTTCGAATCCTTAACGCCTAGCTCCACAAGTTTTGGCATATCCTCCCCGCTCATTAAAACGCCAGCAATCACTAAAGGTCCGATTACTGAACCTCTTCCTGCGTCGTCAACTCCAGCTATTAGCATGATAAACCTCTTTCATGGTGATGTTTAATTCTGGTATTATGAGTTTCGTTCTCTATTTTGATGCGAGAACTTCTGCTATCTTTTCTATTATGGTTTGATGCAGTCTATCCCTGTTCTCGTATGTAACTGCTATCACTTCCGCGTCTTCGCACTCTTTCAAATTTTCTATAAGTTTGTCTCGTGCTTTCCAATGGACAACGCCAACAACGAACTTGCCACTTTCAACAGCCCTTTTAACGGCTTCTCTAAATTTCTCGGAGAAAAGCTCCATGGGTCCAACCTCGTCTATGGCTACAACCTCGCATTCTTTAACGGCTTTTAGAACGGCTTCGACGCCTACACTGTTTAGGTCTTCCAAGTTAACGCGGTACTTGCCAACTTGTGGACCCGTCTTTTGGTTGACATGCGCAAGCCAGCCTCGCCTTTCACCACTCAAGTCTAAAATTTCAAAGCCTACTCTAGCGCCGCAGGAGCGAACCTCACGGCTAATCATCCCGCCAACGCTGTAACCCTTTGCCCTTAAAGCTTCAACAACCTTCAATAACACGGTTGTTTTACCGACTCCCGGATTTCCAGTCAAGAGTAGAATGCGTTTTCTCAAGAGCGCCCACTTCGGCGATTATTCGAGCTTTGTCATGAGGGCTGTCATACCGCTTGCAGCAAGCGCCAGCAACTCGAAAGTTTTATAGGCTTCAACCATGCTCTTTGCCGTGTATTCTACTCTCAACCCGTCAATTCTTTTTACAGAAGGCAAAAATTCTGCGACATCTGCAAATTGGCTGGCTAAGAAAGTTATTCGCATGTTAACAGGTTTATCGGCTACCAAAAGAGTGGGAATCGAATGCGGCTTAAAATTGGACGCTGCCCTTCTAACGCTTTCCCTTAAATTCCCCTCAATTTTAGTCATGCTGGGGCTTTTAGCGGAAACTCTGCTAAGCGACTCCTTTAAGGCTACGGTTTCAGCCCAAGGCGCCCACTTTTTAACATCATCCTTAAGAAGTTGCGCCTCGCCAGCAACCAAAATGACTGGCACGCGAAATTCGCCAGCGACATAGGCATTTAAAAGGAACTCGCTTGCCTCAACACCGTTAACCTCAATCTTACTCATGCTTGCCCCGCTGTATGTGTGGTCGAACACGGACTTGGCGGTTCCATACTTTGCATGATAACCCAGAAAAACAGCAGCATCACAACCTTCCACGTTTGAAACCATGCTGAAAGGTCTTGGGAAACCCCTAACAATTTCCACATACTCCGGCAAATCCTCCACTAAAAGATTGACCATAGGTCCATGGCTGTCGGCGACAACAACCTCGTCGAATCCATTTTTATGCAGTTCTTCGGCTACGGTCAAGGTGATTTTTGTGGCAATTCTTCTGGCTTCTTCATACAAGGAACCCTTAAGGTTTAAGTGTCCAGGAATAACGATGTAAGGCATGCCTTCCAAGTCAACTGAAATGAACGCTTTCATTTGAATCCCTCGCTTATGCATTTGTCTTAGCACGTTAAAATGTTTTGGTGCCATTAAAACAGAAGTCTAATATCCAGCGCAAACCCTCTATCTTTTTGCCAAAGTGTTATTATGGACTAAAGGTTGGAATATGAGCGACGAGAAGGAATGTGAAAGAATGGCTTTATCCTTTGAAAAGCAGCTTAGCGAATGGATAATTCGTAGGCATGGTAGAGTTTTTAGGCTGGCTCTGCTACTAGCCGTAATTCTGCTGGTTTTCTTAACGTCTTTCAGGTTCACGGTGGGCGGCTTAAAAGAATGGGTTCAAATTGAACCCGCAGCCATTCTCAACATAACCATTCAACTCTTCACGATAATGAATCCGATAAGCACGATTCCGACGTTTCTCATATACACTGGCAAACTTAAGGATGATGAAAGGCGCAAAATAACAAGCACAACCACGACAATAGTGATGGTTCTCCTACTAACCTTTGCCCTTTTTGGACCATTAATATTGACAGCCCTAGATGTTTCAGTTACAAACTTCAAGTTCGGCGGGGGAATCCTACTGTTAATACTGGCAATAGACATGCTCAGCGGGATGTCAAGGTCAAAGACAATAGACATAAAACAAGTAGCAGTTGTGCCATTGGCTACCCCGCTTCTTGTTGGACCCGGAACCATGACTACCCTTATTGTTTTATCGAACACCTACACTATAGTGAACGTTCTAATTGGCGGCTTAATAGCCACCATAGGCGTGTACTTAACGCTCCGCTTTGCCCCTCTGCTTGTATCAGCCGTCGGCAATAACGGTGTTCAAGCGGCAAGCCGAGTGATGGCTGTAATACTGGCAGCGATAGCCTCGCAAATGATTCATTCAGCCCTACTAGACTGGGGTATAGCAACTGTATGAAAAGCGAAAAACAAGAGATTGATTTTCCAACTGAAATCGTTGAAGAAGGCAGAGTTAAAGTTCTGGTTCCAAAACTTTCAGCCTTTGTAAAAGAACCTTGGGAATATGCGCCTTCTAAGGCTCCTGTTTTCTACAATCCAGTTATGGAGTTAAACCGTGATATAGCAGTTTTGGCTTTACAAGCCTATCAAAGGATGGTGAACCGCGAAATCTGCGTGTGTGAGCCCTTGACCGGCTGCGGCGTTAGAGGGATACGTTTTGCAGCAGAAGTTGATGGTGTCAAAAAAGTCTTGATCAACGACATTAATCCAGAAGCTTCTAAACTGGCAAAATGCAATGTGCAGCTAAACGCCTTAACTGACTATGTGTCTGTAGAAAATGAAGATGCAAATCTCTTTTTGAGCCGTTATGCCGCTCCACGCAAAAGATTCGACGCCATAGACATAGACCCCTTCGGTTCACCCGTGCCATACTTTGATTCTGCCATTCGCGCCCTACGCGATGATGGTCTTCTAGCTATAACAGCAACGGACCTAGCGCCCCTCTGCGGCGTCCACCCAAAAGCATGCATACGCAAGTACGGCGGAAAACCTTTGCGTACGGAATACTGTCATGAAATAGCCGTTAGGCTTGTGGCTGGATGCTTGGCGGCAACAGCGGCAAAACATGACATAGGCGTAAACGTACTTTTCAGCCACAGCACAAACCATTACATCCGTGTCTACGCAAAATTAAAATACGGCGCAACAAAAGCCGATGAAAGCATTAGAAAAATGGGCTATATACTACACTGCTTCAATTGTTTTCACAGAGAAACCGTGAACAAACCATTTACAAGAAACAGTAGCGGCATATGCCCGGAATGCGGTTCAAAAATGGACTTTGCTGGTCCACTGTGGCTTGGAAAAATTTTTCACTTAGACTTTTGTGAATTGATGGAAAAAGATGTTAGAAATAGGAATTTTGAAAAAAAGAAGGGAATCTGCAAAATTTTGTCGCTGGTAAGAAACGAGGTTGACGCGCCGCCAACCTATTATGTTATAGACAAAATATGCGATAAACTAGGTCTTCCAGTTCCATCGGTTAGAGAGGTCATAAGAGTTTTAGGAGAGAAAGGATTCCAGTCTACGCCTACCCACTTCAATCCGAAGGGAATAAGGACAGACGCATCATCTGCAGATATGAAGGAAACCTTGCAAGAACTACATAGTGTCACGGTTAAACGCTACATGACAAATTTTAAATAGCAACATGAAGCTAACAAAGTCTAAAGCAGGTGATATGATGAAAGAAAAAGTTATGTTAACCTTTACAGCAGCCGTGATATTAGCATTGATGCTGGCTTCTGCATCTCTAACCAAGGCTGCTCCCAGCCTAGACATTTATGGCTACGTCGACAAAACATACTACAAACCAGGGGAATCAGGGACGTTGAAATTCTGGATATACAATTCTAGCCCTGACGGCGCCATTCTCAAGAACGTTACAATAGAATATCCATGGTACAGTCCCGTCTGGGGGGGCAACCAAACTATCACAATTGCAAATGTTGTAATTTCTCAAGGTGAAAATTACAGCGCTACAGATACGTTCAAAATACCAGACGATTCAAGAGCAGTTGGCGGTGCTATTAGATTTAGAGTTTATTACGAGTTTGGGGGAAACATATACTCCCATCAAGACAGTGTGCCGTTAAGTGTCGTTGTGCCATATCCAGCGGTGCTTCAAGACATGGATGATCTGGTAACGCTTTTCACGATTCTAGTAGTGTTGACAATTGTCTGCACAATAATACTGGCCGCAACAATATTCCTTTCGGCGCGCAGACCTCAGGTTGTCTGGAAAGCAGAGGAAAAAGCAGAATAACCCACCTTTTCTTTTCCCGCACTTTTTCCATTTCGCTTAAGTAATAGAACTGCATCTATAATTCCAAGCGTTTGGAGGTGCCGTAGAACTCGGAAAAGTTTTAGTCACATCTGCATGGCCCTACATAAATGTCACGCCTCACCTCGGCAACTTAGTGGGTTCTGTTTTGTCCGCGGATGTTGTTGCTAGATATTACAGATTGAAGGGCGAAGATGTTCTGTTTGTCAGCGGCTCAGACGAGCACGGCACACCAATAGAGGTTGAAGCTGTAAGGTTTGGGATACATCCCAAAGAGTTGACAGATAGAAACCACGCGAAAGTATCAGAGTTGTTCAAAAAATGGGGGATATCCTACGACAACTACACACGAACAGAAAGCCCTGTGCACAAGGAATTTGTCCAAAACCATCTGTTGAAAATATACAAAAACGGTTACATATTCACGCAAGAAACGCCGATGCTGTACTGCGAAAAATGTAAGCGCTTCTTGCCAGACAGATTTGTTGAGGGAAAATGCCCCTATTGTGGTCATGAACGTGCGCGTGGAGATCAATGCGACTCTTGTGGAAGGCTTTTGGAGCCCACGACATTGATTGAGCCCTACTGTGTAATCTGCAAGGGCAAGCCCATATTGAAAAATACAAAACACTGGTACATTGACCTCTCAAAACTTTCAGATAAGCTCTTAGAATACTTAGAGAATAATGAGCAGCTTTCAACTAGCACAAAAAACTTCAGCCTAAACCTTGTTAGAGAGGGGCTAAAGCCGAGAGCCGTAACACGTGATGTTGGATGGGGGATACCAGCACCTTTCCCCGGCGCGGAGGACAAGACTATTTATGTTTGGGTTGAGGCTGTTTTGGGCTATGTTTCAGCGACAATAGAGTACTTTAGGAACCTTGGTGAACCCGAAGGGTGGAGGGAATACTGGTTTAATAAGGATGCAAAAACCCTCTATTTTGTTGGGAAGGATAACATCCCATTCCACACAATAATCCTTCCAGCGTTGCTTTTGGCTTCGGGCGAAGATTACAACTTGCCATGGAATGTTTCAGCTACAGAATTCCTCCAGTTCAAAGGCGAAAAAGCTTCAAAAAGCCAGAGAATCGGCATATGGATAGATGAAGCCCTAGAGCTTTTCCCGCCGGATTATTGGCGGTACTTCCTAATATCGACAAGACCTGAAACGAAGGACACAAACTTCTCTTGGGAACTCTTCATTGAAAAAGTCAATGCAGACCTAAACGACACCTTCGGCAACTTCATCCACAGAACGCTGAAATTCGTGAATACGCACTTTAAAAATGTAATCCCAAAACCTGAAACATTGGATAAAGATGCAAGGCAGATTCTGAAGATGCTTAAAGAAAAGGCTAATGAGGTTGCAGAAGAAATCGAGGAATGCAAGCTTCAAACAGCAGCAAACACCATGATGAGCATAGGTCGCTTGGGAAACCAATACTTAAACGATGAAGAGCCATGGAAACTAATAAAAAAAGACGAAGCCAAAGCAACCAACGTCATACATGTAGCTGCGCAAATTGTTAAGGCGCTGGCAATAGTTTCAGCGCCTTTTATTCCATTTACAGCAGAGGAAATTTGGAAAACCTTAAGGCTTGAGGGAAGCGTCTTCAACCATAGGTGGAGTGAAGCACTAGAACCTTTGCCACCAAATCATAAAATAGCTGAGGCTAAACCATTATTCCGAAAAATAGAGGCTGACGAACGCCAATTGGACAAGATGCTGGAAAAGGCGAGGGAAAGGCTAGCAGCCTCTCCTTAAAGGCTTTTAGGTGTTGTGAGGCTTCTGCAAGTCAAAATAGACCTTCACGTTCACACGCATTACTCCTATGATGCAATAATAAAGCCGGAAGAACTGATTTTTTACGTGAAAAGGCGTGGACTAGATGGAATAGCCATAACAGACCACGACGTAATTGAAGGCGCCATAAAAATGGTTGGAACAACCGACTGCTTAGTAATCTCTGGAATCGAAGTTACAAGTTTAGATGGTCACATCATCGGACTTAACATTGAGGAGCAGATTCCCCCGAAACTCAGCGTAGACGAAACTGTGGACAGAATCCATGAGGCAGGCGGCATGGCAGTTGCTTGTCACCCCTCAGCCTTTTTTAAGGAAAGTTTAGGGAAACATGTTAGCGCTAAGTTCGACGCTGTGGAAGTGATAAATTCTTCTTCTATTCCCTTCAACCGTTCAGTAAAGCGAAGCCAAAAAATAGCTTCCATGCTCGGAGTTGCTAAGGTTGCTGGAAGCGACGCCCATTATGGTCCAGAGATAGGTTGCGCCTACACAGTTGTTAACGCAGAACTGGATACCGACAAAATTGTTAAAGCCATAAGTAAAGGCTTATGTGAACCCTTCGGCAACGCGATACCTTTAGGAACAAGGCTGAAAAGAGAATTTCTCTCCCTTAAAAAGAGGTTTAGGCTTTAGGAAAAAGGAATGGGGGAAGAAGAGCCTATTAGAAATTTTCCATCTGGTATAGGTTAAGCTCTATTCCCAAAGGTTTTTCCGGCTCAGCATACGGCTCCAAATTGTACAGTTGAGGCGCGATGGTTCCAAATCCGCTTAGAATATGTGGCGAATTTATGCCCGTCATAACCAAAGTGACCTTGAGTTTGCCGTCTTCCTCTGGATTAACCCGCGCTCCCCAAATGACAAGGGCGTTTCCATCCATCATTTCTGTTACTATTTCTCCAACGCGGTTTGCCTCTTCAATAGTCATATGCGCATCGCCTGTAACGTGTATCAAGGCCCCAGTTGCCCCTGCATAATCCACGTCTAAGAATGGGCTTCTTAAGGCGTTTCGCACTGCTTCTTCTGCGCGGTTTGGTGCATCTGATTCGCCGACGCCTATAACCGCCACTCCGCCGCGTTTAACAATTGTTTTGAAGTCTGCTAGGTCGAGGTTGATGAGGCTTGGCGCCGAAATTGTCTCCACAATTCCCTTAATCATGTTTGCCAAGACTTGATCCGCAAATTTGAAAGCCTCGTTTATTGGCAGGTTTGGCACAAGCTGCATCAACTTGTTATTGTCTATAACCACTACAGTGTCGCATTGTCTTCGCATCTCTGTTAGGGCGTTAGCTGCATACTCAATGCGTCCCTTTTCAATTCGGAAGGGCGTCGTTACAACACCAACTGTTATTGCACCCTTTTTTCTCGCGATTTCCGCGATGACTGGTGCGGCTCCTGTTCCTGTTCCGCCGCCGAGTCCAGCCGTTATAAAAACTATGTCAACGTTTGAAAGTAGTTCCTCTATATGTTTTCTTGACTCTTCTATTGCTGCTTTTCCCAGTTTCGGGTCGCCGCCAACTCCAAGTCCTCGCGTGAGTTTCTCACCTATCAAAATTTTTCGATGAGCCTTTGAATTCCTTAAGTGGAGTGCGTCTGCGTTTATTGCCACGCACTCTGCGCCAGTTACGCCCATGTCCATTAATCTTGTAACCGTGTTGTTGCCAGCCCCGCCTACGCCGACAACCATTATTCGGCAGTTTGCAATTTGCGGCATGTCGCTGCCCATCACATTGTGCCCATTATACTTAAGCAAATGCTCTGTTTGGTAAATTTTAGCCAACGTTGTTCCTCCGCCAAACCTCCGAATTAATCAAGTCACGGATAGCTACACGAATCGCCTCAGCCCTGTTGGGGTAAAACTTCTCATTCACAAGCTGATCTAAAGCTTTTAGATAAGTTTCAGGCAGATAGAGCGTAATCAACTTCATTCAAACTCTCCCTCCTAGGTAAGCTTCAGAGTGAGCAGATAAAAAGGATATATCTATATAACATGTTTTAAATATGTTTTAAATATGTTGGTTTCTTTCCTTATAAGCATTGAAAAAAGGCGTTTCAAGTTTCTGTCAATTTGCGTTTGCAGCAACCTCTATGTTTTTATTAGTTATTAAAGCATTTATTGTTTTGTGATGGGAAAGTAATGCGCGTTTTCATTCAGAGTTTCGGCTGTTCAACGAACTTAGCCGATGGGGAGGTTTTGGCTGGTTGTCTAGCTGAGGCTGGGTACAAAATTGTGGATTCCATTTCCGCTGCAGACCTCGTTATTTACAACACTTGCGCTGTTAAAGGTCCAACAGAAAACAGGATGATAGAGCTTTTGAAGAGGGTTCCGCCAAGTAAAAAACTTGTTGTCGCTGGTTGTCTGCCACTAATAAACTATGAAAGGCTTTGTAGAGAAACACGTTTTGACGGGGTTGTTGGACCAGCAGCGGGCGAAAAGATTGTTGAAGTTGTTAGACGTGTTTTTGAAGGCGGAAAGGTTGTGGCGGTGGAGGAAGCAGCTAACGCTAAACCGAGACTGAGCCTTCCCAGACTGCAGCTAAATCCAGTCGTGAGCATAATCCCGATAAATTATGGTTGTTTAGGCTCCTGCGCTTATTGCTGCGTGGTTTTCGCACGAGGGCGTTTACGAAGCTATGGTGTCGAAGAGATTGTTGAAAGGGCAAAGGAAGATTTGGAAAAGGGTGTGAAGGAGTTTTGGATTACTTCGCAGGACACCGCGTGTTATGGAAGAGATTTAGGTGTGAAACTTCCGAAGTTGCTTAATGCCTTATGCGGCATAAAAGGAGATTTCAAGGTTCGGGTTGGCATGATGACTCCAAACATGGTGACAGACATGTTGGACGAGTTAATTAAGGCTTTCAAAAATGAAAAAATCTTCAAATTTATCCACTTACCTGTGCAAAGTGGAAATGACCAAATTTTGAAGCGCATGCGCAGATTCTATTCCACAGATGACTTCAAAAGAATCGTGGACGCTCTTAGACAAGCCTTTCCAGAAATAACCATAGCAACAGATGTTATCTGCGGTTTTCCAGGCGAAGACGAGAAAGCCTTTGAGGAAACGCTGCAGTTGATTGAAGAAGTTAAGCCAGACATAGTGAATGTTTCGAAGTTTTTTGCTAGGCCAGGAACAGCGGCGGCTAAAATGAAAGAGGATTTTGTGCCTCTTCAAGAGATTAAGCGTAGAAGTGTTTTAGCAAGCAACTTAGCCCGAAAAATAGCGTTGGAAAGGAATAGGCGTTGGGTTGGTTGGTCTGGGGAAGTTTTGGTTGATGAAGTTGGAAAGTTTTATGGTTCATGGGTTGGACGCAACTTTGCCTACAAGCCCGTTGCGATAAAAAGCGCTGAGAATATGCTTGGCAAAACCTTGCATGTGAAGATTCTAAGAGCTTTTTCAACCCATTTGGAAGGCGAAATTATCAAATAATTTTTATGCAGATAAGCACTAATTTAGTTTGGAGATGAAATATTGGGTGAAGAAAACTTTGTGGAAGTTGGAAGGGTAACCCACTTCTTCCCAAAAATCAGCGTTGCCGTAATTGAGCTTACAGCGCCTTTGGCTGTTGGAGACACGATAGCAATTAAGGGACCTACGACGGATTTTGAGCAAACTGTTGATTCCATGCAGATTGAACACAAGAATATTCAGAGGGCTGAGGCTGGGCAAAGTATAGGATTGAAGGTTGTTCAAAGAGTTAGAGAAAAGGACAAGGTTTACAAAAAGCTTTAAGATTCTTTAATCTTCATTTCTTTATGTTGCCGCTTTTGGTTGGATTTTTCTGATTTTTCTTATTAATCCGATAAGTTTTAATATGCTGACTCCATAATCCCTAATGGCTGGTCACATGAGCAACATGGGATGCTGCAAAGTTGAAGCAATAATAACCTTAGACTCGAAAGGTCAGATAGTTCTCCCAAAAGACATTAGGGAAAAAGCAGGATTAAAGCCCAACAGCAAGTTGGCTGTTGTCTGCTGCCAGGAAAAAGGTAAAAGTGAGGTATGCTGCCTCATAATGGTCAAAGCAGAGAATCTCGAAGAGCCCGTGAAAAAAACTCTGGAACCAATTTTAAAGGAGATTTTCAAATGAAGACGCCTCATGGAAATAAAAAAGTGAAGAAAACCGTGAGAGAGGGCTACGCGAAAATAGCAAAAAGCCAATGCTCGTGCTGCAGCCCAACAGCCCCAGCACCCAAAGGAACCTGCTACACTGAAACAGTTTCCCCAAGCCTCGGATGTGGAAACCCCATTGCCATGGCATCTTTAAAAGCGGAAGAAACAGTTGTTGACCTCGGCTCTGGCTTTGGCTTTGACTGTTTTTTAGCCGCCAGCAAGGTTGGAGAAAACGGAAGAGTAATCGGCGTAGATATGACACTTGAAATGGTTGCTAAAGCGGGGGAAACCGCGAGGAAAAACGGCTACAAAAATGTGGAGTTCATTCTCGGAGACATCGAGAAACTGCCAATTGCCCAAAACATCGCCGACATCGTAATCTCAAACTGCGTCATAAACCTCTCACCAGACAAAGAAAAAGTTTTCAAAGAAGCCTTTAGAGTCTTAAAGCCCGGCGGAAGGCTAATGATTTCAGATATTGTTTTGTTGAAGGAGTTGCCCGAAGCCGTAAAGAACAGTGAGGAGCTTTATGTGGCATGTGTCTCCGGCGCGGTGAAGAGGGAAGAATATTTAAAGCTGATTGAAGAGGCTGGTTTCACAGAAGTTAAGGTGGTTCAAGAACAACGCTTCCCTCTTGAATGTTTAACAAATAACCCTATGGTTGAGGGTGCTGTGCTGAGCATTACGGTTTATGGTAAAAAGCCACAGTAACATCACAGTTTGACAGGAATCTTTTTCCCTAGCACTATCTTGTTGCCCAAAAATTTTGAGGAGTAAACGTAAACTTCAACTCCTCCGCTGGAGGCTTGGCGCAGCGCCTTCCCAAATTTTGGGTCTGTTTCATCGTTGGGCGAGAATATTTTGGCGTCTGCTCTTTGAACAACAAATAATACGCATGCTCTATATCCTTCACTTTTAGCCTTGAGCAAGTCTAACAAATGCCTAGTTCCCCTCTCAGTTTTGGCGTCTGGAAACATGGCGACGCCTTCCTTAACAAGAGTGCAAGATTTAACTTCTAGAAGGCAAGAACTTTGTTTATTGCCTAACAAGAAGTCGAACCGTGTATGCCCATAACTGTGTTCAGGCTTTATCACATTGTATTCTGAGAACTCGGCTATATCCCCATTTTTTAAGGCTTCTAAGACAAGTTTGTTAGGGAAACGAGAATCTATAGAAACACGTTGACAACCTTGGTAGACTCCTATGATTTCGTAGGCAGTTTTTCTTTCGCCATTATCTGCTTCTCTCAAAATCAATTTTGCGTTTAGCTTTAAGAGTTCGCTTAATCTCCCAGGGTTTGGCAGAAAGCAGACAACGCTTTTGTTTTCAACTTTAACTAGAGCTGAAAAGCGAGTTAATCTCTTTACAAATTTTCCCTCTAGAATTTTGCCCGCCACTCTAATGAAGCTGACCATTTCATGTAAGTTTGGATAAAGGCGCTTAATTCCGTTTCTGTAGGTGTGTGTCGGCTACATACAAAATCTTACAAAAAAGGAAGAAGACTGCTTTTCGGAGCGTAAAATGCAACAGTGGAACTACAATCGTCTACTATCCTTAACTGTGGTATGTTTCTTAGCGCTTCTGCTGTTCACCGACTGTTCCACTCCCCCCTCAGCGCCCAAATCACAATCCATGAATGAAACATTTTCGTTCAGGTTCTTTGATGATTTTGAAGGGTGGATTGATGAAGGCTATGAGAAATATAGCGAGACCAAGTTGAACAGTTCCTTGACAGCGGAGGTTGTTGTTGGCGAGGGTGAAGCCTTTGAAAGCATTCAAGAAGCTTTAGACAATGGCTACACGTGTATTTACCTTAAAAAGCAAGTTTTCAATGTAACTTTGCCCATAAAACCGCCGAAGGAAAACTTTTACATTTTGGGCAACGGCGCAGAAATAGTTGCCATAAAGCCCATGACAGCAGTTTTCGACATAAGAAGCGTGAGGTATGCTCATCTTGACGGTTTGTTCATAAACGGCAACGGTTTAGCCCAAAAATGTGTAGAGGCCAGCCGAACACCAAGTCAGGTTCCAGTCCACCAAATCCGCAACTGCAAAGTCTGGGGTGCAACCCACGCCAACATTGATTTCACAGGCTGCGAAGACAGCCTAATATTCAACTGCTGGATTGATGGAAGAAAAGCCAATGATACACCAGACGCCATAACCGAATACGGTGTGAAAATAGGTGAATTCTGCGACGGCTACAAGACGGGCGGTCAAATAAACTTAATTCATTGTCTTATGGGCTTTCATAGAAGGGCTGATGTGTTCGCTAAGAACGTTGCTCAGGTAAAGCTTGCCAACTGCCTCCTATCAAGCAAGAACATGTGGAGCAGCGAATTCGAAGCTCACATCATAGTGGAGGGCGGAACTGGTGAAGGTGCTCTGCTTCCAACTTTGGAGTTAACGAACTGCTGGGTGGAAAATGGACAAGGCGGAAACGTGCCAAACATTCTTGTTAGGAACCGCATGATGTCAAAGCTCACAATAATAGGCGGAATGTTCTACACGGACTACAGCCCAAACATTTATAGCCCCTTAAACCCTTGTGCAGAAACAATAACGCTGGTTGGCGCACTTTTCGAACATAACATTCAATGTAATAGCTATAACATAGTGGCTCCAACGCAAAAACTTGTTTCTATAGGAAACACTTACAACTGGAATGGAATAGACATAGAAAATGTCATGGCGTACCTAATCTATGACAGGGACGACACACAAATAGAAACAATGGGCTAACTGCGTTTAGGGAATGATTTCGCAGCCGTTGTATTCCATGAATTTAAAGTCTTCAAGCTTTATTCTTTCCTTTTCTATGAGGCTTCTTATTTTTGGAATTTCTTGCGATACGGCGTCTATCAAGTTGTGCACGGTTTTACAAACTTCTTTGTAGGCGTGGTCTCTCCACCGTTTTGTTATGTTTGCATATAAGCATCTGCCGCCGCATAAAGCCAGAAGATTGCATTCAGTGCATGGTTTGTCGACAAAAATTTTCTTCAGTTTAAGCGGGTTTGCGCTGCTTATGTGCCCCAAATAGTATTTGCGCATTCCCCACATGCTTGGGCAGGGAATAATGTGGCCGTCTGTTTGTATGGCGTAATTTATCCATCCGGCTCCGCATCTGAGGAAACTTCTTTCTTCGCCTAAAAGAAGCGATTTGGCAACTCCGAGGAAAGGGTAAAGCCTAAAAACAGTTCCCCCTTTTTCCATGCAGTTAACCCAGAACTTGACGAGTTTGCGAATTCCCGGATTGTAACTTTCTTCACTCCACCTTTTGAAGTCGCGGCGCTCAAAATCTTTTGACCAAAATCCGGCATTGAGTTGCCAGTGAACTGAAGAGAATGGAAACTCATTATTTTCCATAAGCCATCTAACCTGCCGGTAAATGTCTGTTTGCTCCATGACGGTCATCCGCGCGATGACCTCGCCCTTGAAGCCGCTCCGCTTAATCAACTTTAAATTTTCAATAACTTTTTCGAAGACACCTTCTCCCCTGTAAAAGTCTGTTAGGGCTTCGTCGCCGTCTATGGAAACCAGAATTGTGTGGAAGCGGTTGACGTATTCTGGTTCTAAACGGTTGAGGAGTAAACCGTTTGTTTGAATCAGGAAATGTTTCGCGTGAACCCTGTCCATAACCTCCTTTATTTCTTCCATGCAAAGCAAGGGTTCCCCACCGTAAAAAATCAAAACACAGTTTGGGTCTAAACTGCAAAACCTTTCAAGCAAACCAAAATCGTAACTCGCTTTTCTAGGCAAGGAATAATTAACATCAAAAACGTCAAAGTCAGAATCAAAATCCTCTAAGGCTTCGCCAAAACAATACCTACATTGAAGATTACACTCAGTCGTTAAAACCACATGAAAAAACATAAGCCCGCCTCTTTTAATCAAGTAAACTTTTCCCGTATCTTCTTAGCCTTCTCAATATAGCCCCTAAGTTCTTTCTCCCTAAGCTTCCGCTCAGGCAAAGTCTCAGGAGCATACATAAGCGGAACAACAGCCAAAAACAAGAAAAAACTAGCCAAAGAAAAAGAAGTTGATATGTCAATTAACTTAGCAAATGGGGCTACTATGACTGATATGTAGCTAGACAGTAAGAACGGTAAAGTTCCTAACAAGTAATATTTATCCTTTACTTTATTATTTGCCAAATCTCCCCAAATTACTGCAAAGAAGATTAATGCAAACAAGCCCCATGCAATGCCATCAAAAAAAGCATAAATGCTGATAGAAATATAATTTTCTGGGAAAATGCTTAACGTAGCATACCCTGTACCGAGAAGAACGTAGCCTAAAATAACCAGTCTTTTTCTGCCAGCTACATCAGCAAAGCAACCTCCAATTAAAGCGGCAAGGCTTGCTATACCAAACTCCACGGTTGACACGGTACTGGAGGTTTCAATGCCCCAGTGATATTGCTGCAAAGGGTATTCAAAGAAATTAACTAAGCAAAACATTACCCATGGAACCATATAGAGAATGAAGGGTCTTTCAGAAATGATGCGATGATAGCTCGTCTTCATAATTTCTTTTTTGGTGTTGCCTTTTCTATTTTTTGTTATTTGAAAGAACGCCGCACCCCATACTCTCCATAAAGTAAGTACAAGTACGGATTCTACAAAGCCGAGAACACTGGTTAAAAATCCAACTAAAAACATTCCAAGAAGAGCTGTAAAAAGTGCGATTCCACCCAATTTTCCCCTATTTTCTATGTCGACAGAGTCAGCGAAATATGCCAAACAATTTGGAAAACCAAAACCTAACGCGATTCCAATTAAAAGTGGAACTAAATAAACACTGAGCATACTGTTATCCTTTAATAAAATTATGAGGGGGGAAAAAATTATCCCTAAAAATACCCAGATTGAAAGTAAACTGCTCCTAGAGAAGACCTTTTCAGTCATTGTTACACCAATAAACGCAAAGGTTAAAACAGCCATGTAATGAAAACCGAAAATTATCAGCAAATCCTCATACGCAATTTCAAGTTTGTCCAAAGCGTTCGTAAGAAAAATATATAATGGAAAATACCATGAAAAGGAATTCGTGATCAAAACGAAAGCTGGTAAGGTATCCCTACCCAAAAACCTTTTTTCTACGATTTTTGTATTTAGCATCAGCTTTTTAACACCTTCCCTTTATATGTTCTGTATTCGTGTACAACAGTAAAACTTTTAAGCTTAAGTGTAGTACACTTATACAACTGAGGGGAGAGATATGAAGGTAAAAGTAAGTAAAATTCCTAAGCGAAACAAACCTATTCGTTTTAATGCGTTCTAAATGAAGGCTCATTTAATATCCTCTAAGGCTCCGTGTATAAGTAACTTTAGGTTGTCTACTACTGCTTTATCCTTCAATTCAGATATGATATTTAATGCATCTTCCGCTAAAATTTGCATGCGTTTTTGAAGTTTCTTGGTTTCTTCATTTTGGAAAACATATTCAACTATTTTTTCCACTTCTCTTTTCGTAATTTTTGTTTTTGAAAGAATATGTAATATTTCTTTCTTTATTTTCACATCTCTCAATGCATAAAGTATTGGAAGAGGTAAAATTTCGTTCTCCATTCTGTTCTTAAGTTCGTCAGGCTCAAAAATGTCTATAAATTCTTCCCTTAAGCAAATCAACATTCCTAAAATTTTCCCATATCTTGCAAGAGTTTCAATTTCATGTGGCGAGCCTCCGCCTACAATGGCTCCTATTTTTGCGTAGATTTCAATGCTTGATGCTTTCTTTTCTAGAATTGATAGATAACGACTTGGCGGGACCTCCAATTTTCCCTTAAGATCAGCTTCAAGTAGATGCGCATTTCCAAGATCAAAAAGCTTAGTTTGAATCTCAGTAACAATTTTTTCAAAAATTTTAGGTTCAAATTCTTTACTGTAATAATATAGGAGAGCGAAGCCTTTTATCATCATGGCATTGCCGAGAAGCAGGGTTATGTCTTTACCATATTTACCGAAAACTGTTAGTTTACCGTTTTTTATTTTGCAGTGGTCAATAAGGTCATCATGCAAATCCAGCGCAGCTGTTAAATAGAGCATAGTTGTTTGAAGGGGCACTGCCTTCTCCATGTTTCCACCAACAGCCTCACAGGCCAAAGCAAGGATTCCGGGATGTGTTGTATCATTCCAGTTTTTTATGTAATGCTCTAGGGCTTTGCGAGCTGCTTCACTTTCTATTTTTTCAGCTAAAATCTGGTTTTTTGCTTCCTTAAGTGCTCTCGAGCTTTTTTGATGTAGAATTTTTAAGACTTTGACCATCGTTTTCTGTTTGTTTTGTTCGGCGACTGATTTCTTTCCTTTCAATGTTTCCACGCGTGTAAATGATTATTTATTATGTTTGTCTTATCCATCTGCCTAGCTGGTTAAATAAACTTTTGGAGATGTACTGAAGCCACAAAAAGAATCCAAAGTTACTATAAAATGCTAGGGCCTTCCTTGCTCCATAGTATAATTCATCACCGTAGTCTCTTCGCCAGTGCTTTTCAAAATGACTTAAATCGCCGTCTAAAAGTGCTGAGCCACAAAGCATTCCTCCTTTCATAGCGTAATAAATGCCTGCACCACCTATGGGATTTACATGCCCAGCTGCATCACCGATTAACGCCCAATTATTACCAGAACATGGTATATCAAAGAAATCCTCTTTCCATATGGCTGGCACTAAATGAGCGAAGAAGTGTCCGTTAAGGATTTTTAGCCGCTTTGAAGCCGGATGTAAAAGCATGAATTTGTCTAACGACCTTTTTAGTTTTTGTCCGTTTTTAATGCTTCCAATACCAACGTTTATGCTTGCCTTTTTCGGGAAAATCCATATGTAGCCCCCCTCTGGAACATATTCACGTGAATAATAAGTTTCTATGGTATTTTTGATAAATGCCTTTTCTATGTAACTGCTTGGACAGTAGAAGTTATAGCCCACGGTTGTCGCTAAGAATTGTCGATGAATAGGCTTAAGCAAATATTTTCTTATAAGTGACGGACAACCATCTGCCCCTATAAGAGCTTTCACCTCTATACATCCACCTTTACTTGTTTTTAATATCCAGTTGTTGCCTTTTTTTGTTACTCGGGTTACTTTTTCAGCGAAAAAAGTCACGCTTTTATTATTTAGTGCCCTTTGGAGCAAGTAATAGTCAAAATTCTTTCTTAAGACCAAAAACATGGAATGCTCAAAAGGTATCCTTACGCGGAATTTGAATCTCTCAGCTAGCACCCATTCTATTTTGTTTTCCAAAAGCTCTTCTGGAATATCGAATTCATCAATAACTCTATCTTCAATAAGTCCTCCGCACGGCTTCTCCCTAGGATGAGAATGATCAAAAAGCGCCACTTTAACTCCTGCCTCTCCCAGAACCTGTGCGCATGATGACCCCGCGACCCCAGCTCCAACGATTCCGACATCAAAAGTATTATGCAAAGCCGAGTTCACCTTTCGCACTTTTGTTATCCTATAAAATAACTAAAACCCATATTTAAGATAACAATCCCTAAAAAGTAAGAGAGTATTTTTGCCTTATAACAATACGACCGAAGAAGAGTGATTGTCTTAAATATCACTTAGCTGTTCTTTTAGTATGTTGTGGTATGTGTTTATGTATGTTTTTCCTTTTGGGGTTATTATGTATGTTTTTCTTGTTCTTCCTCCTTGCTGTTGTTTTTGGCTTTTCAGGAAGCCTTCGCGTTCTAGCTTGTTTAGGAGTGGGTATAGTGCGCCGTGTCTTAGTCTAACGCCTGACGTGGCTTCTATTTGCTTTTTTATTTTGTATCCCCACATTGGCTCGGCGTTTACCAGTCTTAGTATTTGGATGTCTAGTAGGTTTCTGGTTATGCGTTGAACAATTTCTTTTTTGAAGTTTTCCGCCAATTTTTCACTCTCTTGGTTATGTTCTTGTTTTGACTTGTCTATGTTTTGGCTTATTTGGTTTATGTATGAAATGGAATAGGCTGGTATGCTTTTTTATGCCTTTTTATGTTTGGCTTAAGCATGAACCTTTATATTTTTGTTTATGCATTATAGAGACTTGAGATATGTCACAGAATAGACATATCGTAGCCACGTCCAACACAAATACAGAAGGGAAAACACATGACAAACAACACAAAAGAAGTTCAAATCAAATTAATGAAGGGCCTCCTAGACCTCATAATACTCCAGTTCCTAAACACGCAACCCATGCACGGCTACCAAATAATAACAAAAATCCGCAGAACCTTCGGCGTCTACTT
>JAVZMA010000006.1:0-70904 GCA_038883475.1 Bathyarchaeia archaeon
CAACATAGAAAACAAATTAAAACTTTCGCAGAAGATATCCCGCATAATACTCTCAGCCTGCGGCGGTCCACACCAACCATCCACGAAACTTCCAAGAGCCAAATCTAACATAAAAGTCAAAGCTGAAACGGTTCAAAAATGCGTGAACAACCTAAACTTTATAGCGGAAACTTTCAGAAAAACAGGCGGCGTACACGCAGCAGCCCTATATAAAAGCGACGGAACACTTTTGGCGTTTGCTGAAGATGTCGGTCGCCACAACGCCGTAGACAAAGCCATAGGCATAGGCGCATTGTCAAAGGTTAACTTTGCAGAATGCTTCCTCGCCATAAGTGGACGCTTAACAGGCGACATGGTTCTTAAGGCAGCAAAAGCGGGACTGCCAATAGTTGCCTCTTTATCTGCAGCCCTGGACTCTGGAATAGAAATAGCTAAGAACGCAAACATAACCCTAATTGGGTTTGTGCGCGGAAGACGCATGAATGTTTACACTACTCCAGAAAGGGTTAGCTTAGAAAGCTCTTAAATAATCTGTTTAAGCTGTCAGAGCTTTTCTTGCCATTATTTTTTCGTAAGGGTCTTCTGTTCTGCGTGGAAAACTTACTTCTTTTCCATTTTTTACAAGGATGCGCTGTTTGTTCTTCGTGAAAATTCCAAGAAAACTTGCTTCCACATCATTCTTGCGTAATTCTTCTTCAACCGTGTCCTTCGCATCTGGTCTAACGGCGGCTATAATGGTGCCTGTTGAAGACATAGCCAAGGTCTGCTCATCTGGTATGTTGAAGCATCTGCTTAGGATTTGTGCCTCTTCATTTACTGGAATCTTCTCAAACTCTATCTTGAATCCAACTCCCGAAGCCTCAGTCATCTCGTTCAAGGCTGCGGTTAATCCGCCTTCAGTGGCATCATGCATGGCGTGAACTCCTTCAATTTCTGAAAGCAACAAAGCCTCTTTAACGCAACTCTGCATGTGAACAAGTTCTGAAAGCCTCTTTGTTTTGGCGGTTCCTAAAAGTTTCTCGGCGAGTGGAGGATGCGTCAATGCAAAGTTTACAGCAATTTCTAGACCGACGGCTTTAGTGCATAGGATATAGTCTCCTGGTTTGGCGCCAGCTGGGGTTCTCAGCCTTTCCTTATCTACGGTGCCGTATGCTGTGCAGACTCCGACAAGCGTCAACAAACCCTCGTAAGTTCCAGTGTGCCCAGTTACAACAGCCATTTTAAGTTCATCTGCCGCCTCACAAACTTGCTCCATAACCTCATAGAAAGTTTCCAATTTCGTTGAAGGTGGACCCAAGAGGTTTACTGTGCAAAATTGCGGCTTTGCACCAAACAATGCCACATCAGAGGCTGCGTAATGGATTAGGAGCCATCCAAACCATTTTTGCGGTACACCAATACATGGGTCGGTTGAAACGACAAGATATTTGCCGTTGACAAGATGTACTCCGGAGTCAAAGCCCGGCATAGGTGGCACAACAACTCGTGAATCTTTCCTTACGCATTTTAGAAGTTTTTTGAGCTCTTCCGTTGCGAGTTTTCCCATTTTTTATGCATAACCTACATCTATTTTTTCCTTATCAGTTCGATGCCCTTACTTGTTATCTTAAAGGGAATCCACTCAAGCGGGTGTTCGCACCCCTCCATCTTAACTATCCTTAATTCTCTTCTACATTTTTCCTCGTTGAATCTGAAAAGGAAAATGTTGTGAGCCTTGTTTAGGTCAAGGTCTGTAGCCCGCTGCGTCGCCAGGTCCTTTTGTGTCGCCGCTGTCATTATGTCAACGTTAACGATGTTGTCATAGTGGCACCAGTTAATAGTCCAATCCTCAACGGGCTCCATATACTTCAAATCATACAAAGAAAACAGTTGCTCACTGAAGTCTCCAGCAGCAAACCGCGTAACTTTGTTCTCTGAAATTAACTTATCAATACGTTTCATCTCCTCAAAATCTTCTAGGCTGAAATAGATGACCCGCGGGTCCTTTGGGTACGGTTCAAAATGTGGAAAGGCTTGTATGGCTATGAACTTGCCCCTTTCAATGTAGGGTTCAATGTCCCAACCGAAAGACTTAAAGTAAGCGATTAGACGGGGAAACGGTTTATCCATAACGTCATATGCGACAGTCTCTCCCTGGCAAAGCCCTTGCCAAAGAAACTGCATAGCAAAGACCGTTTTCCCAGTTCCAGGCGGTCCATAAAGGATGTTTCGCGAACCAGACTCGATACCACCACCTATCAAATCGTCAAAGCCCTTAATTCCAGTCTTCAATTTGACCATGCGGCTTTCCCGACGCCTATAGGTTGAAGTTCAAAACGTTTTTCTTTGAAAGAATATATATTATGACTGCGCTTACGATGAACTCTGGAAGGAGATAGCTTCCATTATACGCCACTGAGTAAGTTACTGGATCCATATTCCAATATTCGGCGTACATGTAAAAAAAGAAGACACCCGAAATAAAGTGCGAGATGAAACGCCCAAGCATTCCTACACCAACGCCTACCAATGGACGTTTTTTGAAAAATCCTGCAAGTCCAAGCGCCCCAAAGGCAATTGGATAATCCAATAGTATTTGCACTGGGTTATACAAATATGGTTCAATTATCATTACCACAAGCCCCAGCACCATGCCCGCATAAGTTCCGATCACAGGACCCCTACGTAGTGAAAGCCAAAGTATGGGAACCATTCCTGCTAGAGTCACCGAGCCTCCATATGGCAGTTGATACAATTTTATGCTATTTAATGCTGCTGACAAAGCTATGAAAACAATTGTCTCGGCAAATATTTTGGTTTGAAATCTAATTTCTAAAGTTGCTTCTTTCACAGTTTTTCCCTCCGCCAGCATTACCTGGATCAGGTTCTAAGGGTCGACGACGCTCAGTCGTCCTCTCAGCCGGGTCACCGCCCAGCTCCCCTAAACCTTGTTGAAAGCAATGTTGTTTGGTTGTAGAAAAGCTTTTCGGGTTTAACTCCAAAATTATCGTTCTTTTTCCATGGTCAAAAGAGGATTTTCACGTTTTCTTTAGAGGGTTTAATGTGGCATCAGCTTTTTTATTTCCTCGAGGATTTTTGGCATGGCTTGACCGGTTTTTGCTTGGATTAAGTAGTCTGATATTCCTTCTTCAGTTAGAGGGGTTGGTTCATCGTTCACTTCGATTATGACTACTGGAACGTATTTTCCTTCTTTTTTAACCACTTTTTGCCTAGCTATTCTTGGCAGTTCGGCAAAAGGATATACCACGGCTGAAGTTCCACAGATAAGCATTAGGTCGCATTTTTCTACTTCTTCAAGTGACCGTGTTAGAACGTCTCTTGGAATTGGTTCTCGAAAATAAACCACATCATACTTTAGTGCGCACTTGCAAATTGGACAGAGAGGAGGCAGCTTTCCTTCTTTTCTTAATTTCTCTAAGTCGAATTCTTTAGAATCAAATCTGCTTCCGCAGTTCAAACATCTTAATTTAAAAGCGTTTCCATGATACTCTAAAACGTTCTTGCTTCCTGCCTTCTGGTGGAGATTGTCAATGTTTTGAGTGATTATACACTTTATGATTCCCATTCTTTCCAATTCAGCCAATGCATAATGACACGGGTTGGGCTGCGCCTTCGCCAAATCCCCTAACAAAGAGGAACCGCTTAACCTTTCCTCCCAATATTCCTTAGGATTCGCCAAAAACTTATAATAGGTTTGATAAGCCCTTCTCTCTGCCTCAGGATTCAAAGTCCAAATTCCCGACGGCCCCCTAAAGTCTGGAATCCCTGATTCTGTGGAAACTCCTGCTCCGGTGAGGGCTATGGCGTATTCTGAGTTCACCAAGTCTTTGGCTGCTCTCTTAATTAGCTCTTCCATGATAGGAAAATTAAAGACTTGAGTTCATTATAAGCGATTTGCTTTCAGAATGCCTTTTGACGCCTTCGCCTATTTCTCTGGACATGGTGTTTATGGATTAGAAACTTGTTGCTCTGCCAAAGGTTACAGAAGGCTTTTTTAGTCGTGTCTTTATTTTTCCTAGATTCAGAGCATGTTCAGGATGTTGCGTTATGAAGCCTTTGCCTAAGGAATTTGATGTTATAGCCATTGAACGTAAGTGGCAGAAGCTTTGGGAAGAGATGGGCGTTTACCGCTTTGACTGGAAGGACCACAAGCGTCCAACTTTCAGCATTGACACGCCTCCGCCTTATCCTTCAGGCGAGTTCCACATGGGAAACGTCCTCAACTGGACATATTTTGACATTGTTGCCCGCTACAAGCGAATGAAGGGCTTTAATGTTTATTTTCCGCAGGGCTGGGACTGCCACGGGTTGGGCATTGAGGTGCAGGTTGAAAGGGAACATAACATTAAGAAGAGGGATGTTCCGCCGGACAAGTTCAGAAAGTTATGCGAGAAGCTTGTTGAAAAATACATTACCATGATGAAGGAAGGCGTAGTACGCTTAGGCTGCAGCGTTGACTGGACAACCGAATATCGCACTATGAACCCTGATTATTGGAGGCGCACGCAACTGAGCTTCATAATCCTATATAATAAAGGCTTCATGTACCGAGGCAAGCATCCAGTCAATTGGTGTCCCCGCTGCGAAACAGCGATTGCAGACGCTGAAGTGGATTACGAGGAGAGGGAAGGCACGCTTCACTACATCAAGTTTCCTTTAGAAGGAAGCAGCGAACATTTACTCATAGCCACAACACGCCCAGAATTCATACCAGCATGCGTTGCCGTGGCAATAAACCCTGCAGACGATAGATTCAGCAAATACATTGGCAGAAAAATAAAAGTTCCACTTGTCAACCGAGCGGTTGAAATAATTCCAGACGAGGGCGTCGATCCTTCTTTCGGAACAGGCGTGGTAATGATATGCACCTACGGCGACAAGGAAGACGTGAAAACCGTGATTAGGCATAAGCTTCCAGTGATAGCGCTTTTAACCGAAGACGGCAAAATAACCCGTGACGGCGGAAAATACGCTGGCTTAACCATAGAAGAAGCAAAGAAAGCCATAGTGGAAGATTTGAAGTCTGCGGGGCTGCTGGAGAAAACTGAAAAAATTAGCCAAGAGATAGGCGTCTGCGACAGATGCGAAACACCCATTGAAATTCTTGAACTTCCTCAATGGTTTATGAAAACCAGGATTCTAACAGACAAAGTTGAAAAAGCAGCCAACGAAATTATTTGGTATCCGGAGCACATGAAAACTCGTCTAATAGACTGGGCGCGCTCCCTAGACTGGGACTGGGTGATAAGCCGTCAACGCGTTTTCGGAACACCCATACCCGTATGGTATTGTAAAAAATGCGGCGAAACAATAGTAGCCAAAGAAGAATGGGTTCCAATAGACCCAAAACTGGAAAAACCAAAGATAAGCGAATGTCCGAAATGCGGCGGCAAAGAATTCGTTCCGGAAAGGGACGTTTTTGACACGTGGATGGACTCATCTATATCGTGCGCGGTGCATGCTGGATGGCCTGACAGAAAGGACTGGAGGAGGCTTTTTCCAGCGGATTTGCATCCTTCTGGAGTTGACATAATTAGGACGTGGGCTTACTATCTGGTGGTTAGGCACCTAGCATTGTTTGATGAGAAACCATTCAAAAGCTGCCTCATAAACGGCATGGTTCTGGGCTCAGACGGTAGAAAAATGAGTAAATCGCTAAAAAATTACGTTGCAGCTCCAGAAGTGCTGGACAAGTATGGAACAGACGCGGCTAGGCAATGGGCTGCGGCTGGCGGCGCCACAGGCTCAGACATTCCGTTTCGCTGGCCTGATGTTGAGTATGGGCGAAGGTTTTTGACTAAACTTTGGAATGCTGCTAAATTTGTTGGGGCTCAACTGAAAGATTTTAAGGTGGGCGAAAAAGGCGAGTTGCAGCTTTTGGATAAGTGGATTTTGGCTAAAGCGGAGAAGGTGACGCAGAAAGTTACAGAAGCCTTGGAAAAATGTCAGTTTAACATTGCAGTGGAAGAAGTGCGCAATTTTGCTTGGCACATTTTCTGCGACCAATATATTGAGGCTGTTAAAGATAGGCTTTACAAGCCAGAAGTTTACGGAAAAGAAAAACGGAAAGCAGCCCAGTTCACCCTTTACACTGTTCTCTACAGAATACTGCAGTTGTTGGCTCCGATAACGCCGCACATAACAGAGGAAATTTATCAAAACCTTTACGCTGATGCTGTTGGACAAAAAAGTTTACAACTAACAGCTTGGCCAAAGCCAGAAGCGGAAAGGATTGATGAGGCGGCTGAGCGGGATGGAGACTTGGTTGTGGCTGTGATAAATGAGGTTAGGCGTGAGAAGGCGGAGAAACGGAAACCATTAAACGCCGTAATTAAGAAGTTGAGGATTTACGCTGGCAAGAGCAAGTATGCAAACATAATAAGCGAAAACAAAGAGGACATAATTGGAACATGCAAAATAGCAATGTTGGAAATTCTTTCAGAGAAGGGCAAAGGCAGGCAAGTTCAAAACTTTCCAGAAATATGCTTCATCAGCGAATACTAACTTATTACGTGTTTGCTATGCTCTTTCTAACTTCTTCTACAAACTTGTCAATTTCCTCTTCTGTGTTGTAGAAGTGCGGTGAAACCCTTATTCCATGCGCCCTCGCCGAGACAATTATGCCCTTTTCCGCAAGCCTCCTCGCTGTTTCTTGCGGCTTGTCTATTTTGAAGTTGACTATGCCGCTGCGAAATGGCTTCTCCTCTGGTGTTTGAAGTTCCAATCCTAAGCCCTTAACAGCCTCTATAAGATGGTCTGTGAGGTTAATAATTCTCCTTTCAACGTTTTCTATACCGAAATTTAACAGCATTTTTAATGCTTCTTTTGCGCCTACAAAGCTTATGAAACTTGGCGAGCCTACTTCGAAACGGCTTGCGGTATCTGCAAGCTTTAAACTCCAAATGTCCCAAAAATCTATGGTGTCAAAAATTTCTTGTTTAACGCTTGCCCAACCAACGAAAGGCGGCTCAAACTTTTCGATAAGCTCCTCTTTAACATACAAGTAGCCTGCTCCCGACGGGCTTAGAAGCCACTTGTAACACGCTGTTGCTAAGAAGTCCACATCGTCTTTTTTCACGTCTATCGGTATGGCGCCAGCTGACTGTATGGCGTCCACGATGAGGCAGGCTCCATGTTCATGGGCTATTTCGCTTAAAGCCTTCAAATCATTGCGGAAACCATTGGCATACTCGACGTGGCTCACTGCAACAGCCACCGTCTTATCATTCACAGCCTTTTCCATGTCTTCCAGCAATATTTTTCCATTGACATTTTTCACGTAATGAACTTTTGCGCCTAAGCCTTTACGCAACCAAGGATAAACCACAGAGGGATACTCCAAATCTGTTGTAACCACCTTTGCGCCATGCGGATAAGCGAGGACGTTGGCGGCGATGTTTAAGCCCATTGAAGTATTTTCTATTAGGGCTATCTCCTCTGTTTTCGCTTTGATTAGCCTTGCAAACAAAGGTTTTCCATAATCGTCCCATTCGCTTGAAGTTTCCCAAAAATTAGAAGACTCATAAACGTGCTTGTTAATTGCGTCGGCGACAGGCTTTGGAAGCGGAGAATGCGCTGCATGGTTCAAAAACACTTTATTCCATGTTATAGGAAACTGTTCCCGAATTTTATCAAGGTCTTCCATTTCAGACAAGCCTTCGTTATCACGCGGTAACTTAAATTAGTACCCTCAGTTATTAAACATCTTGGGTGTGCTGAATGAGCGAAGTAATTGTAGTTACAACTCCAGATTTGCCAGGATACGAAATCGTTAAGGTTTTGGGTCCAGTTCACGGCTTAACCGTCAGAACAAGAGGGGTTGGCGGAAAAATAGTTGCTGGCATTGAAGGAATTTTCGGAGGAGAAGTAACCGCTTACACTTCAGAATGCGAAAAGGCTAGGCAAGAGTCTCTAAGGAGGCTCATTGAAAACGCGAGAAAGATGGGCGCTAATGCTGTTATCGGCGCGGACTTCGAGACAAGCGACATACTTCAAGGGACAGCCACAGTCTTCGCAGCCTACGGAACAGCAGTCATAGCAAAACCAAAAGAGACAAAATTGTAGTGCAACAAAACTAGGCACGCTCAGAATTTTTAGAGATGTTTGATTATTTACTTGTAGTCTTTTAGGAATAAAATCTGATATTCCTTCTTTAAACCATCCATGTTCTTTATCATTTCTTTTTCTGGTTTTTTAAACAGAGCTTTGCAATTACAGATTTTGGATGCAGCTAAAACGTAACAGTCTGTCAAAGCGAGACCATGATTCAATTTTGCTTTGCCAACCTCAACAGCCAATTCCATGTTTTCACTTGGAATCATGGTTGTTGGCAGTCTACATAACCATTCAATAAACTTTGAAGCTACAAGTTGCGGATTCTCCATTCTGAGCCTCTGATAAAGTCTAGCAGCCACATAATATGTTTCCGCCAAAATTGGATGAGGTAATATACTTTCTAACTTACCAGTCAACAACGCGGAGAAAACGGCTTCCGCTTGTTCGTGAAATTCTCCTTTAAGGTTCATGTACTCTATTATAACACTTGTATCCATCGCAACCCTATTCAATCATAACACCCAAATCTCTAAGAAGTCTTTTCGTCTTATCGCTTGTCTTTTTCGCTTCATGCAACAGAGGCTCCGTAACCTTTGAACCCGCCGAAACAAAAGCTTCTTTAGGCGGTTCCTGCAAAGGCTCCAAAATTATCCTCTTTCCATCAACTTGTACTCTGAGAGCTGTGCCTGGAACTAGGCTGAGTTTTTCTCTGGCTTGCTTTGGAATAACAACTTGTCCCTTCTTGGAAACTATGGTTTTTGACATTTTATCATCAGAAAAATGTAAGAACATCATCTTACTTAAGTCTTACCATTACATAACGCTTCATTTAAAACAAGCCCATTTTTCCTTCAACAGCTTCTTCAACTCGCTGACGGTGCCTTCAACTTTTTTTCTGCAGCTCGGGGGCTCAACTGGCGGAGCATAAGGCTCTGTAATGCTTATTTCTTTTAAGCCGACTACGCCAGCTACAAGCGCATACCAGCAAGGCGGCAAAACTTTTGGATTGTATCCGCTTCCAGGCATCAAAACAAGCCTTCCACCGCAAGTTTTCTCCGCAATTTCTCTAATTAAACTTGATATTGCAAAAAAGCCCTTAACAGTTAAGCCCAAATCGCCGAGCATGTCTGCGAAATGCGGGTCGCTTCCGCCGTTCGCAACAATTATTTCTGGCTTAAACTCCTCAGCCAAAGGAACAAAAATCTCTTTCAAAGCGTATAGGTATGTGGCATCTCCTGTTCCAGGCGGAAGAGGCACATTAACATTGTAGCCTTCGCCATCTCCTTCCCCGATCTGCCAAGTGAACCCTGTTCCAGGATAAATTGTGTTTGGGTCTTGGTGTAGGGAGATGAAAAGCACTGTTGGGTCTCGGTAATATATGTCGCTTGTTCCATTCCCAAAATGCACATCATAGTCCAAAACCAGAAACCGTTTGACTCCGTGCTTTGCACGTAAATATTCGATTAAAACTGCGATGTCGTTGAAGAGGCAGAATCCGCCGCCGTAAGCCTTTCCAGCATGATGATACCCGCCTCCAAGAGAAACCGCCCTTTTTACCTCTCCGCTAAAAACCGCCCTGCCGCACTCAATTGCCCCACCAGCAATAAGCAATGCTGCCTCGAGAATTGTTGGAGAAACTGGTGTTTCAATGTCGTAGGGCTTGTTTTCCTTTGCCAAACGGTAAATCAAGTCAACATAGCTTTCTTCATGAACTCTCAACAAATCTTCCTTTGTAGCGGGCTTTGGCTTCCTAACTGTTAGCTGGGGAAGGTTAAACAAGCCTTGGGCTTCAAAAACCTTTATCGCATTGGTGAATCTGTCTCCTCTAAATGGGTGTGCCTCGCCCAAATCATACTGGCTAAATTTTTCGTGAAAAGTCATCAATATCTTGTCTTCCATGGGCTTTACTCCTCAGACTGCTTTACAAGTTAACATTAATTAGCAAAGCATGCCTTTTTAATGTAGCTATGTCCTCAGCAGAAATCGCAGTCCAAGTGTTTCGCAAATTGGAGAACGAAGATATTAGGGTACTGCAGGTTATGGAGACTTCGATGAGCCAGTATGAGTTTGTCCCGAAGGAAGTTATTGCGAGATTTTCCAAATTTAGCATGGAAGAAACGGATTTTAGATTAAGCCGCCTTAACAAAATGGGACTTATCCGCAAAACCAAGGGAGCCTATGTGGGCTATACGCTGAACTATGCTGGATACGATTGCCTAGCCATAAACGCCCTCGTCAAAGCTGGAGCCCTTGAAGCCTTCGGAAAACCGCTGGGGGTTGGCAAGGAAGCCGACGTTTATGATGCGCTAGACCCTAAAGGCGAAAGAATAGCCGTGAAATTTCATAGGTTGGGGCGGATAAGCTTCCGTCAAACCAAAAGGAAGAGGGGATACATAACCGAAAAAGCCAGTTGGCTCTACCAATCAAGACTTGCGGCGGAGAGGGAGTTTCAAGCCTTAAGAATCGTTTTTCCATGCGGCGTGGCTGTTCCAAAACCCATAAGCCAAAACCGCCACGTAATAGTTATGGGAATGATTGAAGGTGCAGAATTAGCCGAATGGAAAGAGATTCCAGCTCCAAAAAAGGTTCTGAAGGAAATACTGCGCAATGTTCGAAAAACCTACTTAAAAGCCGGCGTCATCCACGCGGATTTAAGCGAATATAACATTATTTTGAAGCCGGACATGCACGTTTTGATAATTGATTGGCCTCAATACGTTACAAAAGAACATCCGAACGCTCAACAACTCCTTATGAGGGACGTGAAAAATGTTCTGCAATTTTTTGAACGCAAACACATGTTAAAGGCTAAGCTTGACAGAGCCCTGATGTACGTGACTGGAAAAGTTGGGGCGCTCGCCATCTAATGCATGTCTAACATTATGTAGAGTATGTTGTTGCCCCGCAGCAAAACGTTTCCATAGTTGGTAATTAGCTGATCATCTTTGCATTCGGTTGCCCCTTCCAAAAGGATGTTCATGTGTCCGTCACACTTAATCATTTTACCCTTATACTCGCAGCCGTTTTTCAGTACGACAGCGATGTTGGAGTTCAACTGTTTAATTAACACGTTTAATGGTTTCTTGCTTGGCTCCATGAAAGCACCTTGTGCCACTAATTATTCATATCCACAAGAAATCCGAATATAAAAGTTTTATGAAAAACAATTCAAAATCTAAATGCAATTCGCTTGTATCCCAAAGTTTTCCGGTTAATTCGGAAAATAAATCGCCAATCCCCACATTTCAAAGATTTAAAGAAGAAGCGCTTTCCCTAAAGAATTAAAATCAGGGAAGTTCATACTCGTAGTGGAGACGATTGTATGCATAAAGTGCTGATAGATGGGGAAACATTAACAATTGAAAACATAGTTAAAGTTGCGCGTGAAAACGCAAAAGTTGCGATTCCAGAAAAAGTTAAAAAGCGTATAACAAAAAGCAGAGACGCCTTGGAAAAGTTAGTTAAAAAGGGTCAAGTTATATATGGCGTAAACACGGGTTTTGGCGCTTTAAGCAACGTAACAATCCCCCACCAATTCCTCAAACAATTACAAGTCAATCTGATAAGAAGCCACTCAGCAGGAGTTGGGGAATCCTTAAGCACCGATGTTGTCCGCGCTTTGATGCTTTTACGCGCCAACACGTTGGCTAAGGGCTACTCTGGAGTGAGACTTGAAACGCTTGAGACGATTGTGGAGATGCTGAACAGAGGCGTTCATCCAATTATTCCTTCAAAAGGTTCAGTTGGCGCAAGCGGAGACCTAGCCCCTCTATCTCACATGGTGCTCGTGCTCATAGGCGAAGGAAAGGCTGAATACAAAGGTGAAATCATGAGCGGAAAAGAAGCCATGGAAAAGGCGGGAATAAAACCAGTTGAGCTAGAAGTTAAGGAGGGAATAGCCCTAAACAACGGCACACAGCTGATGTCAGCAATCGCCGCGTTAACGGTCCACGACGCCGAAAACCTCATCAAAACAGCAGAGATGGCGGCAGCGCTAACTCTTGAGGCTCTTCTAGGGGTTTGCGACGCTTTTGACGAAAAAATCCAAAAAGTAAGACCGCACAAAGGTCAAGCAACAACAGCGGAAAACATTAGAAAACTCGTCGCCGGAAGCCAACTTGTGCAAACTGGAGCGCAAGCTATGGAAAAGCTTCATCGTCCCCACGACGCCTACAGCCTTAGGTGTATTCCGCAAGTTTTGGGTGCAGCGAGGGACGCAATATCATACGCTAGAAAAGTTGTGGAAATCGAGATAAACTCAGCCACAGATAACCCGCTAATATTTCCAGAAGAAGCCGCATGTCTTTCCGGAGGAAACTTTCATGGACAACCAATATCCTTAGCCATGGACTTTCTCGGAATAGCCTTAGCAATGATTGGAAACATGGCAGAGAGGAGAATAACACGCCTAATGGACGAGAGGCTAAACAACGGCTTGCCCGCCTTCCTAATCCATCCAGAAGCAAAAAAGGGAGTAAGCAGCGGCTTGATGACTGTACAGTACACCGCTGCGGCCCTCGCCTCAGAAAACAAAATTTTGGCTCATCCAGCATGTGTAGATTCGATTCCGACATCAGCAAACTTCGAAGACTTTGTAAGCATGGGTGTAACAGCAGCTCAAAAAGCCCGACAAATACTGGAAAACACCCAGTACATAGTTGCAATAGAACTTCTCTGCGCAACCCAAGCAATAGAATATCGTGGCGCTGAAAAGCTTGGAAGAGAAACAAAGAAAATCTATGAGACGGTGAGAAAAAAGGTTTCTATGCTTAAAGAGGATAGAGTTCTAAGCGAAGACATAGAGAAAATTAAAAGTTTAGTTGAAAGTGGAGAAATTTGTAGAGTCCTACTTGGTTAATCGCAGCATTTGTGGAATTTGGTAGGAGGTGATGTGAAATGACTAAAGTTGGGGAAGTTTATCTTTGTGAAATATGCGGTAACAAAGTGAAGGTTCTAGAGGCTGGAAAGGGAACGCTGGTTTGCTGCGGAAAACCCATGAAACGCGTTAAGTGAAAATGTTTGGTCGGGCGGGATAAATAAAAACTTACGTTTAAATTTTACAAACTAGATCATTTTTTGAGTGTTCTGGCTTTGAAGTTTGTTATGGTTATTCCTACTATTTCGTTGTCCACTATGCGGTAGATTACTCCATCCTCAACTTCAATGCTATCTTTTGCTTCTCTGGGCTTCCCGAAACTTATGTATAGCACATCTGCTTCCTCGTCGTAATCTAAGTCTATTTTTTCTAGGCTTACCGCAACTTTCTCCATACTATTTCGCCTTTAACCTAGCCAAATTAGAAGTGAAGTAGGCGGTTATAATAACCTTTTCTTTGCCTTTTTCTTGGTAAATAACCACAAGATGCTTCGGTCCTATGTGTAAGTTGGTATAAAATTTTAAAGCTTTAAACTCACCTCTCGATCCTCTTATGATTAAATCAGGATTTTGAACAGTCATAATTATTTCACGCGTGTAACGTGCAACTTCCGGATGCCTCCTAACAATGTGATTAAGAACTTTTCTGGATGGCTTTACGCTCAATGCTTTTATCCCACATACAATATCATTTATTCGATTGCAAATATTTTCCAACGGAGAGCTTATTTGGTTTACGCCTATAACAGTCTCAGCGAATAATAATACCATTTACCCTTGAATCAGACAGCCAATTCGTAAAATTTAAACGGTTAAGCTATTCCTCCACTTCCCATATTGGATGATTGAATTGAAAAAGCAAGGTTTTTGCTATTTTTGGCAAAGCTGCTACTTTAGATTGCTTTGAACTTGCTTAATAATGTCGGGCGGGCAGGATTTGAACCTGCGACACTCCGGTTTCTGCAACACTCTTGTGCGCTTGGTAGGCTGGTTGGCGCCCACCATGGGTAGGCGTCTACAGCGTCTCCGCCAGCTGGCGTTGCCAGCAAGCTCGGAAGCTCTACCAAGCTGAGCTACCGCCCGTTATCTGACTAGGATTTTAAAGAATGAGAAAATTGGATTTATGCGTTTCGTAGCGCTTTCTCTAGTGTCTCGGCCCTATTTTAAAAGAGACATACCTTTTTAGCCTAAAATTTTTATATTCACATCATTCTAATTGATAGTTTGCGGTGAAATAATGAAAGGAACTAGAGCTATTAGTAGAATGGCTATTGTTGGCATAGTAATTGTAATAATCGTCATAGCTGCAGTCGCAGGTTACTACTTATTGCGACCAACTGAAAAAATATTGATTATGGGGACGACGGATTCCGTCGAATCTTGCTTAGATCCTGCAAGGGCTTACGACTATTTTGGATGGGAAATCATCCAAGCTTTGGGTTCGGGGCTGGTTGAATATCGTGCTGGCGCCACCGGCGCAGCCGAGGACATAGTTCCTGCGTTGGCGACTTCTTGGGATGTTTCCGCGGATGGGAAAGTTTGGACTTTCAACCTTAGGCAAGGCGTTAAATTCGACGATGGCACAGAGTTTAATGCAACTCATGTTAAATACACGTTTGACAGAGGTATTGGTATAGCTGACCCAGACGGACCTTTTGTTGGTATTGGTTACGGCGATATAATTGAGAATGTCACGGTAGTCAGTAAGTATGTTGTGAAGTTTTATCTCAAAATTCCGTTCTCTGCATTCCTCTCGCTTCTGGCTTGTCAAGCATCATACATCGTTGACCCAAAGTATGCCCCAATGCATGGAACATCTTGGAACTATACTACAGACGTAATCGAGTACAAGGAAGGGGACGCTAGGGCAAGCCACCCAATGGGCTTGGGTCCCTACAGATTAACTAAGTGGACTAGGGTAGCTGGCAAAGACTCTGAGATGAGGCTTGAAGCCAACCCCAACTACTGGAACGCGACGGGAGGTTATCCAAAAACCAAAACAATCGTAATAAAATTCTACGCAGACTCTGCCGGGCTCGCTTTAGCCATTGATGCAGGAGAAATCGACATCGCCTTCAGACAGCTAGCTGCAACGGATATAAATAATCTTAAGACAAAGACCTACCTCAAAGTTTGGGAGGGCACAGGAGCATTTATCCAATACTTGGTCTTACAAGAAAAAAGAGCACCTTTCAACGAAACGAGGATTAGACAAGCTGTCGCCGCAGCCATCAATAGAACAACAGTTGTTAACACAGTTTTCCTTGGACAAGTCCAAAAGTTGTACAGCATGATACCCGTTGGGATGTTCGGACACACAGACGCCTTCCTCGCGCTTGGCGACCCTAACTATACGCGTACAAGAGAATTGCTCAGCCAAGTGGGATACAATGAAACCAACAAGTTAACATTTAAACTGTGGTATGAAACTTCTGGGCATTATCCACAAAGCCCCCAGCTTGCACAAGTGCTTAAATCTTCTCTGGAAGCCAGCGGAGTAATATCGGTAACGCTTGAAGGACGGGATTGGCCGGCTTATAGGACGGCGAGAGTAAACGAGGAGATGGATGCCTACATTTTAGGATGGTACCCAGACTACATTGACCCAGACGACTACATTTACCCATTCCTCCACTCTTCTGGCGGTTCATGGCTACACCATAACTATAACAATCCTCAGATGGATCAGCTTATAGAATGGGCGAGAGGTAACACGACAGAATCTGCAAGGGAAGATCTTTACGACCAAATTCAAGACCTAATGGTGGATGACTGCCCAATAATACCTATTTATCAAGGGTCAGCTTGGGCAGTTACAAAGCTAAACATTAAGGGAGTTTACCTAGATATAACGCAGTCTTGGCGGCACTGGCTAGTTTACGCAGAAGGATAATTTAACAAAACTTTAATTCCCTCTTTCTTTTTATGTTCATGGATGTGAAATTTACATGACGCTGCGCTCCTACATAATCTCAAGGATACTACTAACAATACCAATGATATTCATACTTCTAACAATGGTATTCGTTATCGTACGAGTTTTGCCAGGAGACCCAGTTCTACTTCACTTTGAAAAAATGGAAAACCTTAAGGCCATAGAGGAGATGCGACAAAAATTAGGCCTCGACAAACCTCTATGGATACAGTATTTTGATTACTTATATGGTCTTTTAAGAGGAGACCTTGGCAAGTCAATGCAGGATTTCTCTCCTGTGGCCCAGCAAATTTTCTCTGCGTTTCCCGCAACGCTGGAGCTTGCAATTTTCTCCATGATTATCGCGATTTCTCTCGGCATTTTCCTAGGAGTGGAGGCGTCAAAATCCTATAATAAACCTAAGGACCACGCTATAAGAGTTTTCGGAATAGTCACCTATGCTATTCCGGTTTTCTTTTTGGGCATGATATTCCAAATAATTTTTGGAGTTGGTTTACGTTGGCTTCCGATTGGAGGGAGAACCTACCCAACCATGGAGCCAGTGGGGCTTATAATTCCGCTTGCACGACCTCCATGGGGCTTCTTGACTCATTTTCTTCTGTCGTGCATAGCTGGTTTAGTACCGTTAACATTATGTTTAGTTATGCTGAAGATAAAGGGTAAAAAAATTACGCGAAAGGTTTTGGCGCTTCTCATCCTTGTTTTCTTGGCAACATGGATACTTTGGGCTGAGGTAGGTTGGTACTACATTTCTGTCGGGGAACTGCACATCACAACTGGTTTATACACCGTTGACAGCCTCCTTGAAGGGAACCTTTACAAATTTGCCGAAGCCCTCAGATACTTGTTTCTTCCCTCTTTAACGCTGGGCTTAGTCCTTTCCGGAGTTTTCATACGGTTAACGAGAAGCAACATGTTTGAAACCATTAGACTCGATTTTGTCACAGCAGCCAAAGCAAGGGGATTAAAAGAGACGACGGTAACTTATGGCTATGCCTTCAGAAACGCCTTCCTTCCAATACTCACCATGATGGGGCTACAGTTTGCGACGCTCCTTGCTGGGGCAGTGCTGACCGAAACCACATTTTCATGGCCAGGCCTTGGAAGATACATCGTTGACCGCATCAACTTCAGAGATTACACAGCCATCCAAGGGGCTGTCGTGTTCTTTGGCATTCTAGTGTCTATTGTAAGTTTAGTGGTGGATTTGCTTTATGCGTATCTTGACCCGAGAATTCGACTGTAGGAGGGGGTTACTGTGGAAAAGCTTGGTGTAAGAAGAAGCATGCTCTCAAAGATTGTACCTGGCATAACTTCTCTAACAAAAAGGGGGTTAGCCGGTTGGCTGATAATACTTGGCGCTGTAATAGTGGCGTCAATAATTGTTATGACTTTGCTCTCTCCATGGATATCCCCTTACGACCCATCAACTAAGGGTATAAACGTGGGTGCACCATTAACCCCGCCAAATTACCAATTCCCCTTCGGGACAAACGATTTGGGGCAAGACATGTTGAGCAGAGTGATATCTGGAGGAGGTATAATGCTACAAGTTGCGCTATTGTCTGTCGTAATATGCTTAATGGTGGGTGTTCCTTTGGGGTTGTTCTCGTCTTATATAGGTGGAGTGCTCGACAGAACCATCTGCCTCGTAATGGACAGCGTTTACGCATTTCCCGGTTTGATTCTTGCGATAGCAATCGCAGCGATGCTGGGAAGAGGTGTCACAAACATGGCTTTATCAATTGCAGTTGTGTATATTCCTTCATACTTCAGAGTAATCCGAAGTCAAGTGCTAAGCATAAAAGAGATGCCTTACGTTGAGGCAGCCCAATCTATTGGGGCGAAAAGCCGCACAATACTTTTTAACTACATATTGCCAAACGTTGTTCCCTCCATAGTTGTTGTTGCAACAGTAAATTTTGCAGATGCTATCTTAACAGCGGCGGGTTTGACTTTCATTGGTTTAGGCGTTGAAGTTGACATTCCCGACTGGGGTTGGGACTTAACTAATGGGCGTAGACTTCTTCCCAGCGGAGTTTGGTGGGTAATAACTTTTCCAGGCATATTCATAATACTTCTGGCTTTAGGATTCACATTAATGGGAGAAGGACTAAGTGAGCTCCTAAACCCGAAACTTAGAGAATAAGGGGAAGCCCATGCAAAAACAACTGTTAACAGTAGAAGATTTAACCGTTGAGTATTGGACAAGAAGAGGAAAAGTGCGGGCGGTAGACAATGTTTCCTTCTCTCTAGGTAAAGCTGAAACATTAGGTGTTGTTGGCGAGTCAGGTTCGGGAAAATCTACTCTGGGGCTATCTTTAATTCGCCTTGTTCCTCCACCTGGAAGAATAGTTAAGGGTCATGTGTGGCTTGAAGGCAAAGACCTTCTTAAACTTCGAGAGAACGAAATGCGCGATGTGAGAGGGAGAAAAATAGCTTTCGTCTTCCAAGATCCTATGACTTCTCTGAATCCCGTTAAGAAAGTAGGCGCACATTTTGTGGAGTTAATCCGAACTCACGAGCCTAAAATAAGCGATGAAGAAGCTCTTAAACGCGCGGAAAAACTTCTCAAGGATGTTGGTATACAACCTGAACGTATAAACGATTATCCTCATCAACTAAGCGGGGGAATGAGGCAACGCGTAATGATAGCTTTAGCTATAACCCTCAACCCTTACATAGTTGTCGCTGATGAACCTACGACAGCCCTTGACGTTATTGTGCAAGCGAAAATACTTGACCTCTTAAAAGACATTCAAAACGCATACGCAATGACTTTAATCCTCATCACGCATGATTTGAGCATAGCGCTTGAAAGGTGCGACAAAATCCTTGTAATGTACGCTGGGCACATGGTTGAGCGCGCCCACATAAAAGACATTTATAAAAACCCTCAGCATCCATACACACGGGGGCTTCTAAAGTCTATTCCAAACATCGAACTTGCCGAGCAAAAACTCGAAGCCATACCTGGTTCTCCACCAGACCTCCTTAACCTTCCCAAAGGTTGCAGGTTCTGGCCGCGTTGTTCTAGTGCGATGGATAAATGTAGAAAAACTGAACCTCAGCTAATAGAAACCGAACCCAATCATTTTGTTCGTTGTTTTCTGTATGGAGACGGCGGAAAATGAGTCAAGTTGAAATCGTGAAAGTTGAAAACTTAAAAAAGTATTTCCCAGTTGAGAAAAGCTTTCTTGAGAAACTGCTGACCCGCACTAGAAACTTTGTTCGAGCTGTTGACGATGTAACCTTCTCTGTGCGAAAAGGCGAGGTCTTCACCCTTGCTGGCGAAAGTGGATGTGGAAAAACAACCACTGGAAAACTTATTTTAAGACTTATTCTGCCAACATCTGGAAAAGTGTTCTTTAAAAACCAAGAGATAACAAATCTTAAACCAGAAGAACTAAGGCTTCTGAGAAGAAAAATGCAGATAATATTCCAAGATCCCTACGCCTCATTTAACCCGCGAATGAAAATTGGAGACGCCGTAGGACATCCACTTGAAATTCACGGGTTAGCTTCAGGCGAGGAGAAGAGGAAAAGAGTCCTAGCAATGTTGGAACGCGTGGGTTTGACGCCCCCAGAACAGTTTGTAGAATTGTATCCGCATCAACTAAGCGGAGGACAAAGGCAACGGGCGGCAATGGCAAGATCTTTAATTCTAGATCCCGAATTTATTGTGGCAGATGAACCGGTTTCCATGATAGACGTTTCGCTGAGAACAACAATAATCGATTTAATGTTAGATCTTAAAAGGGAATTGCAACTCACCTATCTATTCATAACACATGATTTAGCTGTTGCCAAATATATTTCAGATAGAATCGCAATAATGTATCTCGGAAAAATTGTGGAGATGGGTGAAAAGGAAGAAATTTTTTCAAATCCGCTGCATCCTTACACCCAAGCATTGCTTTCAGCCATACCAGTTCCAAATCCGGAACGCAAAAGGAAAGCAATGGAACTTAAAGGTGAAGTGCCCTCAGCCGTAAAAATTCCTACTGGTTGCCGTTTTCACCCTAGATGCCCATTTGCGGAGAAAATATGTAAAGAAAAGGAACCTGAATTAATAGCTGCGGCGTCTGGTCATTTCGTGTCTTGCCATCTAATTGGAAGCAAATAATTGCCTAGGTCATTCTGCCTTCGAGTTTTTTACATTACGCGCCCAGAGTGCTCCCCAAATTGCTAGGGATGCAATTGTAATCCAGAAAAGGATTATTAGCATTTTAACAGCGTCGGAAGCTATTTCCTCAAACATGATGCGCCTTCTCCGTAAAGAACAATTGCCTTGACAACCTATAAAACAAAGTTTCCATGAATGAAATAAGTTTGCATTGCGGCATATTGTTGTAAAGGATATATGCTAGGAGAGATAGTAAGTGTTTTATAAAGATTCCACTATATACGATTTCAGCCCAACCGGGGAGAAAGGAGAGGGCTTCCATTACCATCTATTTTCTAGCAAAACTTTACTTCAATCCAAAACTTGAGGGTCTTCCTCCAAGTTTGTAACCGTAGTACCATGCTGTCCAGCCTTTTTGGAAAGCCTCTTTTGCTTCTTTTCTCCTTCTTCTACGATAGAACCATAAAGCAAGTAAGCCAATTACTATAACCCAGATTAAAAGCAAAAGCCAGTAGAACCATTCTGGAAGATACCATCCACCCACATGTAGAGAAGAATAATGGGCGGTAGCCGTGTGGGGGCTATCCATAAAAACTGTTATTGTTTTAACTCCCATAGCAAGGTAACTTCCGTCAACATCCCACCTTTCAAAATTGTACTCGGACAGCGCTGGCGCCGTTAAGGTAACGTTCTGAAAAGCATCATGCCATCCCTCGCCAGGAATAGTCACTATTCCAGCAGGGTCAGTTTGCACGGTTAGGTGGCATTGAAGAATGTAATGGGCAGTAGCTGTGCGATTACCATCCATTGTAATTGTGATAGGGTTTTCCGGCTTAAGTACTCCATCTACATTCCAGTAAAGAAATTTGTAACGTACGCCAAGAGACATAGAAACATATAAAGGCGCTGTCAAAGACACAACAGAGTTTTCATTGTACCAGCCCTCGCCAGGAATACAAGCAATATCTTGCGGGTCTGTTTTCACAATTAGATAATAACGCCTTTTTGGAGACGCTATTATTTCAAATGTTGATGTGACGGCTGGACTATATGGCAAACCACCCATTTTAGGTGAGGCTGTGTATGGTCCGGCAGTTGTCGTTGCAATCCCGATAATGGTGGAAATTGGTATTTGGAAAAGAGCAGACAAATGACTTTCGCCAGGTTGAAAAACTAAGTTATCCTTTTCTATGTATGTTATTGGGTATGCTGCGGCATCATAAACTGTGATTATAATTGTACCCAACTTTGCCGTCAATGCAATGTTCCTTACAGTTAGGTTAAAGACTACGGTCTCTCCTCTTTGAAATTCTCTCTGCGGCTCTAAATTCTCATTCAAAGTTGTTATGTCAGTTACCTGAACTATCCAGCCAACTTGAAAAGTTAAAGAATCTATTATAACCTCTCCTGCCACATCTACTGTTGCAATTGCAGACCATTCGCCAAAAATTATCTGTTCAGCGTTTTCTTCTGGCCAAGGAATTCTAAAACTAAATTGGGCTATTCCGCTTTGATTTGTAGGTGACGTGTGTACCATTGTTATGTTTTGAAAAGCGTTAGATGGGTTGTTTACTTGGAAGGCCACAAGCTTATTCGCTACTGGGTACTCATTGTATGTAACAAGCGCGTAGAGAAAAACCAATTCTTGTGGCTGAAAAGAGTCGCTTGACTGGTTTATTCCTTTTCCATCAAACGGTTTTTTGTCTGTAAAAATATCGATTTTTCTACTGAGATAGCTTGAAAAAGAAAGCCCTAAATCTTCTCTAATAACGCTCAGTAAAATTACGACTGTTGCAAGTATCACAGCTAGTTTTTTGAGGTTACTGCTCATTGCCATCAAGCTTTTAGTGTATGCTGATTTCTTTAACAAATATTCCGTAATCATGAATATTACTACAAAGGATGCGTTTTCAAAAAGCTACAATCCCAAATTTTATTCAAAAATGTTAAAGCGGGCCCGCCGGGAACTGTCCCTTGAAAGGTCTGTGCCCTTCAAGTTTGAACCCGGGACCTACGGGTTAAGAGCCTCAACCCATCCCGCGCAGCGGTTTGGTCCGCCGCTCTACCTTACTGAGCTACGGGCCCATTGGTTTTCGTAGATATGCATTGAATTGCGGTTTAATAAATTTAGCTTCGTGAAAAGTTAAATGGTTCTGTGTTTAGTCTATTTTGGTTGATGGAGCGGGAAGTGTTGGGTGAAGTTATTTTTGTTGGCTTGGGATTGCATGACGAGTTTGGGATAAGCTTGCGCGGGTTAGAAGAGGTGAGGGATGCGGACGCCGTTTTTGTAGAGCTTTACACGAGTTTATTGCCAAAGTTTTCGAAGGAGCATTTTGAAGAGATTTCGGGTAAGAAGCTCAATGTTGTTTCGCGGAGGGAGTTAGAGGAAGAAAATGGAAAAGTCATCCTAGAGGCTACAAAGAGAGGCAAGGTTGTTTTGCTTGTTCCAGGCGACCCGCTTGTGGCTACTACGCATATTGCCTTAAGGTTAGAGGCTGAAAAACGCGGAGTAAAGACGCGTATTGTTCACGGCGCATCAATAATTTCTGCAGTTGTTGGCTTGTCGGGCTTGCACAGTTACAAGTTTGGTAAAAGTGTTACTATACCGTTTCCAGAAGAAACCAAGCCATTAACACCCTACAAGGTTATTGGTCAGAATAGGCGGCTTGGGCTTCATACGCTCTGTTTGCTTGACATAAAGGCTGAAGAGAAACGTTATCTGAACATCCGCGAAGCTTTGGAAGCCCTATTAAAAATTGAGAAAGAACGGAGGAAGGGCGTAATTACCTCAAACACGTTTGTGGTTGGCATAGCTAGGGCTGGCAGTGACGCGCCTACAGTTAAAGCCTCAACAGTAAGCGAACTGTTAAATTACAATTTTGGGGAGCCGCCTTACAGCCTCATATTTCTTGGAAACCTTCATTTCATGGAGGCTGAAGCCCTAATAGCTTTTGCAGGTGCTCCGCCGAAAATAAGGGAGGCTGTTGAATGAGTCTTGAGGAGCTTGTTTCTAATTATGTGGGTTCCGTGGAGCAAGTTCTTAGAGAAATCAAAACTGTTGATAAACCCTTAAATGTGAATTTAGAAGGCGTTGAGAAAGTTATTGAGTATGCTAGAGCCTATTTAGATGACGCAAAATATTATAGGGAGAAGATGCGGTTTGAAGTTAGCTTAGCCGCGGTTGCCTATTGCGAAGGTTTATTAGACGCTTTAAAACTGCTTGGAGCGGTGAAGTTTGAATGGCCATTGAAGAAAAAGAGCGGAAGAGAAAGATAGTTTTGGCTTCTGGGGTATTTGACCTTCTGCATCTTGGGCACGTTAGGTTTTTGGAAGAGGCGAAGAAGGCTGGCGGGAAAGATGCTGAACTTATAGTTATTGTGGCTAGAGACAGCACCGTAGAGAAGAGAAAAGGCAAGAAGCCGATAATGCCAGAAAACCAGCGTAGGGCACTCGTGGAATCTTTAAAAGTTGTTGACGAAGCCATTCTAGGATATGAAAGCTTCGACATTGGAGGAGTTATTGAAAAAATAAAGCCAGACATAATTGCTGTTGGATATGATCAAGATGGTATGGAGAAGACTGTGAAGAAGTATTTGGATGAGCATGGTTTAAAGATAAAGGTTGTTAGGATTGGAAAGTTTAGCGAGGATGAGTTGGACAGTTCTTCGAAAATTAAACAGAAGATTATTGGAGATTTTAGAAGGTGAGTTTGACGTTTGCAGCTTCTAAAAGGTTTTCTCCGACATTTATTATTATTGCATTGAACATAGCGGTTTACGTTTACACTTCGGTTTTAAGCGGAGATTTCATGGAAACAAGTTATGATGTTATTTTGCGGTATGGGCAAGTGAACTATCTGGTTATGAAGGGGGTTTATTGGCAGCTTTTCACAGCTATGTTTATCCACGCTGACATCATACACATTTCGGGCAACATGCTATTCCTACTAATTTTCGGGCTTCGAGCGGAGGAAATGTTCAAAATCCATGAATACTTGCTCATATACTTCCTAAGCGGACTAGCTGGAAACCTCCTAACACTACTGTTTGGACCTTTTGCGCCGCCGTCGGTTGGGGCTTCAGGCGCCATCTTCGGAATGCTTGGCGCATGCACAATTTATGTTCGCCGCGCTTTTGGCCAGTCAATAGTTGGCGCGTTGTTATATTCCCTTTTTTGGCTGATGATGAGTGCGGGACCTGAAGTGAATAATTTGGCTCATTTAGGTGGCTTAATCGTTGGGCTTGTGGTTGGGTATTTTCTGGCTTTCAGGCGTAAGCTAAAAGCTTCGCATGTGATAAGTTATGCCTATTCAGTTAATGTTTGAGAGTGAGCTATGGAAGCGTTAAGACTTCAATCTTAACTTTATGCCCATCTTTAAGGTTTAAATGCTTGCGAAGATAGACTTGGGCGATAAGCTCCACAACCGAAACGTCATAATGAGTTCTTAGCGCCGCCAACAAGGGTGCCTTTGTCCGCTCCAGCAAAGCAAATATCAAGACCTAACTTTTTGGTTCTAAAGGTTAAAGAAAGAATTATTAATAACTTTAAAAAAAGGAATTTAACTGGAGGTTAAAATGCGGCGCAATGAAAGAAATTTTATTCAGCTTTGCACCGCTACCGCAGTTTTATTAACGGCGTTTGCAACTATACTACAGGCTGTTGCTTACCGGAGGTGGACTGATTATGTCTCCGGGACTCTGCAAGTCGATGAAGGTGATGGATATGGTCCTATGGGTTACAGTGGAAACATGTACATCACCATGTACTTGGACTCTGTAACACCGGAGCCTGGTTTATATATCGGATGGTTGAACGCGGTTAATGGGAGTGGTACACTTTATTACAGATCCCCCGGAGCTAGTAGCGCTGTAAGTTGTCCAAGGGATGGTGCGGTATATTACGCAGTTTACTTCAATACTTATCCGAATACTGAAACTGTAGACTATGCAGGACGTATTGTTACAGTAATTCGTTGAAAAAGTGATTGCGTTATGCCTCTTCACTTCCTCTCTTTTTTCAAGTTTAAATTGCGGGATGTTAAATGGAGTGTTATGTTTACGGTTATTATTATGGCATCAGTTTTAAGCTGGCTTGTGTCTTTCTCAATGAGTTCAAACATCAAGGCTAGTGTTAACAATTATTCTAAGACACTTACCTTCATAAGAGTGAACCATTATGTCCAAGGCCCTGGAATTAATGATTATGCAATTATACCAAGCAACGTGACTGATGCAATAGAATCTCTGCAGCACGTAAAGAAGCTTCATAAGTTGTACATGTTTTACATAGCTCGGGTAGTGCATAATACAAATGTATCGGGGGTTCCTTTCGAAAACCTTACATTATTTTTAATGGATTCTGCGATTGCGCTGGGACTGAGTGAAACGATACCCCCCTTTATTATTGATATCCAAAGTGGACATCTACCAATTAATGAATCGGAAATAGCCATTACAGGTCCAGGAAATTATTATAAACTTGGAGATGAAATTGAAGTTGCCTTCAATGGAACTATAACCAAGGTCAAGATTTCTGGCTTTTTAACGACATCCCTTTTGTCGCCCGTTCAAATGGTTGTTCATAAAGACTTCCTTTCAAGCATGCCTGGCGGAGATCGCGTGATAGATGAGGCTCTCAAAGGCGAATGCACAGTGCTATTTGTGGAAGTCGATGACATTTACAATGTGGATGAAGTGTTGAAAAATCTGCGAGAACTACTTGGGTTAGAAGGAGAAGATGTACAGAAAGAATGGGAGATCCGGGACGTATATGAGATAACATATGATGAATATCTACTTAAAAAGACTTTAGAACTAAGCGAAAGCAGCGCTTTTATCACAACTTTGCTCGCCTCCGGGGCATTATCATTCTCCATCATCTTAATTATGATAACAAGCTACTTCAACATTAATATTCGAAAATGGGAAGTCGGCTTGCTCAGATCCTTCGGCCTCAGCAACATTGAAATAATAACGGCCTATATCCTATACTTGCTCGCTGTAACTGTTTTAGGGATCGTAGCAGCTTTTTCAGTCGCCCACATCATGGTAACTTCCATAGAAAAATTGTTAATTGATGCTTTAGGTTTTGGAAAAATGATTTCCGCCGTCACCATTGAGCTTACTCCTCTCACAATGCTACTTACTTTTACGTTGGCTATAGTCATCGGCGCTGCCTCGACATTCATTATGGTTAGCATGGCTTTACGAAAACCAGTTGAGGATCAATTGAGGGAGTTCTGATTGATAGAACTATGTGATGTGCACAAGTTCTACGGGGCTATACAAGTCTTAAGCGGTGTAAACATCCAAGTTTGTGAGGGAGAATGCTTAGCTGTAATTGGAAAAAGCGGAACAGGCAAAACGACATTATTGAAAATCATAGGCACCCTAGCAATGCCAAACAGAGGCATGGTTAAAATATGCGGTGTTGACGTAACTAAGGCAAAACACAAAGAACTTGTTTCCATCAGAAGGAGCATAGGATTTTCATTCCAACAGCCCTTGCTTCTACCATACATGACGGTTCTCGAAAATGTCATGCTCACATCCAATATGGACAAAAAAGAAGTTATTAAAATATTGAACTTTATAGGACTCGGCGAGAGAATAAACCACAAACCAGCAAAGTTAAGTGAAGGCGAGAAAAAACGTGCAGACTTAGCAAGGGCGTTGGCCAAAAAACCAAGGATTCTGATAACAGATGAACCTTTCTCAAACTTGGACAGCGAACGCATAGAAAAGGTGTCAAAACTAATCAATGATTTTCTGAAAAAAGAATGCACTATTATCGTCTCATCAACCAGCGAAGTTAAATCTTTGAACATCACACACACTTTCAGACTAAACAAGAACCAGTAAAGCTTATTTGAAAATGGGATCTTTTATTTCGAAGACTGCCATTTTCCGTTTCACCTTTTAAGGTTTTCCCTCTTTATAACTGATCTGAGAAGTATTTTACCCATCTTTTTACGGTAGGGTTAAAACTTCAACTTTGACCTTGTGTCCATCCTTAAGTGCAAGGTGCTTCCTTAAATAAAATGGGGCTATAAGCTCTACGACTGAAGCATCATAATGAGTTCTTAAAGCCGAAATTATGGCGCCCTTAACCTTGTTCTCAATTATTGCTGGGTAACATTTCACTGGTCCATAGGTTCTGTCTTGATTTCTGAAACCCTCCACCTCAATAGCTGGGTAGGCTTCAAGCTCCGCGCGTGTCTTTAAGTCGTAGTCTGTTGCAAGTTTAATGTTGAGGGTTCCGGGATACGGGTCAAACCCTAGTTTTTCTATGAACTGTTTTCTGTATTGCTCCTTTGAAATGTAGTAGGCTCCTTCGCCTAATCCCGTGAAAACTATGCCTTCCAATGTTATGGATGGCGGATACGTGGCTTCCATGAGAAAGCGAAGGTTTGAATAGAGCTTTTGAAGTTCTTTAACGCCAGCGTCTGTTATTTTTATTAGGCAGCCTTCAGGCGTTATGGTGCGCTCAATCCACCCCTTATTGGTTAATTCAATCATGCAGCGCGAGGCTGTCTGTTGAGATGCGCCTAGTTTGCTGGCTAAGTATTCTGTAGAGATTTTGGCTGTTCTGCGGTGGGCGCCCATTTCAGCCAGTTTTATTAGTGTGAAAAGGTGGCGCCATGAGTCTTTCTCAACCATTTTGGAAGCCTCGCTATTAACCTTAAAAGTAGAGTGCTGGGTATTTAAGCGACTCGAAAATAGAATGCCTTACTAGGACTCGTTGCAAAAAGCTTCTGCTTGAACAAGTATTTCGCGCATGTCGTAAACTTTTACTAAAGCATGTACTGTTTCTAACGGGGCGTCAACAATGAAGGAAACTGTGTATGTTCCATCGCCGTAGTCCACTATGGAAAGGTTGTTGGATGCGTTGGCTGGAATCCAACTTCCGAGGTTTTCGTAGAAAACACTCATGTTTTTGGCTAAAGCGTAATCATCCTCATTGTATACTTTGCATGTTAAATTAACAAGTTTGCCGTCGCCTTCAGTTTTTGTAAAGTAACCGCTAACTGTGATGGCTGTTGTTATGTTGATGGCATAGCTTGCCGTTACATTTTCAGTCATGCCCTGAACGCTTAAGACGAAGTTTACGTAAGCGCTTGAAACGCCACTGTTTGTGTTCCATGAAATTCGTGTTCCAGAATCATACCGTGTATCATTAAACAAGGTGAAGTTTAAGTTGTAAAATCCAATGTTACGTAGGCTTGTGAAAAGTTGAGATAGCTTGTTCAAGTTAGCCGCTAGAATGGTTTTTTCTCCGCCGTTTGAAACGTTTACAAGCGAACTTATAACGGCGTTTCTTGTACTTGCTTTTAAGGCTAGGACAAAACTGCTGAGGGATTGTGTGGGTTTACTGTTTGTTTCCATGTTCAAGTCATAGATGTAGGCGGCTGTTGAAGAAATCAGTATGGCTATGGCTAGGGCTGTGACTATGAGAAGTTGCCCAGAACTGTCAGCCACCAGTTTCCTTTTATGCGCTTTCATTTTGCCACCGCCAACTGAAGATAAATAACGTAGCAATGGAACAATGAATTTCTGCTAACGCAAACATATTCTACAAACGCTGTTTTTTGGCCAATTAAGGCTCCATTTGATATTATTGTAGGGTTAACTTGCTGCATCTGCTCGTTGTAAACCGTCATGTTGAAGGATATGCTTGCTGGCAATGCAAGGCTTAAGGTTTCCCGTAATCCAGTCCAATTTTCTTCATCCAATAGTTTGCTCAAGCTTCCGTCAGAATCCAGTTGCATAAGCGCCTGTAACCCCACAGACGCCAAATCATCATTTTCCACGTTGCTCCTTGTTACCGTGAGGTTTGCGGAAACGGCGAAGGCTGAAAAAATGATGATGACAGCTAGAAAAGCCTCAAGAATCCTTATTTGACCAGCATTTTGTCCCTTCACCATCTTGGACCTCCAAGCCATAGTTTGCATTGGTAAAGGGCGTTGTTTATGGTGACGATATAAGAGTAGGCAAAAATGCTTGAGGTGGTTGCTGAGTCATCAAAGTTTGCTCCTGTTTGAAGAGGCACTTGAGGGTATGAAACCCACTCAATAAAGAAGGTTGTGGGGTTTCTGCCGGTTACAACAAGAAGAATCGGGCTTGAATCCTGAAGGTAGGGTATGCTATAAGTGGCTGATTGGCTATCGTTTCCAATTTTTGCTATGGTTGAAGAATAGTTGAAATTTAAAGCGTAAGCCTCTGTTAAGGTTATTTCTTGATAGCCAAAGAAGGCTTCTAACGTGTGGTTTAAGGGACTAAGCCTTAGAAATGTGCCCGTCGTCCGTGGTTCTCCTAAGCTGTGTTCAAAGCCATAGGCACTAAAAGAAACCATTCTAGAATTGTAAACTGCCTTTGCAAAAACAATGAGTAATGCTGGTCCACCAACATCCTCCGAAAGTGTCACGTTGAAGAATGCCATGCCTTTTGAAGCGTAGGCTTGGTTTGCTTCCAAGTAGTTTTCAGCCACCACGTAACATTTAAGTTCAGCCTCGACTGGGACACCGTGTTTTTCGGTGGAAACCTCAAACTGATAGATCGTCTCATTTTCAACGTGAAATGTTGCTGTTAGGTTTATGGAAACTTCAAAAATTGGTTCTATCTCTATTCTGAAGGACACATCGGAAATTTTGAGAGACGAGAACATCTGCGCGTAACTTAGAGAAAATCTGTTTTCGCTATTTAATCTCGAAACCTTGTCTATATCCAAAGTATACGCTTCCGCGTCTGCTTCGGCTAAACCGAATTTTTCTGGAACCACTTGGCCGTCCTGCCCCCAATCCGCGGGTTCACCGGAGTTTAGGAGCAGATTTTTTGATATTTCCATAAGTCTTTCATAGGTAAACTCGTCAGAATTGTTTATTTGCGGATACAGAATCTTCGATGCGCCTGCCATGGCTGAAAGCACCAAAAGAACCATCAGCGAGCATGCGAAGAATGTGTCAACGGATGTTGCGGGCATTTTCTGCACTTCCACAGCGCTTTTGGCTACGAGATGGCGACACCGTACAAACCGCCTAGAAGGCTTTGCGAAAGCAGCAACGAAACGTAAGCCGTAATCACCAACATGGCTGAATACTTAAAGCCCGCGGCAACCGTGCCTTCATTGACTTTTCCAACGAAGAATCCAGAAAGCCAACACTGTAGAATTATGCCCGTTGAAAACAGGTTTATCTGGTCTTGCATCGCCTCAATAGGCATGGCAGTCGAGCCTGGAAGCGATATCTGCGTTAATGCAAAGACTGTTAGGGCAACCATTGTTGTCGTTAATGCTATGAGAATGCTCCATATGAAAGCTAAAATCACGTAGGGTCTTAAAAGCGATTTTTTGTTTACCTCTACATCTTTCTGCTTTTCGCTATAATCTGTCAGTATTTCTAGGGCTGTGGCTGAACCCCCACCTATTTTTATTGTTTCGACAAGTATGAGGAAGTTGACAAGAACAGGCCATGTTTGAATCTTCTGTTTTATGTTCACGAAGATTTTTCTGAGGGAGACACCCCACTCCATTTGGCTTCTTATTAGGTTTAGTGTTTCAGAAAATTTTCCGTAGCCAGTTCTCTTCGATGCGTGGATTATGCATTTCTCTGGTGAAAGCCCTATTTTTCTCGCTTCCGTCACGTCTCTTAGAAAGTTTGGCATGTAGTTTTCTGCGTCGGCGTTTATTTTGGCAATTTTCATGTAGACTATAGTTGGCGGGATGGATATTGCCAATAAGCAGAGGGTAACTACTAGGGGAAAAGTTTGTGGGCTTGTCAAATACTGCAGTTGTGGAAGGAAGTATAGAGCTGCTATGAAGGCTGAGGCTGCAATAAGTGGCGGTACCGCGGCGTAGTAGGGCTGAGTTACCCCTACAATGTTGCTTTTTCTTTCCATATGCGCGATAATCATGAAAACTATTGAAATTAAGGGAGTGACAAAAAATATTAGGATACACACTAATGTTGAGGATATGCCTGGTGTTCCACTGATTTTCATCGGCTCAAAGATTGATGTTGTAGCAAATATTATGAATAGTATGTAAGAGCAGAGGGTCACGATTAGCATTACCGCGTAGGCTTCAACAAGTGTGCCTAGCCTTTCAATTGAGCGGAAAGCTGCAGCGCTTTGCACTTCGAATATGGAGCGCAGTTTGCTTTTTAGATAGTTTACTATGTTTCCGCCGCTTCTAATGGAGGAAACATATCCCAAAAGAAATTCGCGGTAGGTTTTAGACTTTGTCCTTTCGGCTCGTCTATACATGACAGATAGTGGGTCGTAGCCTAAAACCTCCACTTGCCTGACAATTTCTTTTGCTTCCTTTTTGAAGGTTGGCAGCAGATCTATGTTGCAGAGTTTTTTCCAGCTTTCGTAGATTGTTACCCCGCTTGCTGCTAGCAAAGTGAAGAGTAACGCGACGAAGGGGAGTTCGCGGTTGATTTGGCTTGTGCTTTCTTCGCTTTGAAGCTTTGTTATCCACTTGAAAATTTTTGGTTTAAGTTGAGCTTGCAATTTTTCACCTCTTGAAGTTTTCTAGAAATTCTCTTTGGAAAAGCTGCGGGTTATTGTAGTATTTGCTCAGGACTTTGTTTACGCTTCTGTAGTCGCGGATGTTATGCTCAACCATATGCATTAATATCCTTTTGCGGTATTCCAGTTCGTCAAGGAGTTTTTCAACTGGTATGTCTAGGCTGGCAGCCATCTTTTTCAGAAGGTAGCTTTCAGCTAGTCTCTCCTGGAATGTGTCGTTTGAAGGGTTCCAGCTGAAAACTTCTTGGAAACTGTTCGCGTCCTTTATCTCTGAAACGTTTATGAATTTTCTGCTTGAGAGTCGCCTTCCAGACTCGAGGAAGACTGGTGTTCTGACATGCTTCACATTTATAACACAGTTCATCAGCGGAATAATTGAAGATGGAATGTTCATAGGCGGCTGCGTTAGCCTCTTGATGGCTGTGTCAACATCTTCCGCATGGAGAGTGCATAAGCCTCCGTGTCCAGTTGCAAGCGCCTGAAACAGCACGTAGGCTTCTTCGCCGCGGACTTCTCCAACAATTATTAGGTCTGGGCGGTGTCTCACAGCGGATTTTATCAAGTCGTATAAAGTGATTTCTCCTTCGCCCTCAACTCCAAAGCCTGAGCGGGCTATTGTTGAAGTCCAGTTTTCATGGGGCAAGTTGATTTCCGCGACTTCTTCAACTGAAATTATTTTATGGCTTGGTTTTATGAGACATGCAATAGCGTTTAGGGCTGTTGTTTTTCCAGCACCTGTCGCGCCAATAATCATTAGAGACATTTTGTTCTCCATCAGAAGCCATAGATACGCGGCTATGTTTTCGTCTATTGTTTCATTCTCGATTAAGTCAATTATTGTGAAGGGGTCTTTGCGGAACTTCCTTATCGTGAAAGATGTTCCAGCTGGCGTTGTTTCCTTTCCAAAAGAGACAGCTAAACGGTGTTTTTCAGGGAGCGTAACATCCACTATGGGGAAGGCTATGCTGACATGTTTGCCAGCCTTATGGACTACACGCATTATGAAGTCGTCAAGTTCCTGTTCATCACGGAAAACAATGTTGGTTTTAATGTTCTCGTATTTTCTATGCCACAAAAATATGGGTTTGTTAACTCCGCTGCATCCTATATCCTCAACATACTCATCGTACATTAGAGGGTCGATTTTACCATAACCCACAATGTCCCTCTCAAGATAATAGAGGATTTTGCGCATTCCGACAGGGGAGATTCCGGTAAATAGTTTTTGATGGGCCGAGAGTATTAAGGGCATTTGTCTTTTGAAGGATTCTGCCAGGGTTTCTTCGCCTTCCGGCGCTTGAAGCTCGTACTCCAAAATGTTTCTTAACCTGAAGTAGCCGTCTCGTTCCTCCTTTGTTATGGGAAGTTCGTCAAGAACGTAGAGGTACTCCATTGTTTCCTCGTTTTGGACGATGGCCGCATAAGAGAAGGGGGGCTTAAGCGGGTAATATTCAACTTCCACGTAGCCTTCTGGCACGTTCCATTTTTTAATGTCTAAAAATTCGACTAGACTTCCCTCTTCTCTCATCATTTCCTTGAAGGCTTCTTCGCCTTGAGCCTTTTCTTTTCTAAATTTAAAGTTTAACCTCACTTCATTCACCTTCTATAAAGCCCGTGAGCCTTACCTGCACTACTCCATTATCGGCATGGCAGAGTAAGCGTGCTGCTCCGTATCCTGCTACGTAATAGCCGCTGGCTGAAACCCCTCTCGGGAGGTAGACGCGCAGTTCTGTTTCTTCTTGGGGGTTGTTTCCGAAGCCGCCTTCCACCCAAGCCTTGGAAGAGTCATTGCAGAGTTGGAGCCAGTACTGTTTGTTTCCTATTGTTGTTGGCATTTGAATGAACGTTTCAGCTGTGGCGTTTGTGGTTTGGGCAAGCGTTAAAAGTTCTGTGCTTTTGGCTGCTAAGAGGTCTATTAAGTTTTTTAGTTTCCTCATTTCTGAGAAAGCGCGTAATGTGTTCGTGTAAGCCATCGAGGAGAATGTGAGGAGGCTGCAGACAGCTATCAATGCAATGAAAGTGTAGAGGTAACTAGGCGTTATTGATGGCAACTTTTACATCTCCACTCTCTGAATTTTGATGTTACATGTGACCAGTTCAAAATTCACAACAGCGCCTTCATCGTTGCTGGAAACTGGGAGCATGACAGTGCTTTGGGCTCCGTCAAGAACCGCCTTTAGCAGAAACGAAGAGATTGACTGATTAAACTCGTATTGGCGTGTTGTTGTTACAACATCTATAGCTGTTACTTTTAGGTAGAACTTCTCTTTAAGCATCATAGACTGCGAAAAATTAAGGTTTATGATGTACACGCGAACCGTGTTTAATGGTTTTCCGCCAACCGAACCCGTGGTTGTTATCGTTACAAATGGGCGGTAGCAGAGCGTTAGCTCTTTGGCGTTTTCGCCTGTGCCAAAATAGAGTTGAGTCATCGTAAAGGCGCCTTGATTTATTAGGGTTCTCTCATCGCCCCTTAAATACAAGCCTTCATAATTTAGTTCTGAAGGTTCAAGCTCGTAAAAGGCTTTTCCAACAGAACTGTTAAACAGCAAATCATGAAATGTTTGCCCGTCTGTGAAGTTTAAGATTAGGTTTTTTGCTTCTGGTTGTGTTTTGAAGATGCCTCCACAATCATCCATGTAAACAACTTCTGAAGCGCCAAAACTCCAAGCGACAGAACGCACTGCATCATCTAGGGCTTGCATGTTTCTTTTGGCAACAGAAGCATTCAGCATCGCGCCTCTCGCACTAATTTTCGCTACTGCGAGACTGTAAGTTGCGGAGATTATGACTAGCAACGAAACGAACAAGATTAGGTAGGTTACTGGTATGGCTAATGCCCTCTTAGAAAACAGCAGCCTTCTCAGCCTTTCTCTGAAATATCTCCTATACAAACCTTACAGCCTCCTCTCTTGCATGTCTAATCAAAACTTTCCAGCCTACTGGCAAGATAAGAAAGTGTGTGTAGAACAAAACTACACATAAAATCCAAGAGATTTGATACAAAAGATTTTTTAATTCTAGCAAACACTCTCCACTCGGGATGTTAAATGAAAATATTACACGAATTTGTTCCAACGAGAAAATTTTTGAAACTCGCCGAAGAAGTCAAGGATTTGGTTGACGGCTGGAACGTCACCGACAGCGCTGCAGGTATACCAGCCCCCAGCGGTACAGTTGTAAGCTGTATACTCAAAACCAAATACCCGGACAAAATAGTGATACCCATATTCATACTGCACTATAAAGGACCCGTTGAAGTGGGAGGCTTAGCTTTAGCGGCGGACGCTGTAGGTCTTGATGGTCTTGTGCTTACCATGGGAGACGTTCCAAAGTATGGAGAACCAATCAAAATGTTGAAGTCTTCCGAGGAAGCTCGAGATTTCCTGCGCACAACAGTGCGTTTAAAGAATCTGAAATTAGGCTGTTTGCTCACGGCACGCCGTTCAGTGGAGGAAACCGTTGCAAGGGCAAGGGATGCTTGGGACTTCATTTTCTTCATGAGACTTGAAGACAAATCTTTTCCAACCATGGAACAAGTAGCCAAAGAATGTAAACGTCTAAACAAGCCCATATACACATACTTCCTAGTGGGAACGCCTAGAAACGCGGAAACCGTGAAAATGATCGGGTGGCCTGTCACAACAACCATGGATCGTGTCGAAGAATATGCGAAAAAGCTGGACGGTCTTGTAGACGGTGTAATTGCAACATGCGCTGGAGATTACGAAGGCGATAAGGAACTTTTGGAAAGACTGCAAAAATTCAGAAAATAAATTCCTCTTCCTTTTTTGTTGAGTACACTTTCTCTATCTAAAACAGTTTTATAATAGGATACGTCAATGTTGTTAAGGTGATGAAGAATGTGCGAGTTCAACGTAATCCTTAATGGAAAAACAGTTTTCAAGGACGTAGTTTATGCCAAAGTGGAAAGCGACAAGGTAATCGTAAAAGACGTGCTTGGAAAATCTAAGGAGTTCAAAAACAGCAAAATTGTGGAGGTTGACGTTAACTCCACACGCTTGGTTCTGTCAAGCTCATAAAAGCGAAGCGAGAAAACCAAAAGCCAAACCAAACAGCACAGGAAATGGAAGTCCAGGAAACATTCCCTTTCTCTCAAGTATCTTAAAAACCAACAAACATCCGAGCAAGACTCCGAGAATGGAGGCTAGGCATGGTATAAAGCCGAAGTTTAGAAACATGTTCCCAGAAAGCATGGAATAAAATGTCAGATCGCCTAGTCCCATTTGTATGCCCTTAAAGGAGTAACTTAAGCCACGGAATTGCTCAAGTCCTATGCGAGCCATTTTTCCAACAGGTCCATAATAGACTGTGAAGGCGTCGTAAACTGCCAGAAAAACCAGAATCGTTATGGCGCTTAGTGTCTGGATTGAAACTCCCAAAAATGTTCCGAGGGCTCCTCCCAAAAGAATAATTATAACATCGCAAATCTTGCCGCCAAATCGGAATATCACGAGGCTTGAAGACACTGTTAGTATTAGAGACAAAGTTAAGGTTAAAACTTCCAAGTATGGGAAAGCGATTTTTGAAAGCGCTGCGAGTAAATAAACAACGCATAGCATGAAGATAGCCATTGTTAAAGCAAATCCCGTGATCAAGTTGATCAATTTACGGTTTCCCCGTTTTATAAGGAGATATAGAAGTGATGCGCCAACGCCAACAAGGATGACGAAATAAAGGGCGTTACCGAAGGATCCAAAGAAGACATCTTCTTGGAACGGGGTGATCTTGTATGTCTCCATAGAAGAGGTTGAAATCAAAAAAGCGCAGAAAACACCAAACAGTAGGCTTGCCAAAACTGGCGCCAAATGGATTGGTCTTGCCTTAAACTTGTCACTCAAAGCCTTTTCACCCAAGATTTTCTAAAGCTTTCTCAACTTTTAAGGAGCATTTGTTGCAGAATAAGCTTTGTTTCCTGTCGGTTTCGAAAATCGAATTGGAAAAATACATAACGCAAAAAGGGTTAGAACAATGTCTCAAACCTAAAGTGTGTCCAAGCTCGTGTAAAGCCTCCTTTGTGCCCCTTTCTATGAAAAGTTCAGTTTTTGGAGGGCTTCCGTAGTATTCTGGTCTAAGTCTCCACAAACTTATCAAAGCTGCTTTTCCAGGGCATTCCGCTTCTCCGAACACAAAATTTAAGTTTGGCACAAATATGTCAGCGTCGATTATTCCCAAAATTTTGTTGAAGGCTTTTTGTTTTTCAGCGTAAATGCGAATTTTGTTTAATATAAAGTCTGAACGGTACTGTTGCCTCGTGCTGTCGAAAGTTTCGTTTGGTATTGGTAGCGCTTCATCAATTAACGTGCATGTAGCTTCAGGGAAAACCATGCGTAAATTTTCTTGGATTCTACTTATCACTTGCTGATCTACTTGACCTACGCGCAAAATCCCAATATGCATAATTCCTCTAAACCTCAACAATATCTCCAGCTTTTGGAGCCGAAGCCTCTAAGCCTAACTCCTCCCTTATCCACTTAGCGAAAAGTTCACAGTTTCCCTCAGCACCATGAACAACATAAACCTTTGGTTTTCCACCGAGACTTTTGACGGCTTCCCTAAGTTCTGTTGCCCCGCAGTGCGATGAAAAGTCGAAATGTTCCACACGAGCCTTAACCTTCCTCATCTTACCATCAATAACACATATGCCCTTCTCTAACAGCTCCCTCCCAGGCGTGCCAGGAATCTGATAACTCACCAGAAAAATTGCGTTGTTCGCCCTTTTACCAATTTTCGACGTGTAAAAAACAGCTGGACCGCCTTTAAGCATTCCAGCCGGAGCGATTATTACTCCCGGTCTCTTTATCACTTTTCTGCGGTCTCTCCAGCCTTCAACCCAGTCGACGGAGTGTATGGCGTCCATGAAAAGTTTGGGGTCTCCGAGGAACTGCTGGTAATTCATCATTATTCTGCTGGCTTCGCGCGCCATTCCATCTATGGCGACGGGGTGTTCAAAGTGGTGAGCGGCTAAAACGCATGCAATCTCCTGTGATCTTCCAACTCCGAAGGCTGGAATTAGAACTGTGCCGCCTCTTTCCACAATGTCTGTGGTTTCGTTTACGAGGCGTTTTTCCAGTTCTAAACGTTCTGTGTGGTCTTCGTCGGCGTAGGTGCTTTCAATTATGACGGCGTCTAAGTTGCCATAATCCATTTTGGCGCCTTTCAAAAGCCTCGTGTTAATGGTGTTGAAATCGCCTGTGTAAAGTACTCTCTTACCGTCTGCCTCAGCGATTATTTGTGCGCTTCCAGGGATATGCCCTGCGTTAAAGAATTGAAGTTTTATGTCTCCTATCTCCTCTTCAGCACCGAAGTCTACGTGTTTGAGGCTTCTAGCCATGGACCTTAGTTCCAAATATTCAAATGGCAAATAATAGCCCGATAAGTGGATGAAGTCTGAAATTAAAAGTTGGGTTAATTCCAAGTTCAGTTTATTTGTGTACAGGGGTTTTTTGTCGTGGACGTAGAAAATGGGCGCTGCACCCGTGTGGTCAAGGTGGCTGTGGGTTAGGACTAGTGCGTCAACGTCTTTTGGCGGTACATGCATGGGGAAACCTGGTTCGTGGTTAAGCATGACGCCGTAGTCAAGCAGCACCTGCGTTTTTTCCGTGCTCACCGCTATTGCGATTCTTCCAACCTCGTGAGTTCCACCTAGAAACCTAATTTTCAACGGACTCACTTCGCTCTTTTGCACTAATGCCTAATCATGCATTTTGCTCTTTTAAAAATGTATTGACTTCCCAATTGGAGAAGCTCTAACCAACCCTCTTTTTATAGCCTCTAAAATTTCGTTAACGTCTAAAGAGGCTTGAATTTCCGTGTAAACCGTCCACAGTTCACTTACTGCGTGGGCGTCGCTGCCAGCAACGCCAGGCAGCCCTAACTCCCTAGCTAAGTTTTCAGCCTTTTTGTTTGTATAAGGTGGCGAAGCGCCATTTAGAACTTCTATGGCGTCTAAATTGTATTTTTTAATTTCATCGCCTAAGCCGTAGACCCTGTAAGGGTGGGCAGCTATGACCACGCCGTCTTTTTCTCTTGCGAAATCGATGACGTTTTGAACTGTCCATGGTTTAGGCGGCAGTTCCGCAACGCCTAAAACTATTAAGTCTCCTTCAGTTGTGGCTACTTCAACTCCGGGAATTATTAAAATGTCTTTGTATGGGGCGGCTAATTCGCGCGCTTTATAGTAGCCTTCGACTGTGTTGTGGTCTGTCACGGCTATGGCTTTAATAAACGGATGAGCATATAACTGGTCCACTAGGGTTTTTGGCTGGATTGACGCGTCAAACGAATATGTTGTGTGAAGGTGTAGGTCTGCGCGAATCACTTTTACTCGCTCGTGACTTTATGAAAATGGTTGTGGGAATCTGTTATAAGTTGTTTGCCTTAGCAGAGTCTAGACTTCGTGTTTACGGCTTTGAACTTGATGCCTTTTTGTTTACAAGCTTTCTTGCACGCTTTTATAACTGTATTGTTCCAATTTTCTGGGTCGTTGACAAGTATTATTGTCTTATAGTTTGTTCGGCTGATGTATTCCACGATGTCGTTAGCTACATGTGCTATTGTCTCTGTGTCAGGTGGAAGCACAGTTTCATGCTGCGAAAGCGGATAAACCTCATCAAGCTCGATGGGAACAACACCAAAAGGAGCAGCGTAAAAACACACGTGAACCTTACCTAAGTCTGTTTTTGACATTTTTTCGAGCAACTTTTCGTTTTTCCTAAATTCCTTTGCTTTGTGAAACGGCTTACTTTGGGTTTGGGGCATAAGCAAAAGAAGTTCCGCATCTTTTGGAGGCGTATATCTCTCTGTGAGTTTTCGCTTATGCCTTGCAACCTCTGGTCTAATAAGCCCAATGGAGTCGAAGAAAAAGAGCCCACCTTTTTTTGTTGCTGGACTGTGTTTTTCGATGAAATCGCTATATTTCTTCAATTTTTTTAGGGCTTGAAGCAGTGCTGGGTGTCCACGCGCCCTCACTTCCAAGTGTTCCCATAATCGTCCATCTTTTACGGCTTGTTTTGTGCGCCTTAACTCTGAGTGGCAAACGTAAAGGTTGTGTTCTGCAAGGAAGACTTGACGTTTTTCTTTTGGCATTTCCAAAACTTGTTTCGGCGTTTTGCTTGAGCAATTTTGACACGCGCACGGGAAATAATCCATTTCGTTCAGTCTTAAAGTGCCAGTTTCAGTCATGTAACGGTCTTCTCTGGCGTATATGGCGTAGGCTGCAGAATCGAAAAGGTCGCATCCGAGAGCCACAGCCAAAGAAAACATGAAGGGATGCCCAGCCCCGAAAAGGTGAAGTGGCTTATCCAGTGGAAGATTCATTTTAGCCGTCATTATCATGTCAACCAAAACATCAAAACGGTAACGTTCCATAACCTCCGTTGGGCTTCCCAAAGCGTAAATGTGGAAGGGCAGTTTTCCCATTTCGGCGGCTGAATATGCCACAAGATCTAGGCGTCTTCCCCCTTGAACGGGACCAACCCATAAAATATCCTCTCTAGTTTTTATGCTGAAGAACTGTTTAGCCCGACTTAGAGTCTCTTTCACTGTTTTTTCCGCATGTTCTTTTGAAACTTTCCAGCCAGTTGGCAAATCCAGAATTGTGGCTATGTCAGCGCCTATCTCTTCCTGATATTTGACAATTTCCTCTGGGCTGGTTTCTATGTCGCCGTAAACGAGGATTTGGTAGGCGCCTGAATCCGTCATTACGACTCCATCATAATCCAAGAATTTGTGTATTCCCTCTTTTGCAGGCTGGTTTTGGAAATGTTTCTTCAGTATGTATGCGTTTGTTATTAGGGCTTTGAAGCCGAAATCTTCACGAAGTCTTCTAGGCGGTATGGGTTGCATGACTGGGTTTATCACTGGAAAAAGCAGTGGAGTTTCCACAGTACCGCTTTTGGTTTTTAACCTCCCAATTCTTGCAAGCAGATCTTTTTCTTTTACTTCAAAACTCATGGCTAAACCTAAAATCAACAAACACACTCCTAATAAAACTATCCTCTAGGGCTTATTGTGGCTTGCATTAACTTTATACGAAGGACAGCTATACCTAGAAAAGCGAGAGGTTAACAATGCCGAAAATAAAGGTAAAAGACATTAACATTTACTATGAAATACGCGGACAAGGCGCTCCTCTAGTAATGATAATGGGGTTAGGAGCAAACATAGACTGGTGGGATCCGAGGCTAATCAACGCGCTCTCAAGAAAATTGAAGCTCATTTTATTTGACAACAGAGGAGCTGGACGAACGGACATATCTGACAAGCCATACACCATCAAACTGTTTGCCGAAGACACCGCAAACCTAATGGACGCTTTGGGTTTTACCCGAGCCAATGTTCTGGGGCTTTCCATGGGAGGAATGATAGCTCAAGAATTCGCGTTAAACTATCCGGAAAAAGTCGAGAAGCTGGTTCTTTGTTCAACTTTCTGCGGAGGCGCAAAAGCTGTTCAACCATCTCCAGAAGTGTTGGAAATGCTTACAGTTGACAGAAGCAAATTGTCTCCAGAGGAAATAGCCAAAATTATGGTCAAGCTTATTTTCACAGAGGACTTTATCAAAAACAATCCTTTGTTTATTAAACTTTCAATCCAGCAGATGGTTAAGGCTCCAATTTCAAATGAAGCCTTCTTGCGTCAATTGGACGCCATAGCAGGGTTTGACACTTACGATAGGTTGCCGCAGATTAAGGCGCCCACGCTGGTGTTGCATGGCAAACGGGACATTCTTGTGCCGCCGGAGAACGGCGCAATATTGGCTGAGGCTATACCGAACGCTAAACTTGTTTACTTCGAGAACTCTGCACATGGGCTTTCAGAAGAAATTGACAAAGTTGCTAGCGTCTTGTTAGATTTCCTCACAAAATCATAGCCGAGCCCATCCAGCCTAAACACACTTATACCCTTTTTCTCACATTACATGCACACAAAAAGGGAAAATTAAACATGCCATGCACAATCGAGATTTACGAAAAACCGAAACTAAACAACCCAGTTTTAATCGAAGGATTACCAGGCATAGGATTCATAGCTAACATTGCAGCCTTACACTTGATTAGTGAGTTGAAAGCTAAGCTTTTTGCTGAAATCTCTTCTGCATCCTTCCAAGATTTGGCGGTGACAACGGAAACTGGTGGTGCACGTTCTCCGATAAACGAACTCTACTATTATAAAGGCTCAGGTGAAAACCGCGACCTAATCATTTGGTATGGAAACACGCAAGCCCTAACAACTTTTGGGCAGTATGAGCTTTGCGGACGTGTTTTAGACATAGCCCATGAACTGGGTTGTCGCTTCTTAATAACGTTGGGAGGGTACAAGCAAGACGAGATAAAAGAAACTCCGACAATTTACTGCGCCGCCTCAGACCATGAAACCTTAAAGGAAGCCCTAAGCCTCGGAACAAAAGTTATGGTTGGACAAATATTCGGCGTCGCGGGTCTCCTAATAGGGCTTGGTAGGCTAAGAGGTTTTAGAGGCTTCTCACTTTTGGTTGAAACTCAAGGCATGTATCCAGATGCAAACGGGGCACGTTACGCTCTGTCAGCGCTTTGCAAACATCTGAAATTGAACGTTGACTTGTCAAGGCTTGATGCCGCGGCTGAAGAGACGAAGAAAATATTGGAATCCTTTGGGATGATTAGAACTGTTGGAGAAGAAAAGAAGAAAGAGGAGCAGCAGTTCCGCTGGTTTGTCTAACCTTTAATTTCGCTAACGAATTGCTCGTAAACTCTTTGTACCCGTTCAGCAGCCGGTCCTGACCCTTCAACCACGCCTTTATCTGTTACCTTAACCTTGTCCATAACCCATATGAACCCCTTATCCTCGTAAAGCTTAACCATTGTTGGAAAGACTTTTTCAAGGCGGTCTGCCAAGGCTTTTAAGTCGAAGGGTTTTTCCGCACTTATTATTTGGGCTACTGCCCTACCATTTAAAAACACCCTGTGCAATGTTCTTCCCTCTTCGTCCTTTGCGTCTGCAAGGCAAAGGCTTAACGTGTCAGGGTTTATGCCAATCAACGAACCGCTATAAGTTTTTCCCGTTGTGGTTGTAACCATAACATTTTTATCTACTAATGCTGCAACTTCCGTGAAGAATTTTCTCTGCGCCACAGACACTTTTAAACCTCCACTCTGAATATGGAATTGTAGAACCACTATTTAGGATTTTAAAATAAACGTTTTCTCTGGGGGGCAGATTGCAAAGTCTGGATGTCGTCAGCCAGATATGTCAAGTTAAATGGCTTTAGTATAATTCCTGTTTTTAAGCTCACAATGAATGATTGAACGTCGCTAACAAAGTCTGCGAATTCAACAATAAACTCTCGCATAAAATTTGCGTATTTCGAATAATCTTTATGAAATGATATCATGACGGCATCTTTTCCTAAACCTTCTCCATCTGAGGCAAAAATTACGTTCGGATGTTTCTTAAGCCATTCTTTGGCAAGTGTGAGTTTTTCATCAACCCGTTCTTTGTTGTAAGTTGTTGCCCTTGCAAAGGTGATTGCCAAAATTTCATAGCCGATTCTGCTTAAATCCGGAACGATTGTGTAACTTTTAATGTATTTCTCAAGATTCTTCCTAAGCCTAGTCACTGTGGGTTGAGATAAACCAATTGCCTTAGCAAGTTCCCTATCGCTTCTTTTTGAATTACGGAGCAATTCCTTCAAAAGCGCTAACAAATTTTCTTCTTTCAACATTACCTCAAAAAGAAACGTAATGCCCTATTAACACTTTCGGAGTTCAAACTTTGAATTTTAATTCCCTTTTCTCAAGACTTTGACGCGCCAGCACCACAGCATTAGGCGGCAAATCCCTCTCTACAACGACATTCGGACCAACCCATGTGTTAACTCCAACTTTGACGCCGGGCATGAAAAGCGCGTTTATTCCAGTTTTCACATTATCGCCCAAAAAGGCTCCCAACTTCTTCCTTCCACTGTCTACAACCTTATCTTTCACCATCATTTTAATCGTGTTCGCATCAAGTCTGTAGTTTGCGGTTATTGTTCCCGCTCCGAAATTGCAGTTTTCGCCTATAACACTGTCGCCCACATATGACAAGTGTCCTATATGCGTTTTATCCATGATTATACTGTTTTTTATTTCGCAAGCGTTTCCTATGCGAACCTCTTTGCCGATGCTTGTGTATGGGCGTATGTAACAGTTTGGTCCTATGTCGCTTTCTTCGTCTATAAACGTGGGCCCTTCAATATAGGCTCCCGAGCGTATGCGGGCATTGTCAGCCACTGTTACTGGTCCAATTAGGTGTGCCCCTTCCTCTACAAAGCCATAAACTTCATGCTTCATCCTTGTCAAGACCCAGCGGTTTGCTTCCAGCAAATCCCATGGTCTGCCGATGTCTATCCAATCGTCAGCGGGGATTTGGGCGGCTAAGACTGGCATTTTATCTTTCAGCAGCATTGACATTGTGTCTGTTATTTCCCATTCACCCCTAACAGAAGCTGCTGTCCTCTTTATTTTGTCAAAAATTTCTTCTGTGAATACGTAAATGCCCGCGTTCGCCAATTTTGAAGGGGCTTCGCCTCGGCTCGGCTTCTCAACTATTCTTTTTACGCGATTATCCTTGTCAAGCTCTACTATGCCATAATCTTCCGTCTTATCCACGGGAACAACAGCCATGGAAGCGGCTGGTTTTTCCTTCTTATGAAGGTTAATCACGCTTTTAACTGCCTCTGCTGTAAAGAGCAAATCTCCATAAGCCACCAAAAACTCGCCTTTTACGTATGGCTCAGCGGCGCCTATGGCGTTGCCTGTTCCCTTAACAGCCTCCTGTTCAACGTACTCAATTTTTAAGCCAAAATCCTTTCCATTTCCAAAATAATTGCGAATTTTCTCCTCCATGTAATGAATGACAATTAATGTTTCTTCTATTCCAGCAGTTTTTAGCGCGTCCAAACAATGTTCGAGTATGGGTTTTCCACCAAGCTTTATCAAGTGTTTAGGTCTTGTTGTCGTAACTGGCTGAAGCCTAACGCCTTCTCCAGCTGCTAAAACAACAGCCTTCACCTTTTCTGTCCTCCAACAATTTTCCTAACTAATTTTAGACTATTTCCCATTATTTCCTTAGCTGCTTTCCTTGATTCACCTTCAACAGTCAACCTTATAAGCGGCTCCGTCCCAGAAGCCCTAACAAGAACCCATCCATTTTTAAGCGCCAACCGCACACCATCTATACTTGAAAAATCTTTGTAGTCGGGGAAGGCAGCTTTAAGTTTCTCTCCGACTTTTTCAACAACTTTATATTTTATTTCATTTTTGCAGGCAACATTCTTTCTAACAACTGGATACTGAGGCACTTCGGAAATAAACTCTGTTAACCTTTTTCCTTCGTTTTCTAAGGCTTTTAGAAGCAAAACTGATGACAATATTCCATCTGGACAGTAGTGGAAACGCGGATGCACCCATGCACCGCATGGTTCACCGCCGAAGACGGCGCCATACCTTTTTATTGCTTCTGTGATGTAGATGTCTCCTACCTTAGTTCGCATGACATTGCCTCCGTAAGCTTCCACCATTCTTTCTATGCACATGGAAGCCTCTACGTTTGTCACAACTGTTCCGCCTCTTGTTTTCTTAGAAGCGTAGGCTGCGTAAGCTGCCAGAACATGGTCAAAACTTACAAAATTGCCTTTCTCGTCTATGAAGGCTGTTCTGTCTCCGTCTCCGTCGTAGGCTATTCCCAAATCTGCATTTAATTCTTTCACAATTTTTGCTAGGGGTTTTAGGGATTCAGCGTCTGGCTCTGGGCTTCTTGCCGGGAAGAAACCGTCTGGCTGCGCGTTTATGGCTGTTACTTTACATCCTAATTCTGTGAAGGTTTTTGGTGCAAGATGGTATGTTGCTCCGCATCCGCAGTCGACAACAACACGCCATTCTCTGTCAAGTTTCACGTTCGCTTTCAGCATATCAATGTATAAGCGGCTTTCATCCTTCGATGATGCCTCACCGACACCTTCCCACTCAACCAGCCTGAAACTTTCTTCCCTAACAATTTTTTCAATTTCATCTTGGCTTTCTTCACTATAAGACGCGCTGTCACTGCCAAAAACTTTAATCCCATTATATTGTGGCGGGTTATGGGAAGCAGTTATCATCACACCAGCATCAGCACTCAGCTGTTTAGTCAAATACGCTAAAACAGGAGTCGGCAAAACCCCCAAACATTCAACGTCAGCGCCTCCCGCCAAAAGTCCAGAGACAAGCGCGTCTTCAAGCATTAAACCAGAAACCCTAGTGTCCCTTGCTACAAACACTTTTTTGGCTTTGGAAAATGTTGCAACCGCCAACCCTATCTTCGCCGCTAACAACGGCGTTAAATCAACGTTAACCAAACCTCGCACTCCAGAGCTGCCAAAGAGCTTTGACAATTATAAGCCTCTCTGCAATTTGCGCTATTGTTAAATGTGCGAAAGCGCCTAAAATAATTTAGCAAAACTATTCAAAGTTTGCTGTCAAAGCAAGCTTTCTTTCATCTTTTCAAGGAACTCTATGAGTTTTCTCCGCGTTGGATGCAGTCCCTCTGGATTTGATATGTAGTAGGCTGCGACGGCGTTCGCCAACATTAGCCTGCAACCATCTGAAAGACCGCAAGCACTCCCAATTATGTTTCCAGCATTCCAAGCGTCTCCAGCTCCAGTGGCTCTTAAAACTGGCACCTTAAAGGATGGAATAAATGTTTCCTTCTTTTTTGTGAACGTGGCGGCAAAGCTTGTTGCATGCAAGTCGATCCTTGCAGACAAGTTTTTTGCAAGGGTACGCGCAGACTCTTTCGCCAGCTCCTCAAAGCTCATTTTTACTTCCAACTCTCTTATTTTGTTGCTTAATTGTGATGCATAACAGTACGCCTCATTTTCGTTCACGCTCAGCACATCAACGTATTGACTTTGCAAAACATCCTTCACAAGTTCTGGAATCTTCTCCTTGTTTGGGGTTGGGTCTGCAGTGTCATAATAGGTTTTGCCTTTCCCCTTCTCCTTTACACGTTTAAAAACGGTTCTGGCTAGTTCCGTGCCGAAGCGTCTGGTTCCAGCCCAGTTGAAGACACAAACGTAATCTGCGTTTTCAATAGCCTCAAAGTCCTCTTCATATAGGTATTGTGGTCCAAAATCTGCGAGACTGCCGACATCTCTAAGCATGACGTTTGCCCTGCCACCTTCGGTTTTGAATTCTAGGGCAGTTGTCAATGATGGTTTTTCAAAAATTTTGACATGGGAAAAATCCACCTTCCCCTTTCTAAGATAGAACCTAACCATGTGCTTCCCAAGTTTGTTTGTGCATATTATTGGCGTGACTTTAGCGCCTAAGGCGGCGAGGGCTGCGGCTGTGTTTACGGCGTTTCCGCCTCTAAGCTCCGTTTGTGTTATTCCATCGATGCTTCCACCCTTTCTCCCCACCACATCGTTGACTTGCTTTATGAAAGTTTTAGGGCTATTTTGAAGCGTTACCAAACGGTCGGTGAAAAAGTCGGGCATAACAACAACACTTAATTTCTGAATTTCACCTTCCAAGAACGTTTTCAGTTCATTAAAAAGCTCAGCAGACAAGCATGGTTCACCTAAGCACAATATTTTTCACATGCAGATAACATTTTTTCATAAAGTATTTTAATGGGTTCTCACGTATAGGGTTAACTTCGTTGACAAAGGTTTGGAGAGAAACATCTGTGAAGTTTAAAACTGAAATATCCTTGCTCATTCTGTCCATAGCACTTTACATTTTAAGCGCCTTTTGCTATTCTTACGAGGCTTCCACGGAAGGAACCGCAAGCGTGTATTATCCATACCAAAATTACGCTGTGCCATTAACGGTGATCGCCTCGACGCTTTTGCTGGTAGCCGCAATTTTGTACTCAAAAAGGCAGAAGCAAAGCTGAAAACAAGCATTAGCGCTTTGCCAGTTTTCTATTTAAGCAAGAGGCGAATACAAACCCAGACGATGTCGCCCACGACTAGGGCTAGAATTAAGCCGGCTGTTATGAAAATCAGCATGGGCAGTCCCGGCGTCGCCCAAACTTTGTCGTCGATTTTTCCCTCTTCAACAGCCTTTGCTAATCTTTGAACTATGGCATCTCTGCCCTCATCTTTTGGTATGAGAATAAGCTTTCTTTTCAGCATATCTTCTGCTAGATCCTCCATTGGGTAAATATGCCATTTGTCCCTCAATTTGTCGACGGAAACCTTGTAGCCTGTCAGCAAAACCAGAATTTTTTTCCCAAAAGATGCTTCATAGCCTTCAAAAAGCCTTTTGCCAGTTCTCCAATGCCAAAAAATGTTACGAAATAACATGTAAATTGCAGTTGCGGCTGCAAGCAGCACAGCATTGCTAAAGACGGTCATCGGGAAAAAAATTTGAGAGGTCGGTGATGGCGTTCCAGATAGGGGTTGGAACAGTTCTTGCGGGTAAAATGGTAGGGCAAGCGCCAAACAAATTAAAGCTTTTGCGTCAGCTCCGCCAAATCCCCCTGTATAGAATAGTATTATGGCGAAGGTTGCGGTTAAGCCGAAGCATAAGCCATAAAGAAGCAGTTTCTGTGAGTTTCCGTAGAGGAGCAGTTCAATTGCGGTCAACATGAAGGCTGGTGGCGCGTAGAACAGCCATACGGTGTTGCTTACTTCGCGGGTTTTAAAATCACTCCAAGAAGCGTAGGTTAAAAAGCCTACTGATGTTAGCAGCTTTGCAACGTTTATCAATGAGATCAATTGCATTTTTGGCACCGATTATTAGAGCTTACATAATTGGCATTAATTGTTTTTGATGGTTAAAAGTGAGAGAAATAGTTTACGTGTATTTTTGGTTTTACGTTTGTTATTGGCGGTTATGGTGCTTCGTTGAACTCTAATGCGGCTCCGGTGCTGGGAACCACTTTGAAGTAATATCTTACGTTATCTACCCAACTATAATTTATTGTTAATGTAGCAGTGCCGCCATTGGCGGCGACAGGAGCGTTTTTCGGTGAAAATTCAACGCTTGTGAGGTTCGCTGCTGAAGTACCGATGTAAACAGCGCTTATTGTTGCGTCAGACGTCCCAGTGTTTCTGATATAAATCGTTATTGTGTTGCTGTCAGGCCATGCAACTGCATCTTTAGAGAGCATTACTCCTGCTTGTTGTCCTGCGCTGCTCATGTATGTCATTACCCAAGCGTAGGTTACAACTATGGCTGCCACGGCTATAACTATCAGTAGGAGTGTGGCTAGTATTGGCGATATGGCTTTTCTTGATTTTAACATGTTTTTGGTTGTCATGTTTTCACCTTTGCTGTTTAGGAAATCTGAAGATTACTTATTTAACTTCTATGAACTTAAAATCCACATTTAGGATAACTCTAAAACTGAATGTTACCTGTTTCAATTTTCCGTTGTGACAGTGATTACTGGCGGATACTCAACGAGAATCCACAAGCCAGTGGCATTATTGCCTCCACCACTATAGATTGGTGTGTAGCTTGTTCCGCCGTAAGTCACTACTGCGCCATACCAGCAGATATCTGCTGCATTGTTGAAGGGGAAAACGGAGGCAAGCGAACTCACTGGAAGAAGTTCGATTGCCCTTCCGTCAGAGGAACTTACTGTTCTTAAAGCGCCTGTTGGATTTCCACTCGCGGTTTTGTCGTCAAAGTAGTATAGCATTTTGTTGGAGTTATCTGCGAACATTATTCCGAGCCCTTCCGATGAAGAGTTCAGCTGTGCCCAGTGATGTTGCCAAACATTTGACATGTTATAGAATAAGCTATACGCCGTAGAAATGTTTGGATAGCCGCTTGGCAATGTACCATTTTCAGTTAATGTGGAAAAGCTATTTTGTGTGCTGATTCTTAATAGGCGTATTTCCGTTATGTTTCTAGGTTTGTCTGTTGAGTTTAGGAATATGAGGCGCAGTTGATAGGTGTAATATGTAGCGTTTGCGGGAAGCGCTATAACAACATGTGCATAAAAGTTATAGCATCCGTATGGTGATGGGTCTGTGACGCCGCCGGAATATTCTGGTTCACCGTGTACAATACTTCTAACTGTACCGTTATATATGACATATGCCCACTCAGGATCTGTTGTGTCAGATTCATTGTTTATTCGCATAAGGTTTGCCGTACTTGTCGTGCTGCCGACCGTTGCTGTCACCGTGAAGCCGCTGCTCGAAAGTGTAATGCTAAGTTTGCCATTGCTTAGTGTTCTGGAAGAGGGTTTATCGTTGAAGTATCTGTTTGTGTATGCTAGTGGTGTTTGGGTTGCTGTGTCACTTCCGCTCCACCATATGGTGACTTTTGAAACGTTTGGGTTTATGAGGAAAACCAGCATGTGTCTGTTGCCGAAGATGCTTGCGTTGCTGGCTAAGCCTAACGGGATTTTGTAGTCTGAAGCCCAGTCTTCTATTTGGAATGGCACTTCCTGGTTTATGTCATTTATTGTTTGATTAACGTGAATTGCCTTCACTGGTATTGGCGGGACTGGTTTGGCTTGTGTTGTCAAGTTGAAGTTTTGTCCAATCCATCGCATTGTGCCATTCTGCAGAAGCTCCACAACAATTGTTGCATCTGTTGCTTTTTTTAGCGCTGAGTAAAGCGTCGAGTTCCATGTTAATGTGCATGTGTATCGGCTAAATGATGAAGCCACAACCATTAAGCCTCTTTGGTCTTCCACTTGGATAAGATAGGAATCAGGGTCTATCTCTGGTGGAATGTCAATGGTGTATGTGCCGTTTGTGTCTACCATGGGTTCGGTGCTTGGATTAACCAGCGTCCATGTGGAGTTTTCGTAGATGTAACGGTAAAATTTAAAGTTCTGTTTTCCAAGGTTTATCAATGGTTCATTTTCATCTTTAGTTATCACCAGTTGTGTTTGGTTGCTTGAAATTTTTGTTACATTCACCTTTAATTCGCATGAAGTTTCATAGGTCATTCCATTCAATCCAAGACCAGCTAAGCTGTAATTTACAACCAGTCTTCCTCTACTCCAACTGCTGTTTGTATACCAGTATGCGCTTAAGTCTACACTGCTTAAATTGAATGAAGCACCCAGTTCCGGATGCGTTCTGGCTAGGTTTTCTAATCCGCTTTTTGTATAGTTTATGGCTAATGCCCTCGCGTAACTAGAGTTTCCGGTGACTTGCAATGCTGAGCCATAATAGCCAACTGTAAAGCCTAGAATCTCCTTTAGGGCTAGGTTTGTTTCGTCTATTGTGCTTAATATTTGAGGCTGAACCTGTATTGGAGTGTTGCGTATTGTAGAGTAGGTCACTATGACTGTGGCTACTAAAATAACTGCGACAAGCAAAGCCGCAATAATCGAATATTGACCCTTATTGTCCATTTGCTACACACCTCCTGCTTGCCCAAGCTGCAAAACGACAAGCCTAGTGACGTTAGCAGCCGTATACTCAGAACGATAAAGCCTAGGTTTATAATAAGAAAGAAGCCCGATAGCAGTCAACCGGATATCAGGAGTTCTAGTCAAACCCAAAGCCAAAAACGAACCCTCAACCCGTGTACCCCTCATATGATTATACAATGCGCCAGGATTGTATGTTACTGGTCTACCACTTTCACTTACGGTAACGGTATTAAATAACTGCAGTGTGGGGTTTAGATTGTAAGAAGACAATACGGAGCTTCTCAGAGCCCTTGTTGAAGTTTGGTTTTGGTAGGGATATATCCCATAATAGTTGCAGTTGTCCAAAACTTGTGATGAAAGACTGACAACGCCAACATCTCGCTTAATATCAGTAGAATCACTAGTGAAATTTTTATTGTCTATTCCTTGAAGGAAAGCATTTAACCCTGCTTGTGCAACCATTTTCATTCCAAAAATGCCCCAATTGTTCTGGTCATTTGAACCAGTAAGATATCCCGTGTTTGTGACATAATAAAATGGATAGCCTACTATGCTAGCCCAAGTCCAATTGTAAAGGCGTGTCATGTTGCCTAGGAAATGACAGTATTCAGCGTAATTGTTGGAGTATCTTTGGCAATATTCTGTTGGTATTGGTACTGCTTCTCCGAAAGTGTTTATGACCACGGCGTTTTGTACGGTTTCGCCTTGAAGTGATGTACCATTTAGTATTTTTCCAAGGTCTGCTGTGTTTTGCACCATTACTGTTTTTACGAAGTATGGTGATAGTAGGTTGTATAGGTCTTGTGCTAGACTATGGGCTGTATAACCAGTAATCCACCATCCACGGGCATCGCTACAATTCAATATATATAGAGTTCCTCCGGCTCCGCTTTCACCGATCTTTTCCGGGGTAACCCTGAAAGTCACATTGGAAGAAGCAACCAGATAAGAAGCAGCGTCAGACCCAACGCCCAAGCTTTCAGCATTCGAAATAGACGTAACAAAGCTGTAAAGCTCTGTTTTGTTTCCAATTCGCACTTCATAAACAGTTAAGTTGTAAATTACATTAGGCGGCAAACAAGCAGAAAGTGCAACTTGAAGCTGACCCCAAGCAGGATCATTAGGCGACTTAAACACTATCTCGCTTAAACTGTGATCAGTATCTAACATTTCAAGAGTTGTTAATGCTAATCGTCTAAGGTTTAAGGGTGAAACCTCTCGCGGCGAAGGCAAAACAGCAAAGAAGGAAGCAATCAAAAAAGCTCCTAAAATAATGATTATTACAAGCATAACCTCAATTGTACGCATCATTTAAGCTCAACCTCCTAAACTCCACAAGGCAAGCCTAGCCTGATAGGCAATGCCGTTAACAATAACTTGGCGAATATCAGCAGCAACCCATTCTTGACCAGCAGGGTCGCCACCAAAAATCACTGAAAATCCAATAGTGCCAATTCCCCACGGCATAACCACCATGCCAAAGTCGTTTCCAGTCCAATATGAGACGATTAGGAAACCCGCTTGGGATGTCGGTATCTGAGCCACGTAATATGGTTTTCCTTGACCATAATTTACGAACTCTTTGCTTTTTACTATATCAATTCTTATTGGCCTAAAATTGTCTGGCAAAACATAAAATGCAGCTTTAAAAAATAAAGACGCTTGGCTGCTTCCCGGATCATTTTTGCCCCATTTGTGAGCCAACAATATTGTACCGTTTTCATAGTCTTCGATGAATGGTATTATGTTTCCCGCCTTTGTTATGATCTCTCTGGATTTATAGCCGACGCCGTAAAGTCCGCCTAAGTTAACTTTGGCGATAAACGTGTAAGCAGTCTGATTTTGAGAGACATCTATTTTTGGCAACCCTTGTGCTCCATTAAAATTCAGATAAGCTAACCCCAACCCATCGGTTTTAGTAGTTCCGTTAAATGCATCTCCATCTTCTTTTGCAGCATTTACCCAAAAAATTAGGTAGTCAATAGTTGCATTAGTGAATGATGAACTTTGCCCTAGAACGCTAATTTCCAACTTCAAATTAGAACTTGGAATCTCATTAATGCTAACATTTACTGTCGGAGTAATCTCCAGCCGGAATCCATATGTTCCATTTATTCCTAAAAGTTTAGATGCAGTAGAATAATTAACACAGTCACCTTCTTGCAAAAGAAAATACCCGCCACCCATACCCCATGACACATTACTATACCATTTTCCCGTTTGACTATAATATACCCTATCACCAGAAGACGAAAGAAGCCTCATCAAAGAAAACGGGCTAAGCCTGTACTGTGTGAATTCTGGGTCTTGTAGTCCAAAGCCAACAGGAGTAACATCGCTTTTACCCCAGTCCTCTGGAATGCCCGGGTTCAACAGCATAGTGTCAAGTAAATCGCTGCATTTTGTTGCAAGATATCTGTGACGCTGATATAATATTGCCGTCTGAAGCGTCTGGTTAAACAAGCTTATAAAAATCAACATTGCTCCCAGAAAAACCGTCACAGAAATCAAATGATCAATAGTTGAGCCTGCCATTTTCCGCTTACCCTCCAAAATAAAGGCATACGGTTCCATTCGCAAATTTTTCAGCTATTATACACGCATTTGCCGAGCTGCTCACAAAAGTTGATTCTTTCCATACAACGTTTGAGCCAAGAATAACCGATGCTTTCGCTGTTGTTCCAGCAGTCTCCAGTCTAAGCGTTACCTCCAAAACCTTATTCGACTTTAACTCAGGGTCTAATATTGATTTGAGCGTTGCATTCCCAGTGTACTTGTAATTTTCTATGAACGGTGGGACATCCAACTTTTGTGTCACACGTTGGGCAGTTACACTCGTATGGTTTAAAGCGTAATACACCTGTTGTATGCTGCTCCCTATGTGGCTTGCGGCTTCTTGAAGAGCAAGTGTTCTCCGCGAGTCCACCCATATATTCATGAGCCAATTTGCCGACAATGGGAAGAGGAAAATCTGTAAAACCAAAACTGGAAGCAAAATCACATATTCAATGGTTATGTGAGCCATTCATAATCCTCCTCCTTTAAGCATATCATAACGAAACTCTCACCTCACCCGTGTAAAATTCAACAACGGAACCCTGCACGTTAACAACAACCTCTGTTCTTTCGAAGTTAAAGAAGCTCTCGTCAAATCCAAAGATATTTTTCGGGAAAGTAACGTTTATTTTAATTGTAGCAACGTTTTCCGCAGCTTTTACAGAAACGTTTTTTCCTCTAAGCGTCATAGACTGTGAAACATATGAAAGGGTTCCATTAGTTAGGATAGGCAAATGAAACTTCGAGTAATTTGCACCGCTTCCATGAGTCGTCACTGTTGTGTTCAACATTCTTATTGTAGGTACAACAACAACCCTTATGAAACTACCACCGTACATGGGCAACTTTTCAATTACGTAAACATAACTGACAGGCGCTGAAGCGCCAGTTTTAAGAAAAGATCTATTCGAAGGAAACAAGCATTCATAATAACCGTTTCCGAGGGAGTATTTATCTACTGGCATGTTAAACAAGATTATACCAGTTGTAAAGTTAGCCAAGAAAACTGTTCCATTCACATAGACGTTGTATGTTAAAGCCGCGGGTACAAAACTAACCTGTCCAAACCTGCTTGCATAACGAATTGTTCTGGTGTTCTCTGGAATCCATGCGACATCGTCTATTTGCAGCCCAACATTCTGCATGAACTGTTTCATGGCGCTGAACTCGCTTGTAGCCATCCTCGCGTTCAAAAAGTCGTTTGCGAAAACAATGGTTACAAGCAAAAGCACTACAATGGCACTTGTGAGTATAACAGTTGAAATTGCTGGGCTAACAGCTCTCCTATCACTTCTCAATCCCTCATGTAGCGGAAATCTAAACTTCAATTTTCTCCCTCTACCCAAACTTTATGAACATGGGCACAAGCTTCGCTGCCAAAACAGCTATAACCACTAGAATGGCTGCATGCTTGAAGCCAGCCGCCACAGACTCCTCACTTATTTTGCCCGCCACAATACCTATTAGGTAACTGTGGAAAATAGCTGACGTAACGAATATCGTTATCATTGGCCCCAAATCCTTTTTTTGACCAATTTCTGTCACGTTTAAAGTGCCTGAAGTGAAGCCTATCATCATAGTTGTTGTCGCAACAAGCAGAATGGCAGCAAAATACGGCATCATTATATATGGACGCACTGCCATTTTCTTTTCCTTCTCAACCTCCTGAGTTAAATTGTTGAACCTTGCCAAAGACTCAATCATGGCTATTGTTCCACCGCCAACATCTATCGTTTCAACAAGTAGAAACATGATGATCTGCGTTATCCAACTGCGTGTTCGCTTAACAAAATCAATTATCACCTTTCTAAGCGGGACTCCCCAAGAAATTTCTGAGCTTATTTTACGCAGCTCCTTACTAAATTCGCCGTAATCCCTGTTTGAGAGGCTTTCAATGCACTTTTCAGGAGACAAGCCGGTTTTCCTAACTTCTGTTAAATCTCTTAGAAAGCTGTTAACGCCGCGCTCTATGCTGGCTTTCTTGCTTGAAACTTTTTGATGCACTATTGCGGCTGGTGCAGTTGCAACAAACAAAGCTATGGCGATTGCCACGGGCAAGTCTATAAATGTCTGAAGCGAGCTGAAGAATGGAATTTCCATGAAGCCAAAAAAGTTCGTGAATAACAGTAGCAGTACCATGCCAACTATGCTGCAAACTCCGAAAACCTTGTACGGACGCATATCCACAACAGGCGTTTTAGGCTGCATGCTATGCGCCAAATAAATGAACATCAGCGAAAGCATGGGCGTAAACAAATACGTGTATAAGATTATTCCGGAAGACATGGACATGCCGACACTGTAAATGGACTCTACGCTGAAAAGAATGTAGAAGCAAAGCGACATCAAAACCATGACAATTATGAAAGTCTCTAGGAGCATCCCAAGTCTTTCAGCTGCAGCCTTTACCCGCATCGCTCTGGTTTTAAAGATGTCCTCAGCTTTTCTCTCCAAGAAGTGTCCAATGTCGCCTCCAATAATAACGGTTGATGCGTATCCTGCGAGGAAGTCTTTGAAAACATCTAATGGATTTTTCTTCGCAGCATTTTCAATAGCTGTTAACGGGTCTATTCCGAAAATTTCCACATCCTTTATGATTTCCCTTGCTTCGCTTCTCATGGCAGGCATCAATTCGACTTCCGCCAATCTTTTGAAGCTTGTGTATGGAGCTATGCCCCCAGAAGCCATTACGCTAATATAAGTGGCTGCAAAGGGCATTTCCCTTTCTAGGTTGGCTGCCCTTTCACCAGCCCTTGACAAAGGTATCAGCAAGAAACCTATCATAACGTAGAATGGAAGCGGAATCAAGAAGATTATTGGAATAAAGCCGTAGAAATACACGATTAGAATGGATATTATCGGCACGGGAATGGTCAATGCAGCAATGAATAACATTAAAGAAACATAAGTTTCTGGATAAATTTTGATCCTAGCTCTTTCTAGATAGTCCTTAAACTCGATGACGTTCTTTAAGAAGGAGGGTGCTACCTTACCGAAGATGCGGAAAGACCAAGCTTCAAGGGTTTCTAGAAACGGCAACTAATTTAACCTCCTCCCCTGCCAGAACCTTCTCATAAATCTGTTTTGGTCTAGCATAATATTCCGCGATTATCGCAGCTACATCTTTGTAGCTTCTTATGTTGCGTTCTCTCATCCAATGCAAGACATCTTTGCGTCTGTTTATCTCCTCAACTATCTCTTTTTTGCTTAGACCTATCCTTTCAGAAATTGACGATAGCATGATGCTCTTATCAAATGTTGGAACGTATTCGTCTTTTACCGGATGCCACTTAAAAGTAGTTCGATAATCCTCATAGTCTGCGATCTCATTAACGTTAATTACACGTCTGTAAGCCTTTTTTTCGCTGCCTTTTACCATGTGAACCCTTTGAACGGATAAAACAATGTTCATTAGTGGGATGTAAGCTGGCGCGATGTCCATGGGTTTCTGTGTCAAACGTTTAATGGCTGAATCTAAGTTTTCCGCATGCATAGTGCACATGCCACCGTGACCCGTGGCTAAAGCCTGGAAAAGCACGTAAGCCTCTTGACCTCTGACCTCGCCTACGATTAGTATGTCTGGGCGGTGTCTCATTGACGTTTTTACAAGGTCGAATAATGTTACTTCGCCCACGCTGCTTCCGCCCAAGCCATAACTTTGTCGCGCGATAAGGGAAACCCAGTTTTCATGCGGCAAATTCAGTTCAGCAGTTTCCTCAATGGTGATTATTTTGCTTCCTGGTTTGATGAGGCATGCCAATGCGTTTAGGGCTGTTGTTTTGCCGGCTGCAGTTCCGCCTAAAACCATTATTGAAGCCCTGTTTTCTAGACACATCCAGAAGTAAGCTGCCATTTCCTCAGAAAAGGTGCCGAGGTTTATGAGGTCTATTATTGAGTAGGGGTCTTCCCTGAACTTTCTAATTGTAAAGGCTGTTCCGAAAGGTGTTACTTCGCGTCTGTAACAAACTGCCAGCCTATGTTTGCCAGGTAGTGAGGCGTCTACTATTGGGAAGGCTGAGCTTACGTGTTTTCCTGCCATGTGAACCAGTTTTACAACCATGTTGTCGAGTTCTTCGTCGTTTTCGAATTCGAGGTTTGTTTCTATGCTTTCATAATTTCTATGCCATATGTAGACTGGTTTGTTAACTCCATCGCATGAAATGTCTTCGATGTTGGGATCCCGCATTAACGGGTCTATTCTGCCAAAGCCTACAAGGTCTCTTTCGGCGTGATAAAGAATCTTATACCATGAAACGTCTGGAAGCCATCCTAAGCTTATGCGGTATTTGTCAACTATTTTTTTGGCTTCTTCTGCGAAAAATCTTCTTGGGTCTGGGATTTCTTCTTTTGGCGATTCAATTTCTGCGAGTAGTATTTCTAGAATGCGGTTGTACACGCTTCTTTCAAGGGGGTCAAGCTGCAACTCGTCTAGGATGTACTTGTATTCGCCCGTCTTTGGGTTTTGAACTATTGCGACATGCGCGAAAGGTTCGTAAAGTGGATACTTTTCAACAACTTTGTATCCTCTTGGTACTGGTTTTGGCGGAGGTGGCGGGATCGCTACTTTCTTCTTTTTTCCAAGGTTAACTTTGATTCTTACCCTCTTTATTTTTGCAAGCGTTTCCTTGACTCGCAGTTTCACCATTGTGTGTTCTCCTATGCAATTTTAATGATATGTTCGGTCTATTAAATATTGCGTCTCACGAAACATTACTCTCGCCTACTCCTCCCCTTCCTCTTCAGAGGATATCGTAATAACCTTCTTCTTCACCAAGACGACAATGACGACTACGACAACCACTATCGGAATCACTATCATAAGAATCGTCAAGAGAGACCATCCCCCCTCTTCTGGAGTAACCGTTATCGTCGTTTGACCTCTCCCGCTTATGTACCCATTTTTGGTTGCGTTGGCTATGATGGTGGGCGATATTTGCTGAGTAGTTCTAGGCGCTTCAAAAGTGAAAGTGCAGTAGCCATTTGAATCGGTAATCCTGGTTGAATAAGGTAACGTGCCGTAATTTGATGACAATGTCACTGCGGCATCAGCCACCGGTGTCCCATTGCAACTTACATAAACAGTTATGACAGCAGAGCCTCCGGATGGCATCACGGATGCGCTGGCAATAACTTCCACGCTTAATGTTCCAGGACGCACCGTTATATTTGCTACGGCTTCTCCGTCGGCAAATCCTTCCTTAGAGGCCTTCACCATTATCGTGACGTTGACGGGAGAGTTAACTTGTGGAGCTGTAAACGTGAAACCTACGTAGCCGTTAAGATCCGTTAATTTTGCGGTTGTGGGGAATCTTTCAGAAATTATTGTGACGTTTGCGTCAGCAATATCAACAAAGTCATACGTCACGTGCACTGTCACGTTGATTTTTGCTTCAGAAAACATGTCGTTTGGTGTAACGTCGATCTCAACCACCAACACTTTGGGCTTTATTGGAATTGTTACTTGTTTCTGCTCGCTTGTGTACCCCTCTTTCGTTGCGGTTACTGTAATTGTAACGTTAAGTCCAGCCATGTCCGTCGTTAGAGGCGCTGTGAAAGTGAAAGTTGCCTCACCTTCTGCGTTTGTTATACCAGTCGTGTCTGAGAAGGTGCCGTTGTCGCATGAAAGAACAAGCGAAACATTTGCAACTGGGTCGTCAAATCCGTCTCTGACGTGAACGGTTATGGTTGCCGTTTCTTCGGATTTGACTGTTTCTGGATCCACCGTTACTTGGACGTTGAGGGCTGGAAGAACTTCCACGTATCCATAGTCGGAGCCGTCTGCATAATTGCCTGTATAGTTAGTTTTGGAGGCTCTGGCAATAATTCTAATGTCCGTTAATTTTGTCACATAGGGTGCAGTGAAGGTCGCCGTGAAATATCCCGTTGAATTTGTTAAGCCAGTTTTAGGCGTGAATGTTCCGCCTTTAACCGCAAATAAAGTGACATTTGCGTTTCCAACAGCCATTGTTCCGTTTGATACGTAAACAATGACCGAAACGTTTTCGTTGCAACCAATAACATTCTTGCCGAGTTCGATGTGCACATTTAATGGTTGAAGGTTCTGAACGTTTATTGTCTTTGTGGCGATTGTGCTTTCATTGCCGAAGTCGTCCATAACCTTCAATTTGGCAATGTAAGTTCCAGCAGAAGAGTAGTTGTGGTTCAGAAGTGTCAAAGTTGTCCAACTGCTGTTTGTTCCGTCTCCAAAATCGAAGTAGTACATGTCAACGCGACCATCATCATAAGAATCTGTGCCAACGAATGTGACTGGCTGGTTAGGCGCTACTAACTCCTTATCTGTCCAAAGGATTGCAGTTGGGCGGATGTTCGTGTGATTTATGGGGAACGCGAGGAAAAATATGAAGTCAAGATTTATTCCATCGCCGCCAACAGGATTGCCTTTTCCTCGGGGGTTCAGATATTCATGGTATGGACCGCTTTTGTCGCCCCAATAGTTGTAAGTCGCATTCGCAGAAGCACCAGGTGTGACATCCATTCCTAAACCGTTACCATATATGTCGTTAAAGTGGGCTTCGTGATTTTCCCCACTTTCATAAAATATCCCGACGGCGTTGTCAAAAATGTAGTTGCGGGTTATGTATGTGCTTGTATTAGATGCGATGTAGATGCCATAAAAGTTCGCTGAAATCGTATTGTTAAGAATACTTGAGCAACTGTAGATTTCCGCTTCATAGGATATCCCCGCGTTTTTGTTAGCCTTTATTTTGTTTCGGCTTATGCTTATTTCCCCTGTCAAGTCTCCAGAAAAGGCGATTCCGTCTCCATTTGAGCTTATCTCACAGTCTTGTATAGTGATTTGGCTGCCGCCAGCCACAAATATGCCACTTCCAAGATTACCTGTTACATTACCATTTCTGATGACAACGCTGCCGCCGTTTATCGTGACTCCATCTTGAGAATTTGATTTTATAACACAGTTTTCCACATCTATTGAGCCGTCTTCAACTGTTATTCCGCTCTTTCCATATTCAATTATGCAGTACTTCAAAAAGGAAGATGCTGTACCATTGAACAGTATTGTTTCCCAGTCTCCCGCGGCTGGTGTGAGGCTGTTGGATGTAAACTTTATTGCCCTGTTGATGGTCCCTTCTGCTTTAAGCCTTCCATTAATAATCAGTGAGAAGCCGCCTCCGAACCTCACCTCAACTCCAGGCTCTATTGTTAAGGTTACACCTGAATTTACGACCACATCATTTGATAGCACAAATGGGCTGTCAACAAGCATCCAAATTGTGTCTTGGGTTATTTCGCCTTCAACATAAGTCGCCTTTACAAGCGGTAACATTTTTACGCCAGCAAAATTGAGTGCGCTAACGAACATGGTTAGCAAAAGGATGAGAACCTTAAGTTGTCTTTTCATTTTTGCACATCCACTTCTAATTTTAAACTCACAGTATCCTTTCACTCGCGCCAGTTTAAAGGGTTATGAATTAGGAATAAAATTTCAAAATCTACATCCAAACACTCATTCCTGAGATAAAAATGGGCAAGAGATTTAACAAAGCGCACAAAACCTAGATTGCGTAAGAGGCGTGTTTGCTATGAAAAATTTCGCAGCCTTTGCCTTTGAAGATTTTCCACTAGTAAAGTGCGGCGATAACATAGCCGAAATGATAGTGGAGGCAGCTAAGAAAAACAATCTCGCAATTGAGGATGGAGACGTTATAGTTATTGCACAAAAAATTATCTCAAAAGCAGAAAAAAGAATAATAAAGTTAAAAGAGGTTGTCCCATCAGAAAAAGCTGAAGAAATCGCAAAAATAACAGGAAAAAACCCAAAATTCGTGGAGTTAGTGTTAAGGGAAACCAAAAATATAGTGAATGCTGCCCCCGAAGTTTTGCTTGTAGAGGATAAACGCGGTCTATTATGCATAAACGCTGGCATAGACAAGTCAAATGTTGAGGGTCGCGGCAACTTTGTGCTTTTACCTGAAAACCCTGACGAGTCAGCTGAAAGATGCCGCATGGAGATTAAAAAGCTGACAGGCAAAAATGTTGCAGTAATAGTCTGCGATACCTACAGCCGCCCATTCAGACGTGGACAAGTAAACTTCGCGATAGGCGTGGCTGGAATTAAACCCTTAAAAGACTACAGAGGGAAAAAAGACCTTTTCAACAACACTTTAAAGGTAAAAAACGTTGCAGTAATAGACGAAATTGCTGCAGCAGCAGAACTGCTCATGGGGCAAGCAAAAGAAGCGAGACCCGTGGTCATCTTCAAGGGTTTAAAAGGCATAGTGGAGTTTTGCGAGAAAAGCAGCATAACCGAACTGTTCATATCAAGAGAAGAAGACCTATTTAAAGGCACGCTGTAAAACTCATAACCCCAACAGAAACGGATTGCTTTTCTTCTCTTCCCCTATAGTTGTTTGCGGTCCATGTCCAGGATAAACTACAAAGCTGTCTGGTAAGTACGTTAACTTTTTTAATGACCTTTGCATGTCGGATTCTGAGCTGTCTGGAAAGTCTGTTCTTCCTATGGAGCCGCAGAATAATGTGTCTCCAGTAAACACTTCTTTGGCGCCTATTAACGATATGCTTCCGCGGCTGTGACCGGGGGTGTGCATAACCTTCAAGGCGATTTTTCCGAACTCTACAAGGTTTCCATCACGTAAAATTACGTCTGCCGGCGGGGAAGAACCTTTAAAACCTAAGAAAATCGCCATGTGTTTGCCAATCTTCCCTAGCATATACGCGTCGTATTCATGAATCAAAATGGGCACATTATATTTTTCTTTAGCTCTACCATTCCCGCAGACATGGTCAAGGTGTCCGTGAGTGTTTACAATAAATTTTAGTTTAAGGTTGTTTCCATCAATAAACTTGAAAATTCTTTCAGCCTCAAAACTATTATCGAAACCTGGGTCGATTAGAATTGCTTCTCTAGTTTGTTCGCAACCCACAACATAGCAGTTTGTGGAAAACGCGCCTACAATGAACATCCTCACTATCATTTTCATCGGCAAAGAAACTGTGTTAAAGGCTAATAAACTGTTTCGCTTCCTCCAAAGCAAAAGCAAAATCGAAACTGATAAATTTTAAGAAAAGAGTTTTCCTATGGAGATTGGAGAACGATTGGATTTACGAGAAATTGAAAACGCATTAAGCCGTTTTAAGGAGTGTCCAAAATGCTATTCCAAAGAAGGATTTTGGCTTGGAATAAAACGTGACCATGCCTATGTGCAATGTAAGGGTTGTGGAGCAAACTTTGAACTGTTCGAGCTCTTTACCATGGACCGAGAACATGAATCGCCAAAATTGTTAAAGTTTTTCAGAAAAACCTAACAATAGTTGGTTAAATGTGTATTCAAATTCAGAATCCGAATTCTAGACAAATAATTAATAGTTCAGTTGCAAACAGCATTTTTCTGTAAGAAGGTAAGAAAAATGATCAGGAAAGTTATAATCGAGGCAGTTTTAGTTCCTGAATCATCGAATAAACATTCCAGAGAGATTGAAAGGGAAATACTAAAAGAGATACGCGATGGATCTTTGGTTATTCCTTGGTGCGACAGAGTGGAAAAGGCTGTTGTGGTCGAGGGAAAATAAGATTGTAGATTAGGATTGTGCATTCATGATTATTAAAAATTGATTGCTGAACCTTGTCTTAGTGGTTTGCTGACGGAGGTAAACTGAAGTTTGAGGCGTCTAGGCTTAGCCATTGCCATCATACTATTATCTGTTTGCATCTTGTTAATGCTTTCCCTTTTTTCTCTTCAAATGGGCAACGAGGCTCTTGCAAGGCAGCTTTTGCACTATGCTGAAGGTTCTCTTATTTTAGGAGCAACAGTTATTGCATACGTGATTATGCGACAGTTGATCCAAAGGGCCCAAGGGCATATTGGAAAATATAAAGACGAATCACTAGGGTTTGATTATGAGGAGGTTTAGCATTTTGAGTTCTTACCTGGACTTGAAGAATTTCGTTTTTGGAGCGCCACATATTGAGCATTTTTCTGGAGGTTTGCCTTCCACAGTGTTTCCGCAGACTCCGCAAATGAAGTAGTTAACGGAAGTCATTTTTCTTCCGGATTTTAACGTTTCAAGAGTTTTCGAGAAAAGAGCCTCGTGTACTTTCTCAACTTTATTGGCCACATCAAAACTCCACGCCGCTTTTTGATTTCCTTCTTTTTTAGCAGTTTCTATGTAGCTTGGGTACATATCCGTGTACTCAAATATTTCGCCGGAAATGGCTATTTCCAAATTTTCAATCGTTGACTTAACCTCGCCCATCACGCGTAAGTGGTTAAGTGCGTGAATGGTCTCCGCCTCAGCTGCGGCTCTAAAAAGCTTCGCGATTTCCACAAAACCTTCCTCCTCAGCCTTGCGAGCGAAGGCTAAATAACGCCTATTCGCCTGAGATTCACCAGCGAAGGCCTGTCTCAAATTTTCAACATTTTCACTCATACAAACCACGCTCAAAATCATACCGTTACTTAAATAAAAAGCTGGCGTAAACGGTTATTAAAAAGTTGTTAATGGTTCAGATTCCGAACAATTCTCCAATAGACTTTTTTACCTCCAGTTAATCCTAATACAACAAAACAGAAGGACAAAAAATGAACGGAACACCAAACGAAACAGTGGAAACACCATACACGCAACAAAGTGAATTTGAAAAATTAACCCAAATGGTTTCTGCCGAGTTTCAAGTAGAAGAGGCCTTGCTTGAGCATAATGTTCCAACATACTATTTGAAACAGCCCCAAGAAACAAAGCAAGCGTTCTTAAGGTTGTTAAAGAACCTGGAGGCAATGAACCTGATAGCATTCTTGCGGAGAGTGGATAATAGGATAGTGTTAAAAATTGTGCCTAAGCCTCCTGTGAAAAAGAGTAACATCACAGTGAATTGGATTTTATTCTTCGCCACCATCGGAACAACTTTTGTTACAGGTTATCTGCTTTCTCTGGATCTAATAAATCCTTTTATTGGCGGCGCTACCTTCACCGTGGCTATGATGGCTGTTCTAGGAACGCATGAGATGGGTCACAAGATAAGTGCAAACGAAAAGGGTGTAGAGGCAACACCGCCCTACTTTATTCCAGGTCCACCTCCCTTTGGCACTTTCGGCGCCGTAATAATGCAGAAGTCTTTGCCGCCAAATAAAGACGCGCTGTTCGATATTGGTGCTTCGGGTCCTATAACGGGTTTTATTGTTGCAACGATTGTCAGCGCGGTAGGTTTAACAATGCTAATCCCCTCAAGTCCAAGGGCTGATACCACAATTATACAAACACCCATACTCTGGATTTTGCTTGCACAGTTTCTCTCAAGTCTCAACATGATTCCAAGACCGGTTGGTGACCAAGTTTTATACTTGCATCCGGTGACTTTTGCTGGTTGGGTGGGATTGGTGGTTACTTTACTTAATCTTTTACCTGCCGCTATGCTTGACGGTGGTCACGTTGCCCGTTCAATGGTCGGTGAAAAACCACGGCTTGTGTTGTCCGCGTTGTCAATACTTTTTCTGTTTTATGAAGGATTTTGGCCCATGGCATTCCTTGTGCTTTTTCTATCCATGTACAGGCATCCGGGACCATTAGATGATGTTTCAAACTTGTCAATGGGCAGAAAATTCTTGGCACTGGCTTTGGTGGCAATTTTTATTTTGTGCTTATTTACCAGTTTTTAAGGCTAGATTGCTTTGTATTTGCGTTAAACAGGTGAACAATAATGTTTATTAAATATTGCGATTTGAACAGTCTTAGATACATATAACAAACTCTATACAAAGTGGTGGAAAGTGAAGGGTCTACCTATCCTGTTGGCTTTCTTTTCAATGTTTATGGTAGCCTCGCTTCTAATTCCCTATCCGATGTTTCCAGGGAATGTCCTCTGCCAACTCATCGGCAAATCAATTAGCGAATACGCTAGATACGTGTCTGCGGTTTTTAACGGCGTATTTTATGGAGTTATCTTGTGGTTAACATTCCTTGGCATAGGCAGAAGGTTTGAGAAAGAAAAGCATTAAAAAGCTGGGCCTTAGCAAATTAATGTTCTACAGCTTGTAGAAAACCTGTAAGTCTTATTGTGCTTCCACACTTGCTGCAAAGCAAAACCAACTCTGCCAACTCGTCATTCTTTACTTTTGTCTCAATTATCTGGTAGACTTCTTCAGACTCGTCGTCTGGAGATATTATCGCCCCACATTTTGGACACGGGAAGGCTCCGTCTCCCTCGATTTTCGTCAGGTCAATAGTGTATGAAACGCCTTTCTTAACAGCGGCTTTCTTCATCATATGAGCACATCCTTGTTGTTCTTCCATGACATCAAAAATATAATTAACAATTATGAATCACCAATATGAATTACGCATCCATCTTCAAAATTATGTTCTGCAAACTTCGCTTGACACGAAATCCCTCGTTCATTTAGCTTTTCTTATCTGTCACGAATTTTATAAAAATTTTTCATACTTTTCAAAAAGTTAAAGACTTTATATGGATAAAATGTAATAATTACAATTATGGAACCAAAATTAGACGATAAAGATTTGGCGATCCTAAACCTTATCCAGAAAGACTGTAAGCTCACCGCAAAACAAATTGCCAGAAAAATCAACTCGCCGATAACAACAGTCTTCGCGAAAATAAAGCGTATGGAGGAGTTAGGAGTCATAAAAGCGTATAGGGCAATATTGGACCCGCAGAAATTAAATTGTGGAACAACAGCCTTCATATTGGCTTCTGTCACTTATGGGGCAAGGGATAACGAGAGGCAATTTTCGCAGAGGGGCATCGCTGAAGAGATAGCCAGGTTTCCCGAGGTTCAAGAAGTTCACATAATAACTGGAGACTGGGATCTGTTGATAAAGGTTAAAGCTGAAAACGTTGACAAAATAGGAAAGTTTGTTGTTGATAAGCTTAGACTTGTTAAGGGAATAGAGAAAACCCTCACATGCATGGTTTTCGAAACAACAAAGGAAACCACTGAAATAGCTATTGAAAACAGAAAAAGTCAAGTAAAAGCTGTCAACAAACAATAAGGGAAAAGCTAGAGGGAACCATGGAAAATGATGGATATGTTCGACGTAATCGTGGTTGGCGCTGGAACAGCCGGTTGCCTAGCGGCGAAAACAACGGCTGAAGCAGGATTAAAAGTATGCCTAGTTGAAAGGAAAAGGCGGGAGGAAATTGGAGAAAAAGTCTGTGGAGACGCTTTGGGCGAACATCACTTGAAGGAGCTAAACCTGGAAAAACCCCAAGGCGGCGAACTGGAAAAGAGAATTGAGGGCATCAAAATTTACTCGCCAGATTCAGAGACTATCTTCACAGTTAAACATGAGGATTTCGTGGGCTATTTGCTGAATAGACGACTTTTTGGGCAATGGCTGCTCAAGAAGGCTTTAGATGAGGGCGCTGTGCTTTTTGACTCAACATTATGCCTAGAACCAATAGTGGAAAAAAATTTTGTAACTGGAATTTTAGCCAGAAACCTCCAAACTGGCAAGAATATTCAGCTGAAAAGTAGAGTTGTTGTTGACGCTAGCGGTTTCCTAGCAGTAGTTAGGAGAAAGCTTCCAAAAAGCATGAAGATAGAAAATGAAGTTGCGAATGAGGATGTGGAGGCGTGCTACCGCGAGATAAGAGAGCTGAAACAGCAAGCTAGCGAAGCAAGATACTGCGAGATATACCTAAACCAAAAGGTGACTCCAGGCGGCTACACTTGGATTTTTCCGAAAAGCGGAGCGAAAGTTAACGCTGGCTTAGGAGTTTGTATGCGGAAAAACTTTCCAAACCCAAAGGAACAATTCTACAAACACGTTTTAACAAGACCCATATTTGAAGGTTCCTTGCTTCTGAACGGAGGCGCATGGTACGACCCCACACGCAGGCCGCTTGACAACATGGTTGGAAACGGAATCGCAGTAATAGGCGACGCCGCATGTCTAGTGAACCCCATCCACGGCGGCGGGATAGGACCATCCATGCTTAGCGGCCATCTTGTTGGCAAGACGATTGTTGAGGCTCTGGAAAAGGGTGACGTTAGCCAAAAGGCCCTCTGGCCCTACAATCTTAGTTACATGAAGGCTTATGGAACGAAACAGGCTGGACTTGACGTTTTTCGTATGTTGCTTTTGACCAGCCGAGACGAAGACTTGAATTACGGAATGAAATATAAACTGTTAACTGAGGAGGATGTTCTGAAAGCTGGTTTGGGCCAAGATTTCCAATTAAACATAACAGAGACAGCCAAACGCGTTTTTAGGGGGGTAAAGAGGCTTAGGTTCCTTAACAGGCTTAGGCTTGCAGTCAATTTGATGCGGCAGGTTAAAATTCACTATCAAAACTATCCGGAGACTCCAGAAAATTTTGAGGCGTGGCAAACTAAAACAGAGGCCTTGTTTAGAGAGGCTAGGTTGAAGCTTGTGAAGTGAAAAGTAATCTTGGATTGAAGCGTGCTACCATGCGTTTTGCGGTTTTAGCCACGGGAGGGAAAGATTCAACTCTGGCGCTTTACCAAATCCTCAAAGAGGGCTATGAAGTTAAATATGTTGTAGGCATGATACCGCAGAGAGAGGACAGTTGGATGTTTCATTATCCAAACATGCACTTAATTGACTTGTTCGCTGAGGCTGTGGGGATACCGCTTGTTAAGGCTGAAACTTCAGGAATTAAAGAGAGCGAGCTTGAAGATCTCAAAAGGCTTTTGGAGAAACTGGACATTGAAGGCGTGGTTTCAGGAGCGATAGCCTCCAACTACCAGAAAACAAGAATAGAAAACATCTGCAAACAACTAGGATTAAATTGTATCACGCCTCTCTGGCAAAGAGACCAACTGCAAATTTTAAAAGAAATTTTAGACCTCAAATTTGAGGTTTTAATAACTGGAGTTTACGCCTATGGCTTTGGCAGAGAATGGCTTGGAAGAAGATTAGATGCTGCAACGGTTGGAGACTTGCTTAGGCTAAATAGGCAGTATGGTGTTTCACTTGCTGGCGAAGGAGGGGAATATGAAACTCTTGTGGTTGATGCACCCTTCTTTAAAAAAAGAATAAAGATAATTGAATCCGAAAAGGTTTGGAAAGGCTCAAGCGGCTACTTTCTAATCAGAAAGGCAGAGTTGGAAAACAAACGGTCATGAAAATAAGCATGGTTGGGAAAAGTTTATTTTATCGCTTAAGGCTATGAATCAGAACCATAGGCGGAAGAAAAGTTTCCGCTGGGATGTAGCCTGCAAAGGCTGAACCGTAAACAATGTGTGAGGTGAAAAATTGGCATACAAATACATTGCTGAGGCGTGGTCAAAACCAGAAAAGTCCTTCGTGGACGAGTTGATGCGCCAAAGACTGATAGAGTGGCGTAAGCAACCGGCTATATGCAGAATTGAAAAACCAACAAGGCTTGACAGAGCCAGAAAGTTAGGCTACAAAGCAAAGCAAGGCTTCATTGTTGTTAGGGTTCGTGTTAGACGCGGCGGCTTGCGGAAGCAGAGACCAAAAGCTGGAAGAAGACCAAAGCGTATGGGTGTTAAAAAGTTTAAGCCAGCCAAGAGTTTAAGGTTAATCGCTGAAGAAAGGGCTGCTAGAAAGTTTCCGAACCTTGAAGTTCTAAACTCTTACTGGGTAGGCGAAGACGGACGCTCAAAATGGTTTGAAGTCTTGATGGTTGACCCAAATCACCCAGCCATTAAAGCAGACAAGGACATAAACTGGATTTGCCAAAAACAGCATCGCGGAAGAGTTTTCAGAGGATTAACTAGCGCGGGCAAAAAGGTTAGGAGCTTGAGAAGGAAGGGAAAAGGCGCTGAAAAGTTTAGACCAAGCAAGAAAGCCGCCAAGGAAGAATAGCACCATGAGAATTGTTGAGCCTAAAGTGCTTAAAACTGGTGAAAAGCAGCGTTTTGGCAGAGGATTCAGTCGAGAAGAACTCAAAAAGGTTGGGTTAACACAAAAGGAAGCCAGAAGGTTGGGCATACCAGTGGATGTTAGGCGGAAGACAGTTCATGACGAAAATGTTAAAGCTGTTAAGGCTCTGTTAGAAAATTTAAAGAAGGCTTCTAAGCCGAAGAGAAAATCTAAAAGCTAAACTTGCACATAGTTGTTGGCGTGATGCGGTTTTGGCTTCTAAAGCTCCAATAGCCTACATTGATATTCGAGTTTTTGCTCACGCAACAGAAGACGTAGACAAGGTTCTAAAAGCTGCCTACAATGTGCTTCCAGAATCTGCTGTTGAAACTGTCCCCTTTAAAAAAAGGAGTTTAACAGGTCATCATGGAAATCCCATAGTTCTCTTCGAAGCGAAGTTAAAGGGTGAATTGGCGCAAAAGTTTTTTGAAAAGCTTTCTTCTGGTTTAGGGAGTTTAGACAAGGAACAGTTAAGTAGCGAAATTAGGCGGCATATTGAGAAGGGAAATCTTTACTTGAGGCTTGACAAACAGTCTGCTTACTTGAATGAAATTAGACTTTGTCAAACAGACCCAATACATTTCCGTGTTCACTTCAAAAAGCCAAGTTCAGAAGAAATTGTTGAAATTTGCAGAAGATTCGGGTTAATTCCATGAAGAAAGCTTTTGCAGACTTGCACTTGTGCCCAAACCTTAAGGAGTTTGATCAAATTGTGCGTTTGGTGGATAAAGCGGCGATGCTTGGATACCGCCTAATAGCAGTAGCCTTCCAAGCAAACTCTAAAGCAGAGGAAATCGAAAAAGTGCATAGCCTTTGCCAAGAAAAAGGCATGGATTTAGCTACTCGAGTAGACTTAAAGCCTAGAACGCCGCAGGAGTTAATTGGCCTTTTGAGGAGGGTTAGGAGAAGATTTGAGCTTGTGGCTGTGATTTGCGACTCCAAGAATGTTGCACGGCAAGCAGCTAAAGACCATCGCGTGGACCTGCTAAACTTTCCTTCTTACGATTTTCGTAAAAGATTTTTTGACATGGCAGAGGCTGAACTGGCTTCAAACGCTTCCGCAGCCCTAGAAATAGACATGAAGCCACTGTTGACCCTTGAAGGAGCTGCGCGTGTTAGACTCTTGTCAATTCTGCGCAGGGAAGCAGTCATAGCCAAAAATTTTCATGTTCCAATAGTGGTTTCAAGCGGCGTTCAAAACGAGTTATTCATGCGGAAACCAAGAGAGCTAGCTTCTCTAGCGCAGCTTTTTGACTTGGACATGGCTGAAGCCCTAAACGCTGTTTCAAGAACTCCATTCGCCATTGTTAAGCGGAACAGGGAGAAGCTAAGCCCAAACTTTGTTGCACCCGGCATCCGCGTGGTTAGGAGGGGCAAGGATTGTTGAAGAAGGTTAGGCACCGCTATTTAGCCTTAAAAATTGATTCGCCGGAAACTTTTGAAGCTAAAGAGTTTATGGACGCTGTCTGGGGTGCTATCCTAAAACTTTATGGGGAGTATGGCGCAAGCCAAACTGGTTTAAGGCGTATTGACTACGATGTTAAGGGGAAAACGTCCGTGATACGCACGGCGCATGAGACGCTTACTATG
>JAVZMA010000007.1:0-68127 GCA_038883475.1 Bathyarchaeia archaeon
CATCCATTGCCTTGGCTAAGTCATGGGTGTCTGTTAAATGTGCTGGAACGTTTTCGTATATCCATTCAAAAAGCATGTCAACATCCACATCAGCCATGTCCACCGCGTTTTTCGCGCCAGCGCAAGTCTTTCCATAAATTATCATTCTTAAAACGTTGAAAATAGTTTCTTGCCTATCGCGGTAACCAAGCCAACTAACATCATCATAGGTGAGTTTTTTCTTGCCTTGGGCAAGAGCTTGAAGATCATTCACAGCCGAGCGGACATCTCCTTCCGAGCGTTGGGCGATAAATTTAAGCGCGTTCTCTTCCGCCTTAATCCCCTCCCGCTCGCATATACGTTTTAAATGCTTCATAACCTCGCTTGCAGAGGGTTTTTTGAATTCTATTAGGAGGCAGTAGTTGCGGAGATTTGTGAATCGGGGGTCATAAGCATTGTTGGCAATTAAAACTACTGGACACTGCGCGGTTCTGACAATTTCTGTTATGGCTTTGACGCCGCCCTTGTCGGCTGTTCCAGTCAAGCCGTCCAATTCATCTAAAAGAATGATTCTTTTTCGACCAAAAAGTGAGCCGTATTGGGAAGCCAACCCAGCAAAACGTTTCACCGCTTCTTCTGTTCGGTAATCACTTGCGTTTTTCTCAACAAACTCCATTTTAAAATCATTCGCCAAAGCCTCAACCGTAACTGTTTTTCCAACCCCTGGAGGCCCATAAAGAAAGGCGGCTCGTTTTTTGGGTGTACCTTTATCCCAAGATTTTATCCAGTCAACAAGTTTTTTAATGGATTCTGGGTTTCCGACAATTTCCGCCGTGGTTTTGGGCTTGTGTTTAACAGTCCATGAGGCATACAAAGGTTGCGCCTACCTCGCCTTTCTCAATTCGCTGCCAGCCTCAACAAGTCTGGCAAGTAGGGCGCTGAGCTGAACTTCTTCATCTGCACCTGCAACAAGCCTATAATCTATTTCGCCAACAATGTCCGCTAAACGTATTTTCATCGGTTCGGGTATGTCTGCTCGGAAAATCTCTGTGTGAATCTGCCTAATTATGTCGCTTCCAGCCACGCCGTACTTCTGAATCATTTCACGGAGTTGTTTTCGCGCTTCTATAAAGTTGCCTTTCATGGCTATGTCTATCATTTTTTGGACATCTGTTGGATTAGCCCTTCCAGTAATCGAATAAACAACCTTTGCATCAATGGGCTTATTTAACGATGCCGCAGCCTGTAAAGTGTTTATCGCTCTTCTTAGGTCTCCACCGCAAACCTCAAAAATGGCGTCTAACCCTTCACCAAGAAGTTTTATGCCTTCTTTCTCCGCTATATACTTCAAATACTTGTCATGTTCTTCTCTAGGCAAAAAAGTGAAACGAAAAGGGGCGCATCTGGACTGTATGGGCTCTATTATTTTTCCACTATAGTTTGCGCATAAGATGAAGCGGCATGTTTCTGTGTAGCGCTCCATTGTCCGCCTTAATGCTTGCTGCGCGTCTGCAGTCATGTTGTCCGCTTCGTCCAGAATCATCATTTTAAAGGGGATTTCACCGATGGAACGAACCCTTGCAAAGGTTTTCACAGTTTCCCTGACAACATCGATTCCTCTCTCGTCGCTGGCGTTCAATTCCATAATGTGCTCCCGGTAACCTTCGCCGTAGAGGTCTCTTGCCAAACAAAGGGCTGCCGTTGTCTTTCCAGTTCCGGGTGGTCCGGCAAAAATGCAGTGGGGCACATTTCGCGATTTGACATAGCTTTTTAAACGTTCAACTATTTCTTTTTGGTTAACCATTTCATCTAATGTTTTAGGTCTATATTTTTCAGCCCACATCTCAAAACTCAAAGCAAATCCCCTTACGTTTGATAGTTGGAATCATTAATAAATGCTTATGTAATAAATTAGTAACCTTGTTATGACAACCTTGCATAATGTTTAGATAGATTAAATGTTTCATTTATTATATAGTCCTTCCCGGAATTTCTGGAAATAACGTTTAAATGCCTATCGGCTAGTTTAACGCGCCAAACGCAACTTGCAAACGTAAGGTGAGGAAATGACAGAACGTGTTCTTAGAAATAGCTCTTACTTAAATGGAAAGTCAACCACTGCAACAACAACACGCGTAAAAGACACAAGCCCTACAAGTGGAATGTGCCCCATATGTATCCGCGACTGTCCAGTAATGTGCGAGATAAGCCTATCAGCTTTCAGAGGAAGAGAAGCACTTTACCCCGAACCAGTCCAGTTTGGATATAGCACAGCAGGAGCCCTCAAAGACTTTGGATTAGACTGGTCTCACTTCAACATTCAAGCTGGTTTATTTGAGGCTGTTGGCATCGAGGAAAATTCTGACGTCGCACTTTTCCCAAATGTTAACATTGAAACAAAAGTGGCGGGAATACCGCTTAAGGTTCCAATTCTATGCGGAGCTTTCGGCTCAACGGATGTTGCGCGGCTGAACTGGGAAGGGTTGGCGGTAGGCGCAGCCCTTTCAGGCACGATGATAATAGTTGGCGAAAACGTGTGCGGCATGGATCCTGAAGCACAGTTTACTAACGGGAAAGTTACATATTCGAAGGAGCTTAAGCGCAGGGTTGAATTGTTCCGAAAGTTCTGGGATGGAAAATACGGGGACATTGCGGTGCAAACAAATGTGGAAGACCAGAGGCTTGGAGTTGATGTCTACGCAATTTCAAAGCTTGAGGTAAACGTTATTGAAAGGAAATGGGGTCAAGGTGCAAAGGCAATTGGAGGCGAAGTTCGCATAAGAGACTTAGATAAGGCAATAATGATGAAGAAAAGAGGCTACATCGTAATCCCAGACCCTGAAGACCCAACTGTGCAGCAAGCCTTCAAAGATGAAACCTTCAAATCCTTCGAAAGACACAGCAGGGTAGGCATACCAAAAGAGAAAGACTTTGTAGAAGACATAGAGTGGCTAAGAGAACAGGGTGCAAAACATGTAACCCTCAAAACAGGAGCCTACAGACCAACAGCAGTAGCTTACACCCTAAAAATAGCGTCGGAAGCGAAAATTGATGCAGTATACTTTGACGGTGCGGGCGGGGGAACGGGCATGAGCCCAGTTCCAATGATGGACGAGATGAGCATCCCAACAGTCTACCTAGAAACCATAGTTCTAAAATGCGCTCAAATACTGAAAAAGAAAGGACGCTACGTGCCAGATCTAATCATGGCTGGGGGATTTATAAATGAAACGCAGATTTTCAAGGCGATAGCAATGAGCAACTTCGGAGACGGCCCCTTTGTAAAAGCAGTTTTAATGGCGCGTTCTCCTATTACAGCTGTTATGAAGGCAAACTATTTCAATCAGTTAGCCAAAGAGGGAAAACTCCCTAAGGCATTCGCTGACAAATATGGTACAACACCGGAGAAGTTCTTTATCGCTACCCCCGAACTTAAGGCAAGATACGGAGAGCGCTTCAAGGATATACCGTGGGAAGCCATAGGACTTTACACGTACCTAACAGACCGAATAGGCGTGGGACTAAAACAGCTACTGGCAGGAGCCAGAAAATGGAAACTGGAACTTATAAACAGAAACGATTTAATGAGTTTGTCTGATGTAGCCGCCAAAGTTACTGGAATACCTTTGCCACATGAAGCGGAAAAGGACGCGGTTGAAAGAATTTTAGACTAGAATCCCTTTTTCCTTTTTCTAAAATGTAAAAGCCATAAGCTGACAGCGTTCTGTTTTAATTTTTCTAAGACTTTAATCTAAGTTTTTAAACTACTGATTTTATATTCGTTAAAGGCGATAAGACCAAAAACTGGGAAAGGAGAAAAATGGCTAATGCAGTTAGTAACGAAAATGCGCAGTTTAGATTTTGCCTTTGAAAATTTACCTGTAAGAGTTGTGGCTAACAGAAATTGCCCAGAAGTTAGATTGGCTGGGTTAAATGTTGGACCCTTCGAGGAAGGAAACGAGTATGAAGTTCCCTACTGGATAGCCCTTGAACTTCAAAAGTTTGGAATTGTACGCCCCCGCGGGGAAGAACTGTTGGATGCCTCTGCGCTTTACAAGATTCATTGGAAAGAACGTGCTCAATCAACCGGGCAACTTTCAAGTTTGCCGGAGGATTTTTACCCGAAAATTCGGAGACTCCTAGCCGAATTAAAAGGGGAGATTGCCAAACAACCGGAAAAGATGCGGGATTATGAGAGGGTGAAACATCTAGCCTTAGACATTGTAAACTTAAGGTTAAAGAAAATAGTCTCTCTTGCCGCAACCCCAGTCCAAACGGAACAATTCCTAAAAAGTTTAACAAAAGAAGAGAGACTTCTTTATGAGGAGCTTTACAGAAACATCAATTTGTGGAGAGCCAAAATACTTGAATTCAACAAAGGGGAAGAAGAATGACTGAAGAAATAGAAATTGCAGATCCACAAGAACGTTTTCTGGAACTTTTTAAGACTGAAAAATACCGTCAGAGGATATCGCAACTTGCAGTTTCAGGAAAAACTTCGTTAATCGTTGAGTTTGAAGACATTTTAGCTTTTGACCAGAGACTTGCTGACGAACTTTTAGAAAAACCAGACGAATACATAGAAAAACACGCGTGTAACGCCGCCTATCAACAGCTTGCAATAGAAGATGCAGAATACGCGAAGAAAGTGGAGAAAATTTCCGTTAGAATCATGGGACTTTTGGAAGCAACGCCCCTGCGGAAACTCGGCGCCGCCCACATCGGGAAACTCGTCATGGTTGAAGGCATCGTTGTCCGCTCAACTCCAGTTCGCCCCATGGTTATGCGAGCTGCATTCAAATGTAAAAGATGCGGAGAACCCACACTCATAGACCAAAGTGGACCTTTTCTAAGAGCCCCATTCCAATGTAGGAACCCCCAATGCGGTTCAAAGGGACCATTTGAATTTGTCCAGGAAGAATCCCAGTTCATAGATTCACAAGACCTCCGCGTTCAAGAAAGACCTGAAGATCTTCCGCCGGGACAGTTACCCAGAACATTGCATGTTAAGCTTGTAGGTGGTGAAATAGTTGATGTGGCAAGACCGGGCGATCATGTTTCAATAGTTGGGATAGTTCGTGCGGTAGCGCCCACAATGCCTAGAATTGGAAAACTTCGCACTTTTGTTTTACACCTTGATGCAAATTCCATCGAAGTTTTGGGTAAAGAACCTGAAGCCGCGTTGCCTTCACCTGAAGAGGAAGAGAAAATTCTTGAACTCGCCAAAGACCCTTGGATACACCGCAAAATAATGAACTCAATCGCCCCTTCAATATACGGATATGACCACATTAAAGAAGCCATAATGTATCTACTTTTTGGTGGAGTGCCGAAAACTCTTCCAGACATAGCAATAAGAGGGGAGCTAAATGTCCTTTTGATAGGCGACCCGGGAACAGCGAAATCTCAGCTTCTGCAATACGTGGCGCGGGTTGCGCCGCGCGGGTTGTATACTTCTGGTCGCGGCACAACAGCGGCTGGTTTAACGGCTGCCGTAATAAGAGAGAAGGGGGGAGGCATGAGCCTAGAGGCAGGAGCGCTTGTTTTAGCAGACAAGGGTATCGCATGCATTGACGAGATGGATAAGATGCGTCCAGAGGATAGAGTTGCCATCCACGAGGCTATGGAGCAGCATACAGTTTCAGTTGCAAAAGGCGGAATAGTTGCAACACTAAACGCGAGAACAGCCATACTTGCAGCCGCGAACCCAACTTTAGGAAGATACGAGCCTCACCGTGCAATCGCCGAAAACATTTCCCTGCCAGTGACGATACTTTCAAGATTCGACCTCATCTTCGTTTTGAGAGATGTACCGAACAAGGAAACAGACAGCAAGATGGCAGAACACATCCTAGAAATCCACAGAAAAGGCTTAAGCCCCATTGAGCCTCCGATGTCGCTGGAGCTTTTGCGAAAGTATATAAGCTATGCCAAGGGAATAAAACCTGTTTTAACTCAAGAGGCGTTGCGACGACTAAACGATTTTTACTTAGCCATGCGCTCCGTAAGCGAGGCTGAAGGCTCTCCCGTGGCGATAACAGCCCGCCAACTTGAATCCCTAGTTAGGATAGCTGAAGCCCGAGCTCGCGTAGCCTTGAGAAAGGAGGTTTTAGCCGAGGATGCTGAAGCGGCAATTGCTATAATGAAACGGTCGCTTGAAGAGGTTGGAATAGACGTGTCCTCCTATAAAATTGACATAGACCTAATTATGACTGGAAAGCCCAAAAGCATGAGAGACAAATTGCAGATAATTCTTTCAACCATGCTGGAAATGGAGAAAGAAACTGGAATGATTGAGAAAGTGGCGCTTCTAAACGAGTTGGAGATGAAATATAAAATTTCTAAAGCAGAGGCGGAACGCCTCATTAAGCAGCTTCTACGCGAAGGAACAATCTACGAACCCAGAGAGGGCTACCTAAAGAAAACGTAAAGAGAAGGGGGAACGGTTTAATGGGCAGCTTCAACGTTAGCTTCTTTGTAGTATTGAGCATTGGCAGTGAACACTGTTATACCAACGGTCACACCGATGTCGCTAACTGAAACATGATCTGGATCTGTTATGTATATTATCATGCTCCAGCCGGATCTCAATATGAGGTCGTCGCTTGCTGCGGTGAGTGCATAGTTGCTTGTTGCTCCGCCTAAAGTTGCGTTCATACCAGTTAACGTTCCATTTGCATGCGGCTCAACATATCCTAGGTCTTCGTTTACAGTATCTGTGGTTTTACAATAGTATACTGTGCTCCACAAGCATTCTTGACCTCTAACGGATATTTTGTCGATTACAAGGTCCCTGCCGCCAGTGTTGATTATTAGAAATGTTGCTTCGGCAAAACTTGTGCCGTTGTGCCATATGTGCAGCTTAAAGATTTGAAGGTTTTCTTCCTGCACCCGCGTTGTTGTCACGTTTATTGCGTAAAACGTCACTACAGTAGCCAGCAACACTGAAACAACTAGTATTATCAATGTTGTTACTACCACGCTTAATCCTTTCTTATTTTTTAACAGACGCATAGCTCATCCCGATTCAAACTGTTTGAGAACTTACATCGATAAAGAAGAGTAAGAACATTTGTATGTCTAAAAAACAACGCAACCGAATGATAAAGATTCATGCGGTTAATTAAAAATTAGAAACTTGCAGCAACATTCAAAATTAATTTCAGCAAGGCATATCATAACTTTGAGGAAAATGTTAAACGCAATAGCTGGCAACATTTGATGCCAAGGAATGAGAGATGAAGACGGTAATGGTTGTTGTAGGCACACGCCCCGAAATCATAAAAATGGCGCCAGTTATAAGAGCATTAAAAAAGCAAAAGATTCCATTAATTTTCACCCATTGCGGTCAACATTACGACTATAACATGTCCCAACAGTTTATTGAAGAACTGGAACTTCCAACACCTGACTACGAACTAAAGATTAAAGCGTATACGCAAGGAGCGCAGACCGCCCGCATATTGGCTTGCATGGAGCAGCTAATAAGGAAAACTTGTCCCACAATGGTTTTGGTTGAAGGGGACACGAACGGAGTGCTTGCAACAGCCTTGGCAACAGTAAAACTTGGAGTGCCTGTTGGTCATGTGGAAGCTGGACTGAGAAGTTTTGACTTGCGCATGCCAGAGGAGCACAACAGACGTTTAACAGACCACATATCCGCTTACTTGTTCGCACCAACAAAAACCGCTGAAGAGAATTTGAAAAGAGAGGATGTTTGGGGCAAAATCTACGTGACCGGAAACACGGTCATAGACGCCGTAAACCAGCATCTACCCATAGCAGAAAGAAAATCAAAAATAATGGAAGTGGTTCGCTACAAAAAATTCGCTTTAGCAACAGCTCACAGAGCTGAAAACGTTGACAACTTAACAGTTCTCAAAAATTTTATGGAGGCATTTTCAGAAGCCCCAATACCCGTTGTTTATCCAATGCACCCCCGCACCAAAAAAAGACTACAGCGCAACAAAATTTATGGTAAAATCAAAAAATCACACAACGTGCAAATCCTGCCGCCTTTGGGTTATCTGGATTTTCTAGTTTTGATGAAGAACTGCGAAATGGTAGTCACCGATTCTGGCGGCATACAAGAGGAGGCAACAGCCCCGTGTATAAGAAAACCAGTTTTAGTTATTCGGCTCTCCACCGAGAGACCAGAAGCGGTAAAGGCTGGTTTCGCCGAGGTGGTTGGCACAGAAAAAGAAAATATTCTTAGCGCCATGGAAAAAACATTGGAAAGCCGGAGGGAATTGCCAGTAAACTCTCCCTATGGAAACGGAGATGCTGCAGAAAAAATCGTGGAGATAATTAAGAGAGAAGCAAATTTTTAGCCTGTTAAGTTTAAGAAATATAAGTTATTTTCTTGTCTTCTTCTTTCTTCATTTCCTCAGCCTGCAAAACCCTTCGCGCTTCAATTTTCTGCAGTCTACTAACCATTTTTTCAGCCTTAGAAATCTCCTCATCCAAACCAGCCAAATCCACATCAAAACCCAAAATTGCTTGCAACACTTCCAAAACACTCTTGGCAGCCATAGGGTCTGGAAGATATCCACGGGTTTCTCCCAGAAGACAGAGAGCGGAAATTTTTTTGAAACGGGCTAACCCCAGTATTAGTCCCGCTGTGCCGACGATGGGGCTTCCCATGGGGCTTACTATGGCTCCGGCATTCAAAGCTTTGTTCAGAAGCTCGGTGGTGGTTGATGCTGCAATAACCTTTGGCTTGCCCTTTGCTTCTACACGATAACCACCAATCGTTACAATCATTTCCACACCGTGTTGTTTGGCAAAATCTAAAATGCAATTGGAGATTTCATATTGCCCTTCTATTGTCTGCGCTTGGCTATCTCCGGTGAAAAGGATTAGGTCATTTTTGCCTTTCGTGTTTTTCCAGAAATAAAATGTTCCTCGCAAAAGCCTAACGCTTCCTTTTTTGTTGACAAGCACAAAATATGGGAAGTGAGGAGAATATAAGTAACCCAATTTTTCAGCCTTTAACTGCTTAACCAAATAACGCACAGCAATTTTACCGACAAGCCCCAGACCTGGAAGCCCCTCAATCAAAACTGGCTTGTTTAACTCCGTTTTTACAACTTCTTTAACGACGGTTTCCTTCATCTTTTACGCCTTCTTTTTCAAAGCCATTCGATATTTGATATATTTGTCGTCCGGAGAAAACTTGGGCGGATGTGGCACTCGAACTTTTCCGCCACAATACGGGCATTCATTTGTCTTTAACGTGTAATTTCCACAGTTCACACATTTTCTCAAAAGCCACACCATCATTTTTCCCTTCTAAAAACACCCTGTCCGCCTGCCTGCTCAACGTTTGAAATCACATTCTGGGAAACCCTTTGGAGAACGGCTTCCGCGTGTTTATAATTCTCCGCGACAACTTCAATGCAGTATTTTGGTGCAGCAACAACGTAAAAGCGAAGCTCCACACTCCGCGTCTTTTCAGCCTTTTTGGCGTTCAAAAAGGCTTCTTTAATCACTTTAACACCGTTCGGCTTCATGCAGCGAAGCTCCACAATGCCCTTAACCTTAACGGTAGGCACTCTTATTCTTTCTCTTGCAACTTCTACGAAGGCTGAAGCTAATTCTTCCGGAATTTTCAGCTTTGTTAAAACCTCAATTCCTTCCCTCGCAATTTTTTCAAATCCTTCATACAACCCGTATTCCTTCTCTAAGAGGGCTCCAGCCTTCTCGTAAACCTCATCCAGCGACATCCCAGCTTTTTCAGCGACACTTCGAAGTAAGGCTTCGGCCTTCCTCTCTCTTTTCCAAGACATAATCTTCTCAATCTTCTCTCTTTTCGTAACCCTTCTCAGAGAAAGGTCCACATGTCCCTTTTCAACGTCAACCCGCAAAACTTTCAAAACAACTTTTTGTCCTTCGCGAACAAAATCGCGTATGTTCCGTATCCAGGAAGAGGAGATTTCTGAAATGTGAAGTAGCCCTTTTTTGTTGAACTCGTCCAGCTTCACGTAAGCGCCATAATCTGTAACTGTTTCCACTGTAGCGATGACTAACTCGCCGACTTCAGGCCACTCTGGTTTTCTTATTGCCATCAGCTATACACGTCCCTTACTCAAAAACTGCGACTATTTCCCCCTTAATTGTAGCTCTTCCTCCAGAGGGTTCCACAAGCTCAGCTCCACAAACGTTGCAGTTAACCTTGTTCACGGCGTTGCTGAAGACTATTTGTTCGTTACCACATTTTAGGCACTTCACTCTGAGGAAACTGCTCCTCGGTTTCGGAATAAGCTTCTCCCATTCGGTCAAAACTATTCCTCCAACATCAGGCAATTGTCAGTTTTCTGAGTCGCATGCCATCTTTATGCCTTGTGTACCCGCAGACTTTACACTTAAGCTTCAAAGTTTGCTTCTTTGTTGTTTTTGCAAATTCCCTCTGGAGGGGATATTTCTGTCCGCCGTAGCCCTTCTTTTCTCTTTTGTGATGGCGTTCCCCTGCAGCTAAGGCTCTCCTTTTTCCAGCCTTATAAAGGCTAACTGTGTGAACTTGGTGAGCTTTACATTTTGGACAGTATGTCCTTATTTCTTTAGGAACATTCATCCTTGGTACACCAGCTTTGCATAAAGAATTCATACGCGCTATTATACTTTTTCGCTATGTCAACCGCCAAGCAAAGCGTCACAATAAAATCTAGTCGCTGACCTCAACCACTTCGGCTAAACCCTGTTTTGATAAAATTTTAGCGTTTTCAACGGGCAAGGATGCTATGTCCTCCGCTTTAAAGGGACCATAAGTTTCCATGTCTGCGCCTACTATTGCTGGGACATCCTTTAAGAAGCGCAGAACAACCCGCCGATGTTTTGTTTCAGCGTCAGCCTTAGGCACATATCCACGGAGAATGTTCCTAACAAGGCTGCGGTATGCCTCTGCAAAAGATGAAGTTTCTTTGTAAATCTTTTCTTCCTCAACCGTCAAAACATCTATCGGAACCTTTTCGCCCTTAGCCATTTTTCTGATTAATTTTCTGTAACGCAACCAAGTTAATTCGCGAATCATGCGCTTAACATTTTGCATCTCGCCCTTGAGAAGATAAGCCTTAACCGCTCTTTTATCAAGCATGCGGCTTTCTTCTCTAAGCTTTTTCAGGTATTCGACGAGTTCTGAGTAGAAGTTTTTTGGAAGTTTGACAAGTTCGGCGTTTTCAAATTCACCTTTCCAAATCTCGTATAATTCATTGTACATGCTAATTCACGACCTCCGCTCTACCTTTGCAAACAAGTAATATAGCTGCGGCTGTTGGCAGTTCAACTCTCTGATTTTTGTAGGGACCAAAAGCTTCGTCGCCAACTCTAAATTCGGGGGCATCGGAAACAAAAATTGTTGCTGTTCCTTCCTTAAAGGCTATTGCACGCTTAAATGGGTCGAAGCTCTCGATTTCTGAAGGTGGAAACTCAACTTTCTTTAAGCCAGTTTTGCCATGTAACGTGTCTGCCAATCTTATTAGGCGGTGAGTATCAGTTGTCACCACCGTGTCAATTTTAGTGGATAGTAGCCCTAAGACATGTTCCGCTATTTTTCTCCACGTTTCAAATCCAACTCCCTTGACGGCGCTTGCCGCGGCCGAACCTTTTAAACCCGCGATAATGGATTCCCTGTTTTTCAGTATAGTCTCGATGACGTTTCTCTTCAATCCGACCTCCCTGAGGTCTTTTTCGCTTGCTTTTGAAATAAAGTCAGCCATGCCACTAGCCATTCTTCTGCGCCAACCAACATCAGCGCTGGAGAAACTTAGGCTAAAAACGTTTCTTTTTAGACTTTTTTCTTGCAGACCATGAAAGGACATGTCTAAACCTAAGCCAGTGATGTAGTCAACTATTTCCTTTCGCGCTATAGCATCAAGACTCATATAAGCTTCATTTTCAACATGAATATGATAGCCACGGTGACCAGAAAAAAACACGTGAATTTCCTTTTCAGAAAGGCCAAAATCTTGCGTTAACATATCTAGCAGTTTCATGGTTTCAGTTTTGGCGGAGTTCAAACAAGTTTCGCAGGGCCATGTATTTGCATCAAATTTTCTGCTGCCGCAAACTGGACAATTCTCTGGAATTATACCTTTCCCTGAAAACCCGCATGAGCCGCAAACCCACTCGTCATGAACCTTATTGCATGGCGTGGGAATGTGGTCAGCATCTATGTCAAAAATTAAATCGGCGCCAAGCCAACCTTTTTTGTCCATTTCCGCCTCCGCGTTTTCATAGTAGGCGCAGGAATAATACGCGTCTGAGTAGGCTTCTCTTCTCAAAAAGGATTCCAAATTTTCCCTTGTTCTAAAGCTGATATGCCTTAACATGGTCTTTTCGTCAAAAGTCAAGAAGCCAAACTCCCTTCTTTCAATATTCTTAGGCGCATGGTTGGCAGTGTAGCTTTCCCTATAATATGTCTCGAATTTTCTTTTAACAAATTCGCGGGAAAAACTCATTTTACACCGCCAACTCTCGACAGGACAATTAAAATAACCTAAAGGTTCTGCTTTTAAGTTTGTTCCATAATATGCGGCTCATACTTATTATTAAAGGGTAAGCGACAATCCACGACAAAGAATAAAGTGGACCATAATAATCATGGAAACGACTGAATTGAACCGAATTGCCTCCAAGGTTCAACCCGATGATGGAAAGTGTAACTATTCTTAAAATATTCAAAATATAAGTGATTATCGCACCGATGACAAAGTAAATTACCCTATGACTTAACGGAATGTCGGTTTTTTTCAAAAAGATTAGGATGACAACCGTATAGACTATGAGGCTATCAATGCCTGAACAAGGCCAGTCTACAATGGCCCTGAACGGGAACCCTTCAGAGGCACGGACCTCTAATAAGGGTACATAACCGAACATGGGACTATTCCACATAATTACGTTTGCATTGTAACCCATCCATCCCAGAAAAAGCGCTGCGAGATTGGCAGTTGTTGGGACAAGAAACTGGAAAAGCGTGAACCTACCATATGGATGCAAATTATCTATGATGTACACCATCCCGATGATTCCGAGAAAGAAAATAGAAATCGAGTATTCTTGCAAATAGCTTGTCTCATATTCCAGCATTATTATTAAAGCGAATAAAATTGTGAAAACTAAATATTCAATTGAAAGAGGCATCAAATTCACAAAAAACGATGGATCAAGAGTGTTCAAGCCAATGTTTGATTTAGAAGATAACTCTATGATTGCTGAATCCAACCAGCATTGAGAAATAATCACGTACAATGTCGGAAGCACACAAGCAACAGTAAATAGGATTGTTCTCAACTTGGATTTCGTTTCTTCAGGCTTAAGCTCTTCCCAAACTATTAGTGTTTCTAGGGACATTAACCATATAAAGAAAAGGTAGTAGGTTCTACCCTTCCACGTGAGTTCAAAAGTGTCGGGATGGAAATAATAGAGAATTATGAAGGGCACAATGAACGAAATGATTGGCGCAATTTTCTTTAGCAATATCCTTTTTTGTCTATTTTTGACGGTCATTGCGTTCATATATTTTAGGTTTGTTTATTAAGGTTGCCTAAATATATTTAGGAAATTCTTTAATGTGCATGACAGCATACTAGGAACGGCGATGGAGGCTAGAGATGGATCGAGAAGGCTCTATGGGCGATATTCTAGTATTGGGGTTCGTAATATTCATCGCTGGTTTTCTGGCGGGATTGTTGGCTATTCTCATGATTCCAGTAAGCCCTGACGTAACAAGTTTTGGTGTGATGTATTTCATCTTAGGGTTTACAGTGGGAATAATTGTGTTTGCTTTTGTGCGGTTAATTATGAAATCGAAAAGACATTGAATTTTATGGCGTCGAAACTATTTTGACATTATCAATGTACGCCACATTCTTAACGCCGTCCAAGTCGTAATTTACCATTTCTAAAATGAATGTGCTGGGAAGAGTGGAGTTGTACCATTGACGCCACAGAGAGCTTAAACTTTTACTACCATTGAATTCAAAGAATCCCTCTCTTCCAGATAACGAGACAGCGTGGGCGTAGTTCTCGTAAACTCCCCCAGGAGTTGTGATAATAATGGACTGGTTGCGGAAGACATTTGAGATGATGAAGGCAAAGGTGTCTTTGCCATTAAAGCCTTCAGTCGCGTTTAAGTAGAAAGAAAATGAGATGTCTGAATTGTTTTGCACGAACATCTTCCGTGTAACGCAATACACGTATCGCATATCCTCAACTGTATAAACGGCTTCTGCCGTAATTTTCAAAGCCTCTGAACCTTGTCTTGAACTGTTTGCTATTGTAGCGTTTCCAGCACCATTTCCATAGTAGCATGCTTGCCATCCAAACTCATCCCAGCGTTCATGTGCAAAGTCGTCGAAGAACACCACATGCGGATTCGAGTAGTTGAACGTGAATAAGTAGGCGGTGCTAAAGTTTTTCACCAAGTTGAAATTGGGGTTTCCCAGAAAAAGGAGGGCATCTAACTTTCGCTGTTCAAACCACCAATAAGCCGCGTTGGAACCGACAAACACGTGGGAAATGTTCAGTTTCTGCATCAGTCCGTAAACAGTTTGGTTTAACACACAATCAAGCATCATGTCTGTCAAATTCTGATAAGAACGACTAAACGCTGTTGCCGTGTACGGATAAACAATTTTATGATGAGAGATAACGGGAATAAATAGGCCTGACTCGTAGGGGCTAACCAAAATTACAGCGTTGGAGGACACGTTTTCTTCCATCCAAATCATCAGCTTAAATTCATCCTCCGTGGTAACAGCAAACATTCGATAAGTATCCAACATAACCTGAGGGTCTCTTAAAAATCTATAATAAAGAAAAGGCGTGTTCAACAGCAATAAGACAAGCCCCGCTACAAGCATATTTCGAGGAATTTTCTTTGAAAAAAGAACATAAACCCGTTCAGACTTGAGACCATAAAAGAAATTTTTTAGTTTTGCATATAGCACTGCTAAGAGAATATTTAATGAAATTGCTATAATTATTCCTTGGTGTCCCCAAGAGATTACCTCTAAATCGCTTGGAAGAAAGAAAGAAATAGCGGAGAGTAATGCAGCGGAAAAGAAAAGATTTAGAGCAAAAGCGATAGTTGATTTCACATCATCGTAATTCTTTGTCTTCCATAACCAAAAGGCGAGACCTCCAAGCATAAAAAGCGTCAAGAAGCGAAGTAAATAGTGAGGGGACAAGTTTCCAAAAGCCCACTCTAAAGCTTGGGTAATGGTAAACGGCAACCTCGTTGTTTGATAACCCAAAAAATCTTCTGGAAGACCAATATTGTGACCTGGATAAGGATAGAAGATAAAGAACCTGTAAAAAACTGGACTTAAAACCAGCACCGCAGCAGCAACAATAACGAAAAACTCGTATAGCTTTCTATATCCAAAAGCCCTCTCGCGAAGAAGCCAATAAACGCATATGATAAAAGCCATTAAAGCTAAAGTTTGGATGTAAGAAACTATGAGTGATCCATTATAGCCGAAAAGTAATCCTATAACAACGAGTTCAGCAAAATCATTTTTCTCTCTACGGATGAGGGAGAAAAATAAACCGAGGTTGACGAGAAACAATGGAAAACCTACAAGAAATGGGTTGCTTCCCCAAACTATGTAAAGTGGCCAACTTGAAACAAACGTGAATATAAAACTTAAAAATAGGGCGTATGTTCTGCCAGAACTTAGTTTTTTCCCTAAGAAGTAGGCGCCGAAAACTGAAAGTGCCTTAAATAAAAGCGTTACATAAAAAATAGATTTGGGAACCATTAGGTTCAGCATTTGAGTGGCATAAGCAAAAATGACATGAGATGCGGCTGGATAAACTATGCCTTCTGGTAAATATGGCTGCAACGTCATCGGAATTTGTCCGTTTTCTAGTATGACTTGAACTTTTAGGGCGTGAATAGACTCATCGAAAATTCCACCGAACACTAGTCCAGATAAGGCGCCGGTGTTGAAGAGCAAAAGAAAGAGAAACATGCCGAAAACAAGAAGGCAATCTACAACTTTCACGTCATTTTTTGAAAACAAAGCTTTGACGCGATTAAAATCTCGGTACTTGCGGAGAGAGCCAAAATGGGCAAACAATGAAGCTAAAAAACAAAGCACCGTAAGACAAAGAACGATGAAGAAGTTGAAAAGGTGAAAAGGTAAAACAGCCAAGACATACAGAACCAAACCGCCAAGGTATATGTCAAGAATTAATGCTTGTATAAAATCCAGATCTGAAAACGTTTCGAGGCGTTTTAGCAGAAAAAATCGCAGAGGTTCACCCAACATTGCCAGGAGAAACATCAGCAGCAACATCTGAAGCGTAGGCAACAGCATCATTGTTACCTCATAATCTAACCTCAACGATGTTCTTAAAAGGTTTACCACTCCGCACATAAAACTTTAATCGCCAACAAAAACCTATTAAAGAACAAGGTCCGCATCGATGGCAATGATGAAAATATTGGCTTTTGTCGAATATTTCCCGCCGAAAATGGGAAGCGACAGAAGAATCTTTGAACTTATGAAAAGATTAGCACCCAAGCATGACGTTCACTTTATAGTTTTTCCGCCAATTCGAATATTAATGGGCAAAACGGAAAACGTCACGAAAAGGGAGCATTCACCGCAGAAAAGCACTTTAATAGCGAATGAAGGAATCAATGGGCATCTGCTAGGGATACCCTCCTTCATAGCAGCAATTTGGCGCTCATCAATTTTAATGGCATATGTCCTAACAGCGCCGTTGCTTCTAATGAAGACATTAAAGACCATGGCAGAAACAAAGCCAGACGTCATCGTTTTGAATTATCCAAGTCCATACACAGGTTTGCTAGGATTCGTTTCAGGGAAACTTTGGAGAAAACCAATTGTGCTGGATTTCAGCGATCTTATAGCTCAATACACTGCGAACTTGCTTGATTTAAAAAAGGACTGTTTTAAAGCCAAAATGCTAGTTCACATACAAAACTACATTGCGATGCGCTCCAAAAGATTGGTTGCTCCTACATTATTCATCAAGAAGTATGCAATGTCCCACGGAATTCCAGCGGAAAAAGTAGCGTTAATCCCAAACGGTGTAGACACGGAAAACTTTGATCCGCGAAAGTATGACGGCAGCACAATCAAAAAGAAAATGGGATTGCATGAGAAGAAAATATGCCTCTATTGTGGACGGTTAGATTCATGGGCTGGCATAAACATAATGTCAAAACTATGCGACATAGCCGATGATAAGGGTGTAAACGTAAAGTTCGTCTTGGTAGGAAGTGGAGAGGAGAAAATCGCTTTAAAAGAAAATGTGATTTTATGTGGTGAACTTCCCTACAAAGAAGTGCCCCGTATCCTCTCCGCAGCCGACGTAGTGCTTATCCCATTCCCAAACAACGAAGTTTCTCACGCCGCGAGTCCCCTAAAGCTTTTTGAGGGGATGGCTATGCAAAAACCAGTTATTGCAAGCAGAGTGAAGGGAATCGAAGAAGTGGTTTCAGACGGAGAAAATGGTTTTCTCGCCGACCCAGAAAATGTTGAAGAGTGGCTTACAAAACTAGAAAGCGTACTGCAGTCTTGGCAGGATGCAATGCGCGTGGGGCAGAATGCGAGACGAACCGTTAAAGAACGGTTCGACTGGGGTCTTATAGCAAAACAATTTGAGAAAGTCTTAACTATAGCTATTGCCGAGCATCATAAGCCCTATTGATGTGGTAAACAAATGCGTATAACCCAAGTAACTCCACGCTTTCCCCCAGCCATAGGAGGAGTGGAAGAACATGTGTATAGAGTCTCTGTTGAACTTGCAAGAAGAGGGCACAGAGTAACTGTTATCACATCAAACGAGGTTAACCACAAAACTTGCCCAACAAAAGAGGAAAAAGAGAACGGCGTGGAGATTCACCGTTTTCCATTATTCATGCCCAAAGTATTTAGAGAATACTGGCTCATCCCAGACATTCTAAAAAGTTTACCCCATCTTAAAGCTGACGTGGTTCATGTTCATGGATACAGATGTTTAAGCTCGTGCGCCGCAATTTATTTGGCTCATTTTGAAGGCGTCCCTGTGATTTTCACACCTCACGGAATTTATCCTCCACATTCACTCGCCAACGCTTTCTTAAAAACGGTTTTCGATTCAACTTTAGGGCGTTTTATGCTGAAGTTTTCCGACAAAATAATAGCCTTAACGGAACATAATAAAAAATTGCTTTTGCATATTGGCGCATCAAAAGAAAAGATAAGTATTGTGCCGAACGGCGTAAATTTAGAAGATTTCGCAAGCATTGAGCAAAAAGACAAACAAAAAGTAATGGAAGAGTTAAACGCCAACGGTCCAACGTTACTGTATGTGGGAAGAATTGACTGGAATAAGCGAATAGAGAAAGTAGTGGAAGCCATGCCGCTTATTCTTAAAAAGTTTTCTTCAGCAAAATTTGTCGTTGTAGGACCGGATTATGCAAATTATGCAAATAAACTGAGGCAGTTTGGCGAAAAACTGGGAATAGAACATGCTCTAGTAATAAAAGGAGGCGTTACAAGGAAAAAACTGCTGGCTTTATATTCGATAGCTGATGTCTTTCTCATGCCATCATCCTATGAGGGATTCGGCATAAGTATTCTCGAAGCAATGGGCAGCAAAATCCCTGTTGTCGCATCGTCAAGTGGGGGTCCCGGCGACATTTTGACGCACGGAGTTAACGCATGGCTATTAAAGGAGGCAAGTGCCATTGAAATTTCTGAAGCAGTTAACTTAATTTTGACCGATAAAAAACTGCGGGAAAACATCGTTCAAAATGCCTTTGAACTCGTTGAAAAGAGTTATACATGGGAAAATGTCGTTGACAAGTTAGAACTCGTCTATAAGCAAGCAATTAAAAATAGGAAACGCTAGAACATTGGAAAGGTTTTCTCTTCTACGCTGTTCGTCTGTAAAACACGAGTGACTTGAGTATATGGGATAGAAAAGCTATAATTTCGCTCGGCGTCAATTTTGATTTTCCCTTTTTTCTATTAGCAAATTTTATTGGAACTTCTTTTATTTTGAAACCTCGTAGGTGAGATTGCCTTATTGTCTCAATTTGTATTTCGTAGGTTTGGCTGTGTAAATCTCCTAAAATGGTTTTTACGAGCTTCGCTGAATAGCATCGCATACCACCAGTATAATCGCGAATTGGAGCCCCTATAACTATGGAAGCAATAAGGTTAGCCACTTTACTTATTGCAAGGCGTATGGCGCTCCAGTCAGAAACGCTTCCTCCTTTACTGTACCTGCTTCCTATGACAAGCTCGTTTCCCCCTTTTGCGACTGCTATGAGGCGTGGTAAGTCTTTTGGATTATGAGAATAATCAGCATCCATCGTGACTATGTACTTTGGCGGATTTTTCAAAGACAAGAATATCTTGAAGCCATCTGTTATCGCTGTTCCAAGCCCAAGCTTTCTTGATCTTACGAAAAGCATGATGTTATTATACCTTTTTTGCAGTTTTCTGACTATTTCTGCCGTTTTGTCAGGGCTAGAGTCATCTATGACAAGTATGGAAATGTTAAGGTTCAAGTCTTCAATTTCACTGATGATCCTCTCTATGTTGGCTGCTTCACAATACGTGGGGAGAATTAAGCCAACTTCCGATTTATTTTCTAAATTTCCTTCGACAAAATCATTTATGTTTTCTTTAGAGCCCAAGCCTCCATGTTGCTTTTCAACTATAACTGGAAACTGATGGGAGACTTGAGTGTTCATTGAAGTGTTTCCACCTAAATAGCTCTGATTAATTTAGCATTAACTATATAAAGCCTATTGTAGGGTGGGATTATGTTTTGTTTACTAAAATATCTTTGAACTTAATCTCTTCTTGTAATAACTCAGCGGGTGACGTATTTTTTGGCATAATGTGTCTGGATTTGTACAGATTCCGTGGGTTTTAAGCGTGTCGCATCTTGGCGGGGTGTAGCGTGTTCTTGAACCTCTTTCTCCCGCTATGTGTTCTACTTGGTAGCGGGTCATACGTTCATTGAAGTCGGAAAAATTTTTGAATAGTTCAATGACGTTTTCTGTTGGCATTCCTATGTTTATGAGGAAGGATGTTAGGGTGAATCTTCCTATGTGGGAAAGGTGGTGTCCAGATGAAATTGATTGGTGAAGCGTTTTTATGCATGGTGGAAAAGCTTCTCGCCGTACTGTTTTTGGAATAGGTTCGATTTCCGTTTGGCTTAGTTTTTCCGCTGATAGTTTGTTAATTTTCTCTGCGGCTTCGGTCATTTTCGGTGGAAGCTTTGGAAGTTCCTTTATTTCCATCCGTTTTTCGACGTATCTACGGATTTCTTCGCTTAGTATTCTTGCGGTTTCGTTTCGTGTTAGGTAAACGTTTCCTTTTGATAGGAATCTGTTGACGAGTTTCCATTTTTTCTCTCGTAAATTTGTTACGTTTTTTAGATAGTTGGTGAAGTGAAGTTTAAATTCGTAGGGTATTCCTGCTTCATTGTTTACGGCGAGTTTCCATCCGAAGTTCCGGGCTATTGCCAAAATTCTTTCAGAGTTTTCTCCTTTTAGGTCTTCGTATGACTGTTTTGCTTCTGCTAGGGCGTATCTTTTTTTGACGCGGGGGTTTTCTGTTGCTATGGCTAATATTACTGCGGTTGGGAAGGACAGGATTTCAATGTCTTCTTCGCGCAGCTTTCTACTTACAATAGTGTATAATATTGCTTCTTCGATTCTTTCTTCGGCGCGTTCAAGGATTTTGGCGAAGTCGGGACTTGTTAGGTCTTCAATTTTAAAATCTAGTTTTCTTACGTATTCTGCTGTTTCTTTTAGGAAGGGGTATTTTGCCATGTCATTTTTTGTGAACTTGACTGTTGCAAGTTGCATTTTTGTTTTCACGTTATTCTGTCTCTATCCTCGGCGCCAAGTAAAATGTGAGTTTTCCTTCTTTTGCTTGTTGGAAATCTATTTTTGTAGGCATGTCTGTTGAAAATTCCAATGTTGCTATGTCGGCGGTTGCGGATGCCGCCTTTACGATTTCTGCTAGATAGCTTAGGCTGAATGTTGCTTTGGATGGTTCTTTGGCTTCTAAATCTAGCAATGCGTCGCTTCCTTTTTGGAGGGATATTGTTGCGCCCATGAGGTCGCCAGCTGCGTTGAAAACCAGTTTTTCGTTGTCAGCTTCGATTCTGACGTGGTCGCTTACTAGTTGGGCGTCTTCTATTGCGCGTGTTAAGCCTTCTGTTGTTACTTTTGCTTTGACGTTGAAGGGTATTTTTGGTGTGGGCACCTCTTCTTCAGAGGCTTCAAGGGTTGGCATTGTGAAGTTCCGCGCATATTTTCCTGTTATTTTCACTTGTAATCTTCCAGTTTTCTCGTCGAGGGAAAGCTCCACAACTTCATCTTTGCCTGCTCTCCTAAGCAGTTTCAATAACTCACTTATGTTTATGCACATTTTTGTCGGTTCTGTGCATTCGTATTCATCAAAAACTGTTTTGGGCCACTCGAAGTCCACCATGGCAACGCGGGATGGGTCCATGGCGCGGAGTTTTATGCCTTCCTGGTCTATTTTGAATGTGGCTTCGTCTACTAGGATGGAGATTGCTGTCGCCATGTCTCTTAGCAGTTTGGCGTCTGCGACTTTAAGTCTAAACATTTTAGTTTACACCTTTCTACTGAGTATGTTTTGGGTGCTATAAAAATTTGCATGTTAACAAATTTTCTTGAGGCTCAGAAGCTGCAAATTTAGGCTTTTTGGGGGCTTAAAAGGAGGATACATTAAAGTAAAAAGGGGGTGAGGTTGCTATTCTTTCTCGATTATTGTTGCTACTCCTTGTCCTCCGCCGATGCATGCTGTTGCTAGTCCGTAGCGTCCGCCTTCCATTTCTAGAATTCTTGCCAAGGTTCCGATGAGTCTTGCGCCGGTAGCTCCTAGTGGGTGTCCTATGGCGATGGCTCCGCCTTTCACGTTTACTTTGTCTGGGTCTATTCCAAGTTCTTTGATGCACCATAAGGTGACGATGGCGAAGGCTTCGTTTATTTCCCAGAAGTCGATGTCTTTGACGCTTAACCCTGCGTGTTTAAGCGCCATTTTGCTTGCTGGGACAGGTCCTTTTCCCATCACGGCTGGGGGAACGCCTGCCCAACCCATGGATTTTATTGTTGCCATCGGCTCTAATCCTAGCGCTTTTGCTTTTTCTTCTGAAGCCAGCATTACGCATGAGGCGCCTGCGTTTAGGGGTGAAGAGTTTCCTGCTGTTATGAATCCGTCCTTTATGAAGGCTGGCGGAAGCGCTTGGATTTTTTCTAGGGTTGTGTCTCCTCGGACGCTTAAGTCGGTGTCTACAACTTCTGTTGTCCCATCTGGGTTGGTTACTTTTACTGGCAGGATTTCTTCTTTAAAGTAGCCTTCCTGCTGAGCCTTAAATGCCAGTTGATGACTTCGCAAGCCCCATCTGTCCATGTCTTCTTTTGTTAGTTTGTGTTTTTCTGCTCCTTCTTTGAAGAGTCTTTCTGCGGTTAGTCCCATCACTAGGCCTGTTTCCATTTCGTATTTTCTGTATTCTTCCTTTTCAATGAGGGCTGTTGGGGGGCTTATCCACGGGTTATCACCCATTGGGATGTGGGTCATGTGTTCCATTCCGGTTGCGATTACTAGGTCTGAGTATCCAGTCATTATTTCCATGGCTCCGACGTGGGCGGCGGTCATTGAGGAGCCGCATTGTCTGTCGACGAAGAATGCGGGTACTTCCACTGGGAGTTCGGCCAGCATTACTATGGAGCGTCCGCCGTATGTCCATTGTTCCCATACGCCGAAGGCGCTTGCTGCGATTACTTCGTTTATTTCTGAAGGGTTTATGCCTGTTCTTTCAACGACTTTTTTGATGAGCATGGCGGCTACCTCGTCCATTCTCAGCGGGTTGAATTTGTCTTTTTCTGGTTCTCTTGGCCTTGATCTTGAGAACGGCGACCTTAGATAGTCCACTATCACTACTTTTCTCATTTTAATCATCCTCTGACGGTTGGGGTATGAGTGAGGTTTAGGGGAGTTTTAAGTTTTTCCATGGAGTTTGCATATAAATTATGTCTGAGTTTAGAGAAAAGGCTTAAATTTTGTTTCATTTAATGGTAATGGCGAGGTATTTGAGATGGGAAGAGTTAAGGATGGATACAGGGAGATGGCGAAGAGGGCGAATGAAGTTGCTGAGGCTAAGGGTTTGATGGCTGGCTGGAACAAGGTTGTTCAGTTCATTGTTGAGGGGGAAGGTGACTTTTACATTAAGTTCGAGAATGGGGTGGCGACATTCCATGAGGGAAAACATGAGAAACCAGACGTGACTTTGAAGGGACCTGAGGAAGTCTTTTATAAGATGTTGACGCGGGAGCTTGACCAGACTAGGGCTTACTTTGCTAAACAGTATACTATTGAGGGTTCTATGGCTGACGCCATGAAGTTCGGGCGCATTGGAACCGCTGTAGCAAAAGCTTCATAGAAAATTTCCTTGCTTAAAACCCTTCTTTCTTTTTTATAGAGTCAGCAATCAGTTGAATTAAAAACCAATTAAGTTTTTATTCGCCTCTTTGTAGCCAAGCAAGAATGGCGACAAGCCAGAGGTATCCGAAAACAATTGCAAAGATGCCTGCAAATAGGCCATAATTTAAACCGAGAAGTATTGCTGGAACATTCAAGGTACAGTAGCCTGAAACTATGGAAAAAATGATTAACCGTGAGATTTCAAAGTTAACTTTCAACAAAGCGATTCCTTCAAATGTCAGTATTATACCAGCTATGCTTGATGTTATGCTAGCCAGAATTGGGTCGATGCTTATCGTTCCAGAGGCGACGGCAAATGTTATTCCCTTCCCTGTTGCGAGTCCAAAAAAACCTAAGGCGCTAAATAAGATCCCCAAAAGTATGGATAGGATCCCTCCAGCTTGGATGGAACTTAGGTATAGGTTTTTAGAAGAAATGTTTTTTGAAAGCTTCTTGAAATAGCTGGGTAACTGCAAGATGGATTTGCTCCGTATTTTGGAAATGAAATTTTCAAAATAGTTCTTCATTTTCTCACGACCTTATTATAATTTTTGTGAAAAACTTAAAAATCTTGCTATCTGAAAACTGAGCTACGGGCGATGTTTTTAAGAAAAAGAAAGGAAACAGTTGCGGAGCACCCTTATTAAGCCAGTTTGAAAATTTCTTCTCTAAGCCTCTTATGGTCCACTTTCCCTACGTCCGTCTTTGGAACTTCGCCTCTGAACTCCACGAGTTTAGGAACTTTGTAGGGGGCTAATCTTTCTTCGCACCACTTCACGACTTCTTCTTCCGTCAACTTTCCTCTGTAATCTGGGTGCGGGACAACTATTACTTTTATGCGTTGACCAACCTCTGGATCTGGCACTCCTATTGCTGCGGCTTCCTTTATCTTTGGATGCTTGTATAATACGTCTTCTATTTCATGCGAGTAGACTGATAGCCCCTTATATTTTATCAAGTCTTTCTTGCGTTCAACAAAGTAAAAGTATCCCTCTTCGTCCATTCTCACCATGTCGCCTGTTCTGAACCACCGCATGCCTTTTGCTTCAAAGAAACACTTTGCATTTTCCTCTGGCTTGTTTAAATATTCCCTCATTACTTGTGGGCCGCTTAAGACTAGTTCGCCCACTTCGCTTGGAGGCAGAAATTCGTTTTTTTCCGGGTCGGCTATCGCTGCGTATGTGTTGGGTAATGGAACACCGAATGACCCTGGCTTGTTCCTGTATGGCGGGTTTGTATGGGATACTGCTGTTGTTTCAGTTAGACCATACCCTTCGCGGATTTCTCGTCCAGTTATTTTCTCCCACTGTTTCCGTGTGGCTTCATGTAATGTGTCAGCGCCACAGAATAAATATTTGATTTTCTTCCAATTCACTCTTTTAGTTTTCGGATGATCTACGAGGTATTTGTAAAGTGTTGGTACTCCATAGAACAGTGTCACATTATACTCTTGAATGGCATCCAGTATTTCATCTAATTCGGGCTTAGCAAATAATATGGCTGTTCCTCCATGAAATGCTCCGCTGAGCATGATCACTGATTGCCCGTATATGTGGTAAAATGGCAGTGCGGCGATGGTAACTTCTTTTCCTTCCTCCATTTCTGGGAAGAAGTTCCACATTAATTCTTGAAGTGAAACTATGTTCCTGTGAGTTAAAACTGCTCCTTTTGGATCGCCTGTTGTTCCTCCCGTGTAAGGTAATGCTGCTACGTCATCTGGCGATATTTGAACGTTCGGTGGGTTTGCAGGATATTTCTCGAGAAGATCTTTAAAGTTCAGCAGTTCTCCCTCTTTCTTTATTTCTCCTTTAAGTGGTGTTCCTCGAAGTCTAGCCATTAAACCACCGCCGCCCGGCAGATAGTCGGATATGCTTGTTATGATCACGTAGTCTAGTTTGACTTCTTGGAGAGCTTTTTCAACTTTTTCGTAGTGTAGGTCGAGGCAAACAATTGCTTTGGCTCCGCTGTCTCGAAGTTGGTAGGCAATTTCGCGTGGTGTGTAGAGTGGGCTTACTGTTGTCACCGTTGCTCCGAGCCTTAGAATGCCGTAGTAGGTGATGATAAATTGTGGGCAGTTTGGTAAATACATGGCGACTACGTCTCCTTTTTTTATGCCTAAGTCGTGTAAAGCTGTTGCAAATCTTAGGGAGGCTTCATGTATTTCTTTGTGTTTGAGTTTCTTTCCGTAAAAAATTACGGCGACTTTGTCTCCCCACTTTTTGAAGTTTTCATCGATTGCGTCTACAATGGTTTTTTCGGGGAGATTTAAGTCTGCGGGTACACCTTTTGCGTACCATTTTGTCCATGGTCTTTTCAAGTATTCATCTATGGCTTGGTCAGATTTTGATTTTGCCATTTTTATGTCATCTCCTTTACGTTCTATCTTTTTGGTTTAATTTATGATTGGTTATACGCCTATATACATTTCTCTTAGATCTTCGTTTTTTAGTAGTTCTTCTTTTGTTCCTTGGGCTGCTATCTTTCCATGTGTTAGGACGTATCCTCTGTTGGCTAAGCTTAGGGCCATGCTGACATCTTGTTCTACGAGGAGTATTGTTACTCCTGAACTCCAGATTTCTTTTATGCTTTCAAATACTTTCTGTTTTGCTAGTGGTGCCAACCCAAGGGAAGGTTCATCTATCATAAGTAGTTTTGGTTTAGCCATGAGGGCTCTTGCTATTGCAAGCATTTGTCCCTCTCCTCCACTTAGTGTCTGGGCCATTTGGTTTTTTCTTTCTTTTAGTATTGGAAATAGTTGGTAAATGCGTTCTAGGTCTTTTTTAATTTCTTCTTTGTCTTTTCTTAGATAGCTTCCCATGATTAGGTTTTCGTAGACGGTCATTTCTGAGAAGAGTCTTCGCCTTTCTGGGCAGTGAATTATTCCCCTTTTGACAATGCTCCATGGTTTTAGATTGTCTATTCTTTCGTTTTCGAAGAGGATTTCGCCTGAGATGCGTGCCTTTTCTCTTTTTCCACTTTGGAGTTGTGTAAGCATTCCGGATATTGCTTTTAGTAGTGTTGTTTTTCCAGCTCCGTTCGGACCGACTACTGTTACGAATTCTCTTTGTTTCACATTTATGCTGACGGCATTTAGTGCCATTGCTCCATCGTAGTGGACTGTCAAGTTTTTAACTTCTAGCATTATTTCGCCTTCCCAAGGTAGACTTCTATTACTTTTTGGTTTTTGGCTATTTCTTCTGGTGTCCCTTCGGCTATTAGTTCTCCGTAATGCATGACTAGGATTCTTTTTACGAGTTTCATGAGGGCGTGGAGTTTATGTTCAACTATTACCATTGTGTGTCCATCTAGATGCATTCTTTGGATGGATTTTATCATGTATTCTGTTTCTATGGGGTTCAGTCCGCCAAATGGCTCGTCTAAAAGGACTATTTCTGGCTCTAGTGCCATGGCTCGCGCTATTTCCAAGCGTTTTAGGTCACCGTATGATAGGTTTTCAGCTGGCTCAAGCATCATTTCTGATAGGCCCACATCTTCAAGCATTTCCATGGCTTTTCTTTCCGAGGTTTTAATCCACTCGATTCTTTTTCTTCCTCTGTAAGATTGTAGGGCTACTAGTATGTTGGCTATTGTTGGCAAATGCCTAAAGGGTCTGACTATTTGGAAGGTTCTCACTAGACCTTTGTTGGCTATTTTGTTAGGTGGCAACCCGGTTATATCTTCGCCCCTAAGCCTCACTTTTCCGGAGTTTGGCTTTAAGTAACCAGTTATTAAGTTGAAAAGGGTTGTTTTTCCAGCTCCGTTCGGTCCTATTATGCCTATTATTTCGCCTTCGTCAACTTGAAAACTCACGTTGTTGACGGCTACGAGGCCTCCGAAGCGTTTTGTTAGGTTTTCAACTTCTAGTAGATGCATAGCTTCCCACCATCAAACTTAAACCTTTTCGGCTTTTTTAGCCCTTTCTTTTTCGATTTCTTCTATTTCACGTGGCTCTTCTAAATCTTCGAGTTTCTCAACTATAGTTCTTGCGATTCCACGCGGCCATTTGATAACAAACAACACCACTACCATTATGAAGAGAAACAATTGTATATTTTGGTCAAGTGGTAGCACTTCTTGGAATACATATTTGTTCATTAGATAGTATATGTATGTTCCGACAAGTGGACCATAAATGGTTCCTATGCCCCCTAAAATGGTAGCTATTACAGGAATTATAGAGTATGAGAAGTTGAGGTAGCTGGGGGCTGCTGAGCCTTCTATCAAATGAGCATATACCGCTCCAGCTAGGCTTCCAAAGAGGCCACTGATGGCAAAAGACATAAGTTTATATTTTGTAACGTTTATTCCGCAAGCCTTGGCTCCTAATTCATCATCCAAGATGGAGATAAAAACTATGCCGGTTTTTGATGCTGCTATTTTGTATATTATGATTGATGATATAGTCATCAAAGCAAGTGACAAATAGTAATTTGCAACAAGTCTGTCAAAAAAGGCAAGGCTGGGGAAAAACTTCGGAAGATAGCGTATGCCTGTTTCGCCTCCAAAGATGTCTCGAAAATAATAAAGGAAACCTGTGATTGCCAATGGAAAAGCCATTGTCACAAGTGCTAAGTAGGGGCCCTTCATCCTTAGGCTGGGGGCTCCAACAATTAGTGCTATTGCAACACCGCATAATAGGCTTAATGGTATTGTTATCCAAATTGGCCAACTAAAATACTTAAATAACAGTGCCGTGCCGTAGGCGCCAGCGGCATAGAACATGGCGTGACCTAGGCTGATTTGACCCGTTCGTCCTACAAGTAAGTCCCAGCTTACTGCAAGTATTGCTATCACATTCGTGGCTGTCAATATGTCTAATTTTAGTAAGTTTATACCTGAGAAGGGTAATGCGGCAAAAATTACTAAGATTAGGAACGCCAGCATTCTTGGTGGTTTATCATAGATGTGTGTAGCAAAATTTGTGTATGCTTTTCGGAAGTATTTAGTGGCTATGTTAGACGGCATAGTGCATCACTCCATTTCAATGCGTTTTCCAAAAAGTCCCTTCGGTCTAATTATGAGAACCAGAATTATAACAATGAACGGGAATGATTGCAATATCACTCCTGCACGCGGGATAGTGGCGATAACCGCTTGTTCGGCATAACCGAATATCAAGCCGCCTAGAAGGGTGCCTTTGATGCTTCCAAGTCCACCGAGCAGAACCACGGTAAAAGAGATGGCTAAGCTTGTCAGCCACATGTAAGTTGATACACTGTTAGTTATCGTGGATGTGTATAGGATACCGCCGAGAGATGAGAAACCAGCAGAAACTGCGGTTGTGAGCATGTAGAGCTTTTCTATGCTGACTCCCATAAGCATAGCGGCTTCAAGGTCTTGCGAAAGAGCCTTCATAGCTCTCCCGATTTTCGTTTTGGCAAGAATGAGTGAGAGAATTGCAAAGGCTAAAAAGGAGATCGCAGCAGCGAGAATCTGCCCGGTTGGCACAGTTGTTGGTCCTATGGATGTGACTCCCCGTATGATTGTGGGAACGTTGAATCCAAGGGCAGGTGCATTTCCCATGATTATGTATATTAATTGTTGGAATATTAAGCATCCGCAGATAGAGGCAATTAGCATCCCAACCTCGTCTCCTAATATCTGGTGAAAAGTCAACCTATAGAAGAAGCTTCCAATTATTCCGGTAAATGCAAATGATAAAATTATGGCTAAAGCTAATACTAGATAAAGATCTAGAGAAACATATTGTAGCAGAAAACTTGCAAGAACGCTGAATATGTAAGCGCCTACAACAAAAAAGGCGCCATGTGTTAAATTTATCATGCCTGAAATTCCATAGATTAAACTGAAGCCTAATGCAATAAGGGCGTAAATAAGACCTGAAATTGTGCCGAAGATGATTGTTTGCTCTAACATCCCTTTCCCCGCTTTGGTGCTCTTAAAGAGATGAAAGCACGTAATTAATAAATTTTTCTTCAAGTTTTATTCATTAATACAAAAAAGGGGAAAGGAATTGCTCTGTCATGCCGTATTACTACGGCAGTGGCCATGTAGTAGCGCTTTTTCCGAAGTTTCTGCCTATGGCTGAAATGTCTCGTATGTCAATTACATCGTCGAGGTTTATGTCGGCTTCTATGTTCCACCTTGAGGTTCCTGGAACAGAACCGAAGGCTCTGCCTCCTGTGGATATATCCCGTACGTCAATTACGCCGTCGAAGTTTATGTCCCAATCTGACAGCGGGTACATCCACGGCGGTATCTTTGTCTTCTTAGAATACAGTTTGTCTATTGGCGAGACAACATTCTTTACGAATCCGTGGGTGTACGGTGCAGAATTGGATGGTTTACCAGTGTTTATCCATTGTACCATCATAGCTCTTGTGTAACCGTCAGGCCATAATGGTCCGTAGGATACAGTGTAGACGTCGTGGTTTTCTGTGAATTTGCCTTTTCCGTTGAGGAGAACTGACTCGTGAGTTTCAAGGTAAGTGACTATGTCAGCTGCGTTTAGGCTGCCCACTCCTTCTAGTGCATTTTTTAGTATAATGAAACCGTTGTAGGCGCCCCAAGCGGTGTAGAGTGGCCATGAACTGAAGTTGCCTATGAAGTTGTCCCAGAAGGTTACAGCTTGCGGGGTTGTCGGAGTTCTTGTTCCCATGAATTCCATTTCAACTTCGTAATTGCAGTAGCCGCCAGTTTGTGTTGGGTAACTTCCTTGTTGTCCCCATACGTTAATTCCGACAGGCAACATGTTGTATTGTCCCGAACCCCAAGCATTAATTAGATCTGCGGCGTCTGGCAAAGTGTATGAGGTTATGAGCAAACGTACTCCGGCGGCTTGCGCAGCGCTTAAGTATGAAGCAAAGCTGGTCGTACCTGGAGGTGTTTTTGCACCATAAGCAAATGTTGCGTTGGGTCCCAGACCATAATATTCCAAATACGTTGCAATACCCTGGGTCCATTCGAGATCTTCAACCAAATAACCGTACTTGACAACTCCGCCATACATTTTTGCCAACTTTTGTGGTAACAAATACCCCATTACGTAGCCCAGTACGTTTTTGAACAGCATCGTTGAGTTTATTGGGTTTACTCTGAAGAGCCACTTGTATCGCGTGGCATTCGCTGGATCGCTGAAGTCACGGCACAACCAGTCTGTGGACGCACCATTTATGAAGAAGATTACTTCCTGACCTGGATGGGCGGCATTGTAATCCATTACTTCCTCAATAATTGGGTCAGTGACTTCTGTTCTGAAGCCGCCAATAACAAACTTGCAGTTTTCTGTAATAATTAGTCGTTGAATTTCCTGCCTTGCTTTTGCGACGTCATAAGTGTGGGTACTTGGGTCATATGCCCATTCGTTTGCTTTTACAATTTGTATCGTATAACTCGTGCCCCCTATGTTTATGCCGCCCGCTCCGTTGATATCCATGGCAGCAAGCTCAGCACCACCTTCCATCCCACCCTGTTCTTTATGCCACTGCGCGAGATAATAGGGGCCAATAACTCCAACCTTCAAAGTCGCCGTCGCGGAAGCGAAACGCACACCGAGAACCGCTGTCGACGCTAAAAGCATTGGAATCAGAATCAAAGCTATTTTCCTATTCATTTTTCTCATCCTTCCTCCAGAAATATACACTCCAGATTCATATTTAAGCTTTATTTAACATTCTTCTATACCAAAACACCAATCACACTCCAAACAATTAGAAACCACCACCGCTTTCCAATGCCAACCAAATACTTCGCCACTCGCGCACATAATCTCCCGAAACTCTAATATTAACCAACCAAACTTCTGTTCCATGCAAAGCAGATAAGAATAACGGAACAAAGAGGATGAAGCCATCAAAAGGCTTTTAATCAAAAACGGTTACTGGTTCGGTTGAGGTGTAAAATTTGCGTAATGTAGCAATAGTTGGAGTAGGCCACAGCAAATTCGGAAACAGGTATGACGTGAGAATGGATGAACTCGCTTGGGAATCAGTCAGTGAAGCCCTAAAAGACGCAAATCTAACGCCTAAGGATATAGAATTTCACGTTGTAGGTTGCGCTGGCGGATGGAGTGCCGAAGCTTTGCCGGCTGCGGTCTGCTCTGAATACTGTGGCACACTTCCAAAAGGAAGCATGAGAGTTGAGGCTGCCTGTGCAACAGGAAGCGCTGCGGTGACAGTTGCCTACAATCTAGTGGCAAGCGGCTACGTCAATATAGCTCTCGCCCTAGGCGTAGAAAAAATGCATGAATCCCCATCGCCTGTTCAGATAGAATTGATTGGAAGAGCTGGGAACTACTTCTGGGAATTCGAAAACTTTGGTATGACATTTCCCGGATATTATGCGATGCATGCAACCGGCTACATGTGGAAACACGGTTTAAAAGAAGAAGACCTAGCAGAAATAGCTGTAAAAAACCACCATTATGCCTCTATGAATCCAAAAGCTCAGTTCAGGCAAGAAATAACTGTTGACATGGTTAAGCAGTCAAGATACATAGCTTGGCCCCTAAAGCTTTTTGACTGTTGCCCCTTAACCGACGGCTCAGCCGCAATAATATTGGCAAGCGAAGATTTCGCGAAAAAAATCACGGACACACCAGTATGGATAAACGGCTTAGGTGTGGCAACTGGGACGATAAACCTAAGTAAGAGGGATATGTTCACAAAACTTGAATATTCTGGTCTAGAATCAGCCATCGAAGCCGCGAAACAAGCCTACAAAAAGGCTGGAATAGACTATAATGAAGCTGCTAAACACTTTGATGTGGCATGCGTTCACGACTGTTTCACAATTGCTGAACTAATGGCTTATGAAGACCTTGGCTTTTGCAAAAGAGGAGAAGGTGTAAAGCTTGTAAGAGAAAAACAAACCTACAATGGCGGTCTCATACCAGTGAATATAGATGGAGGCTTAAAAGCAAAGGGACATCCAATAGGCGCAACAGGAACCTCCATGATCTACAGTCTAACCAAACAGCTTCGCCAAGAATATGGCAAAATTGCAAGTCCAAAAGCACAAGCAACGATAAAGAATGGAAAAGCCTTAGCTCACAACATAGGCGGAACCGGCCATTACGCTTACGTGACCGTGCTGTCGCTGGAAAAACCCGGAGCATAAGGGAGGGATTGTATGTCTGAAATGGTTGAAAATGTTAAAAAGGTTATTTCAGAAAAAGGTTTGCCTATAATTGAAGATGCGAAAACAAAGACGCCGCTTTACATTAGCATGCGCGAACTTCCCTTAAGATTCCAGTTTGGAGTTGCTAAGGTTCAAAAGTTCTTTGAAGGATTAAAAGAAGGTAAAATCTACATGACGCAATGCAAAGGGTGTGGCGAAAAATTTTTCCCACCGCAAGCTGACTGCCCCAAATGCCTAACATCAAACATGGATTGGATACCGCTAAGCGGAGAAGGAGAACTCCTAACATGCACAATGATATTTGTTAAACCTCCAACATACGCCCACTACAAAGATTACATAGTTGGCATCGCCAAAATGAAGGAAGGCGTAAAAGTTTTGGCATGGCTAAAAGTAGATGACCCAAGAAAGATAACACCAAAAATGAAGGTGCGCTTAACCACCGCAAAAAGAGAGCCTGAAGGCGTCGTAACCTACGAGTTTACTCCACTAGAATGACCGTGATGAATGGCGAAATTGAATCAAAAAATATTTTAAGAAAACCCGTTATTATTCCCTCGTTCTGAAAAAGGTGATGATATGGAAATTAAGAAAATTGCCGTGATGGGCGCTGGAGCAATGGGACATGGAATAGCGCAGGTGGCTTCAATGGCTGGTTTTGAGGTTGCAATGAGAGACATCAGCCAAGAATTTCTTGATAAGGGCATGAAGAACATCAGATGGAGTGTGAGCAAACTTATTGAAAGAGGTAAAATATCACCTGCAGAAGCAGAAAAGACTTTGCAGAGAATAAAGACAACAATTTCGATTCAAGAGGCTGTGAAAGACGCTGATTTCGTGGTTGAAGCAATTCCAGAAAAACTAAGCCTAAAACAGGAAGTTTTTAAAGAAATGGACAGATACGCCCCGACTCACACGATTTTGGCGACAAATACAAGCGCTCTCCCTGTTACGGAAATCGCCGCAGCAACAAATCGCCCAGATAAGGTTATAGGGATGCACTTTTTCAATCCACCACAGCTTATGCGCCTAGTTGAAGTTGTGATGGGAGCAAAAACAAGCGAAGACACATGCAAAGTCACAATGGAGTTGGCAAAGAAGTTTGGAAAAGAGCCCGTGTTATGCAAGAAAGACGTGCCCGGATTCATTGCGAACAGGGCAACTGCGCCTGGTCAAAACCTTATCATGTGGATGGTTTACAATGGAGAATACACCATAGAGGAAGTTGATGCTGCAGCCATTTACAAAGCTGGGATGCCAATGGGCTTGTTCGCCTTAGCAGACTTTGCAGGTTTGGACATAAGCTACAGCGTTCTAAAGTTCATGGAAGAAAGGGAACCGAACTTCAAAGTTTGCCCACTGATAAAGGAGAAGGTTGAGAAAGGCGAAATAGGCGTTAAAGCAGGCAAAGGATTCTACACATACCCAGAAAAAGGCAAGTGGGCTATGCCGCAAATACCTCCAGAAAAAGCAGAAAAATTCGACCCGATGACATCAACTTATATATCGGTTAATGTGGCTGCAGAACTTATAAGAAACAATATAGCCACTCCGGAAGACATTGACAAAGCTTTGAAACTTGGCTTCAACATGCCCATTGGTCCTCTTGAACTTGCAGATACAATAGGGATAGACGAGGTCTTGTCAAAGCTAAAGGCGATATCAGCAAAGTATGGGCAATACGGAGATTTCTATAAGCCAAGTCCGCTGCTGGAGGAAATGGTGAAGAAGGGCGAGCTTGGAACAAAAACTGGGAAGGGCTTCTACACCTACAAGAAATAACGCGTAATACCCCATTACCTCCTTTTTTCGTAAGACTAAACTCCGCATCATGTCTTCTCAGTTTAAGACGATTTTGTGAAAAATTGTTATTCCAATGTTGATTACCAGTTTTGCTTAAGGAAAAGTTCAAGTATAGGTAATGTGCAATGGGTGAAAAGAAAAATGAGGTGTTAAAATGGAGTTTGAATTTACTAAGGAACAACTAGAAATCAAACGAGCAGCCCGAGAATTCGCCGAAAAAGAGTTCACACCTGAAAAAGGAAGGGAGTACGACCAGAAATACGAGTTTCCATGGGAATTCTACAAAAAAGCTGCGCAACTCGGCTTTGTTGGAATGTCTTTTCCGGAGAAATATGGTGGACAAGGACTAGGCTGCATAGAAGAGTGCATAGTTGCAGAAGAATTCAATAGGGTTGACCCAACACTCGCTTGTCTATTAAGTGGAGTGGGCTTTGCTGGACTGGTAAATCTGTACGGCACAGAAGAGCAGAAGCAAAAGTATCTCCCCAGAATTGCCAAAGGCGAGATTACCTGCGCCATGGCGTTAACTGAACCTAAACACGGCTCCGACGCTGGAACCACTGGTTTAGAAACAACAGCCGTAAAAGAAGGGGACTACTGGAAGATCAACGGCACAAAGACTTTTATTACATGTGGAGACATTGCAGAGTTCGTTATCGTATGTTGCCAAACAGACCCAAACGCTTCTCCACCATACAGAGGTGTTAGCCAAATAATAGTTGAAAAAGGAACACCCGGATTTGAAGCTACCCATCTGAAGCCAAAAATGGGTTTCAGAGCCTCTCCCACAGCAGAACTTTCATTCAGCGATGTTCGTGTACCGTTAAAGAACCTTCTAGGTCAAGAAGGCAGAGGCTTCCATCAGATAATGTCTTACTTTGACTTCAGCAGAACTCCAATCGCTGCTCAAGCCGTGGGTATAGCGCAGGGTGCTCTTGAAAAAGCTTTGAAATACTCTACTGAGAGGGAACAGTTCTTTACACCTATCCACAGATTTCAGTTTACACAATGGAAAATTGCAGAGATGGTCATGAAAATAGAGGCTGCGAGGCTGTTGACCTATAAAACTGCTTGGATGATTGACAGCAAAAAAGACCCAAGGCTAATTACGAGATGGGCTTCTATGGCGAAGGCTTTTGCAGCCAAAACCGCAATTGAAGTTACGAACGAAGCTATGCAGATTCACGGCGGATACGGCTATGTCGACTCTGATCTTGAGCGTTTCTACCGTGAAGCTAGAATAATCGACATAATTGAAGGAACGGGCGAAATTCAAAGATACATAGTTGCGCGCGAATCCTATCGAGAATTTAATTTACCTCTGCCATAAACTTGGCATGCAAACAATACACCTTTATTTTTCATTTTTATCTATTCTATGACGGTTGAAACTAATTGATAATAGACATACATGTCCATCCGCACTATAGTGAAGCCGAAATTCTAAATGAAATGAAAAGGGCTAATATAGACCATGCAGTGTTGCTTGCTGTTGATGCTGACCCTTCAGATGTGGATAAACCGGAAATCAAAAACAGATTGAGAAGTCGCCATTTGGAAGCGCTTTTCGGCTTTCGCGGCTTTCAGTTCATGTCCATAGAGGATGAGATTAAAAGGTTCTTTCAAGAACTAATCAATTATTATCCCGACCTTAAGAGTTCAAATGAAGAGATAGCTGATTTGGTGAAGAGAAACCCGAACAAGTTCATTGGTTTTGGCTCCGTTAATCCTAACAAGGATGAGCAGTATATAGAGGCTAAGCTTCGGGAAATCAGCGATTTCGGTTTTAAAGGAATAAAAATGCTTCCAACGCTTCAAATGTTCACTCCCGTTGAAAACAAGAATTTCGAGAGGATATGCGAGTACTGCGAGAAAAACAAGAAGGTTCTCTTATATCACACTGGCTGCGACCCTGGACCATGGGAAGTTCCTGGGCTCTCCGAGGACGCCAACCCAAAATATTTGACCTCAGTTTTGGAAAGCTATAGTCCAACAATTGTTTTGGCGCATGCTGGAAGCTACAGCGCCTACAATCCCGGAATATGGTTTGATGAGGCTTTGGAGTTGGGTAAAAAGTTTGATAATGTGTATTTTGACACGGCGGCTGTTTCCAGTTTCATTTTTTCAGAAAAGATTCTGAAGAGGATAAAGGAAACTATGGGTATTGACCGATTGCTTTTTGGTTCTGATTACCCCGTTGTTTGGGGAAGCGACATAAAGTATGAGGTGGAAGTTATAAGAGTTTGTAGACATTTGACGGAGGAGGAAAAAGAGAAAATTTTGGGTTTGAACGCTGCGAGAATTTTGAACATTTAACAGGTGACTTTATGATTAAGGAAGTTTTCCCCAACATATTTCAAATAAATGTTCCATTGCCGCACAATCCTTTGGGGCACTTAAACTCTTACCTAATAAAGTCTGACGAGCGAACTCTGTTAATTGACACGGGACTGAATTTCCCTCAAGCTTTCCAATCCCTTTGTCATGGTCTTTCCGAAGCTGGAGTAAAGCCTCAAATGTTAACTGACATTCTGCTCACGCATTTTCACGTAGACCATGTGGGCTTGGTTCCCCGCTTCAAAGAAATCTCTAAAGATTCTAAGCTTTGGATACACCGTGCGGAGGCTGAAATTTCAAGGTTTATGATGAAGGATTTTGAAACCTACATTAAAAGCACTGTGAGCTTCCTCAAAAGCAACGGCGCACCAACCTCGATTGCATTTAACCTGCAAAAGTTTCATCCAGCCTTCTTTACGCCGCAAGCTTACGAAGAAATAGCGAAAAAAGCGCTTTCGCTGGAAGATGGGCAGGAAATCTCTGTTGGCGATTACTGTTTCCAAGTTTTATGGATGCCTGGGCACTCTCCAGGACACATATGCCTATACGAGCCTAGTTTGAAGGCGCTTATCGCTGGAGACCATGTTTTGCCAACTATTACCCCGCATGTGTCTCAGTTTTTGGAGAACACTGACCCGCTGGCGGATTATCTGCAAAGTCTTGAAAAGGTGGAGAGATTTGATATTGAAGTTGTTTTGCCAGCCCACGAGACAGCCTTTACAAGTCTTCGTGAAAGGGTTAGGCAACTGCGGAATCATCATGAGCAGCGGTTAAAGGAAATTGTAAACGCGCTTGGAACTGGTAGTTCCAGCCCATATACGCTAGCGTCTAAGGTGCATTGGAACGTTAACTACAAGTCTTGGGAGGATTTTCCGCCATTCCAGAAGTATCTTGCCCTTGGAGAAGCGGTATCTCATTTAACCTTTCTTTCCAAGAAAGGAGTAGTGAAAAGGGTTGAGGTGAACGGGGAATTTTTCTACGAAATCGATGATGCCGAAAATTTTGACGACCAATTTCTTAAGTAGATTTTTTTATGGCTGTTAAGGCTGCTCCAAAAGCACATATTATTTGAGGTTCTTGCGGCAGAATAGGCTTTAACCCTATTCTTTTGCTCAATGCTTCAACAAAACCAGGGTTTTTTGTGACTCCACCAGTGAATGCCACATCCTTTTCGAATCCTATTCTGCTTGCCATGTTAAATATTCTTTCAGCTATCGCATGATGAAGACCAGCGATGACGTCTTCAATGTTGCATCCTTGGCTTATATGGGATATGACTTCTGACTCGGCGAAAACTGTGCATGTGCTGCTTATTTTGACCGGGTTTGAGGATTCAAAGTGTAGCGTGCCAAGCTCTTCTATTGGTTTTCCAAGAATTGTCGCCATAACCTCTAGAAACCTTCCAGTTCCAGCTGCGCACTTGTCATTCATAACAAAGTCTAAAACTCTTCCGTTTTCATCCATCCTAATGGCTTTAGAGTCTTGTCCGCCCACGTCAATAATTGTTCTTGCTGACGGAAAGAGTTTGTGAATTCCTCGCGAAATGCATGTGATTTCGGAAGATGTAGCGTTCGCGTTAACTAAGGCTCTTCCATATCCCGTTGCAACTGTGTAAAGAATATTCTTTCGATTTAGGTTTGATTTTTCAAGCGCCCTTTTTACGGCTTCTTCAGATGAGACTTTAAAGTTTATTCCAGAAGGGACTATGGCGTATGAAACGATTTCCTCCCTGTCGTCGGCTATAACAACTTTTGTTGCAGAGGCTCCAGCGTCTATTCCAGCGTACATTAGCTTTCCCCTAAAACCTCAATGAAAGCGTCGATTCTGTTTTTTATTTGGGCTTCAGCATATTGCCTAGGGTCTGCCATGTCTGCCTCGAACAAGAGATAAGGCACATTGAATTCGCTGCTTATGGCTTCTGCCGTTATCAGTTGTGGGGCAGACCATGTTTTGCAGCTTCTATTAGCGAATAAGACTGCTCCATCTATGTTGTATTCTTTGATGCTTTTCAGAAATCTTTCAATTCGAAGATCTATGTCAACATTTAATCCCATAGACAAAACTTTTCTCGCTATGCTTTCCAGCAGTTTTGAAGCGTCTAGTCTGCAAGCCCAAGCTTCGCTGTAGGGTTCGTAAACGAAAACTGCCCCCTTATCCTCAAAATATTTTATGAGGTCGAAGGCGTACCAAAGCCATATTCCATCAAAAAGCAATCTATACTTCTCGTTTTCTATTATTCCCTCACCTTTGTTGACTTTCTCTTTCACTTCTTTAAGAAGCTCTTCATAAAATTGAACCGCTTCCTCTGTTCCCTGCATCACTACGAGGGGGAAAATGTCTGAGGCGGAATCTCGACCGCCAAGCGGGCACGGCTTATGCCTTCTAAGTTTTAATGTTTCAAGCCACAACTCGCTTGCTCTGTCTGAAAGTTTAACGGCTTCAACAAGTTTTTCCTCGTCATACTTTAACCCAAACTTTTCTTCAGCCAACCTTATGAGGCTTTCCAACTGCTTAACAACATAATCCAAAACGTAATTGTTAAGATCTTCAGCAGCCAAAACATAAGGAGCCTCGCCAACAAACAATGGTGTTCCAAGATGCATGTGTAGGCTCTGCCACCACTTGACGTAAACATCGCATGAGTTTCTAAATGTTACCAGAAGGTCTGGAGGCGGCATAAGCCCGCTCATTCCGCTGAGGGCATAGCCCAAAGTGCATCGGCTGTATGAGCATAAGTTTTGGGAATATCCCTTTCTTTCCGATTCTTCAAGAAAATCTAGTATAAATCCGCGGGCGCTGCACATGGCGCTGAAATGTTCTGGGGCAACTGGGTAAATGTCTAAGGCGCGTAATAATTCTACTGGTGTGAAAACGGTTATCCAAGCAACTGGTTTGCCTTGGGCTTTGGCTTCTGAAGCTTTCGCAAAATATTCTAGGATGAGTTCGCCTATTTTTCTGGTTGTTTGAAGGATGCGGCTTCTTCCTTTTTCTCCGCTCATTTTAACCACCTATTGATTCGATAAAGGCTTCAATTCTGGTTTTAATTCTGCTAATTTCCTGCGTCGGGTTCTCATAATCTATCAGCATTGTGGGAACCCCTTCTTTCGCAAAAGCATCTTTCACGTGCACGCTATCATATAATATTGGGTCACAGAATCTCTCAGCAAAGGTTATCACTCCTTGCGCTTTGAACTCTTTAATCATGGAAGCTATGTATTCAAGCCTCTGTTGGAGCGGTCCATGAGATGGGCAAGGTGTTCTTCTAAGATACCTATATGCAAGAGCTGAAATCGGGTCTTGAGATTCTTCCACGTTGCTCCAGAAATATCTTGAGCCTGTGCACAAATCGTCAGATGCTACAAAACCGCCGGAATCTTCGATCAGCTTTATCAAGTTGAGGTCGTAAACTGTTGTTCCATTTATGTGCAGTCGAACTTTGCCTGCTTTGCCGATGTTGCTTTTGAAGTTTAGGGCTTTGATTTGGGCGTTGCTCTCTCCCTTCGGCATCCACATACTTGCAAGAACAAGCTTGAAACGGTCCGAGGCGTCGACACCGTATTTTCCGCCGCTGTTCAGCATGTAAACTTCTTTAAGTAAACTTCTGTTCTCGTTGCAGAGTTTTACGGCATCCAACAAACCGTCATCATCAACTTTTGCGTCAAAATTTTCCGCTAAAAAATTTTTAAACCGTAAAAGCTCCATCTTAAAGAAGTCTAGGGAAGAATGGTCTTCCGTGTTATGCGGCACTCTTAGGAGAAAAACTGGCTTTTTCGTCTTCTTCTTAACTATGTCGTAAAGCCTCCACATTGGGTCACATGTGTGAGCCAAAACAAAACCGCCGAAAAACTCTTCCAGCTTGAGGATGTTTTCAAGCGTGGCGCTGGCGAAGGGGCAGATAAAACTTGGTGTCAAGGTGCTGGTGCTTGCTCCAATATTAGATATTCTGTACGGTTGAAGTCCAGCTGAGATTATTAATTCCTCTGGAACGTAACTGCATGTGTAGCCTAAGACCTTAACTCCTGAATTCTTGTATTTGTTTAATTGTTCGGCTGGATTCTCGCATAAGCTGCTTATGTTGGCTGGTACTTTCATGTTTCAGACTAATGGCAAGGTTAAATAAAAATGTTCAAACTTGCCAGAAGCTTTACGAAGATTAAAAAAAGGAAAAATGGTGTGTCTATCTTCCTTTAAACTTTGGTGTTCTCTTTTCGAAGAAGGCTGCAACGCCTTCAACTATGTCTTCAGACTTCGCGCAGGTCAAAGCTCCTTCAACCATCAGCTTGTTTCCTTCCTCCCTGCTAATTTCCATGGCTCTTGCAAGTATATTCTTGGCTATTCGAATAGCTATCGGACCCTTAGTTGCCAGTGTTCCAGCCATATAAATTGCCGTAGACCTCAACTCCTCTGGTGGAACAACTTTGTTAACGAAACCTATTCTTTCAGCCTCTTTAGCGTCGATACGTTCTCCTGTAAGAACTATTTGGGCTGCCCTTGCTCTTCCAATGATTTTGGCCAGTCGGACGCATCCTCCCCAGGAGGGGATTAGGCCCAAACCAACTTCTGGCGTCCCGATTGCGGCTTTTTCAGACGCTATTCTTATGTCGCATGCTGCTGCGAGCTCTAGTCCCCCACCGAGCGCGTATCCGTTTATGGCAGCTATAACTGGTTTGTCGAAGGTTTCTATTTTGTCGAAAACTTTTAGACCCAGCTCTACTCTAGCTCTTATTTCATCATCGCTTCCACCCGCTTCGCTTAGGTCGGCTCCGGCGCTGAAGGCTCTGCCTGCTCCAGTTATTATTACGCTTCTTATTTTGTCATCTTTTCTTATTTCTTCAAGCACTGCGTCTAATTCTTCGAGTAAGCCTCTGCTTAGGGAGTTTAGGGCGTCTGGTCTGTTCAATGTTATTATAGCTATGTTTTCTTCCTCTGGCATCAAGAAACTCGACACTTTTTCGTAAATTATATACTTATATTCCATGAAGCCTTCACCTTTTTACTTTAGTGAAAAACCTATATTCCATAAAAGTCTTTTTATGCATTTTTGCCTAACTGGATGTTGTAAAGTAAAATTTATTTGAAGAATCAAAAATAGGCATGCTTAGCTGGTGAAGATAAATGTGTCCTGCAGAAAACAAGATAAGGTTTGGATGCTTCTTGCCTGTTCCAGCAACTCCAGTGGATAAACTGTTCAAAATAGCCAAAATGAACGAAGAAGCTGGCTTCGACTCAATATGGTTTCCAGACCACCTCCTATTTATACCGCCTGGAATTGTGCCTGAAGCGTGGACGATGTTGGCGGCAACCGCCACCTTAACCTCAAATGCTCTTTTAGGAACATGCGTCAGCGACCCGCACAGATACAACCCCGCAGTTCTCGCCCAAAAAGCTGCAACTGTAGACCAGATTTCCGGCGGTCGCGTAATTCTTGGTTTGGGCGCTGGGGAAGCCATGAACCTAGAGCCTTTTGGAATAGATTGGAGTAAGCCTGTTTCTAAGCTTGTTGAAGCTGTTAAGATTATGCGTAGGCTTTGGGCTGGCGAAGTGTTGAATTATGATGGCGAGTTTTGGAGGTTTAAGGATGCCTTTTTGCAGATTACCCCAGTTAAAGGTAAGATTCCAATATATCTTGGAGCTAACAGCCCGCGAACTTTAAGATTGACTGGTGAGTTGGCTGACGGCTGGCTGCCTATTCCTTTTCCTCCGAGGCTTTATAGGGAACGCTTAAAGTTTGTCAAAGAGGGCGCTGAAAAGGCTGGGCGCTCAATCAGCGAGATTGACATTGGAATCCACTTATACACTTGCGTTGCTGAAAAAGCCGAAGACGCGTATAAGCGGATTGAATCTATAAAGGCTCAGATAATTCCATCGCCTGAGCTTTTGGTGGAAGCTGGTTACAATGTTGATTTGCCTGAGGATTTGCGGTCTATTTCATTTTTTAAGGCGCTTGCAGACCCCGCGTGGGCGGAGAAGTTTTTGGCTTACGGTGAGCTTATTCCCAACGAGGCTGCCATCGAATTTTCTGTTGCTGGAACAGTTGATGACTGCATTGAGAAGATAAGTGAGTATGTGAAGATTGGGGCAAGGCATATTCTGCTCATAAACGCTGGTCCAGACCCAAGGTATGTTTTGAAGGTTTACAGCGAAAAAATAATACCTTACTTTAAATCAGGGTGATTTTGTAAATAAGGGTTTGTTGAGTGAACAGCTTTAAAGGGCAAGCGAGACCAGTTCTGCCACGTCTAGGACTTGGATTTTCCCCTCAAACCCCGTGGTTTTAACAGCATCCTCTATTGTTAAAAGGCAGAATGGACACGCGACAGCTATCACTTCTGCGCCCGCTTCAGCAGCGTCTTTTACTCTGGTTTCCGCCAGTCTTGGTCCTGGAATGTCAACCCACATTCTGCCTCCACCTCCTTCGCAGCATAAGCTTCTAGCCCTTGAACGGTCAAATTCCAAAAGTTTTACGCCTGGGAGGCTTTCTATTACTTTTCTTGGTTCTTCGTAGATGCCGTTTTGTTTGCCTAGGAAGCATGGGTCGTGGTATATGACTTTCTTGTTGACTTCTTTTGTGAAGTTCAGTTTCTTTTCGTCTATCAGCTTTGCTAGCAGTTGTGTGTGGTGTTTGATTTCGAAAGCGGTTTGGTTGTATCTGTTTTTGAAGGCGTGGAATCCGTGCGGACAGCTTGTCACCGCTTGTTTTATGTTGTATTTGTTGAATGTTTTCATGTTCTCTTCCACTAGAAAATCAAACAAGCCTTTTTCACCCATTCCATAAACTTCGTTTCCGCAACAACTTTCCTCGTCGCCTAAAACGCCGAAGTTTAATCCAGCCTTCTCAAAACATTTTACGAGACTTTTAGCTACTTCCTGAACTCTTGTGTCGTAGGCGGCTGTACAGCCAACATAATAGAGGATTTCTGCGCCTTGAGAAATGTGCTTTAGGTTTAAGCCTTGGCTCCATTCTGAGCGTTTGTTGCGTATTCTTCCCCATGGGTTTCCGTTTTTGAATATGCTTTCCAACGCGTCTCTTATTGTTGGGGAAATTTGTCCTTCTTCAACCGCCATGCTTCTTATGTCTATGAGGAACTCGTATGGGTTTATTTCCTTTGGGCATCTTACGCCGCATGTGGAGCATGTTGTGCAGCTCCAGACTTCGTTTTGCGGGTGGATTGTTAGTTTGCCGAGGGTGGCTACTTCCCGCATATACTTCCTAATGTTTAATCCTGCTTTTCTCGAAACTGGGCAACTTCCAGTGCATGTTCCACATTGGATGCATTCGAGAAGCTTGTGTTTTTGGACTAGTTCTTGCGGGTTCATTTTAACATCACTTTTTAGTGAGTTGAAGCATAAATTTTTAATAAGTCTTTTCCTCAGTATGTGCTAAAACTATCATGGAAATGAGGGATTGCGTTGGCTGAGAGGAAGCTTCCTAAAATTGGAATTTTCGTCTGCGAATGCGGTGGAAACATCGGCGATGTTGTTGATGTTAAGGCTGTTGTTGACGCTGTCAAGAACTGGGAAGGAGTTGCCGTAGCCAAGTATCACAAGTACTTGTGTTCTAAGCCAGCTCAAGAAATGATTCTTGAAGCTATTAAGAAGGAGAATTTGGAGAGGGTTGTTGTTGCAAGCTGCACTCCGAGGATGCACCTAGCCACTTTCCAGAGCGTCTTGGAGAGGGCTGGTTTAAATCCTTACATGCTTGAGTTTGTTAACATCCGTGAACAGGACTCTTGGGTTCATGGACCTCATGCTTCAGCGGAAGCCACGAGGAAGGCTATTAGCCTCATTAGGGGTGGTTATGAGCGTAGCATTGCGCTTGAGCCTTTGGAGGCTGTGAGTGAAAAGGCTTCTAGGGATATTCTTATTGTTGGGGGTGGAATTGCTGGGATTATGGCTGCTCTTGAGCTTGGTTATTTGGGTTATAAGGTTCATTTGGTTGAGCGTAAGCCCAGCATCGGCGGTAACATGGCTAAGTTAACCAAGGTTTTTCCAACTTTGGACTGTGCCCAGTGTATTCTTACTCCGCGGATGGCTGAGGTTGGAAGGAACCCCAATGTGAATTTGCTTACTTATGCTGAGGTTATGGAGGTTAGTGGGCGTCCCGGCAATTTTAATGTGAAGGTGTTTATGAAACCCCGCGGTGTTGACGTTCAAAAGTGTAGGAGCTGCGGTGTCTGCGCCAAGGTTTGTCCAGTTATTGTTCCAGACGAGTTTAATGAGGGTTTAGCAACACGGAAGGCTGCTTACATTGAGTTTCCGCAAGCTGTTCCTTCAGCTTACGCTATAGACTTTAACGCTTGTAACAAGTGCCGCAAGTGTGAGCAGCTTTGTCCCGCAAAAGCCATTAACATTGATGATAAGGGGCAAGTTGTTGAGTTGAAGGTTGGCGCGATTATTTTGGCTACTGGCTACGAGCTTTATGATGCGCGTAAGCTTGAGACTTTCGGTTTTGGTGTTTACAAAGATGTTATCACGATGATGCAGTTGGAGAGGCTTGTTTCCGCAACTGGACCAACCGGGGGTTTTGTGAAGCGGGCTGATGGCAGCGACGTGCGGAAAGTGGCTATTGTGCTTTGTGCTGGTTCAAGGGATAGGAACCACATTCCTTATTGTAGCCGCATCTGTTGTATGTATGCTTTGAAGCAGGCTTTTGTGCTTAAGAAGATGCTTGGGGTTGACGTTACAATTTATTACACTGATATTAGGGCGACTGGTAAGGGCTATGAGGACTTGTATTGGAGAGACCAGGAAGCAGGGGTTGTTTTTGTTCGTGGGAAGGTTGCTGAGGTTTACAAGAATAATAGTAATGGGAAGCTTGTGGTTTTGGCTGAGGACACTTTGACTGGCGAGGTTGGCGAGGCGGAGTTTGACATGGTTGCTTTGGCTACTCCAATGGTTCCTTCCTCTGGTTTGAAGGAGTTATGCGACAAGATGAAGGTTTCCATTGGCGAGGATGGCTTTGTCACTGAGAAGCATCCTAAACTTGACCCTGTTGACTCGCTTATCACTGGAGTTTTTGTTTGCGGTTGTGCTTTAAGCCCCAAGGATGTGAGGGACACTGTTTCTGATGCTTTAGGCGCTTCGGCTAGGGCTGCTTTGTTCCTTAAAAGCGATTATGTAACCACCAGTCCAGAGAAGGCTTTTGTCATCGCCGATTTGTGCGATGGTTGTCAAGCTTGCGTGCCCGTCTGCCCATCCAACGCCATTACAATGGTTGAGGGCAAAGCCAAAATTGACCCCTTCATGTGTATTGGCTGTGGCGCTTGCATTCCAGTTTGTCCACGGGAGGCTATTGACTTTAAGAACTCAACTAGCCGGCAGATTTTCGGTCAGTTGCGGGGGGTTTTGGCTGAGAAGGCTGCTGGCGAGGTTAGGGTTGTTGCTTTTGTTGACAAGAATGTTGGGTATACAGGCATGGATTTCTTGGGCTTGGACAGGGCGAATTATCCAGAGAACATTCGCATTGTTGCTGTTCCTTCAACGGCTATTCTTGGAAAGAAGCATTTGCTTGCCGCCTTTGCCTATGGTGCTGACGGGGTTCTGGTCATTGAAGGAAGCGAGGAAATCGATGAGAAATTCACTAAGAAGCGTATGATTGAGATGGGCAGAGAACTTGGACAGTTCGGTGTTGAAAGCATGAGAGTGCGTTACAGCTATGTGCCTTTGCCAGTTTACAAGAAGGCTGCTGAGCTTTTCACCATGTTTACCGACAGAATTAAGAAGTTTGGACCTTTGCCAGAAGAAAAACGCAACGCCATAAAACAAAAATTGCAACTTCAGTAATTGACTAAGCGTAGTTTCTCTACTTTTTTGAGTTAAAAACAAACCAATACCGATAGCCCCCCTCTAGATTTTCTGGGTTATGCGGATGGTTATTGTATAAGTTTATATAATAGTCTGTTCATGTTAAAACCCAAAAAGATGATAAGTATGACAGCAAAGGTAATTCACGAACCACAACTCGACACCATACTCATGGTTGAAAAAGCTATTAAGGAAGCTAAATCTTATCCGACAAAAAAGGAATTGTGGAAGAGCTTGCCAAAACAAATTCAATATCAAACTTTTAACCGCATACTCGAATATCTTGAAAGTTCCAACAAAATTGTAATTGAAGGACGCAAAATAATCTGGGTTTTCCCAGACAACCCAAAACTAAAAAAACTACTAGAAACCAGCATCAAACTTCGATAAATAAGGCTTAGCTGTAACCGAATCTTTCCTCATACCTCTTATGGTCTAAAATTTCCAAGACAACCACAGCAACACCTGACTCGTCAGCAACTAGCGTGTAAATTAAACGTGTTCTCGCATCCAAATTAAACTTATACAGATTATTTACACCAAACTTTCGCACATAATATTTAGGAATCTTTCTTCGCTCAACCCTTTCTCCAGCAAACATATTCTCCTTTAACACGTCAAGCCCAGAATTAACAATCTTCCAAAGATAGCTATTCTCTTTCAAGGAAGAAATAAAAACGGCGGTTTCTCTGCTCGCCTTTACACAAGAAGGCCTTCTCGGCATAATCCGCGCCTCTTTAAGAGTTTTCTCTCTATTAATTTTGTAGCGTATTACTTTTTCCTACATGTAGAAAATCGAAGCAATTTATTAAAAGCTAAGAACCTAAGTGACTAAGATTATTTCTACTTGTTAGTCTTGCGGTGCTTCGTTGTGATTTGGAAAGTTTAGTTTTGGTTCGTAAAGTTTAACTTGTGCCAAACGTAACATTCGCGTGTGGCGAGTGCTTTCATGGTTACCACGTATCTTGACAAAATTTTCAATCCACAAAGCGTCGCCATAATAGGCGCAAGCGACGAAGAAGGCTCTGTCGGACGCGCCTTAATGAAAAACTTTTTAGAATCCGGTTTCAAGGGCAAAGTTTACCCAGTTAACATCAGAAAAACCGAAATTTTAGGATTAAAAGCCTACCAGACAGTTGGACAAATCCCAGAGCCGGTTGACCTAGCCGTAATCGCAACTCCAGCCAAAACAGTTCCAGAAGTTGTTGAACAATGCGGAAAGGCTGGAATAAAAGGAATAATCATAATCTCAGCGGGTTTCAAGGAAACTGGTCCAGAAGGAAAAGCCCTAGAAGACAAAATCCTCGAAATAAAAAGGCAATATGACCTGCGCATTCTTGGACCAAACTGTTTAGGGGTAATCCGCCCAAGCATAAGCCTAAACGCCACATTCATAACGACAATGCCTAAACCTGGCAACGTAGCCTTCATAAGTCAAAGCGGAGCCCTAGGCTCAGCCATTCTAGACTGGGCAATCCACGAAAACATAGGCTTCAGCAACTTCGTTTCAGTAGGCTCAATGATAGACGTGGATTTCGGCGATTTAATAGACTATTTTGGAACAGACCCAAAAACAAGAAGCATCCTACTCTACATAGAAGGAATAACAAACGCAAGAAAATTCATGAGCGCCGCCCGCCACTTCGCGAGAACAAAACCCATAATCGTCGTAAAAGCCGGAAAATTCGCGGAAAGCGCAAAAGCCGCCGCCAGCCACACAGGCGCCCTAACAGGCGAAGACTTGGTATACGATGCAGCCTTCAAACGAGCAGGCATGGTCCGCGTGGAAGAAATAGCAGACCTATTCAACTGCGCAGCAGTTTTAGGAATGCAGCCTCTGCCAAAAGGACCGAACCTCGCCATAATAACTAACGCAGGCGGACCAGGTGTAATGGCTACAGACGCCCTAATAGCCCGAAGTGGAAAACTCGCAAAACTAAGTCCGAAAACAATGGAAACGCTGAACAGTATTCTTCCACATTACTGGAGTAAAGGCAACCCCATAGACATCCTTGGAGACGCCCGTGCAGACCGCTACAAGGCTGTGCTTGAAGCGTGCCTCGATGATGAAAACGTTGATGGTATACTGCTAATTTATACTTCTCAAGCCGTTGTCGAGCCAGTAGAAATCGCGAAAAGCATAGTTGAAGTTTGCAAAAACAAACGTTACCTAAACAAGACAATCCTCACATCCTTCATGGGACACGGCGCAGTGGAGGAAGCCAACCGCATTTTTAACGAAAATGGCATTCCAACATACTCAACGCCTGAGCAAGCGGTGAAAACCTACCTTTACATGTACCAGTACAAGCGCAACCTTGAGCTTTTGTATGAGACGCCCGAGGAGCTTCCAGTTGACGCAGCTTCTCCGACGCGTCCAATACTTACACTTATGAGAAACGCCGCCGTAGAAGGCAGAACCCTCTTAACAGAGGCAGAAGCCAAAAAAATCTTAGAATACTACGAGTTTCCAGTTGTAAAAACTTTCGTAGCCAAAACAGCAGAAGAAGCCACAATGCTGGCGAAACAGATAGGCTATCCAGTAGTGCTAAAGATTCTCTCGCCCCAAATCATCCACAAAAGCGACGCTGGGGGAGTAGCACTAAACCTAACATGCGATTCTGAAGTGGAACAAGCCTTTGAAAACATAACGAAACGGGCAAAAGAGTACAATCCAAACGCTGAAATAACTGGCGTGACGGTTCAGCCCATGATAAAAAGAAGAGGCTACGAAATAATAATCGGCTCCAAAAAAGACTCAATTTTCGGTCCAGTAATCCTTTTCGGCATGGGCGGTGTAGGTGTAGAGCTTTTTAAAGACTTCGCGATAGGGCTTCCGCCTTTGAATCAGACTTTGGCTAGAAGACTTATGGAAGAAACAAAAGTCTACCAGCTTCTGAAAGGGTATAGAAACATGCCTCCAGCAAATGTGAAACTTCTTGAGGAGATACTTGTGCGATTTTCCCAAATGCTTGTTGACTTTCCACAGTTGGCAGAGGTCGACATAAACCCGCTTTTGATAGATGAGAAGGAAGCCTTCATTTTAGACGCCCGAATCATAATTGATAAAGAACTTGCCCTCAAAATGTTCTCACCCCGCGATTATCCAGGCGCGTGTCCATCCCACCTTGTCATTTGCCCGTATCCCAAAAAATACGAAACGCTGTGGAGGCTTAAAGACGGCAGAATCGTTGTGCTGAGACCAATAAAACCTGAGGATGAGCCCTTGTGGCTGGAGATGTTCCAGAACTTTTCCGAGGAGTCTATACGCTATAGGTTTTTCCAAATCATTAAAGACACGCCTCATGAAGTTAGAGTGCGCTATTGCAACATTGATTATGATAGGGAGATGGCGATAGTTGCTGAGCTAACCGAGAACGGGCGAAGAAGAATAGTTGGCGTGGTCAGAGTCAGCCTAGAGCCAGACAGAAAAACGGGTGAAATAGCCTTCATAGTTGCTGACCCATGGCAAGGACTAGGCTTAGGGACAAAAATGGTTGATTACGCCATTGAAGTTTGCAGGGACATGGGAGTCGAAACCCTTTACGCCATAATGCTGCCAGACAACAAAAGAGCCATAAACCTAACAAAGAAAATGGGCTTCACACTAAAGACAATGGAAGATGGAACAATAAAAGGCATTTTAAACCTAAAAGAAGAAACGAATGCGTAAGCTCCAAAAACTTTTTCAAATCGGCTAAAACCACAAGCCCGCTTGCACACTCTTCTTGTTATATTTCACCTAAACCTAACATAAAAGTTCTATAGTCAATTTTCTATTTACCAACAACTAAATTTAAATTATAGAACTTGTAATAATCTAGCTTCTTTAAACTATAAAAACGGTGATGAAATGGAGAAGAAACTAAAATTTGCCTTCTACTGGGCAGCAAGCTGCGGAGGCTGCGAAATCGCAGTATTAGACATAAACGAAAAAATCCTAGACGTAGTAGCAAAGGCGGATTTAGTCTTCTGGCCAGTAGCAATGGACATAAAATACAAAGATGTTGAAAACATGCCCGACAAAAGCATAGACGTCTGCTTCTTCAATGGAGCAATACGCAACTCGGAACAAGAACACATGGCGAAACTTCTAAGGCAAAAATCAAAAGTCCTCGTGGCTTTCGGCTCATGCGCATGCGACGGCTGCGTAGTAGGCCTCGGAAACTTATGGAACCGGGAGAAAATTTTTGAAAGAGCATACTTTGAAACTCCCTCAACAAAAAACCCGCAGCGCATCACTCCTCAAACCCGCTATAGGGTCAAACAGGGAGAACTTGAACTCCCAGAGTTTTACGACACAGTTAAAACTCTAGCACAAACAGTGGATGTTGACTACTTCATTTCTGGCTGTCCACCCCCAGTTCCAAGAATACTTGACGCTGTAGAAGCAATCTTCAGCGGCAAACTCCCGCCAAAAGGTTCTAGTCTTCTCCTGAACAAGTCCATTTGCGACGAATGCCCAAGAGAAAAGAAGGACAGAAAAATAACCCAAATCAAAAGAATCTACGAAATAAACGATGACTTCAAAACATGCTTCCTAGATCAAGGCGTAATATGCATGGGTCCAGCAACTCGCGGCGGATGCGGCGCCCAATGCCTAAAGGCGAACATACCGTGCACGGGATGCGGCGGACCAGCACCTCGCGTAGCAGACCAAGGCGCCGCCATGATAAGCGCCTTCGCCTCAATAGCCACAGACCCAAAAGTCATCGAACAGATTGTTGACCCAGTTGGAACCTTCTACAAGTATTCACTTGCAAACTCCATTCTGAAGAGGAGGGTTATGAAATGAAGGAAATCGTCATAAACCCAATAACAAGACTTGAAGGACACGGAAAAATAACCATTTTCCTAAACGACCAAGGCGATGTGGACGAAGCCTACTTCCAAGTTCCAGAACTCCGCGGGTTCGAAAGATTCTGCGAGGGAAGAAGAGCAGAAGACTTACCCATAATAACAACACGAATCTGCGGGGTCTGTCCCGTCGCCCACCACATGGCAGGCGCCAAAGCCTTAGACGCCGCCTTCAACGTGGAACCGCCAGAAACAGCCAAAAAACTTAGGGAACTCATGTATTGTGGCTACTACCTATACGACCATACGCTACACTTCTATTATCTTGGCGGACCAGACTTCGTCGTTGGACCAGACGCCCCACCAGAAAAACGCAATGTTCTAGGCGTTATCGAAAAGGCTGGACTGGAAATAGGCAAAGAAGTCATAAAGCACAGGGCTTACGGACAGAAAATAACTGAGATGCTGGGCGGAAAAGCAACCCATCCGGTCAGCGCGTGCGTACCAGGCGGAATAGCAAAGGGATTATCTGAAGAGGAAAGAAAAGAAATCGAGAAAATGGTGCGAAGCTGCTTAGAATTTGCAAAGTTCTCTCTTAAACTGTTCGACGACATAGTTCTCAAAAACACAGAATACGTAAAACTAATCACAAGCGAACCATACACGCTGAAAACCTATTACATGGGTTTAGTTGACAAAAACAACAAAGTAAACTTCTACGACGGCAATGTCAGAGTAGTCGACCCCCAAGGCAAAGAATTCGTTAAATTCTCTCCAAAAGAATACCTCGACATAATAGAAGAACGCGTTGAACCATGGACCTACGTTAAACTTCCATACCTCAAAAAAGTAGGATGGAAAGGCTTCGTAGACGGCTTAGAAAACGGCGTCTACAGAGTCGGCCCACTTGGAAGACTTAACGCCGCCGACGGAATGGCAACACCATTAGCCCAAGCGGAATACGAGCGCATGTATAAAACCCTAGGCGGAAAACCAGTCCACAACACTTTGGCTTACCATTGGGCTAGGCTGATTGAGCTGCTTTACGCTGCTGAAAGAGCCCTCGAACTTGTAACCGACCCAGAAATAACCGGTAAGAACATTAAGAACAAGCCGGGCAAACCAGGCGAAGGCGTCGGCATAGTGGAGGCTGCGAGAGGCACATTAATACACCATTATCAGTTGGACGAGAACGCCTTAGCCAAAAAGGTCAATTTGATAGTGGCTACGACACACAATGTGCCTGGCATATGTATGTCGATAAGAAACGCGGCTAAGGGCTTAATTAAGAAGGGCAAGGTTACTGATGGAATATTGAACATGGTGGAGATGGCTTTCAGGGCTTATGACCCATGTTTTGCTTGTGCAACCCACTTTGCGGTTGGACAAATGCCGTTGGAGGTGGAAATTTATGACAGCCAAAAGAGGCTCGTCAAAACGCTCAAAAGGTAAGGTGAAAACAGTGGAAGAAGCAAAGGTTGGAGTCTTCCTATCGGACTGCGGAGGACAAATTGCAAAAATCCTCGACTTTGAAGCCTTAGAAAACTTTGTGAAAACTGTTCAAGGAGTAGCTCTTGTTGCGAGAGGCAGCGAGTTCTGGCGTGGTCAAGGACTAAAAACCATCGTTGACGCCGTTAAAGGCAAGAAAGTGAATAGGGTTGTTGTCGCCGAGAGCGTTCCGAAAATAAGCGAAATCGCCATAGCCAAAACCGTTGAAGAAGCTGGGCTAAATCCAAATCTAATTGAAGTTTTAGACCTAAAAGACCATTGCGCTTGGCCCCATCGAAATGCGCCAAAAGAAGCAACTGAAAAAGCTAAAGCAATGCTTTTAGCCGCCATAGAACGTGTTAAGCTTTCTGAGCCGATAGAGAAACTTGAGTTTCCAGCAGTAAAATCCGTTCTTGTGATTGGCGGCGGAATAGCTGGAATGCAGGCTGCTGAAGATTTGGCGGACATCGGCTTTGAGGTTTATCTAGTTGAAAAAGAACCTTTCTTGGGTGGTTTGGCTGCTAGGGCTGTGCGTTTCTTCCCAACAGATGACTGTGCCATCTGCATACAATCTCCAGCCTCAGACCTTAAAACGGTAACTCACACATCGCGAAAATGCGTTTATCGTTCGGGGTTGTCTGAAATTCCAAACGTGAATGTGCTTACAAACTCTAAAGTTGTAAAGGTTGATGGTGTTCCCGGAAACTATAAGGTTACGATAGAGAAAAAGCCGAGATATGTTAATGAGAAGAAATGTGTAGGCTGCGATTTATGCACAACCGTCTGTCCAGTTGAGGTTCCAGACGAGTATAACGCGAAACTCAAAACGCGAAAGGCAATTTACATAAACACGCCTCTTGTCTATCCGCCGGTCTACGCCATAGACGCCAAAGCCTGCAAGTTTAATCAATGCGCGAAGTGCGTTGAAGTTTGCCCCACAAAGGCTATTGAACTGAACCAGAAGACTGAAAACATAACCCTTAACGTCGGCAGCATAATAGTTGCCACGGGTTTCAAGGAGTACGACCCAAGCGTGATAAAGGAATATCATTATGGCGAGTATCCAGACGTCATAACCCACTTGGAACTAGCGCGGATGCTGGATGCTTTCGGACCGACAAACGGCGCGCTAGTAAGACCCTCAGACAAGAAACCAGCAAAACGCATTGTTTTCGTGCAATGTGTGGGTTCTAGGGATAGGCGCTGGAACCCCTACTGCTCAAGTATATGCTGCATGATATCGCTGAAACACGCAACTCTAATTAAATCAGCTTATCCAGACGCGGACGTAACAATATGTTACATTGACATTAGGACAACTGGAAGAGAACACGAATACTATTATGAAAAAGCCAGAGAAATGGGAATAAAATTCGTTAAAGGCAGACCTACAGAAATTCTCCACGACCCCGCAACAAACACGCTCGTAGTGGATGTTGAAGACGAACTCTTGAGGAAATTCTTAGAATTAGAAGCCGACCTAGTAGTTCTCGCGGCAGCAATGGTTCCATCCGAAGACGCAAAGGAACTTGCCGAAATCCTCGGCTTGGAACTTGACCAAGACGGCTTCTTCAAAGAATACAACGCAAAGCTTAGACCTACAGAAACAAAGCGTAGGGGAATATTCCTCTGCGGAGGCGCAACCTTCCCCAAAGACGCGCCGACAACATCCCTCCACGCTCACTCGGCAGCAGTGAAAGCAGCCAAATTCCTTACAAATGGCAAAATAATCAAAGACCAAAAAACCGCCTTTGTGAATGAGGATTACTGCGGCGACTGTGAATTCTGTCCAGTCACATGCCCATACGGCGCTATAAGCCTAGTGCCAAAGGACAAGGAACACTTTGTCGCGAAAGTGGACGACATTCTCTGTGAAGGCTGCGGCGTCTGTGTAGGAACATGCCCCGTCGGAGCCATCGAACTTCGCCACTTGAAGCCAAACCAAATATCAGCCCAGATGAAAGCGTTACTTTCCGTAAATGGAACATCTAAACCGTTGATTTTAGCCATAAGCTGTTCGGAGTGCGGTCACGCGGCAGTGGACTCTTCAGGCATGGCTATGATGCAGTATCCAGCAAACGTGAGAGTGCTAAAAGTTCCATGCACAGGCACAGTTCAAGTTCAGCAAATACTCGAAGCCTTCAAGGCTGGCGCCCAAGGAGTTATGGTTGTCGGATGCAAACCAGACGGTTGCCACTACGAGGTTGGCAGCCAAAAAACCAAAGTGAAAGTGGAATTGGCGAAGAAACTGCTTAAGGAGTGCGGCATAGAACCCGAACGCCTTGAAATGTTTAACCTCGTCTACATTGAGGGAGATAAGTTCGCCGAAGCCGCTAGAACTATGACTGAAAGAGTGGAGAAACTGGGGCTGCTGCAACTAGCCTAATAGGAGACGACTATTATGGCGCAGGAAAAAACGTCAACCACAGACTTTGCAAAGGAAATAACAAGCAGACTCGGCGGAGAAACAATAACCTACTGCTACCAATGCGGAACATGCGCCAGCAGCTGTCCAGTAGCCAAAACCACAGACCGCTACAATCCAAGACAAATCATCCGCCTTGCACTTTTAGGGCTGAGGCAAGACGTCATTGCAAGCGATGCCATTTGGCTTTGCGCCTCATGCTATAACTGTCAAGAACGCTGCCCCCAAAAAGTTGAAATCGCAGATGTCATCTACGCTTTAAGAAACATGGCAATACGTGAGGGCAACATACCCAACATATACGCCGAGTTCGCAGCTGGAATAACTAGCGAAGGACGCATAGTTCCCGTATCAAAATTCTTGGAGAAGAAGCGGGGAGACTATGGGCTGCCGCCCCTGAAACCAACGGGCGTCGAAGCAGCAAAGAAGATTCTTTCAGCCACGGGCTTCGATAAAATCATGTTTAAAAAAGGTGAATCCCAATGACAACCTACGCGTTATTTTTAGGCTGCACAATACCAGCCCGCCAACCCCACTATGAACTATCGGCAAGAAAAGCCCTAACAAAGCTAGGAATAGAACTTGTTGACTTAGAGAATATGACATGCTGCGCTCCTCCGCCGCTGCAGTCTATAGATTTGGAAACAAGCCTAGCCATTGCAGCCTACAACATTTGCCTAGCCGAAGAAGCCGACCTAAACATAGTCACACTTTGCACGGGATGTTTTGAGTCTCTGGCAATGACCAACACCTTGCTGAAAGAAAAAGAGGAACTGCGAGAACGGGTGAATAGAATCCTAGCTAATGTTGGCAAGGAGTTTAAGGGCAACAAGGAAGTTAGGCACTACCTTCAAGTTTTAATGAAGGATGTTGGCGTAGACCGCCTAAAAAAAAGCGTTGTTAAACCATTAAACAAGTTGAAAGTGGCTTCCTTCTCTGGATGCCACCTTCTCAGACCAAGTGCGCTCTTAAGGTTCGACGATCCTGAACGCCCCAAAATCTTCGACACGTTAATTGAGGCTTTGGGTGCAAAAAGCATCTGGTACAGAAACAAGCTGAAATGTTGTGGTGGTCTCCTCAGGGGTTACGCGGACGATGTTGCCTTGGCAATAGCAAGAGACAAAATTGTAAATGCGACAGAAGCTGGCGCCGACTGTATATCAACGCTATGCCCATTCTGCTTCCTAACCCTTGACCTTGGACAGATGCTGATAAAATCCTCGTATAAAGAAGAGTATAACATGCCTATAGTCCATTACGCTGAGCTTTTAAGTCTAAGCCTAGGTGTGGAACCTAAAGAACTGGCGCTTGACTTCCACAAAATGAAAATAGACAAAGTACTTGAGAAGATAGGCTAGCAACTCTTCCTAAAACTTGTTTCCATCGTACATTTCTTTTTCTTTTTTATGTTAGAAAATGTTAAAAGTGTGAAATGTTTCCTAAATTTGAGGATGCAAAATGAAGGTTATAGCCTTAAAAGAGCATAGATGTTATTGTTGCGGAGATGTAATAAACAAAGGCGAGGAGTGTTTAGCCTTTATTGTAAACCCCGCAAACCCCGAGAAAAACGAGTTTGACGTTATTTACACCTGTGCAACGTGCGCCGAAGAGGAAGCATGCAGAAGGAGAATAAAACAGAAAGGCGTAACTGTTCAGTAGGGCTTTCAACGGTCGTAGTTTGCAATTGTTTTCAATTTTGGAATCTCAACTTCTAAAGCTTCATTATTGTTGCATTTCATGACCATGTTTTCAACTTGCAACTGCTCAACTGGCAAGTTAAGCTTTCTACACACACTTTCCAAACATATTTCCAAGCCACTAGAATCCCTGTGAACTGTTACCTTTTGGTCTTTACAGCGACATTGCATCAAGACTTTAACGTAGTTATCATCTTCAAAAACGTCTATTAGGGGCTCCTCAACTTGTGGAAGCGGAATAAAATGTTTAACTGTTGGGTTTTGTTCAACTTGTTCCTCTATGATATACTTTCTTCTCAAGAGCCTCTCAATAGGCTCAACAGAAACGTTGCTTTCAACATCGTTTAGGCTTTCCGCCATCTTCTTAGCCAGAACTCTGCAGAAGACGTCTATATTCTGTAACGCTTCCTCAAAATCATCCATACAGCCTCCCTCTAAATACAATATTTACTTTCTGCCTTTTTAACCTTGTTGTGTTAAGAATGGCACAACCATAATGCAAACGTTGGTTATCTCTTTCCAACAGGTAAAGGCGTAGTCCTCATGTGCTTCACCGCTCGAACAATGTCCCCCGCGTACTTGCTAGGTTCTTCCAAAGCTCTGTTTATGGCTATTTCAGCTATGGTTGCGCCTTTGTCTGCAATCTTGCTTAAGTATGAAAGAATAGACCTAACATAGGGAATCTCTGGTGCCTCCCGCGTAAGCCTGTTTGAGTCTATTTCAAGCACATTCCTCATCTCCAAAAGTTGATTTGCAACCTTTAAGTCTCTTGTGAAAACGCATTCCACAGCTTTCTGGAAAATTGTTTGGGTTAACTCGCTGAGGTGACAGATTCTATCAACAACTTCGTTCGGCAACCTGTTACGGTACACTTCCATTTCAAGGACTTCCCTAGCTAAAAATTCCGAGTAATCCGCAACCAACTCCAAATATTGCAGTATTACTCTGGCTGCTGGAATGAAAAGTATGTCCACCATACCCACTTCTTCTGCTATATCTGGTTTTATCTGTGCAGAAAGCAGCAGACGCACCGCCAAATAGTAGATTTTGTCTGCTTCGTCTTCACGGGCAATAGCTTCCTCCAATAAATCATAGTTTTTCTCCCGAAAACCTTGAATTGCCTCCGTCAATATCGTTGAAGCGATAAGCGAAAGCCTTCTAATCAGCATATCAAGCTTGAACTTCGTCGAGTCAATCGAGCATTGAAGAAGGATGCTCTTCGGTGTTTCCTCAAGAATGCCCAACCCTATGAGCTTCTGGACAATTTTTCTCACTTCGTCTACGTGGGCTTTCCCTATACGGCTTGAAGAAATAATTCTTATTACGTCTCTTCCAAGTATATAGCCGCCAACAATTATTCTTTCAAGCATTCCTGGCTCGTCGCAGGCATCAGCATTTATCAAGTATTCTTCTGCTTCCTCTCTCTGGGCTAGCTGGCTTGGCATCAACTTAAGCGAACCGTCTCTTTCTGGTACGATGAAGAGGAGGTCGCTTGATTTGAGGTTGTGCTGTTTCACCCACTCGCTTGGAAGCGAAACCGTTAAGGTTGAGTGACCGACTTTCTGTACTTTTCTAATTTCCATATTTACCACGCCTTAATTTATACTTACGCTATATACTTTGACACATTTATTTATTCTATATTCTTTATTTACGTTAGATATATATCTTTCGCTTTACTCTATATATCACGCAGATGTAAAGGAGGTTGATGTAAAATGTCAGAATGGAAAACCGTAAGTATAAGGCAAGAACTCATAAAAGAAATCGAAAAAGCTCTCAAAACGGGCCGTTACCGAAGCATATCTGAATTCGTTTCAGAGGCAATCCGGCTGCGCTTAGAAGAACTTATGCGTGCCGAGGGAATTCCAGCCGAGAAACGCAAAGAACTCCTAGCAGTACCTGAACAACTTCTGTACACGCCAAAACACACATGGGCTCAAATAACTCCTGAAGGAAACATTCGCGTGGGCGTTTCAGATTACGCTCAAAAGCACTTGAAAGGTATTGCGTCAGTTATAACCGATCCTGTTGGGAAAGAAATTAGCAAGATGGAGCCTTTCGGTGTAGCTGAAACATGGATGTTCATGTTTGACCTTTATGCGCCTGTAAGCGGCAAAATTGTTAAGGTTAACGAGAATTTGAGGGATAAACCTCACCTGATAAACGAGGATCCGTATGGCGAAGGCTGGATAATCGAGATTAAGCCCAAAAACTCCATGACTTTAGAAGAGGAACTAAAAGGCTTGTTAGGCCCAAGAGAATATAACAAGTGGGTAAGCAAACTTGAAGGAAGGCTCCGCGAATAAACCCTCAACTCCCCCTTTTTCTGTTAAAATTTTTATGTTATGTTTATGTTAACTATGATTCAGATGAATTAATATATTTGATAAGACATTCAAATAAGCTTCTAAGAGGCTGGTCTAACCAATGACAGCCATTCCAATAAGTGAAAAAAGATTGTTGCCCCCGTGTAGGGCGGCGTGCCCAGCGCGTGTAAACGTTCAAGCATATGTTTCTCTGATTCAAAGAGGTAAATTCAGAGAGGCTGTGGAAGTTATAAGGAAGGACATGCCCTTCCCAGCAATCTGTGGAAGAGTATGCTTCAGCCCATGTGAAGACGCTTGTGCAAGAGTTAATGTTGATCAAGCAGTAGCCATCCGCGCTCTAAAAAGGCTTGTTGCAGACATAGAACGTGAACAAGGACGGGTAACGCCTGACCCCATACCCAAACGATACAGCGAAAAAGTTGCAATAATAGGGGCTGGACCCGCAGGGTTAACAGCAGCCTACGAACTTGCAAAACTTGGTTATCCAGTAACTGTTTTTGAGCGCATGTCTGAGCCTGGCGGCATGATGCGTTATTGTCTTCCAAACTTTCGTCTTGAAAAATTTGTTGTTGCAAACGAGATTGCCTACATCCAAGATTTAGGCGTTGAAATCAAAACTGGCGTGGAATTTGGAAAGGATGTGACGCTTGAGAGTTTGAAGGCTGATGGTTACAAGGCGTTTTTTATAGCCATTGGAACACAGAAAGGCATGAAATTGAACGTGCCAGGCGAAGATTTAGAAGGCGTTATTAACGCCGTAGACTTTCTGAGGGCGGTGGCACTAGGCGAGCACGTTACCGTCGGCGAAAGAGTTGCCGTAATCGGAGGCGGAAACACCGCAATCGACGCTGCTAGAACTGCAAAGAAGCTTGGCGCAAAAGAGGTTATGATTCTTTATAGGCGTTCACGTGAGGAAATGCCAGCGCTACCGCACGAAGTGGAGCTGGCTGAAAAAGACGGAATAAAAATCTACCTGTTGGTTGCTCCGAAACAGATTGTAGGCGAAAACGGAAAGGTTAAGGCTGTTGAATGCTTAAGAATGCGGCTCGGCGAACCAGATGAAAGCGGCAGAAGACGCCCAGTTCCAATAAGCTTCTCAGAACACCAATACGAAGTTGACATGGTGATTCCAGCCCTTGGACAAGTAGCTGAAACCGAGTGTCTACCCGCAGAAGTTTTAAGCAAAGACAAAAGAGGACCACCATTACAAGTTGATTCGCTAACGTTAGAAACCAGTGTTCCAGGAGTTTTCGCTGGAGGCGACATAGCCACTGGACCCGCAAGCATAATTGAGGCTGTGGGCGCTGGAAAAAGGGCGGCTGTTTCCATCCATCTTTATCTTAGGGGTCAAGATTTGCGGAAAGGCAGAGAGGAGAAAGTTGAAGAGACAACATGGGTTAAAAACTGGAGTTCTGTTAAAAAGAAAGAGCGTAGGTATGAACCGCCCATAGAGAAACCTCACTTAAGCTTTGATGAAGCTGTGGAATACTTGGAGAGGACAAAGCAGAAGGCGCGATTTGAAGCTTTTCGCTGTTTGGGCTGTGGACCATGTGCGGAATGCCTCGCGGGCATGGACTTGTGTGAGGGCGATAAGGCCGTTGTGGATGAAAACCGCTGTGTAGGATGCAACGTTTGCGCCGTTGTCTGCCCAGTTGAGGCGATTAAAAAGAACGAGAAAGGAATAGCGCAAGTAAACGAAGACTTGTGCAAAGGATGCGGGTTATGCGCGGCTAGATGTCCCGAACAAGCCATAACAATGAAGAAGCTGACAAACGAGCAAATTTTAACTTTTGCCCTTGCAGCTTTAAGGAGGTAGAAAAGTATGGAGCATATCACGCCTAAAATTGTTTGTTTCATGTGCAACTGGACTTACTGCCAAGAAGAATTACATGTTCCATCAAACGTTAACGTTGTCCGCGTAGTATGCGTTGGAAGAATAGACCCAGTCATAGTTTTAGAAACATTCGCTAACGGGGCAGACGGCATTATGCTGGTTGGATGCAAACCGCCAGACTGCCACTTCGTCGACGGCAACCTCCAAGCAGAACGCGCCGTAAAAATGCTGAAGAAACTGATGGCTTTAACTGGTCTTGAACCTGAACGCTTGAAACTGTTTTGGTCTTCACCCTTAGAAGAGATAAGTTTCAGTTACCTTGCAAGGGAGTTTTCGGAAGACATCTGGAAGCTTGGGGCTTCCCCATTGAAAGAGCCAAAATCAAAAATTTCAGAAAATATTTTGGCAGCAAAGAACGCAGCATCTAACTTTAGACTTAGAGTTCTGTTGGGAAGGGAGGAGGAACTAACAAACTTCCTAAACGCTTATGGCGAGAAAATCTCACAAGAGGAATTTGACGCCTTATTAGACGAAATCGTTACTGCAGAATTTATCCGACATAAGATTCACCTTCTCACAAAGGACAAACCCCTTTCAGTTAAGGCTTTAGCCGAAAACCTCGGCATTAAGCCAGCCGCAGTTCTTCGGCACATAACGAACATGCGTAGAAAGGGGATGATAGCCCTAGACAGGGTTGAAGGAACAACTCCACTTTACAAAGCTTTGGAGGTTAAGTAAAATGGCTAAGGAAAAAGTAGGCTCAGTCCTCGTGGTAGGCGGAGGCGTCGCTGGAATACAAGCTTCTCTTGATTTGGCTGACTCTGGCTTTAAAGTGTACCTTGTCGACCAGTCGCCCAGCATAGGCGGCGTGATGGCGCAGCTTGACAAGACATTCCCAACAAACGACTGTTCAATGTGTATTCTTGCACCAAAGCTTGTCACAACTGGAAGACACCCAAACATAACTTTGATTACGAACAGCGAAGTAGTGGGCTTAGAAGGCGAAGCTGGAAACTTCGAAGTTAAAATTCGAAAAAGAAGCCGCTACATAAACGAAGAAAAATGCAACGGCTGCGGATTGTGCGCACAAAAATGTCCAGTTGAAGCCATAGACACATACAATAAAGGCTTGACTGACAGAGGCGCCATCTACGTTGAGTATCCACAAGCAGTTCCGTTAAGGTTCATAATAAACCGAGAAAAATGCATAGGTTGTAGAACATGCCAAGAGGTGTGTAAGGCGAAGGCTGTTGAATACGACCAGCAAGACAGTGAAGTAACCCTAAAAGTAGGCTCAATAATTCTCGCACCAGGCTTCGAACCCTTCGACGCTAGGCTCAAAAGCGAATATGGTTATGGACGTTTCCAAAATGTTGTAACAAGCATAGAGTTCGAACGCATTTTAAGCGCTTCAGGACCCTACGGCGGAATAGTCCTAAGACCTTCAGACGGCGAAATTCCGCGGAAAATAGCCTTCATCCAATGTGTTGGCTCAAGGGACGCGCAGCTTGGAAACAACTATTGTTCTGCGGCGTGCTGCATGTACGGCATTAAAGAGGCGATAATAGCTAAGGAGCATGTGCCTACAAAACTTGACTGCACAATCTTGTACATGGACATTCGCGCTTACGGAAAAGAGTTTGACGCCTACTATAACCGTGCAAAAGAGGAGTATGGCATAAGGTTTGTTAGGTCAAGAGTTGCAAGCGTAACCGAAGACCCGGCGACAAACAACCTCTTCGTCCACTATGTTGAGGACGAAACGCCAAAAACAGAAGAGTTTGACATGGTTGTTCTCTCCATTGGGATGCAACCGCCAAAGAATGTGGAAAGACTTGCCAAGAGCCTTGGAATAAAACTTAACAAATACCATTTCTGCGAAACAAAAACCTTCACACCCCTTGAAACATCAAAGCCGGGCATTTTTGTCTGCGGAGCCTTCAGCGCGCCGAAAGACATTCCTGAAAGTGTTGCTCAGGCGAGTGCTGCAGCCTCAAAAGCCATGTCCATAATAGCTTCTGAAAGAGGAAAACTCGTAACGGTTAAAGAGTATCCGCCTGAAAGGGACGTAAGCAAAGAAGAACCGCGCATAGGTGTTTTCATCTGTCACTGTGGAATAAACATTGGCGGAATAGTAAGGGTTCCAGAAGTTGTAGAGTATGTTAAGAAACTTCCAAACGTGGTTTACGCCGAAGACAACCTTTACACATGCTCTGACGACACACAAAAGAGGATAAAAGAAAAAATACAGGAGCATAGGCTTAACCGCGTTGTTGTCGCCTCCTGCACTCCTAGAACACATGAGCCGCTTTTCAGAGAAACCGTTCAAGAGGCTGGCTTAAACCCGTATCTCTTTGAGATGGCGAATATCCGAGACCAGTGCAGTTGGGTGCACATGCACCAGCCAAAAGAAGCAACGGAAAAAGCCAAAGACCTTGTTCGGGCGGTGGTTGCAAAAGCAAGGCTTCTAAAGCCCTTAAAGAAGCCAGTAATCGGCGTTACGCCTGTAGCCCTGATAATCGGCGGTGGAGTTTCAGGCATGACTGCAGCCCTAGAACTTGCTAAGCAAGGCTTTAAAGTTCACCTTGTAGAACGCGAAAAGGAGTTAGGTGGGCATCTGCGCAAAATCTATTATTTGCTGGAAGGCGAAGACCCGAAGGAACAGTTGAACAAGCTAGTTAAAGAGGTTATGGGAAACAAGAAGATACATGTTCACCTCGGAGCGGAAGTCACCGAAGTCAACGGTTTCGTCGGCAACTTCAAATCAAAAATTGTGGAAGGCGGCAAGGAAAAAGAGATAGAGCATGGCGTAGTTATTGTTGCAACTGGGGCTGTTGAATACAAGCCAACCGAATACTTATACGGTAAAGACCCGAGGGTAATGACGCAACACGAGTTGGAAGAGAAAATTGCGAAAGGCGAGTTCAAAGCCAAAACAGTTGTCATGATACAATGTGTCGGCGCTAGGACAGAGGAGAAACCCAACTGTGCTAGGATATGCTGCGGGCAAGCCATTAAAAACGCGTTAAAAATCAAGGAGACAAGCCCCCAAACAGACGTTTACGTGTTATATAAGGATGTTAGGAGCTATGGTTTCAAAGAGGACTATTACCGCAAGGCAGCGGAAAAAGGCGTCATATTCATAAACTATGATGATGAAAGAAAGCCAAAAGTGACAAACACTGGTGGAAAACTCAAAGTAAGATTCTACGAGCCAGTTGTGAAGGAAGAAATTGAAATCCAACCCGACCTCGTCATTTTAAGCGCCGCTACAATTCCAAACCCAGACAACAAGCGCATAGCAGAAATGCTTAAAGTGCCGCTGACAAAAGACGGCTTCTTCTTAGAAGCTCACATGAAACTTAGACCAGTAGACTTCCAAACAGACGGCGTCTTCCTCTGCGGAATGGCGCATCTTCCCAAATACCTCGACGAAAGCATCGCGCAAGCGTGCGCGGCAGCAGCAAGAGCCGCAACGATACTTTCGAAAAAGACGCTTGAAACCGAGGGAATCATCGCAAACGTGGATGAAGATTTATGTAGTGGTTGTAGAATTTGTGAACATCTATGTGCCTATGGCGCGATAGAGATGAAAGAAAAAAACGGCAAACTAGTCGCGCACGTAATTGAAGCCCTCTGCAAAGGCTGCGGAGTCTGCGGAACAGCATGCCCAACAAAAGCCATAACTCTGGGTCACTTCACAACTGAGGAAATATTGGCTCAGGTTAGAGCAGCCTTAATGGAGGAGGCAACAGCATGAGCGGCGAGAAAGATTTTGAACCAAAAATTGTTGGCTTCCTCTGCAACTGGTGCAGTTACGCTGGAGCAGACTTGGCTGGTGTAAGCCGCATCCAATACCCGCCAAACATAAGAATTATCCGCGTGATGTGCAGCGGCAGAATAGATCCAGCCTTCATCTTGGAAGCTTTCAAGGACGGTGCTGACGGAGTTCTCGTCGCCGGCTGCCACCTACCGTCAGACTGCCACTACCTCAGCGGGAACTTTAAAGCTTTAAGAAGGGTGACGCTTCTAAAGAAGGTTCTGCAAGAGTTTGGAATAGAACCGGAGCGTGTGCGGCTGGAGTGGGTTTCAGCTAGCGAAGGAGACAAGTTCGCCGCTGTTGTGAAGGATATGGTTGAACAAATTAAGAAGCTTGGTCCAAGTCCGTTAAAGAGTGGAGGGAAAAAAGATGAGTGAAACTAAAGAGCAAGCCGCAAGCGTGATAAAAGCTGAGGAACTAGATCCCAAATTCAAGTATGAAATGAGTAAGATACATGGCGCAGAAAAAATAATGCTCTGCTTCCAGTGTGGAACATGCACAGCTGACTGCCCAATTTCAAAGTTCAGCGACTTCTACAGACCAAGAAAGATAGCGAGAATGGTGCAGCTTGGGCTAAAGGATAGGCTATTGTCAAATGATGCCCTTTGGCTATGCTCAGCATGCTTTACATGTGTTGATCACTGTCCGCAGGGTGTTGAAATCGCTGGGATAGTGCGCGCCTTACGAAACATGGTTACAAAAGATAAGGGTATAATGCCTCTAGTTTACAAGGAATTAGCAACCAACCTGTTGAAAAGTGGTTATGTATACGCCATTCCAGAGTCAAGACATAAAAAGAGGGTGGAGGATGGTTTACCGCCTCTTCCAAAACCAAACCTCGCCGACGTTTCGAAAATATTTGAGCTTACTGGTTCGGCGAAGATTCTTGAAAACGCAAAAACTTTTGAGAAGGTGAAAAGCTGATGGCAAATCCAAAATACCTCATATTCTTGGGCTGTGTTGTCCCCTACAGGCTTTCAAGCTACGAGATTTCAGCGAGGAAAGTTCTTGAAAAGCTTGGAGTGGAACTTGTTGAGATGCCTGAATTCAACTGTTGCGGGCTTCCAATGGACCCGATAAACCACGAGTTAATGTTGACTTTAGCGGCGCGAAATCTCTGCTTGGCTGAGAGAGAAAACCTAAACATTCTAACTTTGTGTAACGGATGCTTCAGCAGCCTAAATGAGACGAACAAAATGCTTAAAGAAGACAAAAAGCTAAGGGAGAAGATTAACGGTTACCTAAAGGAGATGGGTATGGAGTTCAAGGGCACAATAGAAGTTAAACACCTAATCTACGTTTTGGCTGAAGATGTTGGCTACGAAAAAATAAAGAACGCTGTTAAAAAGCCTCTAACTAAACTTCAAGTTGCCCAACATAGCGGATGCCACGTTGTTCGCCCAGCAAAATATGTTGGTCGCGACGACCCTGAAAACCCAACAACCTTGAAAGAACTGATTAGGCTGACAGGGGCTGAATGCCTAGATTACATGGATGAGACGCAGTGTTGCGGAAACCCAATAATAGGCGTAAACGAAGAAGTGCCATTCCAGATGGCAAAAGAGAAACTCAGCAATATAAGAGCTGTGAAGGCTCAGGCGATGATTACCATATGCCCCTTCTGCCACATAATGTTCGACCTTAACCAGCCCCGAATAGAAAAGACTTTTAACGAGAAATTCGGCATCCCAGTACTGCACTACACGCAGCTGCTGGGTTTAGCCATGGGCTTCCAACCTAAAGAACTCGGATTAGACGAGCTTAGAGTGAAGCCCACAGAAGTTTTAAGTAACATTTAATGGAGGAATCATAAAATGGCGAAAAACAAATTAAAATTTGCCTTCTACTGGGCAGCAAGCTGCGGAGGCTGCGAAATCGCAGTATTAGACATAAACGAAAAAATCCTAGACGTAATACAAATCGCCGACATCGTCTTCTGGCCAGTAGCAATGGATATAAAATACAAAGATGTTGAAAACATGCCAGACAAATACATAGATGTGTGTTTCTTCAATGGCGGAATACGCAACTCAGAACAAGAACACATGGCGAAACTCTTGAGGAAAAAATCGAAAATGCTCATAGCCTACGGCGCCTGCGCTCATTTAGGAGGCATACCGGGACTAGCAAACCTCACAAACAAGAAGGAAATCTTTGAAAAAGTTTACATGAAAACCTTTTCCACAGCGAACCCGAACGGCGTAACACCAAAACCAAAAGTCAAAGTTAAAGAAGGGGAGCTGGAAATTCCAGAATTCTACGACACCGTCAAAACCTTAGACCAAACAGTGGAAGTTGACTATTATGTGCCGGGATGTCCGCCAGCAGTTGAACGCACACTCTACGCAGTAGAAGCCATAGCCAAAGGAGAACTACCACCAAAAGGCTCAGTTCTCGCTCCGCTAAAATCAGTTTGTGACGACTGCCCAAGAAAGAAGGAGAACAAGAAAATCTCCAAAATATACCGCGTCTACGAGAAGGCTCCAGAGCCAGAACGTTGCTTACTCGAGCAGGGAATACTCTGCATGGGTCCAGCAACCCGAGGCGGATGCGGAGCAAGATGCCTAAACGCTGACATGCCATGCACAGGCTGCGGTGGACCGTGCCCCAACTCGCCAGAGCAAGGCGCAGCAATGATAAGCGCTTTGGCTTCTATACTTGGCTTAGAAGAGGAGAAGGAAAAGTACACTGAGGAAGAGGTTGAAAAACTTATAGCGCAGATAAAAGACCCCGTTGGAACCTTCTACATGTACGGTTTACCAGCTTCAATTCTCAGAAGGAGGGTTATGAAATGAAGGAAATAATTATAGATCCAATAACAAGACTTGAGGGACACGGGAAAATAGCCATTTTCTTAAATGATGCGGGCGAAGTGGAAAACGCTTACCTCCAAATTCCAGAACTAAGAGGCTTCGAAAGATTCTGCATCGGAAGAAAAGCTGAAGACATGCCACTTTTAACAAGCAGAATCTGCGGAGTCTGCCCCGTCGCCCATCACATGGCTGGAACAAAGGCTTTAGACGCTGCCTTCAATGTGGAGCCTCCGTCAGCAGCCAAAAAGTTACGGGAACTCATGTACTGCGGCTACTACATCTACGACCATACACTGCACTTCTATTATCTCGGCGGACCAGACTTTGTTGTCGGTCCAGACGCACCGCCAGAAAAACGCAATGTTCTAGGCGTTATCGAAAAGGCTGGACTGGAAATAGGCAAAGAAGT